>NZ_CP097322.1:1800000-2400000 GCF_023515955.1 Streptomyces sp. RerS4
CACACCAGGTTGAGGCTGAACCACATGCCGTAGATGAAGTAGACGTACGCGTGTCCGGGTGGGCCGAACATCGACGCGTTGCGCGCCGTGCGGCCGCGGTACGCGTGGGAGCCCGGGTCGGCGGCGCCCTCGTAGGCCTCCACCTCGGTGATGCGCAGTTCCATGGGGCCGTCCGCTGTACGGCGGACCAGGATCCGACCGAGGAGGTCGGGCGCCACGGTGAGGACCGGGCGGTCGAAGAAGGACCGGGCCAGGGGCGTACGGTCTGGACGCGCGCTCATCCGGTCGAGCGTAGTGGAAGGGGCCCCCGGGCAACCGGGGCCTAAGGTTCCGCGTTGTACGTACGTAATCCGTATCAGGGGAGTTTGTCATGGGGTTCAGGAAGCTGTTCGCGAGCCTGGGTGCCGGTGGCGCTTCGGTGGACACGATCATCACCGAGCCGAACGTCGTGCCGGGCGGGATCGTCCAGGGCGAGGTGCGGATCCAGGGTGGCTCCGTGGAGCAGCAGATCGAGGGGCTGTCCGTGGGGCTCCAGGCGCGGGTGGAGGTGGAGGGCGGTGACCAGGAGTACAAGCAGGACATCGTCTTCACCAAGCAGCGTCTCGGTGGTGCCTTCCAGGTGCAGGCCGGCGCGCTGCACGTGGTGCCGTTCGGGCTGGAGATCCCGGCGGAGACGCCGATCACGCACTTCGGCGGTCAGCACCTGCACGGGATGAACATCGGTGTGAGCACGGAGCTGGAGATCGCGCGCGCGGTGGACGCGGGTGACCTGGACGCGATCAACGTGCACCCGGTGCCGGCGCAGCAGGCGATCCTCGACGCGTTCCGGCAGCTGGGCTTCACGTTCCGCAGTGCGGACATGGAGCGCGGGCACATCCGGGGAACGCGGCAGACGCTGCCGTTCTACCAGGAGATCGAGTTCCTGCCACCGTCGCAGTACCGGGGGCTGCACCAGGTCGAGCTGACCTTCGTGTCGGACGGCCGGGAGATGGACGTCGTGTTGGAGATGGACAAGAAGCCGGGTCTGTTCAGCGAGGGCAGCGACACCTACCGGTGCTTCCAGGTGGGTCTGCAGTCGTACGAGGGGACCGACTGGACGATGTACCTGAACCAGTGGATCGCCTCGGTCGGTTCGAAGCGCAACTGGTTCTAGGCTCGGGCGCACGTGATCCCGTTCGATCCAGGAGGAACAGCAGTGGCCGAGCAGAACAGGGCGCCCCTTCCGCACGCCTTCCACCCCGAGGTGGCGACCTTCACCGTGACCAGCGCGGATCTCGCGCCGGGTGCGGAGCTGGGTGAGGCGCAGGTGCTGACGGGGGGCAACGTCTCGCCGGAACTGCGGTGGGAGGGGTTCCCGGAGGGCACCAAGAGCTTCGCGGTGACCTGCTTCGACCCGGACGCGCCGACGGGCAGCGGGTTCTGGCACTGGGTGCTCTTCGACCTGCCGGCTTCGGTGACGGCGCTGCCGGCCGGGGCGGGCAGCGGGGACTTCGAGGGGTTGCCGGAGGGGGCCGTGCACGTACGGAACGACTACGGCACCCGGGATTTCGGCGGTGCGGCTCCGCCGCGCGGTGAGCGGCACCGGTACGTGTTCACCGTGTACGCGGTGGACCGGGAGCACTTGGGGCCCGATGAGGATTCCTCGCCGGCGGTGGTCGGGTTCCACCTCCGTTTCCACGCCATCGGTCGCGCCCAGCTGATCGGCGAGTACGCGTCGCCGGTCGGCTGATCTTCTCCGAGCGTTTGCCCGGTCCTGGTCTGAGGAAGGCCAGGACCGGGCATTTTTATTGCGTTGTCCCGCGTGGCGCGCGCGGCCAGAGTGGTTGCGGGCCCTGCCGCCAGGGTGGTCGCGGGCCTGCAACACGGGAGGTGGGCGAGATGCGGGACACGCTGGTGCTGAATGCGAGCTTCGAGCCGCTGTCGACGGTGACGTTGAACCGGGCTGTCGTGCTGGTGCTCCAGGACAAGGCCGTCGTCGAACAGTCGCATCCCGAGCTGCGTGTGCGTGCGGCCACCATGGAGCTTCCGATGCCGCGGGTGATCAGGCTCTGCCGGTACGTACGGGTGCCCTTCCGAAGACATGCTCCCTGGTCACGGAGGGGGGTGTTGGTCCGGGACCAACACCGGTGCGCGTACTGCGGGAAGCGCGCGACGACGGTGGACCACGTACTGCCGCGGGCTCAGGGGGGCGGTGACACGTGGTTGAACACGGTGGCCTCCTGCGCGGAGGACAATCACCGCAAGGCGGCGCGGACGCCGGAGGAGGCGGGGATGCCGTTGCTGCGCAAGCCCTTCGTGCCGTCTCCGGCGGACGCGATGCTGCTCGCGCTGGGGGTGGGCGGGGAGGACGCACTGCCCGAGTGGTTGGCCCGTAGCGCGTAGTCGGCGCGCGCTGAGCGGCGTAGTTTCTCTACGTCCTTCTACGTTCTTCTACGTCGTTCAGCGCAGCAGGAGTTGGGCGATCGCGATGACGCCGACCGTGACGATCACCGCGCGCAGGGCGGTGGGCGGGAGGCGGCGGCCGACTTTGGCTCCGATCTGGCCGCCGAGGGTGGAGCCGACGGCGATGAGCAGGACGGCCGTCCAGTCGAAGTCGGCGACGAAGAGGAAGACGACGGCCGCGACGCCGTTGACGAGGGCGGCGAGGACGTTCTTGACGGCGTTGATCCGTTGCAGTTCCTCGCGGAGCAGCAGGCCCATGAGGCCGATGTACAGCACGCCCTGTGCGGCGCCGAAGTAGCCGCCGTAGGCGCTGGAGAACAGCATGCCGGTCAGCAGGGTCGGTCCGCCGTCGGGGTGGGGGCCGGTGCCTCCGGCGGCTTCCTGGCGGCGGCGCAGGGCGGCGGCGAGGCGGGGTTGGAGGACGACGAGCACGAGGGCCAGTCCGATGAGGACGGGCACGATCGTGTCGAAGGAGTCCGAGGGCAGGGTGAGGAGCAGGACGGCGCCCGCGAGGCCGCCGACGAGGGAGACGGCGCCGAGGCGCAGTATGCGGGCGCGCTGGCCCTGGAGTTCCTTGCGGTAGCCGAAGGCTCCGCTGAGGGAACCCGGCACCAGGCCGAGGGTGTTGGAGACGTTCGCCGTCACCGGGGGCAGCCCGATGGCGAGGAGCACCGGGAACGTGATGAGGGTGCCGGAACCGACGATGGTGTTGATCGTGCCGGCGCCGATTCCGGCGGCGAGGACCGCGAGCGCTTCCCAGATGGACATGGACATGGACAGAGCCATCCCCTTCGCGTGAGTGAGTCGCCTCCCCGCCATGAAGGTCGAGGGGCCTCACCGATCATGCACGAGGGGACGGTCCCGTCAGTCGATGGGGGGCTGCTCGCGGCGTTCGCCGGCGCCGCCGGGCTCGCTGCCCTTGCCGGGGTTCTGCGGGTTGAAGCCGGTGGCACCGCCGGCCAGGGGGCCGAAGTTGCCCATGGCGCCCGAGAGTCCCTTGAGCGCGTCGCCGATCTCGCTGGGCACGATCCAGAGCTTGTTGGCGTCGCCCTCGGCGATCTTCGGGAGCATCTGGAGGTACTGGTAGGCGAGGAGCTTCTGGTCGGCGTCGCCGGCGTGGATGGACTCGAAGACCGTACGGATCGCCTGGGCCTCGCCCTCGGCCTTCAGCGCGGCGGCCTTGGCCTCACCTTCGGCGCGCAGGATGGAGGACTGCTTCTCGCCCTCGGCGCGCAGGATCTCCGACTGGCGGACACCCTCGGCCTGGAGGATCGCGGCGCGCTTGTCGCGGTCGGCGCGCATCTGCTTCTCCATCGAGTCCTGGATGGAGGTCGGCGGCTCGATGGCCTTGAGCTCGACGCGGTTGACGCGGATGCCCCACTTGCCGGTGGCCTCGTCGAGGACCCCGCGCAGGGCGGCGTTGATCTCCTCGCGGGAGGTGAGGGTCCGCTCCAGGTCCATGCCGCCGATGATGTTGCGCAGGGTGGTGACGGTGAGCTGCTCGATGGCCTGGATGTAGCTGGCCACCTCGTACGTCGCGGCGCGGGCGTCGGTCACCTGGTAGTAGATGACGGTGTCGATGTTGACGACCAGGTTGTCCTGGGTGATGACCGGCTGCGGCGGGAAGGGCACGACCTGTTCGCGCAGGTCGATCCGGTTGCGGATGGAGTCGATGAAGGGGACGACGATGTTGAGGCCCGCGTTGAGCGTGCGGGTGTAGCGGCCGAACCGCTCGACGATGGCTGCGCTGGCCTGCGGGATCACCTGGATCGTCTTGACCAGGGCGATGAAGACCAGAACCACCAGGATGATCAGGACGATGATGATCGGTTGCATGCGGTTCCCCGTGCCCTTCCGGCTGTCTGTGCTGCCCCGTTGATCGGAGTCTCGCAGACCCCGGGGCCGCGGGTCGGCTGCTTTCTCACATCACGACGGCTGTCGCCCCGTCGATGTCGACGACGTCGACGGACTGGCCGGGCTCGAAACTGGTGTCCGAGTCGAGGGTTCGGGCGGACCAGATCTCGCCGGCGAGCTTGATGCGTCCGCCGCTGCCGTCGACGCGTTCGAGGACGACGGCGGATCTGCCCTTCAACGCCTCGATGCCGCTGCGGTGTTGGGGGCGCTGGTCGCGGTGGCGGTTGGCGATGGGGCGGACGACGGCGATGAGCGCCACCGACACGATCACGAACACCAGGATCTGGGCCACCACTCCCCCGCCGAACGCCGCCGTGACGGCGGCCGCGACCGCGCCGAGGGCGAACATGCCGAACTCCGGCAGTGCGGTCAGGACGAGGGGGATGCCCAGTCCGACCGCGCCGATGAGCCACCACACCCATGCGTCGATGTCCACATGGTCATGGTAGGTCGGGTGGGCGCGGTCCGGACAGGGCGCGGGGGGCGCGGGCTGCCGGCACGACGGACCGGTGGGCTAACGCAGCGGCAGGCCCTGGGCGGTCCAGCGGTCGTGGCCGTTGCGCTCGACGACCAGCGGGAGGCCGAAGCAGAGGGAGAGGTTGCGGGAGGTCAGTTCGAGGTCGATGGGACCAGCGGTGACGACCTTGCCCTGGCGGATCATCAGGACGTGGGTGAAGCCGGGGGCGATCTCCTCGACGTGGTGCGTGACCATGACCATGGAGGGGGCGAGCGGGTCGCGGGCGAGGCGGCCGAGGCGGCGTACGAGGTCCTCGCGGCCGCCGAGGTCGAGGCCGGCGGCGGGCTCGTCGAGGAGGAGCAGCTCGGGGTCGGTCATCAGCGCGCGGGCGATCAGGGTGCGCTTGCGTTCGCCCTCGGAGAGGGTCCCGAACTTGCGGTCGAGGTAGTCGGACATGCCGAGGCGGTCGAGGAACGCGCGGGCGCGCTGCTCGTCGATGTCCTCGTACTCCTCCTGCCAGGTCGCGGTCATGCCGTAGGCGGCGGTGAGCACGGTCTGCAGGACGGTCTGCCGCTTGGGCAGCTTGTCGGCGAGGGCGATGCCGGCGACGCCGATGCGCGGGCGCAGCTCGAACACGTCGGTCCCGGGCTTGCCGAGGGTGCTGCCGAGGATGGTGGTCGCGCCCGTGGTGGGGAAGAGGTAGCTGGAGGCGAGGTTCAGCAGCGTGGTCTTGCCGGCGCCGTTGGGGCCGAGGATCACCCAGCGCTCCCCCTCCTTCACCGACCAGGAGACCTGGTCCACCAGAGCCCGGCCCTCGCGGACCACGGATACGTCCACCAGCTCCAGAACATCGCTCATGAGCGTGTTGTCACCCCTTGCAGTCACGGTTCTTTGTGCGCCGGCAGGCGCAGCCCCAGGGGAAAACCTACGCCACTCGGGATGGGCTCCGGGCGCCAGGCCGGTTGTGGGGCCGGATCCGTAGAGTGGGGGGATGCTTTTCGAACCACGTTCAGGGCGGCTGGCCGCCTGGGGGAACGCGCTGTTGGCCGGTCTGGTCTCGCCCGACGAGGCCGTGTCGTCGATCGTGGGCGAGGACGCCACGCACCGGGTGGCCGGGCTGCCGGGGGAAGAGGGGCCGGTCGGTCTCTCGCTGGCGCTGGGGCGGCTGCGGGCGCTGGGGGCCGCCGGGCTGCGGGTGGCGCTGCCGGCGCCGGGGCATCCGTTGGGGCTGAGCGGGCCGCCGGAGTTCAACGCGCGGGCGTTGGAGGCCGAGGAGGCGGTGGTGTGCGTGGGCGCCGCGCTGGGCCTGGTGCCCGAGGTGACGGAGGTGGGCCCGGCGGGTGACGTGCACGTCTCGGTGGTGTGGCACTGCCTGCCGGTACGGGAGGCCCCGCCGGCGGACGTGCCGTCGCTGGGCGAGGCGGAGCGGGAGCTGGCGGAGGCGCTGCGCGAGGCGACGACGGTGCTGACCCGGCTGGACGTCGCGGCGTCGGGGCCGGTGGCCGAGGCGGCGCTGTCGGCGTACCGGGCGCGGGCGGAGGCGGGGCGGGAGGCGCTGGCCCCGGGGTATCCGGCGCGGGCGGTGCGGGTGCTGGCGCTGGCGCAGCGGGTGGACCTGATGGTGTCGCTGGCGTACGAGAGGGGCCACGGGGGCGCGGTGGCGGCCTCGGAGATGGCGGCGCGGGCGGAGGCGCTGCGGCCGGTGGAGCGGGTGGCCCGGCGGGCACTGGTGGCGGCGTACAACGCGGCGGTGGAGGAGCGGGAGCGGGGCTAGGGGGTGTCCGGCGGATCAGGGCCGGGCCCGCGGCGTCTGGCACGGCGCCTCGCCGCGTTGCCGAAACGTCCCGATAGCTCCGCTATCAAGACGCTCTGGCGCCTTGCGATGCACCGCACCAGACGCCGCGGCCTATCCGACCCTGATCCGTCGGACACCCCCTAGCCGGGTGCGGCCCCGCTTCCCGGGGAGAGGGGGGAAGCGGGGCCGGAGCGCCCTGTGGGGGGGCGCGTCAGGCGTTGACGCCGGTGTTGCCCCAGGCGCCGTTGAGCAGGCCGATGACGTTGACGCTGTCGCCGACCACGTTCACGGGGACGTGCACGGGGACCTCCAGGAGGTTCCCGGAGGCCACGCCGGGCGAGTTCAGGGCCTCGCCCTCCGCGGACGCACCGCCGTGCGCCGCGGAGACACCCGCGCCGGCGGCGAGGAGGCCGCCCGCGATCATGGTGGCGGCTGCGGCCTTCTTGAAGTTCTTCACGTTCTTCGTCCTCCAGTACGTCTGCCGCGACCAGCCGTCGCGGCACGGTATGGAGAACGGCGGCCCGCCGCCCCGGTTACGCCATGTGGGCTACATACACCCGACCGTATGAATCTCCGCTGAAGCGATCACGCGCTGATCAGTCCGTGATTCCGTGCCGGACCGCCCACAGCGCGGCCTGGGTGCGGTCCGAGAGGTCGAGCTTCATCAGGATGTTCGAGACGTGCGTCTTGACCGTCTTCTCCGAGAGCACCAGGGCCCGCGCGATCTCCCGGTTGGAGCGCCCGTCCGCGATCAGGCCGAGGACCTCGCGCTCGCGCTCGGTCAGCGCGCCGGGGCGGCCCGCCGTCGCCGGCTGCTCGTCCTGGGCGAGCAGGGCCTCGGCGACCTCCGGCTGGAGCAGGACGTGGCCCGCGTGTACGGAGCGGATGGCGGCGGCCAGGGCGTCGGGGTCGATGTCCTTGTAGACGTACCCGGCGGCGCCGGCGCGCAGGGCCGGGACGACCGTCCGCTGTTCGGTGAAGCTCGTGACGATCAGGACGCGGGCGCCGCCCTCCGTCTCCCGTAGCCGCCGCAGGGCCTCGA
The DNA here is from genome assembly GCF_023515955.1 of Streptomyces sp. RerS4. Taxonomy (GTDB): domain Bacteria; phylum Actinomycetota; class Actinomycetes; order Streptomycetales; family Streptomycetaceae; genus Streptomyces. The sequence continues at coordinate 1,807,651 of NZ_CP097322.1, forward strand.
TGCCGTCGGTGCCGGGCATCTTGACGTCCATGAGGACGACGTCGGGCCGCAGCTCCTCGACGCGGGCGACGCCCTCCGCTCCGTCGCAGGCCTCGCCGACCACCTCGATGTCCTCCTGGACCTCCAGGAAGGTGCGCAGGCCGCGCCGGACCACCTGGTGGTCGTCGACGATCAGTACGCGGATGCGGCCGGGGCCGGGGGCCGGGGCGGGGGTGTCAGCCACCGGGGACCTCCATCTCGATCGTGGTGCCCGTACCGGGCTCAGAGTGGACCTCCAGCCGGCCTCCGGCCCCGCTCGCGCGGTCCCGCATGGAGACGAGGCCGAGGTGGCGGCCGGCCGTGCGGACGGTGGAAGGGGAGAAGCCGCGGCCCCGGTCCTGAACGCGCAGGACGGCGCCGCCGGCGGGGGTGCGGGCGAGGGTGACCTCGACGCGGTCGGAGCCGGAGTGGCGCAGGGCGTTGTGGAGGGCCTCCTGGGCGACGCGCAGGACGGCTTCCTCCTGGGCGGCGGGCAGGGCCCGTACGCCGTCGCAGGTGAAGGTGACGTGCGCGTCGTGGGCGCGGTCGAGGACGCGGACGTGGTTGCGCAGGGTGGCGACGAGGCCGTCCTCGTCCAGCGCGGCCGGGCGCAGCTCGGTGACGGCGGCGCGCAGCTCGTCGGCGGCCTCGGCGGCGAGGACGGCGACCTGCTGGAGTTCGCCCTTGGCGCGGGCGGGGTCCCGGTCGACGAGGGTGGCGGCGGCCTGGGCGGTGAGGCGGAGGGAGAAGAGCTTCTGGCTGACGGCGTCGTGCAGCTCGTGGGCGAGGCGCGAGCGCTCCTCGGCGATGGTCAGCTCGCGGCTGCGTTCGTAGAGGCGCGCGTTGGTGAGGGCGAGGGCGGCGTGCTGGGCGAGGAGGGAGAGGAGTTCCTCGTCCTCGTCGGTGAAGCCGTGGGCGTCGCCGGGTCGTCTCTTGTCGGCGTCTCTCTTGTCGGCGCCCCTCTTGTTGGCGAGGAAGAGCGCGCCGAGGGTCTCCTCGCCGTCGCGGATCGGCATGCCGAGGAAGTCGGCCATCTCGGGATGGGCGGCCGGCCAGCCGCCGAAGCGGGGGTCCTGGCGTACGTCGGCCAGCCGCTCGGGGGCGTCCTGGTGGAGCATCGCGGCGAGGATGCCGTGCTGGCGGGGCAGGGGGCCGATGCGGCGCCACTGTTCCTCGGTGACGCCGTCCACGACGAACTGGGCGAAGCCCCCGTGGTCGTCCGGGACGCCGAGGGCCGCGTACTCGGCGTCCAGCAGTTCCCGGGCCGAGGCGACGATCGTGCGCAGGACGTCGTGGACCTCCAGGTGACGGCTCATGGCGAGCAGCGCGGTGCTGACGGCGGCCAGTCCCGTACAGGGTCCGTTGTGCATGGCCTCACCGTACCGGCGGGTCTGACCTGCGGGATCGGGCCCTGGACGTAGGGCCGGGGACGGGGGCCGTCGGCCCTGAGGAGGAGGGGTGTGAGGGGCGCCGTGGTCCTCTGGGCGGAGTTCGATTACGCCGCGCATTGCGTCTGCAACTCTGGGTGAGACCGTTACGCGCCCGATGTGAGCCCGCGCATAGGACGCACATCACTTACGAAGCGGCGTAGTGGACGGGTAAAGACGGTGTCAGCGCGGGCGCGCGTAGCTCCGGGGCCGGAGCGACGGGCTCGGTGAGGGCCCCTGATCCACTAAGCGGGATCGTACGTCACACCTTTGCCAGGGCATTTTGCCGCCGCTAAGAATGTCGACGTCGCACAGCGCCGCGGATCCCGGATCCCAGCGGCGCTTTCCTGCGGCCCCCGCTATTCGAAGAGGTTGCCCCGCCATGTCTGCTTCCAGCACTCCCGGCCACAGTCGTCTGACGAAGGCATACAAGCTGTCCCTCGCCGGTGTCGCCACCCTCGGTGCCGCCGCGCTGGCCTTCTCCCTCGTCCCGGCCGACGCCGCTCAGGCGACCGCCAAGGTGGAGAGCACGAACGTGGCCATGGCCCCGGTCGCGTGGAGCCAGTCGGTTCAGCAGCACCTCAGCGCGCAGCAGGTCGTCGCGACCAAGGCCGCCAAGGAAGACGCCAAGGCCAAGGCCGAGGCGCAGGCGAAGAAGGACCGCGAGCAGAAGGCGGCCGCCAGCCGTTCCGCGGCCCGCACCCCGGTCTTCGCGAACAACCTGGACGGTTGGATCAAGGAAGCGCTCTTCATCATGAAGCGCGAGGGCATCCCCGGCACGTACGCGGGCATCCACCGCAACATCATGCGCGAGTCGAGCGGCAACCCCCGCGCGATCAACAACTGGGACATCAACGCGAAGAACGGCGTCCCGTCGAAGGGCCTGCTCCAGGTCATCCAGCCGACCTTCGCCGCGTACCACGTCAAGGGCACCAAGTTCGACCAGTACGACCCGGTCGCGAACATCGTCGCCGCGTGCAACTACGCCGCCGACCGCTACGGCTCGATGGACAACGTGAACAGCGCCTACTAGGCCGGCTGCCCCACAGATCCCCATGCGCCTCAGGGCGGCCCCCGGAGTTCCGGGTGCCGCCCTGAGGCGTTTTCGCGTGCGCGTTTTCGCACGCGCTCGCGTACGGCGGCCCTGCTACTTGCGCATGACCTCCGGCTCGTGGCGGCGCAGGAGGCGGGCCACCAGGAAGCCGCAGGCGATGCCGAGCAGCAGCAGGATGGTGATGTTGAGGCTCCACTGCCCGATCGTGGCGTCCCAGAGCGGGTCGGTGTTGAGCGGGTTCTCGGCGTCCCACGGCGGCATGAGCTTGCCGAGGTTCAGGGTGGTGCCGGCGGCGGCGATGGCCCAGCGGGACGGCATCAGCCAGGCGAACTGCTCCAGGCCCGGGGAGTCGTAGACCTGGAAGAGGATGCCGGTGAACACGACCTGGACGATCGCGAACATGACGAGCAGCGGCATCGTCTTCTCGGCCGTCTTGACGAGCGAGGAGATCACCAGACCGAACATCATCGAGGTGAAGCCGAGCGCGATCACCGACAGGCAGATCTCGACGGCCGGCGGCATGACCAGGCCTTCGAGGGGCAGGTCGCGCGGGGCGAAGCCGATGGCGCAGATGATGACGCCCTGGAAGGCCGTGATGAGGCCGAGGACGATCACCTTCGACATGAGGTACGCGGACCGGGACAGGCCGGTCGCGCGTTCCCGTTCGTAGATGACCCGTTCCTTGATCAGCTCACGGACCGAGTTGGCGGCGCCGGAGAAGCACATGCCGACCGCGAGGATCAGCATGATCGTGCCGGCGTCGCCGTTGAAGCGGGACGGGGCCACCGGCGGGGCCAGGCCGAACTTCGCGGGGATCACCGTGGAAACCACGCCCAGGACCGCCGGCAGCAGCACCATCAGGGCCAGGAAGCCGGGGTCGGAGGCGATGACGGAGACGTAGCGGCGGATCAGCGTCCACAGCTGCGAGCCCCAGCCCTGCGGCTTCGGCGGGTTCATCTGCTGCGGCGACGGCATGGCGACGGGCTGCGGGGCGACCTGGTCGAGCTCGGCGGCGTAGAGCTGGTAGTGCTGCGAGCCCTTCCAGCGGCCGGCCCAGTCGTAGTCGCGGTAGTTCTCGAAGGCGGAGAACACGTCGGCCCAGGTGGTGTAGCCGAAGAAGTTCAGCGCCTCGTCCGGCGGGCCGAAGTAGGCGACGGACCCGCCGGGGGCCATGACCAGCAGCTTGTCGCAGAGGGCGAGCTCGGCGACGGAGTGGGTGACGACGAGGACGGTGCGGCCGTCGTCGGCGAGGCCGCGCAGCAGCTGCATGACGTCGCGGTCCATGCCCGGGTCGAGGCCGGAGGTGGGCTCGTCCAGGAAGATCAGCGAGGGCTTGGTGAGCAGCTCCAGGGCCACGGACACGCGCTTGCGCTGACCACCCGAGAGCGAGGTGATCTTCTTGTCCTTGTGGATGTCGAGCTTGAGCTCGCGCAGCACCTCGTTGATACGGGCGGCGCGCTCGGACTCGGCGGTGTCGCCGGGGAAGCGGAGCTTGGCCGCGTACTTGAGGGCGGTGCTGACCTTCAGCTCCTTGTGCAGGATGTCGTCCTGCGGGACCAGGCCGATGCGCTGGCGGAGCTCCGCGAACTGCTTGTACAGGTTGCGGTTGTCGTAGAGGACGTCGCCCTGGTCGGCGGGCCGGTAGCCGGTCAGCGCCTTCAGCAGGGTCGACTTGCCGGAACCGGAGGGGCCGATGACGCCGATGAGCGACTTCTCCGGGACGCCGAAGGTGACGTCCTTGAGGATCTGCTTGCCGCCGTCGACGGTGACGGTGAGGTGGCGGGCCGAGAAGGAGACGTCACCGGTGTCGACGAACTCCTCAAGGCGGTCGCCGACGATCCGGAACGTGGAGTGGCCGACGCCGACGATGTCGTTCGGGCCGAGGAGCGCGGTTCCGGACTTGGCGAGCGGCTGGCCGTTGACGTAGGTGCCGTTGTGGCTGCCGAGGTCGTGGATCTCGAAGCGGCCGCCGGGCATCGAGCGGAACTCGGCGTGGTGGCGGGAGACCTGGAGGTCGGAGACCACCAGCTCGTTCTCCAGCGCACGACCGATGCGCATGACGTTGCCCAGGGAGAGCTGGTGGAACGTCGTCGGGCTGCGGTGGTCGACGTAGGCGGGGCCGCCGCCCTGCTGCGGGGGGACGTACGGCTGCTGTTGCGGCTGCTGTTGCGGCTCCTGTTCCCACGGCTGCTGCGCTGCCGGGGCCTGGTAGGCCGCGGGCTGTTGGGCCTGGGCCTGCGCCTGCGCCTGCGCCTGCGCTTGGTAGGCGGGCTGCGGAGCGGCGGCGGCGCTCGGATTCAGCCGGGGGCCGTCCGTCGCGTTGCCCAGGTGGATCGGCGTACCGGGCACGAGCTCGGTCTGCTGGACCCGGGCACCGTGCACGTACGTGCCGTTGGTGCTGCCGTGGTCCTCGATGCTCCAACCCCGGCCGTTCCAGCTGATGGTGGCGTGCCGCCACGACACCCGGGCGTCGTCGATCACCACGTCTCCCTGGGGGTCACGCCCCAGCGAGTACGACCTGGACGGATCGAGCGTCCAGGTCCTTCCATTCAATTCCAGTACGAGTTCCGGCACTCCAGCCCCACTTAGTTCCCCCGAGAATCCCCCTGACGCCAGGGAGTCTAGGGACGGCGAACATCCGGGGGAACTATTTCAGGCCTTGGGCCACATGTGGAATCGGGGCCTTCCGGAAGCGTCTGGGTCTGCCTGTTGGCGGGGTCGAAAGTCACCCGGAGAGTGAGATACGGGACTTCTCGACGGGTGGACGAGGCGCCGTGGCGGCGCTCGCGGTGGGTGGGCGGTGACACCGATGGGGCCGGGGGGCGGGGCTCGTTCGTCCCTTGACGTCAGCTCGGTACGCGGCGCCGTCCTTCGGCGCGGGGGGGCGTTGGCGTGCCCGACGGTCCACGGCGCCGGGAGGCGGATCACCGTCAGGGGGTGACGACGGCCGGCGCGGCGAAGGTGGGGCTCCGGTGAAGGCGGCGGGCGCGGGCTGCCGGCGGAGGCGCGCCAGGCGTGGGGGTGGAGGGGACCGGTCAGCACGGGGTCGGTGACCCGGCCCTCCGCCGAGCGGAGTCGCGTACGCCAGGGCCGCCCGGTGCCCCCGCACATCCGCAGGCGGCCCGAGGGACCGAGGCACGGCACCAGGCGACCGCGCCGGGCGCCGGGCCCGCAGCGCCGCGCTACCCCGCCGGCGGCGCGTGGCGGGCATGACCCGCCAGGGCCGAGCCGCGCAAGCGGCTACCCCGTCGGACTCCGGGTCCCGCCTCGTGCGCCGGCCCCGGCCCCGGCCAGGGCGACGCAGCGGCGCCGCTCGGGGCGGCGGCCCGGCGCGCCGAGCCGCGCGTCAGGCGGACCACGGCATCAGCCACCGCCCCGGACCCCGCCCGGCGGCTCGCCGGACGGAGTCCGGCGCAGCGGCGCGAAGCCGGGGAGGCCCACCAGGGCCGAGCCGCGCGAGCGGCGCGTGAAGAAAGCGTGGCCCACCAGGGCCGAGCCGCGCGAGCGGCGCGTGAAGAAGGCATGGCCCGCCAGGGCCGAGCCGCGCGAGCGGCGCGTTCAAAAGGTGGGACGGGGGGCTGGGGTGGGGGGTGGGGAAGATACGGTGAGGGGACCATGAGCGCATCGCAGAACTCCGACGTCCCCACCCTCCTCGTCAAGATCTTCGGCAAGGACCGTCCCGGGATCACCGCCGGGCTGTTCGAGACCCTCGCCGCCTACTCCGTCGACGTCGTCGACATCGAGCAGGTGGTCACCCGCGGCCGCATAGTCCTGTGCGCCCTCGTCACCAAGCCCGCCGGCGGCGCCGAGGGCGAGCTGCGGGCCACCGTGCACAGCTGGGCCGAGTCGCTGAAGCTGCAGGCCGAGATCCTCTCGGGTACCGGTGACAACCGGCCGCGCGGCAGTGGCCGTTCCCACGTCACCGTGCTGGGGCACCCGCTGACCGCGGAGTCCACCGCCACCATCGCCGCCCACATCACCGCCGTCGGCGGCAACATCGACCGGGTCTTCCGGCTCGCGAAGTATCCGGTGACGGCCGTCGAGTTCGCCGTATCCGGCGTCGAGACCGAACCGCTGCGCACCGACCTGGCGACGACCGCCGCGCGGATCGGTGTGGACGTGGCCGTCGTGTCGGCCGGCCTGCACCGCCGCGCGCAGCGGCTCGTCGTCATGGACGTGGACTCGACGCTGATCCAGGACGAGGTCATCGAGCTCTTCGCCGCGCACGCGGGCTGTGAGGCCGAGGTCGCCGAGGTGACCGAGCGGGCCATGCGCGGCGAGCTGGACTTCGAGCAGTCCCTGCACGCCCGGGTGGCGCTGCTGGAGGGGCTGGACGCGTCGGTGGTGGACAAGGTCCGCTCCGAGGTGCGGCTGACGCCCGGGGCGCGGACCCTGATCCGGACCCTGAAGATGCTGGGCTACCAGGTGGGTGTGGTCTCGGGCGGGTTCACGCAGGTCACGGACGACCTGCGGGAGCGGCTGGGGCTGGACTTCGCCTCGGCCAACACGCTGGAGATCGTCGACGGGAAGCTGACCGGCCGGGTCACGGGCGAGATCGTGGACCGGGCGGGCAAGGCCCGGCTGCTGCGCCGCTTCGCTGCGGAGGCCGGCGTTCCGCTGGCCCAGACGGTGGCGATCGGCGACGGGGCCAATGACCTGGACATGCTGAACGCGGCCGGGCTGGGCGTGGCCTTCAACGCGAAGCCGGTGGTCCGCGAGGCCGCGCACACCGCCGTGAACGTGCCGTTCCTGGACGCGGTGCTGTACCTGCTGGGCATCACGCGCGAAGAGGTCGAGGCCGCCGACCTGGCGTGAACGAGCAAAGGCGGGCCCGGCGTGATCACGCCGGGCCCGCCCCTGTTCCACGACCGAACCGGCGCTCAGTGTTCCTTCGGCGTCCAGAAGTCGAGCAGCGTGCCCACCCCGGGTTCGAGGGACTTCCACGAGCCGGTGAAGGAGACGACGGCCAGCGCGGCGGTGGGGAAGCCCGTACGGGTCATCCGTGCCAGGGCGTCGCCCTCCGCGCGCCCGGTGAGGGCGTCGGCGAGGGCGTGCATGCCGGGGTTGTGGCCGATGACGATGAGGTCGGTGACCTCGTCGGGGGTCTCGTTCAGCAGGGCGATGAGCTCGCCCGGGGAGGCGTCGTAGATCCGCTCCTCGTAGACGGTCTTGGGCCGGTGCGACATCTCCTGGACGGCGAGCTTCCACGTCTCCCGGGTGCGGGCGGCGGTGGAGCAGAGGGCCAGCTCGAAGTCGATGCCGGTCTCGGCGAGCTTCAGCCCGGCGGCCGGGGCGTCCTTGCGGCCGCGTTCCGCCAGGGGGCGGTCGTGGTCGGCGACCTCGGGCCAGTCGGCCTTGGCGTGCCGGAGGAGGGCGATCCTGCGGGGTGTGTCGGCGCTCATGACTCCCAGCTTCGCACGAAACGGGCCATGGGGCGCAGGGTGTTGGGGCACCACCACCCGGGGGTGCGGCGCACCCGGCGCACGCGGGTCAGCCGACGGCGCGCAGGAGCTGCCGGCTGACGTGGACCAGTCCCGACGGGGCTTCGCCGGAGGCGGCCTGGGCCTCACCGGAGCCGGCGAGGAGGAGCAGGAGGAGGCCGAACGCGAGCGCGGGCAGGGCCAGGGTCCACCAGTGGAGTCGGGTGCTCGCGCCGCCGACCGCGGACGGCGTGCGGCGGACGGCACGGACCGGTCGGGAGGCCCGACGGGCGGCGGCCCGTCCGGCGCGAACGGACGCGGCAGCGCCGACAGAGCCGACGGACGCCGTGCCCGGGGCGGCGAGGGGCGGGCGCGGGGTGTGCGTGGTGGCCGACATGGCCGCCTCCGTGGGTGTTCGGGTCGGACTGGCTCGCTGCTTCGAATCTAGGAAACCGAAGCGGCCGTTCCCATCCGGGGCACACCCCACCGGACCCTGAACCTGACCCCCTAGGGGACGGTGGGGATAACCCCACCCCTCCCCCACTCCCCGCGGCTGTCAGGGGGAGGCGATCGTGGCGATGACGGAGATGATCACGGACACCACGAGCATCGCGCCCAGCACGAGGCCGAGCTTCTTGTGGCCGTTCTGCGGGTTCGGTTCGAGTACGGGCGACATGCCGTTCAGTCTCGCATGCCGCATTCGTCCTCGATCGTGCGGTCCCGGCCCGCGAGGACGCCGAGGACGATCTGCGGGACGAGGAGCCCGGCCATCAGGGCCAGCGGGAGGTCCCAGCCTCCGCTGTGCTGGTAGAGGGTGCCGATGACGAGCGGGCCGGGGATCGAGATGAGGTAGCCGGTGCTCTGGGCGAAGGCGGACAGCCTGACGACGCCGGCCGGGGTCTTGGCGCGCAGCCCGATCATGGTGATGACGAGCGGGAACGCGCAGTTGGAGACGCCCAGCAGCAGGGCCCAGGCCCAGGCTCCGCCGGCGGGGGCGAGGTGGAGCCCGAGGTAGCCGGCGAGGCCGAAGAGGCCGAGGACGACGGCGATGGGGCCCTGGTTGCGCATCCGTCCGGCGAGGCCGGGGATGACGAAGGCCAGCGGCACGCCCATGACCATGGTGACGGCGAGCAGGACACCGGCGGTGGAGGCGGAGACCCCGGCGTCGCGGAAGATCTGCGGGAGCCAGCCCATGGTGACGTAGGCGCCGGTGGCCTGGAGGCCGAAGTAGCAGGCCAGCGCCCAGGCGGTGCGGCTGCGGACGACGGACGGCCCGGCGGCCTCGCGTACGGCGGCGGGCGCGGCGGCCTTCTCGCGGCGGGCGGCGAGGGCGACGGGTACCCAGGGCAGGACGGCGGCCGCGGCCAGGACCGCCCAGATCAGCAGGCCCGTACGCCAACTGCCGCCGAGCGCGCCGGTCAGCGGGACGGTCGCGGCGGCGGCGAGGGAGGTGCCGGCGGCCAGGGCCATCGAGTAGAGGCCGGTCATGGTCCCGACCCGGTCGGGGAACCAGCGCTTGACGATCACCGGGAGCAGCACGTTGGTCACGGCTATGCCGGCCAGGGACAGGGCGCTCGCGGCGAGGAAGGCGGCGGCGCCGTCCGCGAAGGGGCGTATCAGCAGGCCGGCGGCCACGGCGGCCATGCCGGCGCAGACGACGGCGGCCGGGCCGAAGCGGCGCGAGAGGCGGGGCGCGGTGACGCCGAAGACGGCGAAGCAGAGGGCGGGGACGGAGGTGATCAGTCCGGCGACGGCGCCGCTCATGTGGAGGCCGGTGCGGGCTTCCTCGAAGAGGGCGCCGAGGCTGGTGATGGCGGGCCGCAGATTGAGGGCGGCCAGCACGATGCCGACGATGAGGACCGGACCGAGCCAGGCGGGCGTGCGCTCCGCGGGGGGAGCGGTCGGCGTCCGGTGGTCGTGCGGGGCCCCGGCGGGGCGCTGGAGGGTCTGGATGTCTTCGTCGGGCATTGCACCATCATAGAATCATGGGATGATTGGTTGTCCAGTCGTCGTACGCCGTACCCCACGGATCCGGACCCCGGGGCCGTGCCAGAGAGGACCCCGACCGCATGCCGTTGACCTCGCCCCGGCGATCCGCGCTCGTCGACCAGGTGATCGCCCAGCTCAGGAACCAGATCACGTCCGGTGAGTGGCCGGTCGGCAGTCGCATCCCGACCGAGCCCGCGCTGGTGGAGCTGCTGGGCGTCGCCCGCAACACCGTGCGGGAGGCCGTACGCGCCCTCGCGCACAACGGGCTCCTCGACATCCGCCAGGGCTCGGGCACCTACGTGATCGCCACGAGCGAGCTGGCCGGCGTCATGCACCGGCGCTTCGCGGGCGCCGATCCCCGGCACATCGCGGAGCTGCGCTCGACGCTGGAGTCCTCGGCGGCGCGACTGGCGGCCGAGCGGCGGACCGAGCGGGACCTCCAGCAACTGGACGCGCTGCTGGCGCGGCGCGAGGAGGCCTGGGACAGCGGGGACGCCGAGCGGTTCGTCGGGGCGGACGTCGGCCTGCACATGGCGGTGGTGACGGCCTCGCACAACGACGTGCTGATCGAGCTCTACGCCGACCTGGGCGATCTGGTGGCGGACTGGCTGCGGACGGACGTCGGCACCGAGCTGCGGCCGGCCGACCACCTGGACCACTCCCGGCTGATCGAGGCGATCCGGCGCGGGGACGCGGACGCGGCGGCCTCGGAGGCGGCGGGCTATCCGTTCGTGTGCCTCGGCAAGGGCGCGCGGTAGGACCGCGCGCCGGCGTCGGGATTCAGTCGGCCCGAGATCCAGGGGGCGGACGTCGGCCTGGCGGCCGGGATTCAGTCGGTGGGGGGCGACGGCCTTTCGTGGCTCACCCAGGCCGTACGGACCTCCTTCCAGCAGCGGCCCGTGAGCCGGGTGCGCCCGGCGGCGTCCAGGGGCACGGCGGCGCTGTCCCCGTCCACGTCCCACCAGCGGTCGCACTCCACGTGCAGCCGGAGCAGGTCGGTCTCGGGGTAGGGGTTGTGGCAGGTCGCCACGACCAGCGAGCCGTCGATCCGGGTGTCGCAGTCGGCCCCGTAGAGCTCGGGGGCCGGGGGCTTGGCGGGGGTGGCGGGCGGCTCGGCGGGCAGGTCGGCGAAGTCCGCGACCGTCCCGGCCGCCGGATCGGGTCCGGTCGCCGGGCCCCGTTCGTCGGGCCGCGCGGCGGCCCCGCCCGGCATGAGGAGTGCGGTCAGGACCACGGAGGTGATCAGCAGCGATACCGCTCGGATCGGTCTCGCGCCCACGCCCGTACCTCCTCCCCGTACCGGCCGGGAAGATCCCGACGTGGTCAGTTTGCAGGCATCTGTCCTGGTTTTCGACTCGGGAAGATCCGGTCAGTCGACGAAAATCTGATCGAAGCGTCATCCATCGCCGCGAAAGCGGCGGTGGCCGCGCTCCCCTTCCCGGGAAACGCGGCCACCGCCGTACGGATGCGCGAGGCGTCCTCGATCAGGCAGATCAGGCACCCATCGCGTGCAGGCCGCCGTCCACGTGGACGATCTCGCCGGTGGTCTTCGGGAACCAGTCCGACAGCAGCGCGACGACGCCCTTGCCCGCCGGCTCCGGGTCGCTCATGTCCCACTCCAGCATGGAGCGGCTGTTCCAGACGTCCGCCAGCTCCGTGAAGCCCGGGATGGACTTCGCGGCCATCGAGCCGATCGGACCGGCCGAGACCAGGTTGCAGCGGATGTTCTCCTTGCCCAGGTCACGGGCGAGGTAGCGGCTGGTGGCCTCCAGCGCGGCCTTGGCCGGGCCCATCCAGTCGTACTGCGGCCAGGCGAACTGCGCGTCGAAGGTGAGGCCGACGACGGCCGCGCCCTCCGCCGGGAACAGCGGCTTGCACGCCATGGTCAGCGACTTCAGCGAGAACGCCGAGACGTGCATGGCGGTCGCGACCGACTCGAACGGGGTGTTCAGGAAGTTGCCGCCGAGCGCGTCCTGCGGTGCGAAGCCGATGGAGTGGACGACCCCGTCGAGGCCGCCGAGCTCGTCGCGGACGAGGCCCTCCAGGCGGGCCAGGTGCTCGTCGTTGGTGACGTCGAGCTCGATCACCTTCACCGGCTTGGGCAGCTTCTTGGCGATGCGCTCGGTCAGCGTCGGCCGCGGGAACGCGGTGAGGATGACCTCGGCGCCCTGCTCCTGGGCCAGCTTGGCGGTGTGGAAGGCGATGGACGACTCCATCAGCACCCCGGTGATGAGGATGCGCTTTCCGTCGAGAATTCCGCTCATGGTGATCAGTGACCCATGCCCAATCCGCCGTCAACGGGAATGACGGCTCCGGTGATGTACGCGGCGTCGTCGGACGCCAGGAAGCTCACGGCCGCCGCGATCTCCTCGGGCCGCGCGTAGCGGGCCAGGGGCACCTGGGAGACGATGGCCGCGCGCTGCTCGTCGGTGAGCACCTTCGTCATGTCGGTGTCCACGAAGCCGGGGGCGACCACGTTGAAGGTGATGTTGCGCGAGCCCAGCTCGCGGGCGAGCGAACGGGCGAAGCCGACGAGCGCGGCCTTCGAGGCGGCGTAGTTGGCCTGGCCCGCCGAGCCCAGCAGGCCCACGACCGAGGAGATCAGGACCACGCGGCCCTTCTTCGCGCGCAGCATGCCGCGGTTGGCGCGCTTGACGACGCGGAAGGTGCCGGTGAGGTTGGTGTCGACGACGGACGCGAAGTCCTCCTCCGACATGCGCATCAGCAGCGTGTCCTTGGTGATGCCGGCGTTGGCCACCAGCACCTCGACGTTGCCGTGCTTGTCCTCGATCTCCTTGTAGGCCTGCTCCACCTGCTCGGAATCGGTGATGTCGCAGCGGACCGCCAGGACACCCAGCGAGGTGAGCTCCTCCGGGGGCTCGCCCGACCGGTACGTGATCGCGACCTTGTCGCCGGCCTGAGCGAAGGCTCGGGCGATGGCGAGGCCGATGCCCCGGTTACCTCCGGTGACGAGAACCGAGCGGCTCAACGGATCACCCTTTCGCTAGCTGTCTTGAATACCGAAAACCTATAGGCCCCCTCGGCCATCCGGAGAATCGGGCTCCGACAGGGCCTTGCGACGGGGGCTGTCGCATTCCTACAGAAAGATGTAGGCACAAGAGCCTCGAGCGCGACATGATCGGGGCGACCGGCCCCGACCCCGGGAGGATTTCCGTGGCCCATTCCATCGACGCGGCTTTCACCGCGCTGCCCCTGCGGGCGCTCGCCGACGCGGCGCTCGCACGGGCCCGCGCGCTCGGCGCCGAGCACGCCGACTTCCGGCTGGAGCGGATCCGCAGCGCCTCCTGGCGCCTGCGCGACGCCAAGCCCTCGGGCGGCTCCGACACCACCGACCTCGGGTACGCCGTCCGTGTGGTGCACGGCGGCAGCTGGGGCTTCGCCTCGGGCGTGGACCTCACCATGGACGGCGCCGCCCGGGTGGCCTCGCAGGCCGTCGCCATGGCGAAGCTGTCCGCCCAGGTCATCAAGGCGGCGGGGTCCGACGAGCGGGTCGAGCTCGCCGACGAGCCCGTGCACGCGGAGAAGACCTGGATCTCCGCCTACGACGTGAACCCCTTCGAGGTTCCCGACGCCGACAAGGCGGCCCTGCTCGCCGACTGGAGCTCCCGGCTGCTCGCCGCCGAGGGCGTCGCGCACGTGGACGCGTCGCTGCTCGCCGTCCACGAGAACAAGTTCTACGCCGACACGTCGGGCACCACCACCACCCAGCAGCGGGTACGCGTCCACCCGCAGCTCACCGCCGTCGCCGTCGACTCGACCACCGGCGAGTTCGACTCCATGCGCACCATCGCCCCGCCCACCGGGCGCGGCTGGGAGTACCTGACCGGCACCGGCTGGGACTGGGACGCCGAGTTGGAGCGGATCCCGGACTTCCTCGCGGAGAAGATGCGCGCCCCGAGCGTCGAGGCCGGGCGCTACGACCTGGTCGTGGACCCGTCGAACCTGTGGCTGACCATCCACGAGTCGATCGGCCACGCCACCGAGCTCGACCGGGCGTTGGGCTACGAGGCGGCGTACGCGGGGACCTCCTTCGCCACCTTCGACCAGCTGGGCAAGCTCAAGTACGGCTCCTCGATCATGAACGTGACGGGTGACCGCACCGCCGAGCACGGCCTGGCCACCATCGGCTACGACGACGAGGGCGTCGAGGCGCAGAGCTGGGACCTGGTCAAGGACGGCACCCTGACCGGCTACCAGACGGACCGGCGGATCGCGAAGCTGACCGGCCTCGGCCGCTCGAACGGCTGCGCGTACGCCGACTCCCCCGCGCACGTGCCGGTGCAGCGGATGGCGAACGTCTCGCTCCGGCCGGATCCGGGCGGGCTCTCCACGGAGGACCTGATCGGCGGGGTGGAGCGGGGGATCTACGTGGTCGGCGACCGCTCGTGGTCGATCGACATGCAGCGCTACAACTTCCAGTTCACCGGGCAGCGCTTCTTCCGCATCGAGAACGGCCGGCTGGCCGGGCAGCTGCGCGACGTGGCGTACCAGGCGACGACCACCGAGTTCTGGGGCTCGATGGAGAAGGTCGGCGGTCCGCAGACGTACGTCCTGGGCGGCGCCTTCAACTGCGGGAAGGCCCAGCCGGGTCAGGTCGCGTCGGTCTCGCACGGCTGCCCGTCCGCCCTGTTCCGCGACGTGAACATTCTGAACACCACGCAGGAGGCCGGACGCTGATGTCTGCGATTCGTACGAAGCCCCACGAGATCGTCGAGCGGGCGCTGGAGCTGTCCACGGCCGACGGATGCGTCGTCATCGCCGACGAGGAGTCCAGCGCCAACCTGCGGTGGGCGGGCAACGCGCTCACCACCAACGGCGTCACCCGCGGTCGGACCCTGACGGTCATCGCCACCGTCGACGGCAAGGAGGGCACGGCCTCGGGGGTCGTCTCGCGCTCCGCCGTCACGGTCGCGGACCTGGAGCCGCTGGTCCGGGCCGCCGAGGCGGCCGCGCGCGGGGCCGGTCCCGCCGAGGACGCCCAGCCGCTGGTGACGGGCACCCCGGCCTCGCCGGACTTCACCGACGCCCCGGCCGAGACGTCCTCGGCGGTGTTCGCGAACTTCGCGCCGGCCCTCGGCGAGGCCTTCGCACGGGCCCGCGCGGGCGGCCGGGAACTGTACGGGTTCGCCCACCACGAGCTGGTGTCCACCTACGTCGGCACCTCGACCGGTCTGCGCCTGCGTCACGACCAGCCCAACGGCACCCTCGAACTCAACGCCAAGTCGCCGGACCGCACCCGCTCGGCCTGGACCGGGCGCGCCACCCGCGACTTCAAGGACGTGGACCCGACCGCGCTCGACGCGGAGCTGGCCGTACGCCTGGGCTGGGCGGAGCGGAAGGTCGAGCTGCCGGCGGGCCGGTACGAGACCCTGCTGCCGCCGACCGCCGTGGCGGACCTGCTGATCTACCAGATGTGGTCGGCGGCGGCCCGGGACGCGGTCGAGGGCCGGACGGTGTTCTCCAAGCCGGGCGGGGGCACCCGTATCGGGGAGCGGCTCTCGGAGCTGCCGCTGACGCTGCGCAGCGATCCGAACGCGCCGGGCCTGGAGTGCGCGCCGTTCGTGATCGCGCACAGTTCGGGCGACGACGCCTCGGTGTTCGACAACGGCCTGCCGGTCGGGGCGACCGAGTGGATCAGCGGCGGCGAGCTGGCCCGGCTGACCTCGACCCGGCACAGCGCCGCCCTGACCGGGCTGCCGCTGTCGCCGACGTTCGGGAACCTCATCCTGGACGCGGGCGGGGAGAAGTCGCTGGAGGAGATGGTGGCGGCCTCGGGCCACGACGGGCCCTGCCTGCTGCTGACCTGCCTCTGGTACATCCGCGAGGTCGACCCGGCCACCCTGCTGCTCACGGGCCTGACCCGGGACGGCGTCTACCTGGTGGAGAACGGGCAGGTCACGGGCGAGGTGAACAACTTCCGGTTCAACGAGTCCCCGGTGGACCTGCTGTCGCGGGCCTCGGAGGCGGGCCGGACCGAGAAGACGCTGCCGCGCGAGTGGGGCGACTGGTTCACGCGGGCCGCGATGCCGGCGCTGCGGATCCCGGACTTCAACATGAGCTCGGTCAGCAAGGGCGTGTGACACACCTAGACTGACCATGGCAGTTTCAGACATCGAAGGAGTCGAGAGACCGTGACGGACATCGTCGACGAACTGAAGTGGCGTGGGCTCTTCGCCCAGTCCACCGACGAAGAAGCGCTGCGCAAGGCGTTCGCGGACGGTCCCGTCACGTTCTATTGCGGCTACGACCCCACCGCGGCCTCGCTGCACGTGGGGCACCTGGTGCAGGTCCTGACCATGCGCCGGCTCCAGCTGGCCGGGAACCGGCCGCTGGCGCTGGTCGGCGGGGCCACCGGTCAGATCGGTGACCCCCGTCCGACCGCCGAGCGGACGCTGAACGACCCCGCCGTCATCGCGGAGTGGGTGAACCGGCTGCGTTCGCAGATCGAGCCGTTCCTGTCCTTCGAGGGCGAGAACGCGGCGGTCCTGGTGAACAACCTGGACTGGACGGCGGGCATGTCCGCCATCGAGTTCCTGCGGGACATCGGCAAGCACTTCCGCGTCAACAAGATGCTGACGAAGGACTCCGTGGCCAAGCGCCTGGAGTCCGACCAGGGCATCAGCTACACGGAGTTCAGCTACCAGCTGCTCCAGGGCATGGACTTCCTGGAGCTGTACCGCCGGTACGGCTGCGTCCTCCAGCAGGGCGGCTCGGACCAGTGGGGCAACCTGACGGCCGGTCTCGACCTGATCCACCGCGTCGAGCCGACCGCGCAGGTGCACGCGATGGCGACGCCGCTGATGGTCAAGGCGGACGGCACCAAGTTCGGCAAGACCGAGGGCGGGGCCGTATGGCTCGACCCGCAGATGACGACGCCGTACGCGTTCTACCAGTTCTGGCTGAACGTGGACGACCGGGACATCTCCACCTACATGCGGATCCTGTCGTTCCGGAGCCGTGAGGAGCTGGAGGCGCTGGAGGCGCAGACCGCCGAGCGGCCGCAGGCGCGGGCCGCCCAGCGGGCGCTGGCGGAGGAGCTGACGACGCTGGTGCACGGCGCGGAGCAGTGCGCCGCCGTGATCGCCGCGTCGAAGGCGCTGTTCGGTCAGGGCGACCTGGCGGAGCTGGACGAGGCCACGCTGGCCGCGGCCCTGTCCGAGCTGCCGCACGTCAAGGTCGAGGAACTCGGCCAGGTCGTGGACCTGCTCGCCGAGACCGGCCTGGTCGCCAGCAAGTCGGCCGGCCGTCGGACCGTGAAGGAGGGCGGCGCCTACGTGAACAACGTGAAGGTGACCGCCGAGGACGCGGTCCCGGCCCCGGAAGACCTGCTGCACGGCCGCTGGCTGGTGCTGCGGCGCGGCAAGAAGAACCTGGCCGCGGTCGAGGTCACCGGCCTCTAGGCCGGACGTTTCCTGGTGCGCCACGAGGGGGCCGGTGTGGACGACGCGTCCGCACCGGCCCCCTCGTCGTACCCGCGACCGGGCCGCTACGCGGTATGCCTCTTGCCGCCCCTCAGCGCCATGTAGATCATGTCGCCCAGTCCGACGATGAGCACGGCGCCCGCGAGCTGGAGCAGGTGGCGGACCCAGTCGATGCCCTTGGTGTCCTCGACGCCGATCCACCGGGAGACGGCGTTGCCGAGGACGGCTCCGGCGATGCCGAAGAGGGTCGTCAGCCACAGGGGCTGGTGCTGCTTCCCCGGCAGGATGGCGCGGGCGATGAGACCCAGGACGAAACCGACGATGATCGCCCACAACCATTGCATGTCGAGCCTCCTCGTGGCGCGTGGTGCGCATGTGGGCCCAGTTTCAACCCGCCCGACCTACCGCGCATTTCGGACACCGCCGTTCGGGGGGAGCCCCCGAGGACGCCACCGAGGTACCCCCTCCTCCCCGCCGTCCGGCGGGCGGCGTACCGTGGGAGGGTCCGGGCGGGAGAGTGCCCGGCGGGTGGATCGGGTGGTGGAGCGTGCAGCGGACGAAGCGGAACGGCGCCGAGGTCTTCCGGATCACGGGAGCCCGGATGGGGCTCGCCGAGGACGTACGGGGTCGGCAGCGCCGGTACGTCATCTCGATGACGGTGCGGACCCTGTCGGTCATCGCGACGGTGATCCTGTGGAACGTGGAGCGGCACGTGGCGATGGTGACGCTGGCCGCCGGCGTCCTGTTGCCGTACATCGCGGTGGTCATCGCGAACGCCGGGCGCGAGTCCACGCCCTCGTTGCCCTCGCACTTCGTGCCCTCGCCGGTGCGCCCCGCGCTGGAAACGGCAAACCTCAATAAAACCTCAGATCAATCATGAAGTTCCGGTGCACCGCACGGGGTCCTGCGTGACATACTGCCTACGCGCTCCGCATCCCCCGTCGGAGCGACGGACCGACGCCGGGCAGCTCCCCCCGTGGCTGCCCGGCGTCGCCCTTCCGTTCCCGGGGTGTTTGTAGGGTTGAGGCTGTGACTTCCCCTGATACGAACACCCCCGATCCCGGTACGGGCGCCCCGCCACCCGACCCCGCCCCCGTCTGCTCCGCCAAGGGCTGCCGCGACGCGGCGGTGTGGGTCCTGGCCTGGAACAACCCGACGCTGCACACGCCGGAGCGGCGCAAGACCTGGCTGGCCTGCGAGGAGCACCGCGAGCACCTGTCGCAGTTCCTGGGGGTCCGGGGTTTCCTCAAGGACGTCGTGCGCCTGGAGGACTGGGTGCAGCCGGAGGGCTCCGAACGCCCTTGAGGAACGCGTGAGCCCCGGTCGTGACCGGGGCTCAGGCGTCAGGCAGTGGGCGGACGGTGTCGGTTCAGCCGCCGATCGCCGACATGGGCCGGTCGGGCTGGAGGAACGACGGGTCGTCGAGGCCGGAGCCGGCCTTCTTGCCCCACATCGCCACCTTCCACAGGCGGGCGATCTCCTCGTCCGGGGCGCCCGAGCGCAGCGCGCCGCGCAGGTCCGACTCCTCGGTGGCGAACAGGCACGTACGGATCTGGCCGTCGGCCGTGAGGCGGGTGCGGTCGCAGGCGCCGCAGAACGGGCGGGTGACGGAGGCGATGACGCCGACGGTGGCGGGGCCGCCGTCGACGATCCACCGCTCGGCGGGGGCGGAGCCGCGCTCGTCGGCGCCTTCCTCGGTGAGGGTGAAGCGGGTGCGCAGGGATTCCAGGATGTCCCCGGCGGTGATCATCCCGTCGCGCTTCCAACCGTGCTGGGCGTCGAGCGGCATCTGCTCGATGAAGCGGAGCTCGTACTCGTGCTCCACTGCCCAGGCGAGGAGGTCGGGGGCCTCGTCGTCGTTGAGGCCGGGCATGAGGACGGCGTTGACCTTGACGGGGGTGAGGCCGGCGTCGCGGGCGGCGGCCATGCCCTCGATGACGTCCTTGTGGCGGTCGCGGCGGGTGAGGGTCTTGAAGACCTCGGGGCGCAGGGTGTCGAGGGAAACGTTCACCCTGTCGAGGCCGGCGGCCTTCAGGGCCTGCGCGGTGCGCTTGAGGCCGATGCCGTTGGTGGTCAGCGACATCCTGGGCCGGGGCTCCAGGGCGGCGCACTGTTCGACGATGCCCACGAGGCCGGGGCGCAGCAGCGGCTCGCCACCGGTGAAGCGGACCTCGGTGATCCCGAGCCGGGTGACGGCGATGCGAATGAGCCGGACGATCTCCTCGTCGCTGAGGAGGTCGGACTTGCCGAGCCACTGCAGGCCCTCTTCGGGCATGCAGTACGTACAACGCAGGTTGCACCGGTCGGTCAGTGAGACGCGCAGGTCAGTGGCCACGCGGCCATACGTGTCGAGAAGCACGGTGGGCCCCCTCCCCTGTCCGGATCTAGAGGTTGTATGGATCGAGCCTACGCGACCCACATGTCGGCGAGGGATGCCCGAATGAACGATACGTAACATGGCCGCGTCGTAGGGAAGTACGACGCGGCCACGCAGGGTGTTCGGGCGATCTCAGGGAGCCCCGGTCAGTGGGCCCCGGTCCCGGTGAGGGAGCGCACCTCCAGCTCGGCGAACTTCTGCGGGTCGGCCTTCTCCTTGGAGAGGACGGTTCCCAGCCAGCCGAGGAGGAAGCCGAGGGGGATGGAGATGATGCCGGGGTTCTCCAGGGGGAACCAGTAGAAGTCGGCGTCCTTGAACATCGACGTGGGCTTGCCGGAGACGACCGGCGAGAAGAGCACCAGGCCGACGGCCGAGATCAGGCCTCCGTAGATGGACCACAGCGCGCCCTGGGTGGTGAAGCGCTTCCAGAAGAGGCTGTAGAGGATCGTCGGGAGGTTCGCGGAGGCGGCGACCGCGAAGGCGAGGGCGACGAGGCCGGCGACGTTGAGGTCGCGGGCGAGGGCGCCGAGGCCGATGGCGACGGCTCCGATGACCACGGTGGACCAGCGGGCCGCGCGCACCTCCTCCTTCTCGGTGGCCTTGCCCTTGCGGATGACGTTCACGTAGAGGTCGTGCGCGAACGACGAGGAGGAGGCGAGGGTCAGGCCGGCGACCACCGCGAGGATGGTGGCGAAGGCGACCGCGGAGATGACGGCGAGGAGGATCGCGCCGCCGGTGGAGCCGGCTCCGCCGCCGACCTCCTGGGCGAGGAGGGGGGCCGCGGTGTTGCCGGCCTTGTTGGAGGCGAGGATGTCGTCCCGCTTGAGCAGGGCGGCGGCGCCGAAGCCGAGGGCGATGGTCATCAGGTAGAAGGCGCCGATGATGCCGATGGCCCAGTTCACGGACTTACGGGCGGCCTTGGCGGTGGGCACGGTGTAGAAGCGGATCAGGATGTGCGGCAGGCCCGCGGTGCCGAGGACCAGGGCGAGGCCGAGGGAGATGAAGTCCAGCTTCGTCAGCGCGTCCTTGCCGTACTTGAGTCCGGGCTCCAGGAACTTGGTGCTCTGGCCGCTGTTCTCGGCGGCCTGGCCCAGCAGGGCGGAGATGTTGAAGTTGAACTTGATCAGCACCAGGAAGGTGATCAGGAGCGCGCCCGCGATGAGCAGCACCGCCTTGATCATCTGGACCCAGGTGGTGCCCTTCATGCCGCCGATGGTCACGTAGAGGATCATCAGGACGCCGACCAGGGCGACGACGGCGACCTTGCCGCCGTCGCTGGTGATGCCCAGCAGCAGCGAGACGAGGACGCCGGCGCCGGCCATCTGGGCGAGCAGGTAGAAGATCGAGACCACGATGGTGGAGGTGCCCGCGGCGGTGCGGACGGGCCGCTGGCGCATCCGGTACGCGAGGACGTCGCCCATCGTGTAGCGGCCGGAGTTGCGCAGCGGCTCGGCGACGAGGAGCAGGGCGACGAGCCAGGCGACGAGGAAGCCGATGGAGTAGAGGAAGCCGTCGTAGCCGAAGAGGGCGATGGCTCCGGCGATGCCGAGGAAGGACGCGGCGGACATGTAGTCGCCGGAGATGGCCAGGCCGTTCTGGAAGCCGGTGAACTGGCGGCCGCCGGCGTAGAAGTCGGCGGCGTCCTTGGTCTGGCGGCCGGCCCAGATCGTGATGATCAGGGTGGCGACGACGAACAGCCCGAACAGGGTGATGATCAGCGGGCGGTGCTCGCTCGCTCCGGCGGCGACCG
The DNA here is from genome assembly GCF_023515955.1 of Streptomyces sp. RerS4. Taxonomy (GTDB): domain Bacteria; phylum Actinomycetota; class Actinomycetes; order Streptomycetales; family Streptomycetaceae; genus Streptomyces. The sequence goes on from NZ_CP097322.1 coordinate 1,829,128, forward strand.
TCAGGTGCGGGATGGCGCTCACGCTCCGCCCTCCATCCGCTTCTTGATGGCCTCGGCCTTGGGGTCGAGCTTGGCGGCGGCGTGCCGGGAGTAGAGCCAGGCGATCAGGAAGGTCGTCGCGAACTGGGCGAGGCCGAGGACGAGCGCGACGTTGATGTTGCCGAAGAGCTTGGTCCCCATGAAGTCGCCCGCGTAGCTGGACAGCAGGACGTAGAGCAGGTACCAGGCGATGAAGGCCACGGTGAGCGGGAAGGCGAAGGAGCGGTAGGAGCCGCGCAGTCGCGCGAATTCGGGGCTCTGCTGGACACGCGCGAACTCATCGGCCGAGGGACTCGCCTGGGCGGATCCCGCGCCGCCTGTGGGCGGCGCTGCTTCGGTGGTCACGGGGGGCTCTCCTTGTGACGCGGGTGCGGTGGGGACGACGGACAAAACAACCTCCGTGCGGGGGGATGGTGGCGCTGATCCCCCCTGTCAACGGCACGGACGGCGTGTCGCGACGGTTCAACACCACAGTTTTTTTGGCTTCTTATCTTTTTTGAACACCGATTTCTCGAACTGATGGCGGAAACAGGACCTGCGGCACTAGGTTCGCGTGTCATGAACCCGTCGGGCGCGACCGCGCCCGTGCGGCTTTTTCACGATCACGATGATGTGGAGAACCCATGCCTCATCCGGTCCACGGCCGTCGGCGAGCCCTCGTCGTTCCGGTCGGCCTGGCGCTCACCGCCTCGCTCGCCTTCCTGCCCTCGGTGTCGGCCTCGGCCGCTCCGCTGGGCAACACGGCGGAGGCGGCGACGACTTCGAAGGCCACGACGACCGGCCCCAAGCTGTCGTACGTGGCGAACCTGAACTCGTACGCCACGACGCAGGCGGCGAAGAAGGCCATCGAGCGGGCCGGCGGTACGGTCGTGACGGCCTATGAGCAGATAGGCGTCATCGTCGCGCACTCCCAGAACCCGGAGTTCGCCAAGACGCTGCGCGCCAATCGCGGCCTGTTCGTCTCGGTCGGCGCCACCCGTACGGCCCCCCTCCAGTCGGTGCAGACCACCGACGAGGGCGCGACGCAGCACCTGAGCGCGGCGGACGCCGCCAAGGCCGCGGCGGCGGCCCAGGAGGGTCAGGAGCCGCTGGAGTCCAACCAGTGGGACCTGCGGACGATCAAGGCCGATCAGGCTCACAAGATCAACGATGGCAGCCAGGACGTCACCGTCGGCATCATCGACACGGGTGTCGACGACACTCACCCCGATCTCGCCCCCAACTTCTCCAGGGAGCAGTCGGCCAACTGCGTCGGCGGCGTCGCGGACACCACCGAGGGCGCCTGGCGTCCGTACGCGGACGGCAGCGACCACGGCACGCACGTGGCCGGCACCATCGGGGCCCCGCGCAACGGCGTGGGCATCAGCGGTGTCGCGCCGGGCGTGAAGATAGCCGGCATCAAGGTGAGCGAGCCCGGCACCAGCCTCTTCTACACCGAGGCGGTCGTCTGCGGCTTCATGTTCGCCGCCGAGAAGGGGATCGAGGTGACCAACAACAGCTACTACGTCGACCCCTGGCTCTACAACTGCAAGTCGGACGACGACCAGAAGGCGCTGGTGGAGGCCATCGGGCGGGCGACCAAGTACGCCGAGCGCAAGGGCACGCTGCACGTGGCCTCGGCCGGCAACTCGAACCACGACCTGGCCGGGAAGTCGATCCTCGACGACACCAGCCCGAACGACACCACCCCGGTGCCGCGCACCATCGACCCGAGCGTCTGCCTGGACCTGCCCACGCAGCTCCCGGGCGTGGTCACGGTGTCCGCGACCGGTGACAAGGGTCTGCGGTCGTACTACTCCAGCTACGGCCTGGGCGTCGTGGACGTGGCCGCCCCCGGCGGCGACAAGTGGCAGATCCCGGCCACCCCGGACGGCAACGGCCGCGTGCTGTCCACCGTCCTGGGCGGCGGCTACGGCTACAAGCAGGGCACCTCGATGGCCGCCCCGCACGTGGCGGGCGTCGCGGCGCTCCTCAAGAGCGCCCACCCGTCCGCCACGCCCTCGCAGATCCAGGCGATGCTCAAGGGCCAGGCCACGAAGGCGGAGTGCCCGGCGCAGATCTACGACAACGCCGGCACGCTGATCGACGCCACCACCTGCCAGGCCAAGTGGGGCCAGACGGGCTACTACGGCCACGGCGTGGTCGACGCGCTGAAGGCCGTCAAGTAACCGGCTGAAACGGAAGAGGGGCCGGGCGGGGAACAACACCCCGCCCGGCCCCTCGTCGTTCGTACGCCTGCATCAGGGCTTGATCAGCACCTTGAGCGCGCTGCGGTCGTCCATCGCGCGGTAGCCGTCCGGGACCTCGTCCAGGGACACGGCGCGGTCGAAGACGGGCGCCGGGTCGATGGCCCCGCTCAGCACGTCCTCCAGCAGCTCGGGGATGTAGGCGCGCACGGGGGCGACGCCGCCGCGCAGGGTGATGTTGCGGTCGAACATCACGCCGAGGTCGAGGCCGGTGCCGCTGCCGTGCGGGACGCCGACGTAGCCGATGGCGCCGCCGTCGCGGGTGATGTTCACGGCCGTGCGCATGGACATCTCGGTGCCGACCGCCTCGATGACGCAGTGCGCGCCCTGACCGCGCGTCAGCTCGCGCACCGCCGCCTCGGCGGCCTCGCCCCGCTCGGCCACCACGTCGGTGGCGCCGAACCGCTTCGCGAGGTCGGTGCGTACGGAGTGCCGGCCCAGGGCGATGATCCGCTCGGCCCCGAGCCGCTTGGCCGCGAGGACCCCGCACAGGCCGACCGCGCCGTCACCGACGACGGCGACGGTGGAGCCGGCGCGCACGCCGGCGCCGAGGGCCGCGTGGTGGCCGGTGCCCAGGACGTCGGAGAGGGCGAGCAGGCCCGTCAGCAGGTGATCGTCCGAGGCGGCGGCCGCGGGCAGCTTCACGAGGGTGCCGTCCGCGTGCGGGACCCGGACGGCCTCGCCCTGGCCGCCGTCGTGGCCGACCGAGCCCCAGAAGCCGCCGTGGAGGCAGGAGGTGTACAGGCCCTCGGAGCAGTAGTCGCAGGTGCCGTCGGACCACATGAAGGGCGCGACGACGAGGTCGCCGACCTTCAGGCCGGACACGGCCGACCCGGTCTCCTCGACGACGCCGAGGAACTCGTGGCCGATGCGCTGGCCGGGCTGCCGCTCGGCTTCGCCGCGGTAGGCCCACAGGTCGCTGCCGCAGATGCAGGCACGCAGGACGCGGACGACGGCGTCCTCGGGGCGCTGGATCGCAGCGTCGGGCACCTCCTCCACGCGGATGTCGTGCGGGGCGTGGATGACGGTGGCGCGCATGGTGGGGCAGCCCTCCGGAACAGGGTTGGTTCAGTCTTGTACGACTTTTTTGACCTCCCCACCGTACGCCTGTCCGGCCGCGAGCGCGCCCGTGGCCAGCAGGTACTGGGCCCCCAGGTACGTGGCCATGATCCAGAAGTCGGGCCGCGGCAGCTGCGGCCACTGCGCGACCCCCGTCGCGATCAGCGTGTCGGAGAGCAGGAACAGCGCCCCGCCCACCCCCGCGGCCCGCCCCAGCGCCCCGGCGCGGTAGGCCATGGCGGTGAGCAGCAGGCTGTACCCGGCGACGGGGATCCGCAGCTCCGCCGGGAGGTCGCCCCAGAGCAGGGCGACGGTGGTGACGAGGGCGAGGGCGTACGCCGCCCCGAGCGCGGGGCCGGTCCGGCCCCGGCCGAAGAGGACGAGGTAGCAGACGTGCCCGGCGGCGAAGGAGCCCATGCCGATCAGGAAGGCGGGGTCGGCGTCGAAGAGCAGGGCCACGTCCCCGCCCCAGCCGAACAGCAGGGCGGCGACCAGCAGGCGGGGGGCGCCCCGCGACAGTACGTGGGCCACGAGCAGCGGCATCAGCAGCGGCTTGGCGATGACGTGGCCGAGGTGCCAGCCGGCCAGCAGCGAGCCGAGGTCGAGGGCGACGGCGGCGACGAAGGCGACGAGCAGCACCCGGCCGGCGCGTGCGGACCGGTCGGAGACGGGCCCGGCGGGCGGGGACGGCGTACGGGATCCGGTGACGCTCATGCGGCGGGCTCCCGCTCGGGCGCGGCGGGGGCTTTGCCGGCGGCGGGGGCTTTGTCGGCTTCGGCGGCGGGGGCCGCCGGCTGCCAGCCGGGGCCGCGGAAGACCCGTCCGGCGCGCTCGCGCCAGGTCCGGGCGGCGCGCACGTCGCGCGCGATGGCGGCGTACTCGTGGGTGGCCACGCGGAGCGGGTTGTGCGTGTCGATGTTCTTGGTGAGCCCGTAGACGGGCCGCTCGGTCTCGCCCACCCAGGATCCGAACATCCGGTCCCAGACGATCAGGATGCCGCCGAAGTTCCGGTCCAGGTAGCCGCCCTGGGAGGCGTGGTGGACGCGGTGGTGGGATGGGGTGTTGAAGACGTACTCGTAGGGCCTCGGCAGCTTCCCGATGCGCTCGGTGTGGACCCAGAACTGGTAGAGCAGGTTGAGGCCGTAGCAGAACGGGATCGCGGCCGGGTGCACGCCGAGGGCGACCATCGGCAGGTAGAACCACCACGTGGTGGCGCTGGTCCAGGGCTGGCGCAGGGCGGTGGTGAGGTTGAACCGGCGGCTGCTGTGGTGGACCACGTGGCAGGCCCACAGGATGCGGATGACGTGGTGCAGCCGGTGCTGCCAGTAGTAGAGGAAGTCCTGGACGAGCAGCATCAGCAGGGCGGTCCACCACAGGAACGGCACGCGCAGCGGGGTCAGTTCGTAGACCGCCGTGAAGACCGCGACGACGGGGAGCTTCCAGAGCAGGTCGAAACCGATGCTGCCGATCCCCATGGTGACGCTGGTGACGGCGTCCTTGGTGTCGTAGCCGGCTGCGTCCTCGTCGGGATGGAGCCGGTAGCTCACCACCTCGATGACGGTGAGCAGTACAAAGGCAGGTATGGACCACAGCACGACATCGGGCAGGTTCGGCATGCCCGCACCATAGAGGCGCCTTCGGGGGTGCCGCTAGAGGTTGTTACCGATCGGTACCCTGTTCCCGCCCGAGCGGCTCCTGTGCCAGTGGGAGCCGCCCCGGGCGGGGATCGGGGGGGTTACCAGACCCGGACCGACGCGCCCTTGGCGAAGGCCGGGCTGGTGGCGGCCGGTGGGATCTCGGTCAGGGGTTCGGCGATCTCCGCGACCGTCGGGCCGACCTTCGCCGCGACCGCGTCCAGGAGCGCCAGGTCGAAGCCGTACACGCGGGCCGCGTTGCCGCCCACCATCGCGGCGACCTCCTCGCGCGGGAGGCCCGCGTAGGCGACGCGCAGGCCCTCGCGGGAGAAGGGGGTCGTGCCCTCGTCGTGGGGGTAGTCGCTGCCCCACATGATCTTGTCGAGGCCGATCCGGTCCCGCAGCGGGACCTCGTGGGGGCGCATGAAGCTGGCGCCCACGAAGCAGTTGTCCCGCCAGACCTCGCTCGGGCCCGCGCCCATGGACTCCGCCAGGCCCGCGCCGAACTTGGCCTCCGCCGTGGACGCCGCCGCGACGAGCCGGCCGTGGTAGTAGTCCAGCATCTCCAGCACGCCCGGGATCCAGCCCGAGCCCTGCTCCGTCAGGACCAACTTCAGGCCCGGGTGGCGCCGGAAGGCACCGCCGAAGATCAGGTGCCACAGGGCGCGGTGCGAGAACCAGGTGGTCTCCACCATGAAGACCGCCCGAGCGGCGGGTTCGTCCCCCAGGGGAGGCGAGGCCGAGCCGCCGTGGTGGTTGACCGGGACGTCCAGCTCGGCGCACACGGCCCAGATCGGGTCGTACGCCGCCGAGTACAGCTCGGGGACCGTCGAGCCGGGCGGCACGCCGGGCAGCAGGATGCCGCCCGTCAGGCCGGCTTCCTTCGTACGACGGATCTCCCGCACCGCCGCGTCCACGTCGTTCAGCAGGATCTGGGCCACGCCCGCCCGCCGGCCCGGGGCGTCCGCGCAGAAGTCCGCCAGCCAGCGGTTGTGGGCCTGGAGCCCGGCCCACCGCAGCCCGTACTCCTCGGCCGTCGGCGGCTGCGCCATCAGCGAGGCCTTCGGGAAGAACGGCGGGATGGTGTTCGGGAAGAGCACCTCCGCGACGATCCCGTCCGCTTCGAGCTCGGCCAGTCGCCGGGCCGAGTTCCAGTTGCGGTCGGCCGTGTCGGCGAGGAGGTCCTCGTACGGGTTCACGTACGTGGCCGCCCAGGCGTCGAACTCCTCGTGGTGGCGCTTCTCCAGGTACGGCTTGTAGTCGAGGAGGTCGGCGCCGGCGTGGCAGTCCGCCGAGATGACCGTGTAGCGGTCTTCCGTCATGAGGAGACCCCCAGGACCGGGAAGTCGTTCTCGGTCAGCCAGTGCCGGCCCACCTCGCGCGAGCGCGCCCAGGAGGCCTCCACCGCCGCCTGGTCCGGGGACTGGCCCAGCTCGGCCGGGGTGGGGCCGATGCCGCGGGCGATCGGGGCGAGCTTGTCCGTGTCGAAGCCGAAGACCTCGGCCGCCGCCAGGCCCAGCATGCGGCGGGTCTCCGCGACCGGGATGTCGTGGAAGGTCTTGCGCAGCCAGTTCCGGGTGTCGGGCCAAGTGCCCTCGGGGTGCGGGAAGTCCGAGCCCCACAGGATGTTGTCGACGCCGATCTCGTAGCGCTGGGCGAGTTCGCGGCGTTTCGTGTTCGTCGCGCAGACGAAGACCTGGCGGTCGAGGTACTCGCTCGGCGGGCGCTTCAGCTCCGCGAACGGCGAGAGCTTCTTGCCGCCGTGGGCGCCGAGGTAGAGCCGGTCCATGAACCACAGCTGGTTCGGCAGCCACCAGCAGCCCGACTCGGCCACGCCGAACCTCAGGCCCGGGTGGCGCTCGAAGACCCCGGACCACAGCAGGAACCACAGCGGGCGGGCCGGCCACCAGGTGACCTCGGAGACGTAGATGCCGAGGTGGTCGCCGTACTCGTGGCGGGGCGCGGCCCCGGAGTGGGTGACGATCGGCATCGCCGTCTCGGCGGCGGCCGCCCACACCGGGTCGTAGCGGCGGTCGTGGTAGGGCGCCTTGTCCACCCACATGGAGGGGATCATCAGCGCGCCGAGTCCGGACTCCTTGGCGCGGTGGATCTCGGCGACGACCTTGTCCGGTTCCCCGGTGATGGGGAGGAGCGCGACCCCGCAGTGCCGCTCGGGATTCCGTGAGACGAACTCGGCGAGCCAGCGGTTGTGCGCCTGCGCGCCCGCCATGCCCAACTCGGGGTCCTGGTCGCCGGACAGGCCCAGGCCCACGCCGAAGGGGGCGGCGGTCTGGCTGTCGACGGCGTCCGCGTCGGGGAAGACGACCTCGGCGGCCACGCCGTCGCCGTCGAGTTCCTTGAGCCGCTGTACGGCGTCCCAACCGCCCTTGAGGCCCTCCTCGTGGTCGTGGAACCACTTCTCGGCGAAGGCCTCGTTGCGTACGCCGAGCCGGGTGGCCTCCTCGCGGCGCGCGTCGCGCTGACCGAGGAACTCGTCGAACTCGCGGTGGAAACGGGGGTCGAGGTAGGGGCGGTACTGCTCGGTGGGCAGGCCCGCGTGGCAGTCGGAGGAGATGATCAGGTACGGGTCTTCGTACGGTGTGTCGCTCACGGCACGACTCCTCAGTCGAGGATGAAGCTCTCCAGGTAGGCGGGGTTGGCGCGGTCGAGCATCGACTGCGAACGGGCGCGGATCTGCCGGTCGCTGTGCTCGCTCGCCGGGAGCATCCAGAAGCGGTCGGCGCGGATGCCGTCGACGACGTGCTCGGCGACCTCCTCGACCGGGGTGAACTCCACCGCGTGGCCGGCCCGCTTCATCGCGGCCTCGTACTGGTCGAGGCTGCGGTACGGGGACGTGCGCGGGCGCCGCTTCGCGTACCGCTCGGGGCGGTTGCGGTGGGACTCCCACAGGCCGGTGCGCAGCATGTGCGGGCCGGGGAAGAGGACGGAGGCGCCGACGGACGCGCCCTCCGCCTTGAGATGGGCGTAGAGGGATTCGGTCATGGTGACGACGGCCGCCTTGGTGACGGCGTAGACGGAGGCGGTGGGCAGCGGGGCGATGCCGCCGTCGCCGGAGGAGGTGTTGACGACGTGGCCGGGGGCGCCGCCCTCGATCATGCGCGGGACGAAGGCCTGGATGCCGTGGAAGACGCCCCACACGTTGACGGAGAACGCCCACTTCCAGTCGTTCGGCTCGTGCTGCCACATGCGGCCCTCGGCGCCGGAGCCGACGCCCGCGTTGTTGCACAGGACGTGTACGGCGCCGAAGCTCTCGTAGGCGGCGTCGGCCAGCGCGAGCACGCTGTCGCGGTCGCTGACGTCGACGACCCTGGCGAGGACCTCGGCGCCGTCCGCGACCAGTTCCTCGGAGGCCTTGCGCAGGGCGGCCTCCTCCACATCGGCGAGGACCACCCTGAGGCCCTCGGCGGCGAAGCGGCGGGCCATGGCGAGGCCGATGCCGCTCGCGGCGCCGGTGACGACGGCGACCTGTCCGGGTTCGAGTCGCATCTCAGACGCTGCCTTCCGGAGGGCCGTCGAGGATCTGCGTCGGGTCGTCGTAGCGCTGGTGGATGTACGGGAGCAGGGCCCTGGCGCTGACGCGTTCGACGACCCTGCCCTTCTGGTCGGTGGTCTTCTCGCCGATGGTGATCTCCACGACGCGGCGGACGGGGAGGTCGGCGACGGGGTCGTACATCGACTCGCGCAGGACGATGTCACCGGTGATGTGCTCCAACCTGCGGACCTTCTCGTTGCGGGTGCAGTGCACGAGGACCGGGTCCGCGTCGAAGCCGGAGCCGTCCACGGCGGGCAGGAACTTGAAGTAGAAGTCGGTCTTGCGGGTGGGCTCGGGCAGGGGCAGGGCGCGGTCGACGGCCCCGCGCACCTCCACGAAGGCGATCCCGTGCCGGGCGAGGGCGGCCCGTACGACGAGTCCCTCGCGCTCCACGGTGACCTCGCCGAGCTTCTTCGGCTCGCCGAACACCTCGCGGCCGCCGGTCAGGGCGCGCTCGTGGGTCATCGGCATGACGAGGGGGTACCAGCCCTCGACTCCGCCGTGCCGGGCGGCGACGGCCACGGAGCCGGCGCCGAGGGGGTAGCCGGGCAGGTCGACCTTGCTGATGTTGGCCCGTACGAGGGGCCGTTCGGCGGGCTTGAGCGGCGGGGGCAGCACCGCCGCCACGACGTCCGGGTCGCTCTCCCAGACGGCCACCACGCCGGTGGACCAGATGTCGGGGAGGTTCGCACTCTTCTCGCGCGACGCCGCGATCTCGGCCTCGGTCCGCGCTCCGTACCGTACGCGTGCCATCTCTCGCACCACCTCTCGGTTCGGTTCTGTAACACAGTTACACCGCCACGGATGAAGGGTAAAGACCCCTGCACGGGCCAGAATTGACGGTCCGACAGATCCAACAGATTGGCGGGACGGCCATGGCCAGAACCACGCTCTCCCGTGACGAGGTACTGGCGGCGGCCGCGGCCCTGGTCAGGCAGCACGGCCCGGCGGCCCTGACCATGCGGGGGCTCGCCGCCGCGCTGGGCACGGCGGTGACCTCCATCTACTGGCACGTCGGCAACCGCGAATCGCTGCTCGACGCGCTCGTGGAGCGCACCGTGCAGGAGATGGGCGCGGTCCGCCCCGAGGGCCGCACGCCGGCGGAGCGGATCCTGTCGGTGGCCCGGACCCTGCGCCGCGAACTGCGCGCGCGCCCGCACCTGATCGCGATGGTCCACGAACGCGGCCTCACCGAGCGCATGTTCCTGCCCGCGCAGCAGGCGCTCGTCCACGAGGTGCACGCCGCCGGACTGCGCGGCGCGCGGGCCGCCGACGCGGTGCGGGCCATCCAGTTCCAGATCGTCGGCTTCCTGCTGGTCGAGCGCAACCGCGAGCGCTCCCCCGCCCAGTCCCCGGCCGAGGGCGACCTGTGGGACCCGGCCGCCGCCCCCGACGATCCGGCGCTCGCCCGCGCCCTGGCCCGCCCGGCCGAACCCGAACGGCTGTTCCTGCTGTCGGTGCGGGCCCTGACGGAGGCCCTGCTCCACCGGCCCGGAGGATAATCGGATTGCCCCGGCGGGGGTCCCGTGATGGGATCAGCCGCGCGGGGGCGGCTCCGCGGCGTGCATCCTTCTCCTTCCACTGACGAATCCGCGCGCCCACTCTCCGCCCCCGCTTTTTCGTTCCCGGAGGGGGAGTACACCCGTGTCTGCCATCGAGTCCGTTCTGCTGCGCCGGCTGCGGACCGTCTACGTCGACCTACCCGAGGCCGCCGCGTCGCCCGGCCGCGAAGGCGTGCGCCCCCTGGAGGGCGAGCTCCTGGAGCGCGGTCACGCGCTGGACCCGCAGCTCCACGCGGCCCTCTCGGAACTCGCGCCGACCGACCTCGCCGAGGAGCGGCTGCGGCTGCTCGCGCTGGTGGACGAGCTGATGGGCTCCGACCGGGTGCACCGGCCGCTCTTTCGGCGCTTCCCCTTCTCCATCCCGCACGACACCGAGCGCTGGTACGTCAGCCGCGTCTTCGCCCTGCTGCTCCAGGAACCCGCACAGCCGTGCGTGCTGTGCGGCGAGACCGGCACGGTCCATCCCGTCGCCCCCTGCGCCCACCTCGTCTGCCGCACCTGCTGGGACGGCGCCGACTACACCGGCTGTCCCGTCTGCCACCGGCGCGTCGACCCCGCCGATCCCTTCCTGCGGCCGGACCGCGCCGGCGCCGCCGACCGCAAGGCCAAGGGCCTGCCGGCGGGCCCGCTGCGGCTGCTGCGGCTCGGCACGGACCTGCCGGCCGACTGCGCCCGGGTGGTCGCCTCGCTGCTCGCCCGGCGGACCCCGCTCTCCGCCGAGGACCGCGACGACCTGGACCTCCTGCTCCCCGCCGCCCCGGCGGACCTCGGCTGGCTCCCCGCCGAGATCCCGGTCCGCGAGACCAAGGCCCAGGTCCTCGGCACGCTGCTGGGCGACTGGCGGACCGCGGACGCGGCGCGGCCGCTGCTGGCCGGGCGCCTCACCACGGCGACCGACGTGCTGCGTCTGCTCGCCGTCCTGTCCGGCGGGGACGCTGGCCTGCTGCCGCCGCTGCCCCGGTTCGCGAACCCCGGGCGACCGCTGCGCCGGGAACTCCTCTCGATCCTCGACGCGTTGAACCCCCAGTACCTGGTCGAGGACCTGCTGCGGCATCCCGTCGCCTGGAAGCGGGCCGCCGAACTGCTGCACCCCTTCGAGCGGCACGCCCGGCACCCGCGGGCCGCGCTGGCCTTCGCCGTGCTGCGGGGCACCACCGTGTCCGCCGCCACCCCGCTCGGCGCGGCGCTGCTGGAGAGCGCCGCCGCACACCCGGACGCCGTCCGCCTCGACGGGGACCGGATCCGGCCCGCCACCTGGGCGGGCCGGCTGGAACAGGCCCTCGCCGAGGGTGACGCGCAAGCCGCCGCCGCGCTCGCAGGGCAGCGCCCGGGGGAACTCGTACGCCGCCTCGACCACCTGCTGCGCCTGCACCCGGGCGAGGAGCTCCTGCCCGAGTTGGAGAAGGCACTCGCGCGCGGCCTGCCCTCCGTCGGCGCGGGCCCACTGCTGTCCGCACTCGGCGCGCTGCGGATCCGCGCCCAGGACCGCAGGGGCGGCCGGCGGGTGTTCTTCCCGCGCGGCCTGGTGGCGCGCGCCCAGGTGGCGTCGGAGAAACGGCCCCCGCTGCCCGCACCGCTGATCGCGGCGGTGGTGGCCCGGCTGGAGGCAGAGGTGCTGCGGCGGTTCGATGCCGCCGGGGACGAGCCGTACGAGCTGTCCGTCCTCGACTCCGGGCTGGCCGACCTCACCGTGCCCTTCGGCGAGCGCTCCGCCGCCAGGGCGCTGGTGGCCGTCCCCCGCGGCAGTACGCAGACCCTGCCCGAGGGAGAGGTACTGCGGCTGTTCCTCCACTGGACGCAGCCCGCGCGCACCATCACCGACCTCGACCTGTCCGTCGCCTTCCTCGACGCGGAGTGGAAGTTCACCGGCGTGTGCGACTACACCACCCTCCGGCACGGGCCGCCCGGGGCGGCCACCCACTCGGGCGACCTCACCTCGGCTCCCGCGCCGGGCGGCGCCACCGAGTACGTGGACCTGGACCTGGCCGCCCTCGCGAGGAACGGGGACGCCTTCGCCGTCCCGCTGGTGTTCAGCTACAACAACGTGCCCTTCGACGAGCTGACGGACGCCTTCGCGGGGTTCATGGCCCTGTCGGCGGACGGCCCGCGCGACTCCTCGTACGACCCGCGAACGGTCCGCCAACGCTTCGACCTGGCGGGCGAGTCCCGAGTCTGCATGCCGATGGTCGTGGACCTCTCGTCCCGGCGGGCCCTGTGGGCGGACGTCCACCTGCCGGCCTCGGGCGGCTTCCAGAGCGTGGCCTCGCACGGCGAGCCGCTGGCGTCCGCCGCCCGCGACGTGTGGGAGCACTTCGGCTCCGGCACCCGTACGAGCCTGTGGGACCTGGCGGTGTGGCGGGCCGCGGCCCGCTCCCGCGAGGTGGTTGTCGTACGCCGGGCCGTGGACGCCGCCCTGCCCGACGAGCTGTGGCACTACCGGGCCGCGCAGGACGAGCCGGTGACCGATTTCGCCTCCCGGATCGCGGCGCTGAAGCCGCCGCGGGACCGGCAGCCGTACGAGGACGCCGACACCGCCGCCGCCGCACTGGCGGCGGACAAGCGGGTCTTCCTGGCGACCGTGTACGCGAGCGTGGCTCCCCCGGGGGCTTCGGGGACGGCCTACCGTCTCTTCCCGGGGCCGGCCGAAGTGGCCGGATCCTTCTCCTCCGTGAGCGCCCCGGACCTGGTGGCGGAGCTGGGGACGGGCCCGGTCTGAAAGGGCATCGGGCCGCGGGTGTCGGACGGTGCCGATATCCTCTGTGACCATGCTCGACGACCGTACGACCGCAGAGACGACGTGGCCGACCGCGTACCCCCAGGGGTACGCGGTCGTCGACGTGGAGACCACCGGGCTCGCGCGCGACGACCGGATAGTGTCCGCGGCCGTCTACCGGCTCGACGCGCGGGGCAATGTGGAGGACCACTGGTACACCCTGGTCAACCCGCGCCGGGACCCGGGACCGGTCTGGATCCACGGTCTGACGAGCGACATGCTGTCCGACGCCCCGCACTTCGAGGACATCGCCGAGGAGTTCGGCGGGCGGCTCGCGGACCGGGTGCTCGTCGCGCACAACGCCCTCTTCGACTGGCAGATGATCGCCCGGGAGTACGCGCGGGCCTCCGTGACCGCGCCGGTCCGCCAACGGCTGTGCACGATCGCCCTGTCGAAGGAACTGAACCTCCCGCTGCCCAACCACAAGCTGGCCTCCCTCGCCGCGCACTACGGCGTCGTCCAGCAGCGCGCCCACAACGCGCTCGACGACGCCCGGGTGCTGGCCGAGGCGTTCCGCCCGTCGCTGCACGCGGCCGCGCGGGACGGCGTACGGCTGCCGCTGCTGGAGTGCCGCCCGCTGACGGAGTGGACGGACACCCCGCTCACGCCCCGGATCGGGCACCAGGCCTCGTACGGCGGCGGCGCCACGTGGCGGGCCTCGCGCAAGCGGCCGGCGTGCCCGCACCCGAACCCGGGGCGCTTCGAGGACGGCAAGCCCCTCAAGCAGGGCATGCGGGTCGCCTTCTCCGGCGACACCTCCGTCGACCGCGAGCTGTTGGAGGACCGGGCGGTGGAGGCCGGACTGCACGTCGCGACGAGTGTGTCGCGGCTCACCAGCCTGCTCGTGACCAACGACCCCGATTCCTCGACCTCCAAGACGGTCAAGGCGAAGTCCTTCGGCACCCCCGTGGTCGACGAGGCCGCCTTCACGCACCTGCTGCGGGACGTGGCCCCGGCCGACTAGGACGGGCGACCGGAGGCTGTTGGCCGGCGCGTTGCTCCGGCCGGGTGCAGGCGCGGCGACTCACCCCGGTGGATCTTGTTCCGGTCCGCCGCCCCGCCCAGCATGCGGCGCATGGCACGTTGTGAGGTCTGCGGAAACGACTACGGGATGTCCTTCGAGGTGCACGCGCAGGGCGCGGTGCACGTCTTCGACTGCTTCTCCTGCGCCATCCACCGCATGGCGCCGATCTGCGAGCACTGCCGGGTGCAGATCATCGGGCAGGGCGTCGAGGTGGAGGGGCAGTGGTTCTGCGGCGGGCACTGCGCCCGCGCGGAGGGGAAGGTGGGCATCGTCGACCACGTCTGACCCCGAACCCCACCCTTACCCGAACCTCTCCCCGCCCCCTCCCCCGCTCTCTCCCCCGACCCCGGAAGGCCACCCGGCCGCCGGGGTCGCCGTCGCTGCGGGTACCGTCGTGGGCGTGTACCGATTCGTCCTGACCCGGCAGTGGGTGTGCCTCACCCTCGTCGCCCTCGTCCTCATCCCCGTGATGATCCAGCTGGGGTTCTGGCAGTTCCACCGCCACGAGCACCGGGTCGCCCAGAACGAGCTGATCGCGAAGAACCTGTCGGCGAAGCCGGTGCCGGTGACCGAGGTCACCTCCCCCGGCCACACCGTTCCGAGGAACGACTACTGGCGGGCCGTCACCGCGACCGGTACCTACGACTCCGCGCATGAGGTCGTCGTGCGCATGCGCACCTCCCACGCCGACCGGGTCGGCTTCCACGTCCTGACCCCGCTGCTGCTGGCCGACGGCCGCGCGGTGCTGGTCAACCGGGGTTGGGTGCCCGGCGGCGACGACCCGCGCGCCTACCCGCCGGTGCCGGCCGCGCCGTCCGGCGAGGTCACGGTCACCGGGCGGCTGAAGGCCGACGAAACCAGCGGCGGCAGCGGCATCAAGGACCGCAAGGGCCTGCCCGACCGCCAGGTGATGCTGATCAACAGCGAGCAGCAGGCCGCCGCCCTGGGCCGGCCCGTCCTCGGCGGCTACCTGGAACTGTCCGGCCCCGCCCCGGGGGACGGCACTCCCGAGCCGGTGGCCGAGCCCGACCACGACTCGATCGGCGCGCACATGGCGTACGCGATCCAGTGGTGGCTGTTCGCGTCCGCGGTGCCGGTGGGTTGGGTCATCCTGGTCCGCCGCGAGCGCCGCGACCGCGAGGAGGCCGCCGCCGCCGAGGCCGTGTCGCCGGAGCCCGCTTCGGCGTAGCGTGACCCGCATGGATCTTGGACTGAAGGACCGTGTGTACGTGGTCACGGGCGCGACCCGGGGCCTCGGCTTCGCCTCCGCGCGGGAGCTGACCGCCGACGGGGCGAGGGTGGTACTGACCGGGCGGGACGAGAAGCGGGCCGCGGACGCGGCCGCGGCGCTGGGCCCGAACGCGGTGGGCGTGGCCGCCGACAACGCCGACCCCGAGGCCCCGGCCCGGCTGGTGGCCACCGCGAAGGAACGCTTCGGCCGCTTCGACGGCATCCTCATCAGCGTCGGCGGCCCGGCCCCGGGGAGCGCGGCGGACAACACCGACGCGCAGTGGACGGCGGCGTTCGAGTCGGTGTTCCTGGGCGCGGTCCGCCTCGCCAGGGCGGCGGCCGCCGAGCTGGACGCGGGCGGGGTCATCGGCCTCGTCCTGTCGGGCTCGGTGCACGAGCCGATCCCGGGCCTGACCATCTCGAACGGGCTGCGGCCGGGGCTCGCGGGCTTCGCGAAGTCCCTGTCGGTGGAGTTGGGGCCGCGCGGGATCCGCGTGGTCGGGCTACTGCCGGCGCGGATCGACACCGACCGGGTGCGGGAGCTGGACGCCCTGTCCGGGGACGCGGACGCGGCGCGGGCCGGCAACGAGTCCCGTATCCCGCTGCGCCGCTACGGCACCCCGGAGGAGTTCGGCCGCACGGCGGCGTTCCTACTGTCCCCGGCCGCCTCGTACCTGACCGGCGTCATGCTCCCGGTGGACGGCGGGGCACGGCACGGCTTCTGAACACCTGCTGATTCCGATCACGCGGGCCGCCTGGCTCCCTGTGCGGGGTCGGGCGGCTCGCGTACCGGTCGGTGCGGAACGTCAGTCCGAGAGCCCGGCCAGGTCGCGCAGGCGGCGGGCCTGGGCGGCGCGCTCGGCCGCGCGCTGGTCGTCGTAGGCCCGGGAGCCCGCCTCGCGCAGCAGGGCCTTGGTCTCGATCACGGCGTCGCGCGGCGGGGCGAGCAGCGCCGTGGTGAGGTCCCGGACGGCGGCATCGAGCTCGTCGGCCGGGACGACCAGGTTGGCGAGGCCCACCCGCTCTGCCTCTTCGGCGTGCACGAAGCGGCCCGTCGCGCAGATCTCCAGCGCGCGGGCGTAGCCGACGAGCGCGGTCAGCGGCTGGGTGCCGGCCAGGTCGGGGACGAGGCCGAGGCTGGTCTCGCGCATGGCGAACTGCACGTCGTCCGCGACGACGCGCAGGTCACAGGCGAGCGCCAGCTGGAAGCCGGCGCCGATCGCGTGTCCCTGCACGGCGGCGATGGAGACGATGTCGTTGCGCCGCCACCAGGTGAAAGCCTCCTGGTACTCGGCGATGGTGGAGTCGAGGGCCTCGTCCGCACCGCGTGCCAGATCCAGGAACGACGGCTCGCCCTCGAAGCCCTCGGGGGTGAACGCCTGCCGGTCGAGCCCCGCGGAGAAGGACTTGCCCTCGCCCCGCAGCACGACGACCCGGACGGTGCCCGGCAACGACCTTCCGGCCTCCGCCAACGCCCGCCAGAGCGCGGGGGATTGGGCGTTTCGCTTGGTCGGATTGGTCAGGGTCACCGTGGCGAGCGAGTCGTCGATGGTGAGCCGTACGCCGTCCTTGTCGAGCAGAGCCATCTGGTGCCTCCGGTGTGCAGTCGTGGCCGCGTACTCGGCCTAAGTGACTGCACAGTAACCACCCAGCCGACCACGGGGCCGACCGGGGGTCACCGCAGGAGACGTCGGAACATGGAGCTGTAGCGCTGCGGATCCATGAAGCGTGGATCCATGGAGCGTGGATCTGTGGGACGTGGATCGGTGGAACGTGAGCGTGGAGCCGTCGGGCGACGTCGGCGCCGGCCTTGGCCTGAGGGCCAGGGTCAGGCCGCCGCCGCCTTCTTGCCGCGCGTCGCGCCACCGCGACCACGCAGAACGACTCCGGACTCGCTGAGCATCCGGTGCACGAATCCGTAGGACCGGCCGGTCTCTTCGGCCAGCGCCCGGATACTCGCACCGGAGTCGTACTTCTTCTTCAGGTCTGCCGCGAGCTTGTCGCGCGCGGCGCCGGTCACCCGGCTGCCCTTCTTCAGAGTCTCGGCCACCCGTGCCTCCTCGTGGGAAGTGCGCTCTGGACTTCTCATGATCACCCCTCCCCGGCTTCCTGGCCACCCATTCAGCAAGGTCGGTGCGACGGCATTTCCCGAGCAGTGGACACCCGAGCAGAACGGAATCTTCCCTTCCGCCGCATGACGTGCGTCACACCCCGGCACACCCGGAAGGAATCACCAGGTCAGGGGCCGGACGCCGCAACGACGCGACCCCGGTCGCGCATCCGTACGGATGCGCCCGGGGTCTTCGTACGGCGCGCGACGGTACGAGACCGTCTCACTCAGATGATGGATCACGCCTGAGCCGAATGATCCATAAGGAACTGGATCACCGACTCGGCCCCGTCAGGCCAGGGCGACCAGGTCCCGGTAGTCCGGGCCCCACAGGTCCTCGACGCCGTCGGGGAGCAGGATGATCCGCTCCGGCTCCAGGGCCTCCACCGCGCCCTCGTCGTGCGTGACGAGGATGACCGCGCCCTTGTAGGTGCGCAGGGCGCCGAGGATCTCCTCGCGGCTGGCCGGGTCGAGGTTGTTGGTGGGCTCGTCGAGGAGCAGCACGTTCGCCGAGGAGACGACCAGCGTGGCCAGGGCCAGGCGGGTCTTCTCGCCGCCGGACAGGACGCCCGCCGGCTTGTCCACGTCGTCGCCGGAGAACAGGAAGGAGCCCAGCGTCTTGCGGACGGCGACCAGGTCGAGGTCGGGCGCGGAGGAGCGCATGTTCTCCAGGACGGTGCGCTCGGGGTCGAGCGTCTCGTGCTCCTGGGCGTAGTAGCCGAGCTTGAGGCCGTGTCCCGGGGTCACCACGCCGGTATCGGGCTTCTCGGTGCCGGCCAGCAGGCGCAGCAGCGTGGTCTTGCCAGCGCCGTTGAGGCCGAGGATGACGACGCGGGAGCCCTTGTCGATGGCCAGGTCGACGTCGGTGAAGATCTCCAGCGAGCCGTAGGACTTCGACAGGCCCTCGGCGGTCAGCGGGGTCTTGCCGCAGGGCGCCGGGTCCGGGAAGCGCAGCTTGGCGACCTTGTCGGAAACGCGGACGGCCTCCAGGCCGGACAGGAGCCGCTCGGCGCGCTTGGCCATGTTCTGCGCGGCGACCGTCTTGGTGGCCTTGGCGCGCATCTTGTCGGCCTGCGAGTTCAGGGCCGCGGCCTTCTTCTCGGCGTTCTGGCGCTCGCGCTTGCGGCGCTTCTCGTCGGCCTCGCGCTGCTGCTGGTAGAGCTTCCAGCCCATGTTGTAGACGTCGATCTGGGAACGGTTGGCGTCCAGGTAGAACACCTTGTTCACCACGGTCTCGACGAGGTCGACGTCGTGGGAGATGACGATGAAGCCGCCGCGGTAGTTCTTCAGGTAGTCGCGCAGCCAGACGATCGAGTCGGCGTCGAGGTGGTTCGTCGGCTCGTCGAGGAGCAGGGTGTCCGCGTCCGAGAAGAGGATGCGGGCGAGCTCGACGCGGCGGCGCTGGCCACCGGAGAGGGTGTGCAGCGGCTGGTTCAGGACGCGGTCGGGCAGGCCGAGGGCGGCCGAGATGGTCGCGGCCTCCGCCTCGGCGGCGTACCCGCCCTTGGTCAGGAACTCGGTCTCCTGGCGCTCGTACTGCTTGAGCGCCTTGTCGCGGGTGGCGCCGCTGCCGGTGGCGATGCGCTCCTCGTTGGCGCGCATCTTCTTGAGCAGGACGTCGAGCCCGCGCGCGGACAGGATGCGGTCCTTGGCCAGCACGTCCAGATCGCCGGTACGGGGGTCCTGCGGCAGGTAGCCGACCTCACCGGATCGGGTGATGGTGCCGCCGGCGGGCAGACCCTCGCCCGCGAGGCACTTGGTGAGGGTGGTCTTGCCCGCTCCGTTGCGGCCGACGAGGCCGATGCGGTCGCCCTTGGCGACGCGGAAGGAGGCGGACTCGATGAGGACGCGGGCGCCGGCGCGCAGCTCGATGCCGGTGGCGGTGATCACGGAAATACTCCAGGGCGGTGGGGACGGCGGAAGGATGGCGGGACGCGCGTTGCTTCGACGCCGCTAATCCGCGAGGAGATTTGCCATGGGATTCATTCTACCGGGGGTGCGCAACCACTTTTCGGGGCCTCCCGTCGCCCGTCCGGCCCAGGGCGCGGCAGCGTGGCCGGAGGGCGTGGCGGTACGAACGGGTTGATACTCGCCGCAGGGCACGAGACCGGTTTCACGGACGAGGCGGTGCGGCATGCAGTTCGACGACAACGCCAACCTGGACACCTCCGAGGTCCAGGACGTGCGCGGCAGCCGCATCCCCGGCGGGCGGGCCACCGTCGGAGGCGGCATCGTCGGCCTGATCGCGCTGGTGCTGGGCCTGCTCTTCGGGGTGGGGCCGGAGCAGCTGGGCCTGTCCGACGGGAGCCCGGAGCCGGCCTCGACGGCCTCCTCGGCGGCGCAGGTGCAGCAGAGCTGCAGGACGGGGCGGGACGCCAACACGCGGGAGGACTGCCGGCTCGTGGCGGTGGTGAACAGCACCCAGGACTTCTGGAGGCAGGAGTTCACCCGGCGCGGTGGTCAGTACGGCCCGGCGCAGACGGTGTTCTTCACCGGTCGGGTGGGCACCGCCTGCGGGGCGGCCACCTCGGCCGTCGGCCCCTTCTACTGCCCCGCCGACCGCAAGGTCTATCTGGACCTGGGCTTCTTCAACGAGCTGCGGTCGAATTTCGGCGCGAGCGGCGGCCCCTTCGCACAGGCGTACGTCGTCGCGCACGAGTACGGGCACCACATCCAGAACCTGACCGGCACACTCCAGCGCGCGCAGGACGGACGGCAGGGCGCGGACAGCAACGCGGTGAGGGTCGAGCTCCAGGCCGACTGCTACGCGGGGGTGTGGGCGCACAACGCGACGAGGACCCCGGACGAGTCCACGGGCCGGCCGCTGATCACGAGCCTCACCGACCAGGACATCCGCGACGGGCTGGACGCGGCCGCGGCGGTGGGCGACGACCGGATCCAGGAGAAGCTCCAGGGCCGCGTCACCCCGGAAGCCTGGACGCACGGCTCGGCGGAGCAGCGTCAGCAGTGGTTCTACCAGGGCTACCGCACGGGCGACATGGCCCGGTGCAACACCTTCCGCTGAGGATCGGCGGGGCCTGCCATGCTGTGAAGCAGGTCACCATCACGAGAGGGAGTGTTCGTCATGGCAGGCGGTCCGTCCATCTTTCCCACCCTGCTCTACCGCGACGCGAAGGCGGCCATCCAGCAGCTCACCGAGGCGTTCGGCTTCCACCGGGTCGCGGTCTACGAGAGCGAGGACGGCACGGTGATGCACGCGGAGCTGTCGTACGGCAGCGGCGCGGTGATGCTGGGCAGCAAGGGGCGCGGGGGTCAGTTCGACAAGGCGATGGAGGGGGCGGGCCCGGCCGGCGTCTACGTCGTGGTCGACGACGTGGACGCCCACCACCGGCGGGCCGTCGAGCACGGTGTGGAGATCCTGATGGAGCCCACCGACCAGGAGTACGGCTCCCGCGACTACATGGCGCGCGACGCCGAGGGCAACATCTGGAGCTTCGGGACGTACGCGCCGCAGCTGTAGCCCCACGGCGCGCGTCGTCTCGTCTCGTGTCGTCTCGTGTCGTCTCGTCTTCCGGGGATTCCTACGGGGCTACGCGCCGCCCGTGTGGACCTGGAACGCGGCCCGGCGGACGGCTTTGGCCAGGGCCGGGTCGGGGTGGGCGGCGGCGAGGGCGACGAGGACCTGCACGGTGCGCGGGTGGCCCACCGCGCGGACCTCGTCGAGCAGCCGGGGGACGGTGGTGCGGACGGCCGAGTCGAGGTGGCGGGCCAGCAGGTCGGCCTCGCCGTGGTCGGCGATGGCGGCCGCGGTGTCCACCCAGAGCCAGGTGGATTCCTCCGGGGTCAGGACGTCCTGGGCCTCGTCGGGGTCGACTCCGTCGTGCTCGGCGAGCCAGAGCAGGGCGTAGGGGCGCAGCGCGGGTTCCCGTACGGCCGCGCGGACCTCGCGTTCGGCGGGGGCGCCGACGACGCGCAGGGCCTCGAAGGCCAGGCCGCGCAGGAGGGCGTCCTCGCCCCGGGCGGCGAGCAGCAGCTCGCTGACGGCGTGGCCGACGGGGCGGGCGGCGAGCCAGGCCTGGTACTCGGCCCGCGCGGGGCCGGGGGTCAGGCGGGCGCAGCCGTGCAGCATGGCGGCGGCGGACTGCTCGATGTTCCCGGCGGGGCTCTGCGCCGCGACGCAGATCTGTTCCAACTTGACCCAGACGGCCCAACTGCCGAGCGGGGTGAGGGTGGCCCGCGCGGGGCCGAGGGTGACGGCGTCCACGGCGGCGAGTCCGCCGAGCGCCCAGCGCAGCAGTCGGGGCAGCGGGAGGGGGCGGGCAGCGGGGTTCGCGGTGGCGGGTTCGGCGTCGTAGGGGACCTCGCAGCGCTCGTCGCGCAGCTCGGTGACGCGCTGGCCGAGGAGGTCGAGGAGGTCCGGGACGGTGACGGGACCGGCGGAGAGCTGGAGCAGGGACAGCAACTGGGGCATGGCCTCGACCACTTCGGCGACCACCGAGGGGGCGATGTCGGCGGGGGCCGGGTGGACGAGCGACCAGGCGTCGAAGAGGGCGACCCAGCCGCGCAGTACGGCGGTGTCATCGCGGTCCCAGGCGCGCAGCCGCCAGCCGGGGCGGGCCTGGCCACCGTGCACCTCGACGAGGCCGGAGAGCCGGGCGCGGTCCCAGCCGACGCGGATCTGGCCGTGCGTCAGGCCCAGTTCCGCGGCGGCCCGTTCGACGTCGGGGGTGGGCAACGCGCCCGACGGGGCGGGGCGGCCGCTTTCGCCCGCTCCGAGGTTCAGCTCGGCCCAGCGGGCCAGCCGTACCGCGTCGGCGAGGGAGGCACGGGCGCGGTTCGCCAGGTCTGCCGTGGCGGGGGTGCCCGCCGGGGGCCGGGGAGCCGGCCGGGTTCGCCGGTCGGTCACCGCCTTGCGCGCCGTGGCGACGGAGCGCGGGGAGACGAGTCGGAGTCTGGAGTCGCGAGCCAACTGCTCATCAGGCTTTCGGGACGTCACGGAAGCAGTCTCGCCCGTCACTGGCCGAAAGCCCAAACGGAACCGGCCGTTTCCACAGGTCACAGGGTGGGCGAACCGGGATGATTCGCCCACCGGCTCCGCTCCGCCACAGCCCCTTCACGACCGCGCCACACCCACCGCCCGCCGGGCCTCGCGTCAGAGGGGGCAGACCCCTCACATCAGGGGCGTGAGGAACCGGCGCAGGGCCTCCTCGTACCGGCCGGGGTCGGCGTTCCACATCGCCCCGTGCCCGGCGTCGCGGACGGTCTGGAGGGTGACCAGGTCGGGGCGGGCCTCGGCGAGCCGGCGCGAGGGTTCCCACGGGGCGAGGGTGTCGTCCGGGCCGTGGAAGATCAGTACGGGGACGCGCAGCGCGCCGGGGTCCGCGGCCGGGGGCAGCCGGTCGGCGCGCAGTCCGGCCCGGCCCTCCGCGGCGCGCAGGGCGAGCGGGAGGAGTGGCGCGGGGACGCGCCGGGCGGCGGCGAGGGCGCGCAGGGTGGCGTGCCAGTCCAGGACGGGCGAGTCCAGCACGAGCCCGGAGATGCGACCGGCCAGGGCGGAGCGCTCCAGGGCGCGCAGGGCCATGGCGGCTCCGGTGGACCAGCCGTGCAGGACGACGCGTCGGGCTCCGTAGCGCAGGGCGTAGCGGATGGCGGCGTCGAGGTCGCGCCATTCTGACTCACCGAGGTGGCCGAGGCCGTCCGGGGAGGCGGGGGCGCCGAGGTCGCCCCGGTAGGCGAGGGAGAGGACGGGCAGCCGCATGCGGTGGAGGAAGGGCATGACCACCATCGGGTGCTCCCGGCTGCCGCCCAGTCCGTGGACGGCGATGACCCAGGTGTCCCGGGCGGCGGGCAGGAACCACGCGGGGAGGGGGCCGAGCTCGCCGGGGACGTCCACGTCGGCGTGGTCGAGTCCGAGGGCGGTGCGGGGGTTGCCGAGGTGGACCTGGGGGGTGAGGGCCACCCGGGTGCCGGGGTCGAGGCTGCCGTGGGTGACGGCGAAGAGGCGGCGTACGACGGTGTCCGGGTCGTGGGGGGCGTCGGGGAGGACGGGGCCGATCAGCGCGTGGACGCCGGGGGCGTCGAGTCCGTAGGTCCCGGGGCGCAGGGAGGCGAGCGAGCGGGTGAGGACGACGCGGCCGGCGGCGGTGGCGTGGACGCTGAGCCGGGGGGTGCCGGGCAGGGGACGGCCGGGTTCGGGGCGCAGGGCGGCGTCGGCGGCGTACCGGCCCGCCGCTACGGCGGCCACGGCCGCTCCGGCGCCGATCAGGGTCGTGGTGACGGCCGCTGCCGTCGCTGTCGCGGTACGCACGGCTCCAGTGTCGAGGCGGGGTCGCGCGGGGGCCACCGGAAGGGGCGCGGGGCGGGGCGCACAAGCGGAGTGATCTACCTCTCTTTCGTGCGCGGGGAGGGCCGGCGGAACGGGCCGCTCCGGGCGGCCGGAGAGGCCGGGCGACCCAGTCCTGACATGCATTAATCGATATATCTACGACAGAATCAGTACGAAGGAGCCGATGGGGGGTCGGTCTGGGAAACCACGCGTCCCGAGCCAGTTCACCTTCCGTTCATCCAGGTTGCCTACGGTCGCCGAGCCACTGACGTCCAACAGAAGCCTGGGTAAATGGAGCACATAACGCTTCTCCTCGGGATCGTGATCATCACCGCTCTCGTGTTCGATTTCACGAACGGTTTCCACGACACGGCCAACGCGATGGCCACCACCATCTCGACCGGCGCCCTCAAGCCCAAGACGGCGGTGGCCATGTCCGCCGTGCTGAACCTGGTCGGCGCGTTCATGTCCGTGGAGGTCGCCAAGACGATCTCCAAGGGGCTCGTCAACGAAGAGGGCATCCAGCCGGAAGTGATCTACGCCGCCCTGGTCGGCGCGATCCTCTGGAACCTCGTCACCTGGCTGGTCGGTCTGCCCTCCAGCTCCTCGCACGCCCTGATGGGCGGCCTCGTCGGTGCCGCGGTCGCCTCCGCCGGTCTCGACGCGGTCAACGGCGGCGTCGTCGTCACCAAGGTGCTGATCCCGGCCGTCGCCGCGCCGATCGTGGCCGGTGTGGCCGCGATGCTGGCCGCGAAGATCACGTACAGCCTGAACGGCAAGGTCGGCGCGAAGACCTCCACCAAGGGGTACCGCACGGGCCAGATCGCCTCGGCCGGTCTCGTCTCCCTGGCGCACGGCACCAACGACGCGCAGAAGACGATGGGCATCATCACCCTGGCGCTGGTCGCCGGCGGCGCCCTCGCCCCCGGCTCCAACCCGCCGGTCTGGGTCATCGTCTCCGCCGGCCTGGCGATCGCGCTGGGTACCTACCTGGGCGGCTGGCGCATCATCCGCACCATGGGCAGCGGCCTGACCGACCTCCAGCCGCAGCAGGGCTTCGCCGCCCAGACCTCGGCCGCGAGCGTCATCCTGGCCTCCTCCAGCCTCGGCTTCTCCCTCTCCACCACCCACGCCTGCTCCGGCGCGGTCATGGGCGCGGGTCTGGGCCGCAAGGGCGGCGTCGTCCGCTGGTCCACCGCGACCCGCATGTTCATCGCGTGGGGCCTGACCCTGCCGGCCGCCGCCCTGGTCGCCTCCGGCGCCGAGCTGGTCATGCGCACCGGTGACGTCGGCGTCGCCGCGGTCACCGTCTTCCTCGTCGGCTCCTGCCTGGCCATCTGGCTGATCTCGCGCCGCCAGGTCGTCGACCACACCAACGTCAACGACGTGGCCCCGGCCGCCGGGGACGAGCAGCCCGGCGTGGTCACCACCGCCATCGCGGCCGTCGCCGTCCCGCCGGTCGCGGGGACGACCGCCGCCGTCACGGACGAGGACCTGAAGGCCACCATCCCGGCCTCGACGGCCAACCCGGCGACCCCCGCGGCCCCGGCCGCGGCGGTCTGACCCCGAGAACGACAGAGGAAACCGCAGCATGAAGATCGACTGGGCAGCACTCGGCTCCGTCTTCGGGGTCAGCCTCTCGGCCACCGTCGCCCTCGTGGCGCTCTTCGCCCTGGGCCTGGTGGGCCTCTCCAAGCACGAGGCCGCCACCGAGCAGGGCGGCACCGCCACCCTGGCCCGCAGCGCCGCCTACGCCTGCTTCGCCCTCTGCACGGCGGCCGTGGTCTACGCGATCTACCTGATCGTCAGCTGACGACGCCCTGACGCCGCGCCGGCTCCCTCCGGGTTCCTCCCGGAGGGAGCTTTCGCGTACCCGGCTCCGGTTCCCGACCCAGGTCAACAGCGAGTTGACGGGCGTTCGCGGGGCGTGGTGGACTGCCCGAGCCAATACGGCGGCATGGAGAGGAAGTCCGGTGCGAATCCGGCGCGGTCCCGCCACTGTCACCGGGGAGCGCACGCCGTGCGCGCCCGGGAGCCAGGAACTCTCGCCGCCGGACACGTCGAACCAGGGCGCGGACCCTGAGTGAGGACATACCTGCCACCATGCGTGCCGATCGCGTCTTCGCGTACGGCGTCACGGCGGGCCTGATCGGCGACCGGATCCTCGGGGATCCGCGCCGAGGGCACCCCGTCGCCGCCTTCGGTAGAGCCGCAGCCGCAGTCGAGCGCGCCCTGTGGCGCGACGACCGCGCCCGAGGCGTCCTGCACACCTTGGTGTGCGCCGGGGGCGCGACCGCCGTCGGCGTGCTCGGCGCCCGCGCCGTGCGCTCCCGGCCCGCGGCCGCCCGTATCGCCCTGACCGCCGCCGCCACCTGGGCCGTCGTGGGCGGCACCTCGCTCGGCCGGGAGGCCCGCGCCATCGGCGGCGTGCTGGCCGTCGGGGACGTCGAGGTGGCCCGGGAACGACTCCCCCACCTCTGCGGGCGCGACCCGCAGGCGCTGGACGGCGGGCAGATGGCCCGCGCCGTCGTGGAGTCCGTCGCCGAGAACACCTCCGACGCGGTCGTCGGGGCCCTCGTCTGGGGGGCCGTCGCCGGCGTCCCGGGGCTGCTGGCGTTCCGCGCCGTGAACACCCTGGACGCGATGGTCGGCCACAAGTCCCCCCGCCACCTGCGCTACGGCTGGGCCTCCGCCCGCCTCGACGACCTGGCCGGCTGGCCGGGAGCGCGGCTGACGGCGCTCGCCGCGGTGGTGGCCGGCCCGGACCGTCGGGGGGCGGTCCGGGCCTGGCGCGCGGACGCCGCCGCCCACCCGAGCCCCAACGCCGGCCCGGTCGAGGCCTCGTTCGCCGGGGCCCTCGGCGTACGGCTCGGCGGAACCCTCGCGTACGGCGGACGGGTCGAGCACCGGGCCGTGCTCAACGGAGAGACGGGGCGGCCGGTCGAGGTCGCCGACATCGAACGGGCCGTACGGCTGTCACGGCAGGTGACCTGGCTGGCGCTCGGGGCCTGTGTGGCGGTCCGGACGCTGGTATCGCGTACGTCACGAAGGGGGCGCGCATGAGCGGCGCGAAGCGCGGCGGTGGACTGCTGGTCGCGGGTACGACGTCGGACGCGGGCAAGAGCGTCGTCACGGCGGGCATCTGCCGCTGGCTGGCCCGCGAGGGGGTGAAGGTGGCCCCGTTCAAGGCGCAGAACATGTCGCTGAACTCCTTCGTGACCCTGGAGGGCGCGGAGATCGGCCGGGCGCAGGCCATGCAGGCCCAGGCGGCGCGCGTGGAGCCGACCGCGCTGATGAACCCGGTGCTCCTCAAGCCCGGCAGCGACCACAGCAGCCAGGTGGTGCTGCTCGGCAAGCCGGTCGGGGAGATGAGCGCGCGCGGGTTCTTCGGGGGGTCCGGGGGGTCGTCCCCCGGGAAGGCGCTGCACGGGGGGCGGCGGGAACAGCTGCTGGGCATCGTCACGGACTGCCTGGAGCAGCTGCGGGGCACGTATGACGCCGTGATCTGCGAGGGGGCGGGCAGTCCGGCCGAGATCAACCTGCGCCGGACCGACATCGTGAACATGGGCATCGCGCGGGCCGCGCGGTTCCCGGTGGTCGTGGTCGGGGACATCGACCGGGGCGGCGTCTTCGCGTCCTTCTTCGGGACGACGGCCCTGCTGTCGGCGGAGGACCAGTCGCTGATCGCCGGCTACATGGTGAACAAGTTCCGGGGCGACGTGTCGCTGCTGGAGCCGGGCATGGAGATGCTGCGGGGGCTGACGGGGCGTTCGACGTACGGGGTCCTGCCGTTCCGGCACGGCCTGGGCATCGACGAGGAGGACGGCCTGCGGGTGTCCCTGCGGGGCGCCGTACGGGAATCCGTGGTCGCGCCGCCGGTGGGCGAGGACGTGCTGCGGGTCGCGGTGTGCGCGGTGCCGCTGATGTCGAACTTCACGGACGTCGACGCGCTCGCGGCGGAGCCGGGGGTCGTGGTGCGGTTCGTGGACCGGGCCGAGGAGTTGAGCGACGCGGACCTCGTCGTCGTACCGGGTACGCGCGGAACCGTGAAGGCGCTGGAGTGGCTGCGCGAGCGGGGGCTGGCCGACGCGCTGGCCCGGCGGGCCGCCGAGGGGCGGCCGGTGCTGGGCATCTGCGGTGGTTTCCAGGCGCTGGGCGAGCACATCGAGGACGAGGTCGAGTCGAAGGCGGGGTCCGTGGCCGGGCTCGGGCTGCTGCCGGTGCGGGTGCGCTTCGCGCGGGAGAAGACGCTGGCGCGGCCGGAGGGTTCGGCGCTGGGTGAGCCGGTGACGGGCTACGAGATCCACCACGGGGTGGCCGAGGTGCTGGGCGGGGAGCCGTTCCTGGACGGGTGCCGGGTGGGGGCGGTGTGGGGGACGCACTGGCACGGCTCGCTGGAGTCGGACGGCTTCCGTCGGGCGTTCCTCCGCGAGGTCGCCTCGGCGGCGGGGCGCCGCTTCGTCCCGGCTGCGGACACGTCGTTCTCCGCCCTGCGGGAGGAACAGCTCGACCTGCTGGGCGACCTGATCGCGGAGCACGCGGACACGGACGCGCTCCTGCGCCTCATCGAGACCGGCCCCCCGCCGGGCGCCCCGTTCCTCCCCCCGGGCGCACCGTGAACGCCGCGCCCCTGCGGGGGGCCTGCCCCTGTCTCCGCCCCAGACCCGCCGCATGTGCGGCGCCGTTGCCGGGGGCCGGCCCCCGGACCCCCGCGCGTCAAACGCCGGCGAGGCTGGATTTGCCCTCCGGGCGAACCAGCCCGCCGAGCGCCACCCTCCAGCCCCGCCGGCGCTTGAGGCGCGGGGTCCGGGGCGGAGCCCCGGCTGGGGGTCCCCCCGGACGGAGTCTGGGGGATGGCGAAAGGGCGGGTAGGGGACGGCCCGGCGCAGCGGCAACCCGCAGCGAGCCCACGGGGCACGCCCGGCCCCCGGCCGGCGCCCCCTCCACACCCGAAAGCCCGCGCACGCGCACACGCACCCTTACCCGTAGCCACACAAAGAAAGGCACCGCATGAGCACCCCCTACCCGTTCACCGCAGTGGTCGGCCAGACCGATCTGCGGCTGGCGCTCCTGCTCAACGCCGTGAGCCCGGCGGTCGGCGGTGTGCTCGTGCGCGGTGAGAAGGGCACCGCCAAGTCCACCGCCGTCCGCGCGCTGTCGGCCCTGCTGCCGGCCGTCGACGTGGTCCCCGGCTGCCGGTTCAGCTGCGCGCCCGCCGCGCCGGATCCGGCCTGCCCCGACGGCCCCCACGAGGACGCCCCCGGCACCGCCCGCCCGGCGCGGATGGTCGAACTGCCCGTCGGCGCCTCCGAGGACCGCCTCGTCGGCGCCCTCGACATCGAACGGGCCCTCGCCGAAGGCGTGAAGGCCTTCGAACCCGGCCTGCTCGCCGACGCGCACCGCGGCATCCTCTACGTCGACGAGGTCAACCTCCTCCACGACCACCTGATCGACCTCCTCCTCGACGCCGCCGCCATGGGGGCCTCCTACGTCGAGCGCGAGGGCGTCTCCGTCCGCCACGCCGCCCGCTTCCTGCTCGTCGGCACCATGAACCCCGAGGAGGGCGAGCTGCGCCCGCAGCTCCTCGACCGGTTCGGACTGACCGTCGAGGTGGCGGCCTCCCGCGAGCCCGCCCAGCGCGTCGAGGTGGTGCGCCGCCGGCTGGCGTACGAGGACGATCCGGCCGGTTTCGCGACCCGCTGGGCCGGTGACGAGGCGGACGTACGCGCCCGCGTCGTGTCCGCACGGGCCCTGCTCCCGCAGGTGCGCCTCGGCGACACCGCGCTCCTCCAGATCGCGGCGACCTGCGCCGGCTTCGAGGTCGACGGCATGCGCGCCGACATCGTGATGGCGCGCACCGCCACCGCCCTGGCGGCCTGGGCCGGGCGGACCGACGTCCGCAAGGAGGACGTACGCCAGGCCGCGCTGCTGGCGCTGCCGCACCGGCGCCGCCGCAACCCCTTCGACGCGCCCGGCCTGGACGAGGAGCAGCTCGACCGGATCCTGGACGGCTTCCCCGACGAGGAACCGGAGCCCGAACCGGAGCCCGAGGGCCCCGACGACGGCCCCGAGGGCGGCCCGGACGGTGGCGGCGGGGTTCCCCCGCAGGGCGGCGGACCCGAGGCCCCCGAGCGCGACGGCACCCCGGAGGCGCCCGAGACGCCCGAGGGGCGGCCCCAGGCACCCGAGCCCTCCGCCTCCCCCGCCGGCACGGCCCCCGAACAGGCCGCCGTCCAGGCCGCGGAGCCCTTCCGCACGAAGATGCTCAGCGTGCCCGGCCTCGGCGAGGGCGCGGCCGGGCGGCGTTCGCGGGCCCGTACCGCGCACGGCCGCACCACCGGCGCCCAGCGCCCCCGGGGCCAGCTGACGAAGTTGCACCTCGCGGCCACCGTCCACGCCGCCGCCCCGCACCAGAAGGCGCGCGGACGCAGCGGGCGCGGCCTGGTGGTCCGTAAGGACGATCTGCGCCAGGCCACCCGGGAGGGCCGCGAGGGCAACCTCGTCCTGTTCCTGGTCGACGCCTCCGGCTCGATGGCCGCCCGGCAGCGGATGAGCGCCGTCAAGGGCGCCGTGCTGTCCCTGCTGTTGGACGCCTACCAGCGCCGGGACAAGGTCGGCCTGATCACCTTCCGGGGCGCCGGCGCCGAGCTGGCGCTGCCGCCGACCTCCTCCGTGGACACGGCGGCGGCCCGGCTGGAGCTGCTGCCGACGGGCGGGCGTACGCCGTTGGCCTCCGGCCTGCTCAAGGCTCGCGAGGTCCTGCGCCTGGAACGGCTGCGGGACCCCTCGCGCCGACCTCTGCTCGTGGTCGTCACCGACGGCCGGGCCACCTCAGCCGGCGACTTGGGTGGCGATCCGCGCGAGCTGTCCGGGCGCGGTGCCCGGCTGCTGGCCGCCGACGGGGTCACCTCCGTGGTCGTGGACTGCGAGTCGGGGCCGGTCCGACTGGGTCTGGCCGGGGCGCTGGCCGGTGACCTGGGGGCGCCCGTCGTGACCCTCGACGGGCTGCGGGCCGACTCGTTGGCCGGGCTCGTGAACCACGTACGTACTTCATCCCCGACCCTCAGGAGGGCCGCGTAATGCCTCAGGGACAGCCGTCCGTCGTTCCCGACGACGGACTCACGACGCGTCAGCGCCGCAACCGCCCGCTCGTCTTCGTCCACACCGGACCGGGCAAGGGCAAGTCGACGGCCGCGTTCGGGCTCGCGCTGCGTGCCTGGAACCAGGGTTGGCCGATCGGGGTGTTCCAGTTCGTCAAGTCGGCGAAGTGGAAGGTCGGCGAGGAGAACGCGCTGAAGGTGCTCGGCGCCTCCGGCGAGGGCGGCAGCGTCGTCTGGCACAAGATGGGCGAGGGCTGGTCCTGGGTGCAGCGTGACGCGCAGCTCGACAACGAGCAGGCCGCCAAGGAGGGGTGGGAGCAGGTCAAGCGCGATCTGGCCGCCGAGACGCACCGGCTGTACGTGCTGGACGAGTTCGCCTACCCGATGCACTGGGGCTGGATCGACGTCGACGAGGTCATCGACGTGCTGCGCGACCGTCCCGGGACGCAGCACGTGGTGATCACGGGCCGCAACGCGCCCGAGAAGCTGGTCGAGTTCGCCGACCTGGTCACGGAGATGACCAAGGTCAAGCACCCGATGGACGCGGGCCAGAAGGGCCAGAAGGGCATCGAGTGGTGATGTCGTGCACCGTGCCGCGGCTGGTCATCGCCGCGCCGTCCTCCGGCAGCGGCAAGACCACCGTGGCGACGGGCCTGATGGCGGCCTTCGCGGAGCGCGGCCTCGCCGTGTCCCCGCACAAGGCCGGGCCCGACTACATCGACCCCGGCTACCACGCGCTGGCCACCGGCCGGCCGGGGCGCAACCTGGACGCCTTCATGTGCGGGCCGGAGCTGGTCGCCCCGCTGTTCGCGCACGGCGCGGCGGGGTGTGACCTGGCGGTGGTCGAGGGCGTGATGGGCCTGTACGACGGGGCCGCCGGGCGGGGTGAGCTGGCGTCGACGGCGCAGGTCGCGAAGTTGCTGCGGGCGCCGGTGGTGCTGGTCGTGGACGCGTCGTCGCAGTCGCGGTCGGTGGCGGCGCTGGTGCACGGTTTCGCCTCGTTCGACCCTCAGGTGCGGCTCGGCGGGGTCATCCTCAACAAGGTGGGCTCCGACCGGCACGAGGAGATGCTGCGGGAGGCGCTGGAGGAGGCGGGGACGCCGGTGCTCGGCGTCCTGCGGCGTGCTCCGCAGGTTGCCGCGCCGTCGCGGCACCTGGGGCTGGTGCCGGTGGCGGAGCGGCGGTCGGACGCGTTGGCCTCCGTCGCGGCCCTGGCGGACCAGGTCCGCGCCGGCTGCGACCTCGACGCCCTGATGGCCCTGGCCCGCACGGCCCCGCCGCTGGACTGCGTCGCGTGGTCGCCGGACGGTGCCCTGACGGACACTCGGGGCACCGCCCCGAACCCCGCGCCTCAAACGCCGGCGGCGCTTGGATTGCCCTTCGGGCAGTCCAGCCCGCCGGGCGGACGGCATCAGCCAGAACCAGCCCCGCCGGCGCTTGAGGCGCGGGGGCCCGGGGGCGGGGCCCCCGACGGCGGCGCCGGGCCGAACGGACGGCCCGTCATCGCCGTCGCGGGCGGGGCGGCCTTCACGTTCTCCTACGCCGAGCACGCCGAGCTGCTCGTCGCCGCCGGCGCGGACGTCGTCACCTTCGACCCGCTCCGGGACGAGGCCCTCCCGAAGGGAGCCTCCGGCCTGGTGATCGGCGGCGGGTTCCCCGAGGTGTACGCGCCCGAGCTGTCGGCGAACGAGCCGCTGCGCCGGGCGGTGGCCGCCTTCGCCGGGGCCGGCGGACCGGTGGCGGCGGAGTGCGCGGGGCTGCTGTACCTCGCGCGGTCCCTCGACGGGAAGCCGATGTGCGGGGTCCTGGACGCGGACGCCCGGATGTCGGAGCGGCTCACGCTCGGGTACCGCGAGGCGGTGGCGGTCTCGGACAGCGCGCTCGCCGCGACCGGCACCCGGCTGCGCGGCCACGAGTTCCACCGGACGGTGATCGAACCCGGTGCCGGTACGACCCCCGCGTGGGGGTTCACGCATCCGGAGCGCCGCGTCGAGGGCTTCGTCCAGGGCGGCGTCCACGCCAGCTACCTGCACACGCACTGGGCGGCGGACCCCTCCGTCGCCCGCCGCTTCGTGGCGGCCACGGCGACCGCGGGAGCCACGGCAGCCTCCGCGGCCTCGGCAGCACACCGGTGACCTCACTCCGCGAGGCCCACCACCAGCCAGATCCCGGCCACCCCGCCCACCGTGCACATCAGCGTGGACAGGGCGGGGTGGCGGTGGTGCGCCTCGGGCAGGATCTCCGCCGCCGCCAGGTACAGCAGGGCGCCGCCGAAGAAGCCGAGGTACGCCCCGAGCGGTTCCTTCGGAAGGGTGAACAGCAAGGTGGACGCGGCGCCGACGACGGGCGCCACGGCGTCGGCGAAGAGCATCGCGAGGGCCCGGCGGCGGGCGTTCCCGTACAGGCTGGTGAGCGTGTACGTGTTGAACCCGTCGGCGAAGTCGTGGGTGATGACGGCCAGCGCCACGGCCACGCCCATGCCGCCGCCGACCTGGAAGGCGGCGCCCAGCGCCACCCCGTCGGCGACGCTGTGGCCGACCATCGCGGCGGCCGCGGTGAGCCCGACCTGCGGGACCCGCGCGCCGTTCTCCCCGCCGTGCGCGGCCTGGCGTACGGCCAGGACGCGTTCCACGACGTGGGCGGCCAGGAAGCCGGCGACGAAGAGCAGCAGGGCGAGCGGTACGCCGAGGATCTCGCGGCCCGCGGCGTGCATGGCCTCGGGCAGCAGGTCGAGGCCGACGACGCCGAGCATCAGCCCGCCGGCCAGGCCGAGCACGAGGTGGCGGCGGTCGGTGACGCGTTGCGCCGTCCAGCCGCCCGCCAGCGTCATGAGGAACGCGCCCAGAGCCACGATGACCGCCATGTGCCCCTGCATACAGACTGGCGGGCGGGCGCGCACTTCCGCGCGCGGGTGGCGGACGCCACCGTGTTGACGAGACGGATGACCCTGGAGGGAGGCCCCGGGTGGGCGAGCACGTGACCCGGTTGGTGGTCGGGGTGGGCGGTCGGGCGGGCGTTTCCGTCGCGGAGGTCTGCGCGCTGGTCGAGGAGACCCTGCGGGGTGCCGGGCTGAGCGCCGAGGCGGTGACGGCGCTGGCGACCGTGGCGGCGAAGACCCGGGAGCCGGGTCTCGCGGGTGCGGCGAAACGATTCGGCGTGCCGTTGGTGGGCTATCCCGCCGAGGAGTTGGCCGGCATCCGGGTCCCGCACCCCTCGGGGGTCGTCCGGGACGCGGCCGGGACCG
This sequence comes from Streptomyces sp. RerS4, assembly GCF_023515955.1. Classification (GTDB taxonomy): domain Bacteria; phylum Actinomycetota; class Actinomycetes; order Streptomycetales; family Streptomycetaceae; genus Streptomyces. The sequence continues at coordinate 1,862,988 of NZ_CP097322.1, forward strand.
CCTCGGTGGCGGAGGCCGCGGCGCTGGCGGGCGGCGGGGAACTCCTCGTACCCAAGCGGCGTTCGGTGGCGGCGACCTGCGCCGTGGCTTCGGCGCCCGAGCACGACCTGCGCCACCACGGGGACGCGGAGGTGGTGGACGCGGGCGGCGCGCTCGTGGACCTCGCGGTGAACGTACGGTCGAACACGCCGCCGGAGTGGCTGCGGCAGCGGATCGCGGACTGCCTCGGGGACCTCGCCGCGTACCCGGACGGCCGGGCGGCGCGGGCGGCGGTGGCGGCCCGGCACGGGCTGCCGGTCGAGCGGGTGCTGTTGACGGCGGGGGCGGCGGAGGCGTTCGTGCTGATCGCGCGGGCCCTGGGCGCCGTACGGCCGGTCGTGGTGCATCCGCAGTTCACCGAGCCGGAGGCGGCCCTGCGCGACGCGGGCCACCGGGTGGAACGGGTGCTGTTGCGCGCCGAGGACGGCTTCCGGCTGGACCCGGCGGCGGTGCCGCACGACGCGGACCTGGTGGTGGTCGGCAACCCGACGAACCCGACGTCCGTGCTGCACCCGGCGACGACCCTGACCGCGCTGGCCCGGCCCGGCCGGATCCTGGTGGTGGACGAGGCCTTCATGGACGCCGTCCCCGGGGAGCGGGAGGCCCTGGCCGGGCGCCTGGACGTGCCGGGGCTCGTGGTGTTGCGGAGCCTGACCAAGACCTGGGGGCTGGCGGGGCTGCGGATCGGCTACGTCCTGGCCGAGCCGGAGGTGATCGCGAAGCTGGCGGCGGCGCAGCCGCTGTGGCCCGTGTCGACGCCGGCCCTGATCGCGGCGGAGGCGTGCGTGTCGCCGCGGGCGCTGGCCGAGGCGGAGGAGGCGGCGCGGCGCATCGAGGTGGACCGGGAGCACCTGTTGGCCGGGCTCGCGGAGTTCGAGGAGATCACGGCCGTCGGGGCGGCGCGGGGGCCGTTCGTCCTGATCCGCGTCGAGGGCGCGGCGGAGATCCGGACCCGGCTGCGGGCGCTGGGCTTCGCGGTGCGGCGCGGGGACACCTTCCCGGGGCTCGACGCGTCGTGGCTGCGCCTGGCGGTCCGCGACCGGGCGACGACCGGCCGTCTGCTCCAGGCCCTGGACCACGCGCTGGCCCTGACCGCCCGCTGAGGGAAGGGGGCCGGGCGGGCCGGGCGGGCCCGGGTGTCGCGGAACGCGGAGCGTCCGGCGCGTGCCCGACGCCGGCGGGTGCCCGGACGACGCGGCCGGGGACGGGAAACGTCCAGTGCGGCCCGACGCCGGCGGGTGCCCCGGCGACGCCCCCGACGCCGGACACCGCGGAACGCGGAGCGTCCGGCGCGGGCCGACGCCGGCGGGTACCCGTACGGCACGGCCGACGACGGGCGCCCCGGGACGGGGAGCGTTCGGTGGGGCCCGACGTCGGCGGGTGTCCCGGCGACGGGCCGGCGGGCGGGTCGCCCGTACGGGCCGTTTCGTTGCGCGGGCGGCCGTCGCGCACGCCTACGATGACGCCACCGGCCGCGCGACGCGGCGCGACGAGGAGGGGCGGGACGGCATGAAGGCAGCGGCGCGCATAGGCATGGCCCTGGCGGGGGTGGCGGTGGTGGGCGGCGCGGTGTTCGTCGCGCCCCGGCTGCTGGACGGCGCGGCCGGGCCCTCGGCGCAGCAGCGGCTCGGGGCCGAACCGGGCACCTCGCCGGGCGCGTCCGACGGCAAGGGGTCCCCCTTCACCCTCGTGGCGACGGGCGACATCATCCCGTACCCGTCGATCGTCCAGCGCGCGGCGACCGACGCGGGGCGGGCCGGGGAGTACGACTTCCGGAAGATACTCGCCGGGGTCAAACCCCTGGTGTCCGCCGCTGACCTGGCGATATGCCATCACGAGATACCGTACGGGAAGCCGGGCGGCCCCTACACCGGCTATCCCACCTTCAAGGCCCCGCACCAGCTGGCCGACGCCCTGAAGGACGCCGGCTACGACAGCTGCTCCACCGCTTCGAACCACACCCTGGACGACGGCTACGACGGCCTCGTCCGCACCCTGGACCACCTCGACCGGGCCGGCATCCGGCACGTCGGGTCGGCCCGCAACGCCGACGAGGCCAAGGCCCCGGCGCTGCTGACGGCCGGCGGCGCGAAGGTGGCCCAGCTGTCGTACACGTACGGCACGAACGGCATCCCGCTCCCCCAGGGCAAGCCGTGGGCCGTCAACCTCATCGACGCGGACCGGATCATCGCCGACGCCCGCGCCGCCCGCGCCGCGGGCGCCCACGTGGTGGTGCTCAGCATCCACTGGGGCTCCGAGTGGCAGACGGCCCCCGACCAGCAGCAACGTGATCTGTCGCAGGCGTTGACCGCCTCCCGGGGCATGGACGGACTGCCCGACATCGACCTCGTCATCGGCACCCACAACCACGTGCCGCAACCGTACGAGAAGATCAACGGCACGTGGGTGGTGTTCGGGATGGGCGATCAGGTGGCCAGCTTCGTACCGGCCGACAAGCTCCGCGGAAACCAGTCCTCGATCCCCCGCTTCACCTTCGCCCCGTCGGCCTCGCACGCGGGCCGCTGGGAGGTGGTGAAGGCCGAATACCTCACGCAGTACTCGGACATGGGGCCGCCCTTCCGCGTCGTCTGCGCCTCCTGCGCCGAGGGCGACGCCTCCCTGCCGGCGGCCAAGCGCACCGAATACGGCCGGATCGACAAGGAGGTCTCCGCCGCCGTGACGTCACGCGGCGCGGCCGCGTCGGGCCTGGAGCGCGCGACGCGCTGACTCGACGCCGGGCCGTCAGGCCCGGCCGCGGCGGGTCACCACGAGGGCGGCCGCGCCGATGCCGAGGAGGAGCAGCGCGCCGCCGGTGACGTACGGGGTGACCGAACCGGCGCCGGTCTCGGCGAGGTTGGCCTGGGTGACGGAGGTGCCGGAGCCGCCCGAGGTGACCGCGCCGGTCTGCGGCTTGACGTCGGGCTTGGCGTCGGGCTTGGCGTCCGGCTTCGCGGAGGGGCTCGGCGCGGGGCCCTTCGGGGACGCGCAGTGCGCTTCCGCGAGGACGATCTCGCCGTCCACCTGGGCCACGTTCAGGTTCAGCGGGTTGACGGAGACCTTGAGCCGCAGCGCGGCCGCGGCGGCCGTGGTGGAGGTGGTCTCCGTGGCGGACAGCTCCAGGCTGACCAGTCCGACGCCCGGGACCTCGACCTTGCTGGGGCCGCCCGCCGTGAGGGTGACCTTCTTGCCGAGGGCCGTGACGGTGCCGAGGACGTTCGAGGTGGCCACCGGCTTCTTCCCGGCCTCGCAGACGGCCTTGGAGGTGACCTTCTCCACCTCGATGAGCGAGAGGCTCGGCAGGCCCGGCACGTGCACCTTGGCGTGGGCGAGGTTGGCCTCGGCCTCGGCGCGGTTCTTGTCGGCGGTGGCCTTGGAGGTGGCGACGTCCGCCTTCAGCACGCTGACCGGTCGGCCCTGTTCGGCGCCGTCGAGGGTGACGGTCAGGGCCGTCTTCTCGGCCGCGCCGGGGGCGCTGACTTCATTGAGGGTGGCCTTCAGCGGCAGGTGGACGGACTTGTTGAGCAGGCCGACGTCCAGACCGGTCCGCAGGACGACGGCTCCGGACCTGCCCTCGCCCGTGGCCCCGCCGCCGCCCGTGGCGAGGGCGGGCGGGGCGGTGAGCAGGGCGACCGCCCCCGTGGCGAGGAGCGCGGCCGCGGGCAGGCGGAAGGTGTTGCTGTTCAAGGTGGTGGAACCCCCGGAGAGATGGGCGCCGTCGCGCCGCCAATGGGGGACATCGCGCGCGCCGACGGCTTCGACGCTCGAAGTTTTACGCACTGTGGGTGAACGGGCGGGAACCTACGGTTAGTTCACCCCAAAGGGTGGTTTCCACGCGTGTATTCGATTTTTGACGCCCCACGCGCCCCGTGCGTTCCCCGAGCACCTCTCCAACGACCGTTTCAGGCCATTACAACGACGGACGGGACGCCGACGTCACGCCCCGTCAACTCGACGCCCGCCGGCCGTACTCGACACCTACGGCCACCCTGCTCGGCGACCGCTACGCCCGCACCGCCCCGTTCACGACCACCCGCTCCGGCCGCGCCAGGGCCCGTACGTCGGCCCGTGGGTCCTCCGCGTACACCACGAGGTCGGCCGGCGCTCCCTCCACCAGGCCGGGCCGGCCCAGCCAGGAGCGGGCGCCCCAGGTCGTCGCCGAGAGCGCGTCCAGCGGCGGGATCCCGGCCTTCACCAGCTCGGCCACCTCGGCCGCGACGAGCCCGTGCGGCAGGGAACCGCCCGCGTCCGTGCCGACGTAGACGCCGATCCCCGCGTCCCAGGCGGACCGTACGGTGTCGTAGCGCCGCTCGTGCAGCCTGCGCATGTGCGCCGACCAGCGGGGGAACTTCGTCTCGCCGCCGGCCGCCAGCTTCGGGAACGTCGCGATGTTGACGAGGGTCGGGACGATCGCCACCCCGCGCTCCGCGAAGAGCGGGATGGTGTCCTCGGTGAGACCCGTGGCGTGCTCGATGCAGTCGATGCCCGCCTCGACCAGGTCCCGGAGCGAGTCCTCGGCGAAGCAGTGCGCCGTGACGCGGGCCCCGAGGCGGTGGGCCTCGGCGATGGCGGCCTCCACCTCGGCGCGCGGCCAGCAGGCGGTCAGGTCGCCCGCGTCCCGGTCGATCCAGTCGCCGACGAGCTTGACCCAGCCGTCGCCGCGCCGGGCCTCCCGGGCCACGTACGCCACCAGTTCGTCGGGCTCGATCTCGTGCGCGTAGTTGCGGATGTAGCGGCGGGTGCGGGCGATGTGCCGGCCCGCGCGGATGATCTTCGGGAGGTCCTCGCGCCCGTCGATCCAGCGGGTGTCGGACGGCGATCCGGCGTCGCGGATCAGCAGCGTGCCGGCGTCGCGGTCGGCGAGGGCCTGCTGTTCGGCGGTCGCGGCGTCGACCGGCCCGTGCGCGTCCAGGCCCACGTGGCAGTGGGCGTCGACCAGGCCGGGCAGGACCCAGCCGGTGACCGTGGTGACCTCGCGGGCGGCGGTCGGCCGCTCGTAGGAGATCCGGCCACCGACGACCCAGAGTTCGTCGCGCGCCTCGTGGGGCCCGACGAGCACTCGTCCCTTCACATGGAGCACACCGTTGTGATCACTCATATCGGCACCCTACGCGCGCGCCGGATACGCTCACCCGGAGACCCTACGAGGAGAGCACCGCCGTGACCCACCCCCTGCTGGACCTTCCGCCGCTCGACGCCGAGCGTTTCGCCTCGATCGAGCGGGGCGTCGCCGAACTCCTGGGCACCCGGCAGGACGTGGTGATCACCCAGGGCGAGGCGCTGCTGCCGCTGGAGGGCTGCATCCGCTCGGGCGCGCGCCCCGGTTCGGTGGCGCTGAACATCGTGACCGGCCCATACGGGACCACCTTCGGCAATTGGCTGCGCGACGCCGGGGCCGACGTGGTGGACCTGGCGGTCCCCTTCGACACGGCGGTGAGCGGTGAGCGGGTGGCGCGCGCCCTGGCCGAACGCCCGGAGATCGACTTCGTGTCGCTGGTGCACGCCGAGGCCGCCACCGGCAACACGAACCCGGTCGCGGAGATCGGCGAGGCCGTACGGGCCCACGGGGCGCTGTTCATGCTGGACGCGGTGGCCTCCGTCGGCGCCGAGCCGCTGCTGCCGGACGCCTGGGGCGTGGACCTGTGCGTGATCGGCGCGCAGAAGGCGATGGGCGGCCCGGCGGGCGTCTCGGCGGTGTCGGTCTCGGAGCGCGCGTGGGAGCGGTTCGCCGCGAACCCGGCGGCGCCGCGCCGCTCCTACCTGTCCCTGTTGGACTGGAAGGAGCGGTGGATCGACGGCGGGCGCAAGGCGCTGCTGCACGCGCCGGCGCAGCTGGAGATGCTGGCGCTGGAGGCGTGCCTGGAGGGCATCGCGCGGGAGGGTCTGGAGAACGTCCTGGGCCGGCACGCGGTCGCCGCCCGCGCCACGCGGGCGGGCGCGGCGGCGCTCGGTGTCGCGCCGTGGGTCGCCGACCCGGCGCAGGCGGCGCCGGTGGCGACCACGCTGCGGGTCGCGGACGCCTCCACGGTGGTGGCGAAGGCGCTGGCGGCGCGGCCCTCCGCCGCCCTGGCGGCGGGCGGCGGGGCGCTGGCCGGGGAGATGGTCCGGGTCAACCACTACGGCTCGGCGGCCGCGCCCGAGGCGGTCGAGGACGCGCTGCGCGCCCTCGCCTCGGCCCTGGGCGCCGACCCGGCCCCGGCCCTCGCGGCGGCGTCGGCGGCCTGGCGGTAGGAGGCGGCGGGCGCGGGTCGGCGTACCAGGGACCACACGGGCAGCGCGGGGGCGCGTCGGCGCGTCGGCGCGTCGGCGCGTTGGCGCGTTGGCGCGTTGGCGCGTTGGCGCGTTGGCGCGTTGGCGCGTTGGCGCTTCAGTCCGAGAGGACGTCCAGCAGGCGGTCCACGTCCGCCTCCGTGTTGTACAGGTGGAACGAGGCCCGCAGGGCGCCCGCGCGGGCGGCGGTGGCCACTCCGGCGGCCAGCAGCTCCGCCTGGCGGTGCGCGAGGCCGGGGACGGAGACGATGGGGGCCGTGCCCGGTACGGGTTCGTGGCCGAGGCGGGCGAGACCGGCCCGGTAGCGGGCGGCCAGGGCGCTGTCGTGGGCGTGGACGGCGTCGATGCCGATCCGCTCCAGCAGCGCCAGGGACGGTTCGGCGGCGTGGTAGGCGAGGAAGGCCGGGGACTCGTCGAAGCGGCGGGCGCCGGGGGCCAGTTCGGGCATGGGGCCGTAGGTGGACTCCCAGATCGACGCGCCGGCCACCCAGCCGGCGTGCAGCGGGGTCAGTGTCGCCTCCGCCTCCTGCGAGACGGTCAGGTACGAGGCCCCGCGCCCGCCGAGCAGCCACTTGTACCCGGCCGTGACGGTGTAGTCGTAGGGCGTGGCGTCGAAGGGCAGCCAGCCCGCCGCCTGGGTGGCGTCCACGAGCATCCGGGCGCCGTGGGCGGTGGTCGCCGCGCGGACGGCGGCGAGGTCGGCCTCGCGTCCGTCGGCGGACTGTACGGCGCTCAGCGAGACCAGCGCGGTGTCCGGGCCGACGGCCTCCGCGATGGTCTCCAGCGGGGCGAAGCGGACCTTGAGGTCGCCGCGCACCACGAAGGGGTTCATGACGGAGGCGAAGTCGCCCTCGGGGACGAGGACTTCGGCGCCGGGCGGCAGCGCCGCCGCGACCAGGCCGACGTGGGTGGCCACGGTCGAGCCGACGGCGACCCGGGACGGGTCGACGCCGACCAGCCGGGCGAAGGAGTCCCGTACCCGGTTCACGCGGTCGAAGTCCCCGAATCCGGCGGCGATCCCGGCCCCCGCCGCCTCGGCCAGCGCGCGTACCTCGGCGACGGCGGCGCGCGGCAGGACGCCGCAGGTGGCGGTGTTCAGGTAGGTGGTCGAATGCGCGAACTCGGCACGGGACACGTCGGACAGCGAGAGATCCATGGCCTCAACTCTGGGCCACGAACGTCTCCCCGTCCATTGTCAATTCTCCTGTCGCCGCCCCAAGGAAGCCTTATGGAGCGGTGGGGACGGCGCAGGCGCCGTCGGGGGTGCAGGCGTCGGCCGCCGGGGCCGGCTCGGGGACCTCGCGGCCGGCCCAGGCCTGTTCCAGGGCCTGCGTGAACACCTCGGCCGGCTGGCCTCCGGAGATTCCGTAGCGGCGGTCGAGGACGAAGAACGGGACGGCGTTGGCGCCGAGTTCGGCCGCCTCGCGCTCGTCGGCGCGGACCTCGTCGGCGTAGGCGGAGTCATCGGCGAGGACCGTACGGACCTCGGTCTCCTCCAGGCCGGCCTCGACGGCGAGCGTCACCAGCACCTCGGGGTCGAAGACGGAGCGCTCCTCGGCGAAGTTGGCGCGGAAGACGAGGTCGAGCAGTTCCTCCTGGCGGCCCCGGGCGGCGGCGAGGTGCAGCAGGCGGTGGATGTCGAAGGTGTTGCCGTGGTCGCGTCCCTCGATCCGGTACTCCAGGCCGTCGGCGCGCGCGGCGGCGGCCACGTGCTCCTCCATGCCGCGCGCCTCGTCGAGGGTGCGGCCGTACTTCTTGGCGAGCATGTCGACGACGGGTGCGGTGACGCCCTTGGGGCCGTGCGGGTCGAGCTCGAAGGAACGGAAGACGACCTCGATCTCGTCACGGTGCGCGAAATCGGCCAGCCCCTTGGTGAAACGGGCCTTGCCGATGTAGCACCACGGGCAGGCGATGTCGCTCCAGATCTCGACGCGCATGTTCCTTCTTCTCTCCGGTTCGCGGACTGAACGATTGAAAGCGTACGGTTTTCGCTTCAACCATCCGTCCCAACCACCCGCCGGTGCGTCCCATTCCCGTCCCGTTCCCGGACGTCAGGGGGTGGGTGTGCGCTCCGCCACCCGGAGCCACAGGGTGAGGTGGGAGCCGGAGGGGGTGGTGTCCGGGTCGGGGCGCCAGCCGTGGGAGGCGTAGAAGGCCTGGGCGCGGAGGTTGTGCTCGTAGACCTCCAGGCGGACGCGGTCGACGCCCGCACGGCGCCAGGCGTCGAGGCACGCGGCGTGCAGGGCGGCGCCGGTGCCCTGGCGCCAGTGGTCGGGGTCGACGTGGAGCTGGGTGAGGGTGGTCAGGCCGTCGGCGGTGAGGAAGGCCGCCACGCCCGTGACCCGGCCGTCCCGCTCGGCGCAGAACACCGCGCCCTCGCTCGCGTCCCGGGCCACGGCCCGGGACCAGCCCTCGCGGTAGCGGGCGATCTCCACCGAGCCCGCGTGGGCGCCCTCGGCGAGGTGGCCCCGGTAGTAGGTGGCACGGGCGCGGGCGTGGAGGGCGGCGATGGCGTCGAGGTCGGAAGGCAGCGCGGTCCTGATCATGAGAAGGGGAACGCGCCGGAAACCCTGTTCGGTTCCCGGCGCGTCGGCCTCGCGGCAGCTGTGGCTACTTCTTCAGCCACGCCGCCATCATCTTCTGGGCGATCGGCGCGGCCAGCTTGCCGCCGCCGATCTCGGAGCGGTCGGTGTCCGAGTTCTCGATCATCACGGCCACGGCGATCTGCTTGCCACCGGCCTTGGCGTACGAGGTGAACCAGGCGAGCGGCGGGATGTTGTTGTCCACGCCGCGCTGGGCGGTGCCCGTCTTGCCGCCCACCTCGGCGCCCGGCACCTGGGCGGGCTTGCCGCCGCCCTCGGTGGCGACCGTGCGCATGGCGTCCTGGAGCATCGAGGCGGTCTTCGCGTCCATGACCTGCTGCGACTTCGGGTCCTTGAAGCTCTCCAGCACGTTCCCGTCGGCGTCGGTCACCTCGGAGACCATGTGCGGGGCGACCAGCTTGCCGCCGTTCTCGATGGCGGCGGTCACCATGGCCATCTGGAGCGGGGTCGCCTGGACGTCGAACTGGCCGATACCGGTCTGCGCGACCTGGTCGACGGACAGCTTCTTCGACGGGTACTTGCTGGGCGGGTTGGTGCGGACCGGGGTGTCGATCTGCGTGTTGAAGCCGAGCTTCTCGGCCATCGCCCGCATCTTGTCCTGGCCCAGCTTGGAGGCCAGTTCCGCGAAGACGTTGTTGCAGGACAGCTTGAGGGCGGTGCGGGCCGAGACGTTGTTGCAGGCCGCGTCGCCCGCCTCGCTGGGCAGCTTCGTGCGGGTGCCGGGGATCGTGTACGGGGCCGCGATGCCGGTCTGCGCGTCGATGCTGGTGACGAGGCCGTTCTCGATGGCCGCCGCCAGGGTGACCAGCTTGAACGTGGAGCCGGGTGCCTGCGGCTTGCGCAGCGCCACGTTCTCCATGGCCTTGCCCTTGTCGGCCGACAGTTCCTGCCAGGCGGCGGCGTCGTTGGCGCCGGCGATGCGGCCCGGGTCGTAGGAGGGGTTGTTGACGACGCCGAGGATCGCGCCGGTCGCCGGGTCGATGGCCACGGCCGCGCCCTGCTTGCCGTCGAGGGCGTCGTAGGCGGCCTTCTGTACGTCCTTGTCGATGGTGGTCAGCACGTTGCCCGGGTCGGCGCGCTTGTTGGTGAGGGTGTCCATGATCGTCTTCAGCCGGCTGTCGGAGCCGTTGAGGATGTTCTTGTAGACGCCCTCCAGCATGCTCGTGCCGTAGGCCTGGGAGCTGTAGCCGGTGATCGGCGCGTAGAGGGGGCCGTCGACGTAGGTCCGCTTGTACCCGAAGTCCTTGCCGCCCGTCTTCGTGGAACCGGTGATCGCCTCCCCGCCCACGATGATGTTCCCCAACGGGTTCTCGTACTGCCCGATGAGGTTGCGCCGGTTGTTCTTGTCGTCTGCGAGGGCCTGGCCTTGATATGCCTGCACCCAGGTCACCCGCACCATGAGGGCCAGCACCAGAAGCAGACAGAAGACCGACGCACGCCTGATCGTCTTGTTCATCCCCCAGAAGGACGCGTCAGCGACCCCGGACGTTCCGCTCTGCCCCGATTGTGTCCGGCTTCTCAGCTTTTCTTCAGGATGAAGCCTCCCTCGTAGGCGGCGATGACGGCCTGGGTGCGGTCCCGTGAGCCCGTCTTGGCGAGGACGCCCGCCACGTGCGTCTTGATCGTCTGCGGGCCGACGCCGAGGCGCTCGCCGATCTCCTGGTTGGTGAGCCCGTTGGCCATGAGGCGCAGGACCTCCGCCTCGCGCTCGGTGAGCCGGCCGGCCCAAGGCGGGGCGGCCGGCCGCGTGGCCGCCGCGTGGGCGGCGGCCAGGGAGCGGACGGCCGCCGGGAAGAGCAGCGAGTCGCCCCGGGCGACGAGCCGGATCGCGCCGATCAGCTCGTCGGGGTCGGCCCGCTTGAGGAGGAACCCGCAGGCGCCGGCGCGCAGCGCGTCGTAGACGTAGGCGTCGTTCTCGAAGGTGGTGACGACGACGATCCGCGGCGGGTCGGCCATGGACCTCAGGATCTGCTCGGTGGCCCGGATGCCGTCGATCTCGGGCATCCGGACGTCCATCAGGACGACGTCGGGGGCGAGGGCGCGGACGACCGAGACGGCCTCGGCGCCGGAGGCGGCCTCGCCGACGACCTCCAGATCGGCTTCGGCGTCGAGGATGACCCGCAGGGCGGTGCGGACCATCCGCTCGTCGTCGGCGACGACCACGCGCAGCGGCGGCCGGCTCATCGGACACCCCCGTCCGCGACAACGCCGGTGCCGCCGGTGTGGCCGGTGCTGCCGCTGTGGCCGGTGTGGCCCAGCGGCAGGACGGCGCGCAGCCGCCAGCCCCCTTCGTACGGCCCGGCCTCGATCCGGCCGCCGAGCAGGGCGGCCCGCTCGGCGGCGCCCTTCAGGCCGCGGCCACCGGTGCTGCGCTCCGCCCGCCCGTCGGGGCCGGGGCGGGAGGGCGCGGGCGGATTGGTCAACAGGATCTCCAGTTCTCGCTGTCCGTCGGTGGTGTGCAGCCGGATGTCCAGGGCGACCGGGCCGGCGCCGTGGCGCAGGGCGTTGCTCAGGCCCTCCTGGACGATGCGGTACGCCTCGCGGGAGGTGATCGCCGGGAGCTGTGACCAGTCCCCGAGTCGCCCCGGGTCCTGCCGGCAGGTGACGAGGGTGCCGCCTGCCCGGGTGCGGGCCAGGAGGCCGTCGAGGTCGGCGGCCAGGGTCGGAGCGGGTGCGGTGTCGGCGCGGTTCGGGTCGCCGTCACGCAGCAGGCCTAGCACGGCGTCCAGTTCGCCCACGGTGCGCCGGGTGGTGTCCTGGATCGCGGTGAGCGCCTCGCGGACGAACTCCGGGTCGCTGTCGAGCACCCGCCGGGCAGCCGCCGCCTGGAGGGTGACGGCGCTCAGCGCGTGCCCGACGGCGTCGTGCAACTCCCGCGCCAGCCGGTTGCGCACGGCCAGCTCGGCGGCCCGTTCCTCGGCGGCCGCGAGCCGGTCCGCCGCCGTCGGCCCGAGGAGTACGGGGGCCAGCCGGGCCAGTAGCATTCCGACCGCGCCGCAGCACAGGGCCAGCGCGACCAGCAGGCCCGCCCCGAGCATCGGGGCGACGACGGGCGCGGCCTCGGTGCTGAACCACCCGAAGCCGTACCGGGTCTCGCGCAGGGAGGGCACCAACGGCAGGGCGATCAACACGACCGCCATGGGCGGTATGGCGAGGCTCACCCCGCTGATCAGCGCCCCGACCCCCAGGTGGAGGGTCCACCAGGCCGAGGCGCGCCACCGGGCGGCCCACGAGCGGGCCGGCCCCTCGGCCAGCCGGTCCCCCGGCACCCCGCACAGGGGCCGCACCGCGGCCACCGACAGCGGCCTGACCAACCCGAACAGTCCGGTGACAGCCACCAGCGGCAGGGCCGCCGCATAGGCGACGAGGGTCAGCGGCAGGGAGTTCAGGACATCGGATCGGGTCGCCAGGGTGACGAAGACCTGACTGAGGAGGATGTAGGGCATCATCAGGGCCCCGCCGAGGACCAGGTGCACCCACCGCAGCCGGGCCTGTGCCCGGAACCAGGCCCGGGACCGGGCCCGGGGTGGTCGGAGGGTGTGAAGCAGCCGGCCGCCCCCGCTCATGTCCCGCGCTCCTCAGCCCGTGTGACGGGAGCGCAGGGACCGTATGAGGACGGTCGACGCGAGCAATCCCGTGATCGTCTGCCCAGCGTAGGTCAGGAACATCGCCGCGGTGACCTGCTCACCGGTACCCCCGTCCGGCGCGAGGACGGCCAGCATCAGCCAGGCGCCCCAGTTCAGTGCGGCGGCGGCGCAGATCCACGTGAGGGCCAGCGGCCGGCGGGCCGGCAGTCGGCCGCCCCGGGCCAACACCACCGCACCGACGGCGGCTCCGAGCACGCACAGCGCGTGCGTGGCCGACACCACGCCCGTCTCCGCCGAGTACACCGCTCCCCTCCCCGCGGGCAGCCCGGCGCCGCCCCCGAAGGCCCAGTACAGGTGTATCGCGCCCACCACCGCGCCCGTCACGGCCGCGACTCCCGCCACCACCCCCGTGGGAGACGGGAGCCGCCGGCCGAGCGCGCCCTGCCAGACGCCGCCCCAACGCTGTCGCGCGTAGGGGACGAACAGCCCTGCCAGGGCGAGACCTTGGACGATGAAGCCGCCGTACACGACGCCGTAGACCCACGGGTCGAGGAAGGGCTCCTGGGCGGCCCGCGCCGCCTCTCCCGCGCCCATTCCGAGGGCTCTCACGAGGAGTTGGGCCGGGAAGGCGACAGTGATCGGGGTGAGCAGTCCGGTGGCCACGAAGACCGGGAACGTGAGCAGCGGGGCCGGCACCCGCAGGCCCCAGGGGCGGGTCAGCACCAGCACGAGCAGGATCACGCAGGCATCCATCGCCAGCGTCACCGAGTTGGCCACGACGAAGAACGCTCCGGGCTCCAGCAGCACGCTGCCCGCCGGTATCCCGAGGTCGCTCCCGGCCAGCCAGGCCGCCTTGAGCGCCAGGTACGGCAGGGTGGCGGCCATGGCGGCGGCTCGCAGGACCCGCCGCCCCCTGCCGATCCGGGGAGCGGAGAGGGCCCTCGGGCGGGAGGCCGTGGTCGTCGTGCCGTAGGTGGGTCCGGTCGGGCCGGCGGAGTCCGTCAGGCCCTTCGAGGAGTCGCGTCGTGTGGTCATGTCCCCACGGTCCCGTGTCCGGCTCCGCGCCACCTCCCCCACGAAGGTGAACCGCCTCCCCCACGCGGGGGAGGAACCCCGACCCCGAGGAGGATCAGCGGCCCGCCCTCGGAGCTCACATCCTGCGCGTCACCACCGACAGCCGGTCGCGCGCCTCGAACAGCGCCGCCTTGATGGCCCGTTCGTGCTCCGGCGTCAGCCGCGCCACCGGCACCGAGCAGCTCACCGCGTCCCGCGCCGGCGTGCGGTAGGGGATGGCCACCCCGAAGCAGCGCAGCCCGAGCGTGTTCTCCTCCCGGTCCACGGCGTACCCCTGCTCCCGCACCAGCGCGAGTTCCTCCACCAACCGCTCCCGGTCGGTGATCGTGTGCTCCGTGACCGCCTCCAGCCGCTTCGGCAACAGCCCGCGCACCTCCTCGTCGGTGTGCGTGGCCAGCAACGCCTTGCCGAGCGCGGTGGAGTGGACCGGCAGCCGCCGCCCGACGCGGGTGAAGGGGCGCAGGTAGTGCCGGGAGGGTCGGGTGGCGAGGTAGACGACGCTCGTCCCGTCCAGCCGGGCCAGGTGGATGGTCTCGGTGGTGTCGTCGGAGAGCCGGTCCAGGGTGGGTCGGGCGGCGGCGACGACCTCGTCCCCGTCGATGTACGAGCTGCCGACCAGCAGGGCCCGTACGCCGATGCCGTACCGCGTGCCGGTGGCGTCCGTCTCCACCCACCCCAGGTTCACCAGGGTCCGCAGGAGCATGTACAGGCTCGACTTGGGCAGGGAGAGGTCGCTCTGGATGTCGGCGAGGCTGTGCAGACCGGGCCGCGCCGCGAAGTGTTCCAGCAGCAGGACCGTGCGCACCGCCGACTTCACCGGCGCGGCCGTCAGCGGCCCGCCGCTCTCCGCGCCGCTCTCCGCGCCGGCCTCTCCACCGGCCCCGGGGACGTCAGGGCCCCCGGCCTGGACTGTGGTCATACGACTGCTTCCCCTCTGGTCGGCCGTATCGCCTCTTGTCACGCGGTGGACGCGGAAATAAAGTCCGCAGCAGCAGTGATCATTCATCCACCGGAACGGCGTTCAGAATACTGAACGATCCAGGAGGTAGCGGGCCATGACAACGACCCCAGTCTGGAGTGTGGACCCCCGCACCGGGAAGCAGCGCGAACAGGTTGCGGCGGAGGCCACACACCGGGAGGTGGACCTGGCTGTACGCGCCGCCCACGCCGCCCGTACGGCGCTCGCCCCGGCCGCCGTCCGTGCCGCGTTCCTGCGGACCGCCGCCGACCTGCTCGACGGGGCCGCCGCCCGGATCGTGGAGAGCGCGGACGCCGAGACCGCGCTCGGCCCCGGCCGGCTGACCGGGGAACTCGCCCGCACGACCGGCCAGCTGCGCGCCTTCGCCGGGGCCGTCGAGGAGGGCGCGTACCTCGACATCCGCATCGACCGCGCCGACCCCTCCCTCAGCCCGCCCCGCCCCGAACTGCGCCGCTACAAGGTGCCGCTCGGCGTGGTCGCCGTCTACGCCGCCTCCAACTTCCCCCTGGCCTTCTCCGTGCCCGGCGGCGACACCGCCAGCGCCCTCGCGGCGGGCTGCCCGGTGGTCGTCAAGGCCCACCCCGACCACCCGGCCACCTCCGAGCTGTGCGCCGCGCTGCTGCGCAGGGCCGCCGAGGAGAGCGGGCTGCCGGCCGACGTGGTGTCGGTGGTGCACGGTTTCGACGCCGGGCTGGAGCTGATCCGCCACCCGCTCGTCACCGCCGCCGGGTTCACCGGTTCCATCCGGGGCGGCCGCGCCCTGTTCGACGCCGCCGCCGCCCGACCCGTACCGATCCCCTTCCACGGGGAGCTGGGCTCCCTCAACCCCGTCGTGGTCACTCCGGCGGCGGCGGCCGAGCGCGCCGAGGAGATCGGATCCGGGCTCGCGGGCTCGGTCACCCTGGGCGTCGGCCAGTTCTGCGTCAAGCCGGGCCTGGTCCTGGTCCCGGCCGGCCCGGACGGGGACGGCCTCGTGACCGCCCTGGTCAAGGGCCTGGCCGACGTGGAACCGGGCGTCCTCCTCGACCACCGCATGCGGGACGCGTACGTCGCGGGGACCCGCGAGCGCGCCGCGCTGCCCGGCGTGAGCACCCCCGTCGCCCCCGGCGCGCAGGGGGAGCACTCGGTCGGGGCGGGCTTCCTGACCGTCGAGGCCGCGCGCCTGCTGGAGGGGGGCCCGTACGAGGTGCTCCTGGAGGAGTGCTTCGGCCCCGTCACCGTCGTGGTCCGCTACGCCGACCAGGGCGAGGCGGCCGCGGTGCTGGGCCGGCTCGGCGGGAACCTGAGCGCCACCCTCCAGCTGTCGGCCGCCGAGACCGAGGGCGCCCCGGGACCGGCCGCCGAGCTGATCGGGCTGGTCACGGCGCTGGCGGGACGGATCGTGGTCAACGGCTGGCCGACCGGCGTGGCCGTGGCCCCGGCCCAGCACCACGGCGGGCCCTACCCGGCGGCCACCTCCCATTCGACGTCGGTCGGCGGCACCGCGATCGAGCGCTGGCTGCGCCCGGTGGCCTATCAGTCGGTCCCCGACGCCCTGCTCCCGCCGGAACTGCGCGAGGCCAACCCGCTGGGCCTGCCCCGCCGCGTGACGGGCCCGGCGTCCGGCTGACCGGCCTGGTGATCAGTCCGCCCGCTACGACGTAATCGCGTTGCCTGCCCCGTGCCCGGCGGGGCAGGCTGCGCCTCATGCCGAGACCACACGGGTTCACGTACGAGGTACGCAGCGACCAGACCGTCGTCATCACGCACCGGGGCCGTGCGGCGGGCACCCTGCGCGGGGGCCGGGCCGCCACGTTCCTGGCGGAGGTGGAGGCGGGTGACGCGCAGCTCGTGATGGCCCGCTGGACCGGCGCCTACAAGTTCGGCAACGAGCGGGTGGCCCGCAACCATCCGCGCAACCGGCGCTGAGCCGTCCCGCGCGAACCGCCTGCCGGAGCCTCCCGCGCGACCCTCCCCGAGAATCTTTCGGCGAGGGTAAGGGAACGGCAAAGCGGGTCCGGTCGTTCTCGGTGCATGACCGCTATGACCCCTGGTTCCAACCTGCCGCTCAACACCGTCCGTGTGACGGTAGAGGTGGCCGCCCCGGTGCGGCTCGACGTCTCGGGCCTGCTCCTGACGGCCGACGGCAAGGTGCGTTCCGACGCCGACTTCATCTTCTACAACCAGCCGTCCGGCCCGGGTGTCACCTACCGGTCCGGTGGTGGATCGGCGCCCGACGCGATCACCGTCGACACCGCCGCGCTGCCGCCCGGCATCGAGCGCATCGTGGTCACGGCCAGCCCCGACGCCGCCGGGCAGAGCTTCCAGGGCGTCGAGCCCACCGCCACCGTGCGGGACGCGGTCGGCGGCTCGGTGATCGCCACGTTCACCCCGCCCCGGCTCGGCACCGAGACGGCGCTCGTCGTCGTCGAGATCTACCAGCGCGGCGGCGCGTGGAAGGTCCGCGCGGTCGGCCAGGGGTACGCCAACGGGCTCGCCGGCATCGCCACCGACTTCGGCGTCTCCGTGGAGGAGGAACCGCCCGCGGCGGCTCCGGCAAGCATCCCGGCCGCTCCCGTGAGCACCCCGGCGGCGCCCCCCGCGCCCCCCATGCCCCCGGCCGCCCCGCCCGCCGCGCCCCTCGGCGCGGGGAAGATCAACCTGGACAAGGGCCGCGTCAACCTCCAGAAGAACCAGACGGTCTCCCTGGTCAAGGGCGGCCGCCCGCTGCTCTCGCAGGTCAAGATGGGCCTCGGCTGGGAGCCCGCCTTCCGCGGCCGCGCCATCGACCTCGACGCCTCCGTCATCGCCTACGGCCCCCAGCGCAACCACATCGACAGCTGCTACTTCAACAAACTGTCCATCCTGAACGGCTCCATCAAGCACTCCGGCGACAACCTGACGGGCGAGGGCGCCGGGGACGACGAAGTGATCGTCGTGGACCTCGGCCGGCTGCCCGCCGAGGCCACGGGCCTGGTCTTCACGGTGAACTCCTTCTCCGGCCAGAAGTTCACCGAGGTCGCCAAGGCCTACTGCCGGCTCATCGACGCGGCCAGCGGCGAGGAGCTGGTCCGCTTCGACCTCACGAGCGCCGAGCCGCAGACCGGCGTCATGATGGCGAAGCTGATCAAGCAGTTCTCCGGCGAGTGGGAGATGACGGCGATGGGCGAGTTTGTGAAGTCGCGCACAGTGCGCGGCATGGTCAAGCCCGCTTCGCAGGCACTCTGAGCAGGTGGGCGGGCACATGCCGGCGCCGGCGCGTCCGTATCGGGTGACGGATGCCACCCGTAATCCGGGGGTGGCTGTCAGTGCCCGCCCTTAGCCTGGAAACCATGCAGAACACACTCCGACCCGCGGGTCCCGCTCGCCCGTCCGCCGCAGAGGCGAACGAGGCGATCCGGCACCTGGTCGAGACCGGTGTGGACGGCGAGTGGCCCTCGCAGGCGTACGAGTTCCTGCTGGAGGAGTGGACCGCGGCCTCCCGAGCGGAGTTCGCCGCGGCCCAGTAGGCCTCCTGGACCGACAGCCCTTCCCGGACCGACAGCCCTCCTGGGCCGGTGGCCTCCCGGCCCGGTGGGCCCGCCGGCTCAGCGGCCGCGCCGCCAGGGGCCGGTGATGGCCAGCATGATGCCCGGCTCCTGGAGGTTGGCGTACAGGGTGCGCCCGTCGGGGGAGAAGCAGACGCCGGTGAACTCGGCGTACTCGGGCTCTTCCTCGGTGCCGATGTTCAGCTCGTTACGGGCCAGCGGGTAGACCCTGCCCGACGCGGTGGCCCCGAACAGGTGCTGGACGCCCTCGCCGTCCTCGGCGATGACGAGGCCCCCGTACGGCGAGACCGTGATGTTGTCGGGGCCGTCGTAGCCGCCGTCCTTCGACGGGTCGGCGTTCACCCCGATCAGCACGACGAGCCGGACCGTGCGCCGCTTGGGGTCGTAGAACCACACCTGGCCGTCGTGCGCGGCGCCCGGACTCTCGGAGCGCGCGTAGGAGGAGACGAAGTAGGCGCCGCCATCGCCCCACCACATGCCCTCCAGCTTGCGCCCCCGGGTCACGGCGCCGGCCGCGAACTGCTTGCGCACGGGCAACGTGCGGGCGTCGCGGTCCGTGACCTCCACCCAGTCGACCCCGTAGACGGTGCCGATCTTCGTCGCGCGCGAGAGGTCGTCGACGAACCGGCCCGCGCTGTCGAAGCACTTCGCGGCGGCGAGCACCCCCGCGTCGGCGGCGAGGCCGCGCAGCCGGGCGCGCCCGTGGCGGAAGCCCTGGGGCGGGGTCCAGCGGTACAGCAGCCCGTTGGGACCGGACGCGTCCTCCGTGAGGTAGGCGTGACCGTGGTGCGGGTCGATGACGACGGCCTCGTGGGCGTAGCGCCCGAACGCCTTGATGGGCTTCGGGTCGCGGTTGGCCCGGCGGTCGTGGGGGTCGACCTCGAAGACGTAGCCGTGGTCCTTGGTCATGCCGTTCTTGCCGGCGAGGTCCTCGGTCTCCTCGCAGGTCAGCCAGGTGCCCCACGGGGTCGAGCCGCCCGCGCAGTTGGTCGACGTACCGGCGATGCCCACCCATTCGGCGACCTCGCCGCCGCGCCGGACCTCGACGACCGTGCAACCGCCGGAGGCGGCCGGGTCGTAGACGAGGCCCTCGGTGAGCGGGACCGGGTGCTTCCAGCCGGAGCGCGGCCCCTTCAGCTCGTGGTTGTTGACGAGGAGGGTGACGCCGCGGTGGCCCTCGAAGGCGGCGGTGCCGTCGTGGTGGGAGGGGGTGCTCTCGCCGCTGTCGAGGGTGGTGACGCCGCTGTGGGTGATCACGCGGTACGAGAACCCGGCGGGCAGCGCGAGCAGTCCGGCCGGATCCGCGATCAGCGGACCGTAGCCGGGGCCGTGGGGGCGGCGTTCGGCGGAGGCGGCGTCCGGGCCGTCCACGGCGGGGACGTCATCGGCCGCCAGGGCGCCGGGGGCGGTGGCGAGCGCGCCGACCGTCCCGGTGAGCGCGACTCCCGCACCGGCGATGACGGTGCGGGAGGTGAAGTCTCTGCGACTGAGGGGCATCGGGTCTCCTGGAGTGGGGAGGGGTGCGCCTGACATGCGGTCGTCGGCGCACACGCTACTCCTGACCCGGAAGGGCACCCGGAAGGGCATGTGACCGGGTGGCCCGCAAGCCCCGGTCCCGGCCCTTCCCGGCCGTGCCCCCTCCGTCAGGGCCGCCGGGAGCGTGCCTTGAAGGCCGCCTTGCGCGCCTCCTTCGAGGCCTTCTTGTCCGGGTGCAGCCGTCCCATGGCCTCCAGCACGTACGCCGTCGCGGGGTGCTCGACCCGCCAGACCTTCTCGAAGAACCCGGTGTGGTTCTCCGTCAGCCCGCGCATCAGCAGCGGCAGTTCCTCGGTGTCCCCGTCCGCCGCGAGCTGCGCCGCGAGCGTGTCCACCGTCAGCCAGAACACCATCTCCCCGTCCGGCACCGGTACGTCGCCCACCCCGTGCTCCGCCAGCCACACCCGGGCGAGCCCGCCGAGTTCCGGGTCGTCCAGGACCGCGCGCACCGCCGGCTCGGCCTCCCGCCCGGCGGGGGCCAGGGCCTGCTGGCAGCGCAGCCGGCGCAGCGGGGCGCCCTCGTCGTCGCCCCGGGCGGCGGCCAGCAGTTCGGTCACGGCGGCCGGCAGCTCCCGGCCGGCGAGCCACTGCTCGATCTCGGCCTGCGCCGCGCGCTCGGGGTAGGCGGAGACGGCGTCGAGGAGGGTGTCGGCGCCCTTGTCGGCCAGTTCCCCGATGGCGGGGGCCTCGACGCCGGCCTCCAGCATCCGGGCGCGTACGCCGTACAGGCCGAGCGGGGTCAGGCGGACCATCCCGTACCGGGACACGTCCTCGTCCTCCGCGCCGGCGCGGTCGGCGGCGGCGAACTCCTCGTCGTCCGCCTCGGCCATCAGCTCCTCGTCCACGGGCTGGTACTCGACCAGGCCGATGGGCTCCAGCTGCCGGAACTGGTCGTCGAGGCGCATCATCGCGTCGGAGACCTGTTCCAGGACGGCGTCGGTGGGGTCGCCCATGTCGTCGGGGACGATCATCGAGGCGGCGAGCACCGGCAGCGGTACGGGCCCCTCGCCCGCGCCGCCCTCGGAGACGGTGAGCAGGTAGAGGTTGGCGAGGACGCCGTCGAGGAAGTCGGCCTCGCGCTGCGGGTTCCAGTCGAGCCGGTCGAAGTCGATCTCGCCGCCCGCGTCGAGCGCGTCCACGAGGTCGTCCAGGTCGGGTACGGCGGCGTCCGCGAGGACGGTGTCCAGGGCGGCGAGCCACAGGTCGAGCACGTCGCCGGGGGCCCCGCCGGCCACCAGCGCGAGGTCCTCGCCGGGGGTGGCGGTGCCGTACTCGGGCTCCTCGCCCTCGGCGCCGTCGCCGGCGTCCTCCTCGGGTTCGGTCACGTCGACCAGGCCGGTGTCCACGGCGACCCGCCAGGCCTGACTCGCGTACACCGGGCTGTCCTCGTCCCGCTCGTCGAGGTCGAGGACGGTGACGGCCCCGGCGAGCTGGTCGGCGACGAGTTCACCGCCGACGTCGACGCGGGTGTCGGGTCCGGCCCAGCGGGCGAGGCGTACGGCGCGGGCGAACAGCGGGGCGACGAGGGCGTCGCGGGCCAGCTCCGCATCGGAGTGCAGCCGTACCGGCGGCAGCGTGGGGCGCGGCTCTGCGGACATGGGGTGGTTCTCCTCGGACGGAACGCCTGGGCGGCGGAACGGTACGGCGGTGAAGCGGTCTTGAACGGTACGGCGATGGAAACGGTACGGCGGTGAAGCGGTGCGGCGGTGAAGCGGTGCGGAACGGTGCGCGCCCCGGGGTGACGGCGATCGAGTGACGGCGATCGAGTGGTCAGGCCGGGTGCGGCCACCCAGCGTAGACGCATTTCGGGCAGGGCCGGCGGGTCATCTCCGTTGGTTCATCCCACAGTCGGCTCCCGTATTCCCTGGAGGCCTTGACAACGTCGCTGCTCACCCAGGAAATTGACGCGCGTAGACATACCGAGCCCTCAGGCTCGCCCCCCTCCTCCACACACCGGAGTCCCCGCCCATGCGCTCTTCGCATCCCCGTTCCGCCGCCGTCGCGGCCCTCGTCGCCACCGCGCTGGCCACCGGCCTGCTCGCGGGTTCCGCCGGCGCGGCCGAAGGCGTCGTGTCCGCCGATCCGATACGCATCCACGACATTCAGGGCACCACCCGGATATCCCCCTTCAACGGCAAGCAGGTCGCCGACGTCGAGGGCATCGTCACCGGCGTGCGCACCTACGGCTCGCGCGGCTTCTGGATCCAGGACCCGGACGCCGACGACAACGCCGCCACCAGCGAGGGCGTGTTCGTCTTCACCGGCTCTGTCCCGACCGTCGCCGTCGGCGACGCCGTGAAGGTCTCCGGCACGGTCGGCGAGTACGTCCCCGGCGGGGTCAAGTCCGGCAACCAGTCCGTCACCCAGATCTCCAAGCCCACCGTGACCGTGGTCTCCTCCGGCAACGCGCTGCCCGAGGCCACCGCCGTGAACGAGTACACCGTCCCGGCCGCGTACGCCCCGGCGGGCGACCCGGCGGCCGAGGGCAGCATCAACGGCCTGACCCTGGAGCCCTCCCGCTACGCCCTGGACTACTACGAGTCCCTGGAGGGCATGAACGTCAAGATCGGCACCTCCCGCGTGGTCGGCGCCACCGACCCGTACTCGGAGCTGTGGGTCACGGTCAAGGGCTGGGAGAACGCCGCGAAGCGCGGCGGCACCGTCTACGGTTCCTACGAGTCCCAGAACACCGGCCGGCTCCAGATCCAGCAGCTCGCCCCGACCGCGCAGCAGCCCTTCCCCGTCGCCAACGTCGGCGACAAGCTGACCGGTACCACCGAAGGCCCGCTGGACTTCAACCAGTTCGGCGGCTACACG
Organism: Streptomyces sp. RerS4; assembly: GCF_023515955.1. Lineage (GTDB taxonomy): Bacteria > Actinomycetota > Actinomycetes > Streptomycetales > Streptomycetaceae > Streptomyces. The sequence goes on from NZ_CP097322.1 coordinate 1,885,417, forward strand.
CTGGTGGCGCGCACCCTGGGCACGGTCAAGGCGGGCACCCTCGCCCCCGAGAAGACGAAGGCGCAGGCGGCGCACGAGCTCGCGGTGGCCACGTACAACGTCGAGAACCTCGACCCGACGGACCCGCAGGAGAAGTTCGACAACCTGGCCAAGGCCGTCGTCGAGAACCTCGCCTCCCCCGACATCCTCGCCCTGGAGGAGATCCAGGACGACAACGGCGCCAAGAACGACGGCACCGTCTCGGCCGAGCAGACGCTGACCAAGTTCACGGCGGCGATCGCGGCGGCGGGCGGCCCGGCCTACCAGTGGCGCACGATCAACCCCGAGGACAAGAAGGACGGTGGCGAGCCCGGCGGCAACATCCGTCAGGTCTTCCTCTTCAACCCGGCGCGCGTCTCCTTCACCGAGCGGGCCCCGGGTGACGCGAATACGGCGACCGGTGTCGTCAAGGAGCAGGGCAAGGCCGCGCTGACCCACTCCCCCGGCCGGATCGACCCGGCGAACCCGGCGTGGGTCGACAGCCGCAAGCCGCTCGCGGGCGAGTTCGTCTTCCGCGGCAAGACGGTCTTCGTGATCGCCAACCACTTCGGTTCCAAGGGCGGCGACGAGGGCCTGACCTCGCACCACCAGCCGCCGGTCCGCTCCTCGGAGGCCAAGCGGCTGCTCCAGGCGCAGGCGGTGAACGGTTTCGTCAAGGACATCCTGGCGGTCGAGAAGAACGCGAACGTCCTGGTCCTCGGCGACATCAACGACTTCGAGTTCTCGGCGACGACGGACGCGCTGGCGGCCGACGGCGCCCTGTACCCGGCGATCAAGTCGCTGCCGAAGGCGGAACGTTACTCCTACGTCTTCCAGGGCAACGCGCAGGTGCTGGACCAGATCCTGACGAGCCCGGCGATCAAGAACTTCACGTACGACAGCGTCCACATCAACGCGGAGTTCGCGGCGCAGAACAGCGACCACGACCCGCAGGTGCTGCGCTTCCGCCCGTAGTCCCCCAAGCCCCAGGGGGCCCGCCCGCCGTCCCGGACGGGCCCCCTGGCACACTCCGCGCCATGATGCTGCGCACCGCCACCCGCCGGGACCTGCCCGCCGTCCTCGCCCTGCTCGCCGACGAGGAACGGGTCGTGGACCCGGCATCGGTCGTTCCCGGCCCCCGGCACGAGCGGGCCTTCGCCGCCATCGAGGCGGACCCGCGCAACGAGATGCTGGTCCTCACGTCGGACTCCGGCGCCGACGCGGCCCTGATTCTGGGCTGCGTCCAGCTCACGTACATCCCGGGCCTGGGCCAGGAGGGCCGGGAACGGGTGCTGGTGGAGGCGGTACGCGTCCGCGCGGACCGGCGCGGCGAGGGGCTGGGGGCCCGGCTGATGGAGCTGGTGGTGGACCGGGCCCGCGCCCGTGACTGCGGCCTCGTCCAACTGACCAGCAACAAGCGTCGCACCGCCGCGCACCGCTTCTACGAGCGCCTCGGTTTCACGCGCAGCCACGAGGGCTTCAAGCTGCGCCTGTGAGCGCGGTCGGGGAGCCGCGAGGCCGAGGTGGGGGACTTTTGGCCCTGGCGTGACCCTGGACACATCCGTGCCGAATTCGTCCGGTTCTGGTGTTGAGTGTCTGCACGCCCGATCCCTCGCTTTGTCCCGTACCGGCCCGTTCCGCTCGCCCTCCCGGGAGGACCGCGTGTTCCCCTCCATTTCCCTCGCCCAGGAAATCGGCCTCGTCGTCCTGTGCGCGGCCGCGCTCGTCTCGGTCGTCGGCCTCGGCCACATGCTGTGGGACAGCCGCTTCCACCACCCGGAGCCGGGCGCCTACGAGGGCATGCCGGTCATCCCGACCCAGCGCACGGCGGCGGCGCACCCGATGGAGTCGGTCGAGCTGACGGAGGCGGAACGGGAGGCCTTCGCGGGCCTGATCCGCTCGATCCCCCTGCGCTGACGCCACCCCGGCATCCGCGCACGCACGCGAGAGCACACACGCGAAAGCGCGTACGCGAACGCCCCCCAACCCGTCGTCCGGGGTGGGGGGCGTCGCGCGTACCGGCCCGTGCGGGTCAGTTGTGGCTGTGCAGGACCTCGTTCAGGCCGCCCCAGTTCGCCTTGTACGGGCGGGCCTCGACGGTGCCGGTGACCGAGTTGCGGCGGAAGAGGATGTTGTCGGCGCCGGACAGTTCCAGCGCCTTGACGATCTGACCGTCCGGCAGGGTGACCCGGGTGCCCGCGGTGACGTAGAGGCCGGCCTCGACGACGCACTCGTCGCCCAGCGCGATGCCCACGCCCGCCTCGGCGCCGACGAGGGTGCGCTCGCCGATCGAGATGATCTGCTTGCCGCCGCCCGAGAGGGTGCCCATCGTGGAGGCGCCGCCGCCGATGTCGGAGCCGTCGCCGACGACGACGCCGGCCGAGATGCGGCCCTCGACCATGGAGGTGCCGAGGGTGCCGGCGTTGAAGTTGACGAAGCCCTCGTGCATGACGGTGGTGCCCTCGGCGAGGTGCGCGCCGAGGCGGACGCGGTCGGCGTCGGCGATGCGCACGCCCTTGGGGGCGACGTAGTCGGTCATGCGCGGGAACTTGTCGATCGAGGTGACCTGGAGGTGCAGGCCCTCGGCGCGGGCGTTCAGGCGGACGGTCTCGACCTGGTCGACGGCGACCGGGCCCAGGGAGGTCCAGGCGACGTTGGCGAGGAGGCCGAAGACGCCGTCCAGGTTCTGGCCGTGCGGCTTGACCAGGCGGTGGCTCAGCAGGTGCAGGCGCAGGTACGCGTCGTGCGCGTCGAGCGGCTTGTCGTCCAGCGAGGCGATGACGGTGCGGACGGCTACGACCTCGACGCCGCGGACCGCGTCCGAGCGGATGGCCTTGGCGGCGCCGGCGCCGAGGAGCTCCACGGCCCGCTCGGCCGTGAGGCGCTCGGTGCCGGCCGGGCCGGGCTCGGAGACCAGCTCGGGGGCGGGGAACCAGGTGTCGAGGACGGTGCCGTCGGGGGTGATGGTGGCAAGTCCGGCGGCGACGGCGCCGGTGGTACGCGTAGCAGTCATGCCCGAAACCTAACCGGCGACGGCCCGTGGTCGCGAACCGGTCTCATGTGCCGGTCCCGCCGGCTTTCGCTCCGCCGTACGGGACTCCCGCCGCGACAGGGCCAGGACGACGCCCCCCGCGCCCGCCGCGAGCAGCGCGCACAACGGCCACAGCAGGCCCGGCGCGGCCGCGTACAGCGCTCCGCCCAGGGGCGGGCCGAGGACGACCCCGCTGACGGAGACCCCGGCATAGAGGCTCTGGAAGCGCCCGACGGCGTGCTCGGGGGCCTGGTCCGCCACGTAGGCGGTGGCGGTGGTCTTGTACAGGATCTCGCCGAGACTCAGGAGCACCATCATCGCGACGGCGGTGGCGACCCCCGCACCCGCGATCAGCGCCGCGTACCCGGCTCCGACCAGCACCAGCCCGCTCCCGATCACCGCCAGCGGGGGCCTGGCGCGCAGGGCGACGGCGGCGGGCAGCTCCAGCAGCAGGATCACGGCGCCGTTGAGGGCGATGACCAGGCCGAAGGCGCGTACGTCGAGCCCGTGGTCGGCGAGGAAGACCGGGAAGACGGAGTACTGCTGGCGGTAGACCACGTCCACGACGAGGATCGCGGCGAGCAGCACCGGTACGGCGGGCCGCGCGCGCAGCGCCGCGAGGAGCCCGCCGCCCCCACCTGGTTCCTCGTCCCCGCCGGCGGCCCGGCGGGCGGCGCCGCGGGCGGGGACGACGCGGGCGGTCCAGAAGGCGAAGAAGAGGGTGCCGACCCCGTCGGCGACGAAGAGCCAGTCGTACGAGAGCCCGGCGGCGACCAGCGCCCCGAGCGGCGGCCCGAGGGTGAAGCCACCGTTGGACACGCACCGCACGACGGCGAAGGCCTGCCGGCGCGCGCCCTCGGGGACGGTGACCGCCACCAGCGCGGAGTTCGCGGCGCGCACCACCCCGGACGCGTACTGGGCCAGCGGCAGGGCCGCGTAGAGCAGCGGCGTCGGCAGCAGCGGGAAGCTCGTCAGGGTCAGTCCGCCGAGCGCCGAGGCGGCGAGCAGGACGCGGCGGTGGCCGAACCGGTCCCCGTACCAGCCGCCCGTGAAGTTGCCCGCGACCAGGCCGATGCCGCCGATGCCGGTGACCACGCCCGCCTGCGCGGCGCCGAGGCCGCGCGGGCCGGTCAGGTAGAGGAAGACGAAGACGAAGGTGAAGCTGACGACGGCGTTGACGAAAACCCCCGCGGCCAGCAGCCACACGACCCTCGGTATGTCCTTGAACCCCTGCATGTCCTTGAACCCTTGCCGCACACCCGTGTCCCCCGCGTCCTTCGCAGTGAGTTCCCTTTGGGAACGGACTATGTCAGCATGACAGCCTGGGGTCAACGGACAAAGGAGTGCCATGGCCCAGCGCAACCGACTCGGCGAGGCGGACTGCTCCATCGCCCAGGCCCTCGACGTCGTGGGCGACTGGTGGACGCTGCTGATCGTGCGCGACACCGCGCGCGGCCTGTCCCGCTTCGACGAGCTCCAGCGCGAACTCGGCGTGTCCCGCAAGGTGCTCGCCGAGCGGCTGAAACTGCTGGTCGAGGCCGGGGTGCTGACGCGCGAGCCGTACCAGGAGCGTCCGGTGCGGCACGCCTACCGGCTGACCCCGCGCGGGCGGGGGCTGCTGCCGGTCCTGGTGGCCCTCCAGGACTGGGGTGACACCTGGGTCCTGGGAGACGGAGAGATGACGGCGACGACGGACGAGTCCTCGAAGGAGGCGGTACGGGTCCACGCGCTGCGCGGCGCCCGACTGCCCGAGCTGCTCCTGCCGGACCGTTTCGGCGAACTGCGCGACCCGGTGGCGGACACGCCGTTCACCGTCCTGTACTGCTTCCCGGGCGCGTACGCACGGGCAGCGTCCTACCCGCCCGGCTGGGCGGAGATCCCCGGCGCGCGGGGCTGTACGTTCGAGTCGTGCACCTACCGCGACCAGCTCGCGGAGTTCACCGCGGCCGGCGCCACCGTGCACGGGATCTCCACCCAGCGCCCGGACGAGCAGCGGGAGTTCGCGGAGAAGGAGGGGCTGCGCTTCCCGTTGCTGTCGGACGCGGGACTGGACCTGGTGACGGCGCTGCGGCTGCCGACGTTCCGCGCGGCCGGGGTGAGCCGGCTCAAGCGGTTGACGCTGGTCGTGGACCGGGAGCGGACGGTGCGCGAGGTGCTCTACCCGATCCGGGACGTCGAGGCGAGCGTGACGGCGGCCCTGGCGGCGGTGCGGGCCGCGCACTGAGCCCGGTCGGGCCGGCCCGTCAGGCCCGACCGGCCCCGGTCAGGCGTTCGCGAGCACCCGCCCCAGGACCTCCCGCGCGTACGCCTCCTCGTACGGGGCGTCCGTGAGCAGCACCTGAAGGCTGATCCCGTCCATCACGGCCACCAGCGCCCGCGCCGTCACAGGGTCGGCGTACGGCTCCAGGAGCTTCGCCACCGCCTCGTGCCACCGGGCCGCGACCGGCCGCAGCGCGGGCCGTCGCAGGGCGGCGAGGTAGAGCTCGTACTCCAGCTCGGCCCGGCCCCGGTCCGCCGTCAGCATCTCCCGCAGCAGCCGCGCGAGGGCGCCGGCGAGGTCTTCTCCGGCGTGGAGCACGAGCGGCGGGGCGTAGGCCTCGCTCGCCTGGTTCAGGGCGGCGACGAGGAGTTCGTCGAGGGTCGTGAAGTGGTAGGTGGTCGAGCCCAGCGGCACGTCCGCCTCCGCCGCCACGCTGCGGTGGCTCAGCCCGGCGATGCCCCGCGCGGCGACCACGCGCATCGCCGCGTCGATGATCCGCTGCCGGCGGTCGGGGTCGTAGCGGCGCGCGCCGGGGGCCATCAGTGGGTCGCCCCGCCCAGGTTGAGCAGGACCACACCGGCGATGACCAGCGCGATTCCGGCGATCTTCGCGGCGGTGGCGGCCTCGCCCAGGAAGACCATGCCGATCGCGGCGATGGCCGCGGTCCCGACGCCGGCCCAGATCGCGTATGCCGTGCCCACCGACATCGACTTCAGCGTCTGGGCGAGCAGCGTGAAGGCGATGGCGTAGCCGAGCAGCGTCCCCAGCGAGGGCCACAGCCTGGTGAAGCCGTCGCTGTACTTCATGGCGGTGGTTCCGGCGACCTCGGCGGCGATGGCCGCGGCAAGCAGTACGTAGGGCATGCGTACAACTGTACACATGCCCTACGTACACCTGTACGCATCGAGCCGCCCGCACGACGCCGCCCTTCCGGATCCCGGCCGTGTGCGGCGCCCGGACGTGCGGGGTCGCCGCCTCGGTCGGAGCGCCCGCGCTCGGGGCCCGCGTACGTCCTGCGGCTCGGGCTGGGTCCGCCGGCCTCGGGAAGGCCGCCGTCAGCGCAGGGTGAACCAGGCGGAGCGGGACTTCTTCCACTCCGGGTGCGCCAGGTCCTTGGCCTCGACGCCGTCGCCGTACAGGTCCGAGGCCCCGTTGTCGGTGATGAGCTGGACCCGGGCGCCACGCCCGCGCAGGTCGGGCACGGCCACGATGGACTCCCAGGCTCCGGGGTCGGTGGTCGGCAGGTCGGCGCGCTTGCGCGGCGCGTGACCGGGGACGCCGTCCCACTGGTAGAGGGCATAGGGGTCGGAGTCGTCGTCGGCGGCGCAGGAACCGGCCAGGATCAGGTAATGGTTCCGGGCGTTCTTCTTGATGTCGCGGACCGCGAGCCCGCCGAGGTCCATCTCGATCGGCTCGCCGAAGACGGGCTCCTCGCCGGCCGCGAGCACCTCGTCGAGGTTGGTGACGGGGACGAGCAGCGCCTTGCCGCCGGGCACGGCCGGCGCGAGCGGGGCGCGGAAGCCGACGTAGGCGGTGGTGGTGGAGCCGGGCGCGAACTCCAAACCCTCCACGTCGAACCCGTCGACGCGCCGGGGCACCTGGCCGGCGGCGGTGCCCGCGGCGAAGCCGTAGCGGTCGCCGTGCGCGGTGTCCCAGGCGATGAGGTCCTCGCGCAGACCCTGGTGGGCGGCGCCGAAGGTGATCTCCGTGGCGGCACCCGAGCCGGTCACACGGGTGGTGAGGACGGTGTCGCGATCCGCCTTGTACGTGCCGTCCTTGTCGTTGCCGAGCGAGCCCGTCCAGTAGATGGTGTCGCCGACGCGGGTGGCGGCCTCGATGTCGGCTTCCTTCCCGCTGCCGAGCGCGGGGCCGAGGTCCCAGGTCCTGACGGGTCCGCCCGAGCGGGAACGGTCGTACAGGCGCAGCACGTGGGACTCGTCGTCGGCCACCAGCGCGTGGCCGCCGCCGACGTCGACCGCCGCCGAGGCGTCGGAGGAGCCGGTCAGGTAGCGGGTGCCGAGGGAGTCGGCGACGCGCGCCGAGGCGGCGTAGGACAGGGTGGTCGTGGCGGTCTCGCCGCCGCGTCCGGTGACCTCGACGGTCAGGTCGGTGTAGCCGCGCCCGCGCGCCCGTACCGACAGCTCGCGGTCGCCGTCGGGCGTGCGCGTCTGCCGTACGTCGGCCACGTCCGCCACGGCCGGGTCGCTGGAGGCGACGACCCGCAGGCGCAGGAAGCCGTCCGGGACGCCGGCCTGCGTCACGTCCGCGGTGACGGTCGGGTCGTCGACGGCGCCGACCGCGCCGCCGAGCCGGACGGCGGACAGGGTGATCGTCGGGGTGGCGTAGCCACTCCCGTCGTCTGCGGGGGCGTCGTCTGCGGGGGCGGCGCGTGCGGGGGCGGTCAGCCCCACGACGAGCAGGGCCGCGAACAGGGCCGCGAACGCAGGGAGGGCCCCCGGCACGACCGTGCCGGGGGCCCTCTCCTTGACGTTTCCGTCAGACGTTGAAGCCGAGCGCGCGCAGCTGCTCACGGCCGTCGTCCGTGATCTTGTCCGGGCCCCACGGCGGCATCCAGACCCAGTTGATCCGAAGCTCGTTGACGATGCCCTCCGTCGCCGACTTCGCCTGGTCCTCGATGACGTCCGTCAGCGGGCAGGCCGCCGACGTCAGGGTCATGTCGAGGGTGGCGATGTTCGCGTCGTCGATGTGGATGCCGTAGATCAGGCCCAGGTTCACGACGTCGATGCCCAGCTCGGGGTCGACCACGTCGTAGAGGGCCTCGCGGACCTCTTCCTCGGTGGCCGGCTTGATCGACGCCTCGGGCGTCGCGTTCTCGGTCATGCCGTCTTCCTCTCCGCGTCGCCCAGTGCCTGGGCGGTCGCGTCCTTCCACGCCATCCAACTCAGCAGAGCACACTTCACGCGCGCCGGATACTTGGAGACACCGGCGAACGCGACCGCGTCCTCCAGCACCTCCTCCATGGCCTCATCGGGCTCTATCTTGCCCTTGGACTGCATCAGCTCCAGGAAGACCGCCTGGATCCTGCGCGCCTCGGCCAGCTCCTTGCCGACGAGCAGCTCGTTCAGCACGGAGGCGCTGGCCTGGCTGATGGAGCAGCCCTGGCCCTCGTAGGAGACGTCGGTGAGCGTCTCCCCGTCGTACTTCACGCGCAGCGTGATCTCGTCGCCGCACGTCGGATTGACGTGGTGCACCTCGGCGTCACCCTCGCGCAGGCCACGCCCGTGCGGGTGCTTGTAGTGGTCCAGGATCAGCTCCTGGTACATCGAATCCAGCTTCACAGCGTCCCCGTCGTCAGCCGAAGAAGTTCCGTACGTGCTCCAGCCCGTCGATCAGCGCGTCGACCTCGGCGGGAGAGGAGTACAAGTAGAAAGACGCTCGCGTGGTCGCGGGAATTCCGTAGCGCAGGCAGACCGGGCGCGCGCAGTGGTGTCCCACGCGGACGGCGATGCCCTGCTCGTCCAGGACCTGGCCGACGTCGTGCGGGTGGATGTCACCCAGGGTGAAGGAGATCGCCGCGCCGCGGTCCTCGGCCGTGGTCGGGCCGATGATCCGCAGGTCGGGGACCTCGCGCAGCCGCTGGACGGCGTACTCGGTGATCGCGTGCTCGTGGGCGGCGATCTTGTCCATGCCGATCGCGGTCAGGTAGTCCACGGCCGCGCCGAGGCCGACGGCCTGGGCGATCGGGGGCGTACCCGCCTCGAACTTGTGGGGCGCCGGGGCGTACGTCGAGGCGTGCATCGACACGGTCTCGATCATCTCGCCGCCGCCGAGGAACGGGGGCAGGTCCTCCAGGAGCTCCTGGCGGCCCCAGAGCACGCCGATGCCGGTCGGGCCGCACATCTTGTGGCCGGTGAAGGCCACGAAGTCGGCGCCGAGCGCCTGCACGTCGAGCGGCATGTGCGGAGCGGCCTGCGAGGCGTCGATCAGCACCAGCGCGCCGACCTCCTGCGCACGCCGGACGATGGCCTCGACCGGGTTGATCGTGCCCATGATGTTGGAGACCAGCGTGAAGGAGACGATCTTCGTCTTCTCCGTGATGACCTCTTCGATCGTGGACAGGTCGAGCCGGCCGTCGTCGGTGAGGCCGAACCACTTCAGCTTCGCGCCGGTGCGCTGCGAGAGCAGCTGCCACGGGACGATGTTGGAGTGGTGCTCCATCTCCGTGATGGCGATCTCGGTCTCGCGGTCGACCCGGTAGGGCTCGTCGGCCCAGCCGAGCATGTTCGCGACCAGGTTGAGCGACTCCGAGGCGTTCTTGGTGAAGATCACCTCGTCGCGGCTGGGCGCGTTGATGAAGGCGGCGACCTTGTCGCGGGCGCCCTCGTACAGCGCCGTGGCCTCCTCGGCGAGCACGTGCACGCCGCGGTGGACGTTGGCGTTGTGCCGCTCGTAGTACTCGTTCAGCGCGTCGAGCACCTGGCGCGGCTTCTGCGAGGTCGCCGCGTTGTCCAGGTAAACGATCTTCTTCCCGTCGTGGACCACCCGATCCAGCAGGGGGAAGTCCTTGCGGATCGCCTCGATGTCGAGGAGGCCAGGCAGCTGTGTCACGCGGTCGCGCCACCCTTCACGTACTTGTCGTAGCCCTCGGCCTCCAGCTGGTCGGCCAGCTCGGCGCCGCCGGACTCGGCGATGCGACCGTTGGCGAACACGTGCACGAAGTCGGGCTTGATGTAGCGCAGGATGCGCGTGTAGTGGGTGATCAGCAGGGTGCCGACCTCACCGGACTCGCGGACGCGGTTGACGCCCTCGGAGACGATGCGCAGCGCGTCGACGTCGAGGCCGGAGTCGGTCTCGTCGAGGATCGCGATCTTCGGCTTGAGGAGCTCCAGCTGGAGGATCTCGTGGCGCTTCTTCTCGCCGCCGGAGAAGCCCTCGTTGACGTTGCGCTCGGCGAAGGCCGGGTCCATCTGGAGCTGCTCCATGGCGGCCTTGACCTCCTTCACCCAGGTACGCAGCTTCGGCGCCTCGCCGCGGATGGCGGTGGCCGACGTACGCAGGAAGTTGGAGACCGAGACGCCGGGGACCTCGACCGGGTACTGCATGGCGAGGAAGACGCCGGCGCGGGCGCGCTCGTCGACGGACATCTCCAGGACGTCTTCGCCGTCGAGGGTGACGGTGCCACCGGTGATCGTGTACTTCGGGTGACCGGCCAGCGAGTAGGCCAGCGTGGACTTGCCGGAGCCGTTCGGACCCATGATGGCGTGCGTCTCACCCTGCTTGACGGTGAGGTCGACGCCCTTGAGGATCTCGCGGGCGCCGTTCTCGGCCTCGACGGAGACGTGCAGGTCGTGGATTTCAAGCGTTGCCATGGATACCTCAGGACTCCTGGGTGAGGGAGACGAGCACGTCGTCCCCTTCGATCTTTACGGGGTATACGGGTACGGGGCGGGTCGCGGGCAGACCGGAGGGCTTGCCGGTGCGCAGGTCGAAGGCCGAACCGTGCAGCCAGCACTCGATCATGCAGTCCTCGACCTCGCCCTCCGAGAGGGAGACGTTCGCGTGCGAGCAGATGTCGTGGATCGCGAACACCTCCCCCTCGGTGGAGACGATGGACACCGGCGTGCCGTCGAGTTCCACCCGCTTGGGGGTGTTCTCCTCCAGCTCGCTCAGCGCACAGGCCTTGAGGTAGGTCATCAGACGGACGCCTGCAGCTCGGTCTCGATCTTCGTGAGCAGCCGCTCCTCGATGTCGTCGACACCGATCTGCTGGACGAGCTCGGCGAAGAAGCCGCGCACGACCAGCCGGCGGGCCTCGTCGGCCGGGATGCCGCGGGCCTGGAGGTAGAACAGCTGCTCGTCGTCGAAGCGGCCGGTCGCGGAGGCGTGGCCGGCGCCGACGATCTCGCCGGTCTCGATCTCCAGGTTCGGCACCGAGTCGACCCGCGCGCCGTCCGTCAGGACGAGGTTGCGGTTCATCTCGTAGGTGTCGGTGCCCTCGGCGGTCTTCTCGATGAGCACGTCACCGATCCAGACGGCGTGGGCGTCCTGGCCCTGGAGCGCGCCCTTGTAGACCACGTTCGACTTGCAGTGCGGGGCGTCGTGCGTGACGAGGAGACGGTGCTCCTGGTGCTGCCCGGCGTCCGTGAAGTACAGGCCGAGCATCTCGGCCTCGCCGCCGGGGCCCGCGTAGCTGACGCGCGGGTGCAGGCGCACCAGGTCGCCGCCGAAGGTGATGACCACGGACTTGAAGCTCGCGTCGCGGCCGATCAGGGCGTTGTGCTGCGAGGTGTGGACGGCCGTGTCGTCCCAGTCCTGGACGGACACGAAGGTCACCTTCGCGCCGTCGCCGACGAGGATGTCGACGTTGGCGGCGCGCACGCCGTCACCGGTGTGGTCGATCACGATGATCGCCTCGGCGAACGGCTTGATGTCGAAGACGGTGTGACCGAAGGTCGTACCGCCCTCGCCGTGCAGCGCGACGCGGATCGGCTCGGCGAGCACGGTCTCCTTGGGCACGGTGACGACCGTGGCCTTGGCGAACGAGGAGAAGGCCTGCGCCGCGACCCGGTCGACGGGGGCGCCGGCCTTGCCGATCCGCTCGTCGCCGCGCTCGACGGACTCGACCGTGACGCCCTCGGGCGCGTCGATCTGGGCCTTCATCGTGCCGTTCGCGACCGCGGTGCCGTCGTGCAGGCCCTTGAGGCGGGCCAGCGGGGTGAACCGCCACTCCTCCTCGCGACCGTGCGGAACCGGGAAGTCGGCCACGTCGAAGGACGGGGGCGCGCTCATCCGGGTGGCGACGGTGGACTCGGCGGCCACCGCGATGGAGCCGGCGGTGGTGGAGCCCGCCGGGATGTTCTGAGCCTCAGCCATGGCTGTCGTGTTGCTCGCTCTCTGTTTCGATCCTCGGCCCGTCTGGCGGACCGCGCAGCTAGTGGTGGGAGGGCGGTCGGGGACTAACCGACCGAGCCCTCCATCTGCAGCTCGATCAGCCGGTTGAGCTCCAGCGCGTACTCCATCGGCAGCTCCTTGGCGATCGGCTCGACGAAGCCGCGCACGATCATCGCCATGGCCTCGAACTCGGTGAGGCCGCGCTGCATCAGGTAGAAGAGCTGGTCGTCGGAGACCTTGGAGACGGTGGCCTCGTGGCCCATCGTCACGTCGTCCTCGCGGACGTCGACGTAGGGGTAGGTGTCCGAACGGGAGATCGTGTCGACCAGGAGCGCGTCACACAGCACGTTGGACTTGGAGCCCGGGGCGCCCTCGCCGATCTCGACCAGACCGCGGTAGGAGGTGCGGCCGCCGCCTCGCGCCACCGACTTGGAGACGATGTTCGAGGAGGTGTTCGGCGCCATGTGGACCATCTTGGAGCCGGCGTCCTGGTGCTGGCCCTCGCCCGCGAAGGCGATGGAGAGGGTCTCGCCCTTGGCGTGCTCGCCCATCAGGTAGACGGCCGGGTACTTCATCGTGACCTTGGAACCGATGTTGCCGTCGATCCACTCCATGGTCGCGCCCTCGTACGCCACGGCGCGCTTGGTGACCAGGTTGTAGACGTTGTTCGACCAGTTCTGGATGGTCGTGTAGCGGCAGCGGCCGCCCTTCTTCACGATGATCTCGACCACGGCGCTGTGCAGCGAGTCCGAGGAGTAGATCGGGGCGGTGCAGCCCTCGACGTAGTGGACGTAGGCGTCCTCGTCGACGATGATCAGCGTCCGCTCGAACTGGCCCATGTTCTCCGTGTTGATGCGGAAGTAGGCCTGGAGCGGGATGTCCACGTGGACACCCTTGGGGACGTAGATGAACGAGCCGCCGGACCACACCGCGGTGTTCAGCGACGCGAACTTGTTGTCGCCGACCGGGATGACCGTACCGAAGTACTCCTGGAAGAGCTCCGGGTGCTCCTTCAGCGCGGTGTCGGTGTCGAGGAAGATGACGCCCTGCTCCTCCAGGTCCTCGCGGATCTGGTGGTAGACGACCTCGGACTCGTACTGGGCCGCGACACCGGCGACGAGGCGCTGCTTCTCCGCCTCCGGGATGCCGAGCTTGTCGTACGTGTTCTTGATGTCCTCGGGCAGTTCCTCCCAGGAAGCGGCCTGCTTCTCGGTGGAGCGCACGAAGTACTTGATGTTGTCGAAGTCGATGCCCGAGAGGTCGGAACCCCAGGTCGGCATCGGCTTCTTGCCGAAAAGCTTCAGGCCCTTGAGACGAAGGTTCAGCATCCACTCCGGCTCGGACTTCTTCGCCGAGATGTCGCGGACGACGTCCTCCGACAGGCCTCGCTTGGCAGCCGAACCGGCCGCGTCGGAGTCGGCCCAGCCGTACTCGTAGTTGCCCAGACCCTCAAGCTCAGGGTGAGCAGTCTCCGTGGTCATGCGGGGTTCCTCCCGGCCGTGCTGGCAGATGCTGACGTGTCGTTCTGTGTGGTGCCCGCGCCTCGCGGGATGAAGGTGGTGCACACCCCGTCGCCGTGGGCGATCGTGGCGAGGCGCTGCACATGCGTCCCGAGCAGGCGGGAGAAGACCTCGGTCTCCGCCTCGCAGAGCTGCGGGAACTGCTCGGCGACGTGGGCGACCGGGCAGTGGTGCTGGCAGAGCTGTTCACCGCTGTGCGGACCGGGAGCGCTCTTCGCCGTAGCAGCGTACCCGTCCGCGGTCAACGCCTTGGCCAGGGCCTCGGTGCGGTCCGCGGGTGCGGCCGCCTCGACGGACTCCCGGTAGGTCTTCGCCTGCGCCTCCATGCGCGCCCTGGCGAACGCCGCCACGGCCGCCTCTCCCTGCTCGCCCCCGCCGACGGACTCCGCGATCCAGCGCAGGGCGTCGGCGGCGAGGGTGTCGTAGGACTGGTCGAAGGCGTCGCGGCCGCAGTCGGTCAGCGCGAAGACCTTGGCGGGCCGGCCCCGCGTGCGCGTGCCGTACACGCGCTGCTCACGGGGTGCGACCACGTCGTCGGCGACGAGCGTGTCGAGGTGGCGGCGGACGGCGGCCTGGGTGAGGCCGAGACGCTGTGCGAGGTCGGCGACGGTGGAGGGACCATGGTCCAGGATCGACCGCGCGACCCGGTTGCGGGTTGACCGCTCCCCGGTCGCGAGCTCCCCGTGCGGGGTCTCGATCATCCGTTCGCCGTATTTCACAACGCCATTGTTGCGTAATTAAGTGAGCGGCGACAAGCCGTGATGGACGCCACCCCTGGTGGCCTCCATCACTAAGGGTTACCTTATTTATCGACGGAGAGTTAATCGGATGTCAGCGTTCCGCATTCTTGACGGAAGGCTCGCGGGAACCGATATACGGCCCCCACCAGCGAATCTCCGCCCATGACGGCCGTGAGGTCGATAAACGTCGACTTCCGGAAAAGATCACGGGAATCGACTCGACCCGCACTGGGCCATCCAGGACACCGGCCCGAAAAAAGACCCCCCGCCCCGCTCCGTAGACTCATCCCCCATGAGCAACGACCCCGCCGTGGAGATCCGCGGACTGGTGAAACGGTACGGATCCAAGACAGCGGTGGACGGTCTGGACCTCACCGTCCCCGGCAACGCGGTGACCGCCGTCCTCGGTCCCAACGGCGCGGGCAAGACCACCACCGTGGAGACCTGCGAGGGCTACCGCCGCCCCGACGCCGGCTCCGTCCGCGTCCTCGGCCTCGACCCGACCGCCGACGCCGAGGCCCTGCGCCCGCGCATCGGCGTCATGCTCCAGTCCGGCGGGGTCTACTCCGGCGCCCGCGCCGTCGAGATGCTCCGCCACACGGCGAAGCTCTACGCCGACCCCCTGGACGTCGACACCCTGGTGGAACGCCTCGGCCTCGGCAGCTGCGGCCGCACCCCCTACCGCAGGCTCTCCGGCGGCCAGCAGCAGCGCCTCGCCCTGGCCATGGCCGTCGTCGGCCGCCCCGAACTGGTCTTCCTCGACGAACCCACCGCCGGCCTCGACCCGCAGGCCCGCCGCGCGACCTGGGACCTCGTACGGGAACTGCGCGCCGACGGGGTCGCCGTCGTCCTCACCACCCACCACATGGACGAGGCCGAACAGCTCGCCGACGAGGTCGCCATCGTCGACGCCGGCAAGGTCATCGCCCACGGCAGCCCCGAGCGGCTGTGCCGGGGCGGCGCCGAGAACACCCTGCGCTTCACCGGCCGGCCCTCCCTCGACCTCGCCTCCCTGCTCAAGGCCCTGCCCGACGGCACCCAGGCCGCCGAGCTCACCCCCGGCGCCTACCGGCTCACCGGCGACGTCGACCCGCAGATGCTGGCCACCGTCACCTCCTGGTGCGCCCAGCACGGGGTCATGCCGAGCAGCCTCGTGGTGGAGCGGCACACCCTCGAAGACGTCTTCCTGGAACTGACCGGTAAGGAGCTGCGCGCATGAGCGCCGGTACGTTCACCCCCCGCCCGGGGGCCGCGCCCGTGTCCCGGATGATCGCCGCGCAGACCGCGCTGGAGACCCGGATGCTGCTGCGCAATGGCGAGCAGCTGCTGCTCACCGTGATCATCCCGGCGCTGCTGCTGACCCTCTTCTCCACCGTCGACATCATCACCGTGCCCCTTGGGGAGGGCGGCCCGCAGAAGTCCGTGGACTTCCTCGCCCCCGGCGTCCTCGCGCTCGCCGTGATGTCCACCGCCTTCACCGGCCAGGCCATCGCCACCGGCTTCGACCGCCGCTACGGGATCCTCAAGCGGCTCGGGGCCACCCCGCTGCCGCGCTGGGCCCTGATGACCGCCAAGACCCTGTCGGTCCTGGTCACCGAGGTGCTCCAGATCGCCTTGCTGACGGCCATCGCCTTCGCGCTGGGCTGGTCCCCGCAGGGCGATCCGCTGTCGGTCGCCGCCCTGATCCTGCTCGGCACCGCCGCCTTCTCCGGGCTCGGGCTGCTGATGGCGGGCACGCTCAAGGCCGAGGTGACCCTCGCCGCCGCCAACCTGGTCTTCCTGCTGCTGCTGGTCGGCGGCGGGGTGATCGTCCCGCTGGAGAAGTTCCCCGGCGCGGTGCAGGCCGTCCTCGGGCTGTTGCCGATCTCGGCGCTCTCCAGTGGACTGCGAGAGGTGCTCCAGCACGGCGCGACCCTGCCGTGGACCGATGCCGCGATCCTGGCGCTCTGGGCGGTCCTGGGCCTCGGCGCCGCCGCGAAGCTCTTCCGGTGGGAGTGAATCCCCTCCGCCGATCGTTGTCCCGGCAGGAGGATGACCACCTCCACCCGACAGGGAACCGTCAGGGACCCGACAGGGACCACTGAGGACGCACGACCAGGACGCCGGGGGGCGGGCATGGCGCAGCGGGAGGCCGTTCTGCGGCTGGACGAGCAGTGGGCGCGGATCCGTTCCGGCGCCGCGCACGCGACGCCCGAGGAGAGCGAGCGGCTCCTCGCGCAGCTGATCGGGGCGCTGCGCGAGCCCGCCCGTACGGACGCGGAGTGTGCGGCCCGGCTGGGGCTGCGCCTGGGAGACCTCGCCGCCCGCAGATTCGCCGCCGGGGACCGGGCCGGAGCCCTGGCCGCCGTCGAGGAGGGGTTGCGGCACGCGCGGCAGGCCGCCGGGCACTCCCCCGAGTACGCCCGCTGGTACGCCCGGGGGCTGATCAACCAGGGGGTGTGGCTGGCCTGGCCGCTGAGCGACGCGGCGCGGCTGCCCCGTCACCCCCTCGGCGACGCCGCCGAGGAGCGCCCGAGCACCGTGGAGCGGGCGGCCGGCGAGCGGGCCCTGGGCCTGACCCGGGCCGCCGTCGAGGTGTGGGCGGCCCTGGACCAGGGCGATCCGGTCAACCGGCGGGGCCTCGCGCAGGCGAAGGTGTTCCTCGGGGACCGCCTCGCCGAGCTCGGCTTCGCGGCCGACGCCTTCGCCTGGGCGGTGGACGCGGAGGCCGGGTTCCGCCGGCTGCTGCGCGCTACGCCCGGCCCGGAGGAGGCCCAGGAGGCGGAAGAGGCGCTGGACCACATAGGCCGCCAGCTGGAGCTGCGGCTGCGCTACCTGTCCTTCGACTCCCTGGCCCGGTTGCGGGCGGACGGGCTGCTCCCCGAGCGGCTGCTCCCGCAGGCGGTGGTGGCCGCGCGGATCCAGGGCGTGTCCGCGGCGGGGACGGCCGGCCGGCTCGGGCTGGAGGTCGAGCAGGTGTCCACCATGCTGGACGTGACGCCCTGGCGGGCGGTGTGGCGCGTCGACGTGCGCGGCGCCGACGGGCTGTGGTCCGTCGAGCCCCACCCCTGGCACGACGCGGCCCAGGTGCGCGACCGCAGCGCCGAGGAGGTGGCCGCGGAGGTGATCCGTGGCTTCACGGCCTCCCCCCGCCACCCGGGCGACGGCGCCCGTTGGCGGGTCCGCGTCTGGTGGCACGAGGAGGGCGACCCGGCCGGGGCGCGGTTCTCGCAGGTCATCGAACCGGGCGCGGCCACCGCCACCCCCTCGTGAAAGTTTGCACAAGGCTCCGCCTACGATAGGGGCCGTGTTGAACCCATTCGCATACCTCGCCGACCGCTGGACCCCGTCACCGCGGACCGTCCGACGGGCGGCCATCGCCGCGCTCGTGATGAGCGTGCTGATCGTCGTCACCGGCGGCGCGGTGCGGCTGACCGGCTCCGGTCTCGGCTGCGACACCTGGCCCAAGTGCACCGACGACAGCCTGATCGTGACGCAGGCCCAGGGCTTCCACGGGGCCATCGAGTTCGGCAACCGGATGCTGACCTACGTGCTCTCCGCGGCCGTCGGCGCCTTCATCCTGGCGGCCCGCTCCGCCAAGCCGTGGCGCCGCTCGCTGACCAGGCTCGGCTGGGTCCAGTTCGCGCTGGTGATGTGCAACGCCGTCCTCGGTGGCATCACCGTCCTGACGGGGCTCAACCCGTACAGCGTGGCCGGGCACTTCCTGCTCGCCACCGGCCTGATCACCGTCACCACCGTCACCTGGCAGCGCACCCGCGAGGGCGACACCGCCCCCCGGCCCCGCGTGCCGGGACCGGTGCGCAAGCTGTCGTGGGCGATGCTCGCCGTCACCTTCGTCCTCATCGCGGCCGGCACCGTCGTGACGGGTTCCGGGCCGCACGCCGGCGACCGCAGCGAGATCAAGCGCATGCCGTTCGACTGGGCCACCACCGCCCACGTGCACGCCGTCGCCGCCTGGCTGGTGTGCGCGCTGGCCGTCGCGATGTGGCTGGTGCTGCGGGTGGTCGACGCCCCCACCGACACCCGGGCGCGCGCCCGTGACCTGCTCATCGTGCTCCTCGCGCAGGGCGCGATCGGCTACGTCCAGTTCTTCACGCAGCTGCCCGAGCTCCTGGTCGCCGCGCACATGCTGGGCTCCTGCCTGGTGTGGATCTCGGTGCTCCGCGTGGCCCTGAGCCTGCGCGAGCGTTCGACGGAGCCTCGCGACGACGCCGCGCCGGCCCCGGACGCGGCGCGGCTTTCCACGGTCTGACGGCGAGAGGCTCCGACACCGCCGGGACGGCGGGGCCTCAGCTCCGCTCGTCCAGCCGGTAGACGCGCCGGGCGTTGCCCGCCGCGATCATCCCCGCGACGCGGTCCGCGTCCCGCCACGACCAGGCCCCGTCGGCGACCCAGCCGCCCAGCACCCGCCCCAGCGCCTCACGGAACACCAGGGCTCCGGTCGCGTGCAGTTCGGGCAGGCATCGAGCCCCGCTGGAGTACAGCAGCTTCCCGAACGGCGCGAGCTCCAACAGCTCGGCCAGGACCGCGCCGGCCCGCGCCCCCGTCCCCGCCAGGGCGGGCCCGAGGTCGGCGTGGACGTGCGGGTACGCCGCCGCCAGAGCGGCCGCGTGCCGGTGGTACGGGTACCCGCCCAGCAACACCAGCCGCGCCCCCAACCCGGCGGTGGCCCGCACGAACCCGGTCAGCGCGTCGGGCCGGGCCCCGCCGGTGTGCAGCTGGAGCGGCAGCCCGGACGAGACGGCGCTCCACAGCAGGTGCCGCAGGAGTACGGGCTCCCTCAGGGCCCCGCCCCGGGGGCGCCGGGCGAGCCACCGATCGGCCGCGCCCCGCACCTCACCCGGTCCCGGCGGATCGTCGGCGGCGGCCAACGCGGCCTCGTAGCCGGCCTCGTACCCGGCCTCGACGGCCGTGGCAGGGGCCCCGTAGCCGAAGGCGACGGCCCCGGCGGCGGCGTGGTGGACGGCTCCGGCGAGGTTGGCGAGGAAGGCGGCGACGGTGCCGGAGGTGTCGGCGGCCTGTTCGGCGAGCAACTCCAGCCGGACCACCTCGTGGGCCCGCGCCTGTCCGGCGAGGGCGAGTTCCTTGGGCCCGCCGAGGTCGCCGGGCTCCCCGGTGTCGACGAGGTACTCGCCCACTCCGGAGCCGCGCAGCAACCGCCGGCCCGTCTCGGCGGCCCCGAGTTCACGCCGCCGGGCCAGGTAGCGGGCGGGCGCGCAGTGCGGTTCCAGGCCGAGCAGGGGCGGGCACCAGCGGCGTACGGCGAAGCCGGTCTGGGTGTCGAAGAAGGTCGTACCGGCGGCGGGCGGGCCGGCCGAGCGGATCAGCTGGGCCTCGAAGCCGGCGAGGCCCAGCTCCGTACGGAGCACGCCGTGGCAGTGCTGGTCCACCAGGGGCGGCGTTTCGATCATCCGGGCATCCCGTTGCGGACGTGAGGAAGGGGCTTCCACACGTCCTAACGGGTGAGCGGGGTGCGAGGTGTTGCTCGCGCTGTTGACCGAGTGCTCCCGGCCCCCGAACCCTTGACCGCAGCTCGCACGGGCGAGTGAGCCGAAGGGGCGCGCCGGGGGAACAGGGCCGCGCGCGCGGAGGAAACCGCGAGGAACGAGCGGTTTTCGAGCACGCACGGACCTGTGAGCCCGGCAAAGGCGCCCCGGAGGCGAACCGAGCCTCAGACAGTGGGGTTCGCGGGGCCGCCCAGCTGGATGCCCGCCATGCGGGTCCATTCGTAGGGGCCCGTCTTGACCCGGGCGGCGAACTCGCCGTCGAACTCCTCGTGGAGCGTCAGCCCGGCCTTCTCGGCGGCGAGCCGGCCCACGGCGTAGGTCGGGGCGACGAGGTCGCCCCAGCCTCCGTCGGTGCCGACGAGCACGATGCGCGTGCCCGCCTGGCCCATGTGCGCGAGCTGCCCCTCGGCGCCGCCGTGCTGCTTGGCGAACGCGCCGATCTGCCGGGCCAGCCTCGCGGCCTTGCGGTCCTGCTTCTTGTCTGCGGTGTCAGCGGTGTCTGTGGTCTCCGCGGTCTCTGCCATACCTGGCATGCTACCGGCGAGTAATCAGCGGAGGAAGGGATCCACGGCGACGGCGACGAAGAGGAGCGACACATAGGTGATCGACCAGTGGAACAGTCGCATCTCCTTGAGCTTCGCGCCCGTCACCCCGGCCTTGGCCCGCGCGTTCAGCGCGTGCGCCTCCCACAGCCACCACCCGCCGGCCACCAGCGCGACCGAGGTGTAGAACCAGCCCGTGTAGCCGAGCGGCGTGAGCAGCAGCGACACGGCGACCATCACCCAGCTGTAGGCGACGATCTGCCGGGCCACGACCTTGTTGCCCGCCACGACCGGCAGCATCGGCACGCCGACCCGCGCGTAGTCGTCGGCCACCTTCATCGACAGCGGCCAGTAGTGCGGCGGCGTCCAGAAGAAGATGACGAGGAAGAGGATGACGGCGGCCCAGGAGACCTCGTTCTTCACCGCCGACCAGCCGATGAGCACCGGCAGGCAGCCGGCGATGCCGCCCCAGACGATGTTCTGCGCGGTGCGGCGCTTCAACAGCATCGTGTAGACGACGACATAGAAGAGGAGCGCGCCGAGCGACAGCGCGGCGGACAGCCAGTTGACGAGGAAGCCGAAGAACAGGGTGGAGATCACGCCGAGCGAGATGCCGAAGACCAGGCACTCGCGCGGGCTCACCATGCCCGTCACCAGCGGCCGCTGCGACGTACGGGCCATCAGCGCGTCGATGTCGCGGTCGATGTACATGTTCAGCGCGTTCGCACCACCGGCCGACAGGTAGCCGCCGAAGCACGTGGCGAGGACGAGCCACAGCGACGGCACGCCCTGTTCGGCCAGGAACATCACCGGCACTGTGGTGATCAGCAGAAGTTCGATGATCCGCGGCTTGGTCAAAGCCACGAAAGCCATGATCCGGGCCCCGAACGGCCGGTGACCGGGGCTCGTCCCGAGCACCCCCGCTGGACGGGATTCGACGGCCGTCACGCACACCCCTGAGAGAGAATCCAGCAAGCTCCGACAGGGCCCTTCCAGTGGATGAAGGCCCCGTTGAGGCTTGCGCGTACCACGCCACTGTAGACGTACCTCTTACCTCGCCCCGCGCGGGGGTCGCCTCGTGTTGGGCCGATCGGACCGGACGGTCACAGATGAAACCGGACCCGCCCAGATGAACACGAGGCTTCGACCCGGCGACGCACTACCGGCACTCGAATAGCCCCACGCCCTGGCGGGGGTAGGCTCGGAATCGCGCCGGTGTCACCGTTCGTCACCGGGAAAACAACATGTGGAGAGGAGCCCTGACCAACGGTGAGCACCAAGCCGACCACCACAGAGCTCGAGTGGACCGAACTGGACCAGCGGGCCGTCGACACCGCCCGTATCCTGGCCGCCGACGCGGTCCAGAAGGTCGGGAACGGCCACCCGGGTACGGCGATGAGCCTGGCCCCCGCCGCGTACACCCTTTTCCAGAAGGTCATGCGGCACGACCCGGCGGACCCGCAGTGGGTCGGCCGTGACCGTTTCGTGCTCTCCGCAGGGCACTCGTCCCTGACCCTCTACACGCAGCTCTACCTCGGCGGCTTCGGCCTGGAGCTGGACGACCTCAAGGCGTTCCGCACCTGGGGCTCGAAGACCCCCGGCCACCCGGAGTACGGCCACACGGCCGGCGTCGAGACCACCACCGGCCCCCTCGGCCAGGGTGTGGCGAACGCGGTGGGCATGGCCATGGCCGCCCGCTACGAGCGCGGCCTGTTCGACCCGGAGGCCGCCCCGGGCACCTCCCCGTTCGACCACATGGTCTACGCGATCGCGGGCGACGGCTGCCTCCAGGAGGGCATCTCCCACGAGGCGTCCGCGCTGGCCGGTCACCAGAAGCTCGGCAACCTGGTCCTGCTCTGGGACGACAACCACATCTCCATCGAGGGTGACACGGAGACGGCCGTCTCCGAGGACACCATGAAGCGCTACGAGGCGTACGGCTGGCACGTCCAGCGCGTCGAGCAGCAGGAGAACGGCGACCTCGACCCGAAGGCCCTCTACGCGGCCCTCCAGGCGGCCAAGGCCGAGACCGGCCGGCCGTCCTTCATCGCGGCCCGCTCGATCATCGCCTGGCCGGCCCCGCACGCCCAGGGCACCGAGGCCTCCCACGGTTCGGCCCTCGGCGACGACGAGGTCGCCGCGACCAAGCGCGTGCTCGGCTTCGACCCGGAGCGGACCTTCGAGGTCTCCGACGAGGTCATCGCGCACACCCGCGCCCTCGGCGACCGCGGCCGCGACGCCCGCGCCGCCTGGGAGAAGGACTTCTCCGCCTGGCGCACGGCCAACCCGCAGCGCGCCGCCGAGTTCGACCGCATCGAGGCCAACGAGCTGCCCGAGGGCTGGGAGGACAAGCTCCCCGTCTTCGAGCCCGGCAAGGGCGTCGCCACCCGCGCCGCGTCCGGCAAGGTGCTGGCGGCGCTCGGCGCCGTCATCCCGGAGCTGTGGGGCGGCTCGGCCGACCTGGCCGGCTCCAACAACACGACCATCGACAAGAACTCCTCGTTCCTGCCGGTGGGCAACCCGCTGCCGGAGGCCGACCCGTACGGCCGCACCATCCACTTCGGCATCCGCGAGCACGCCATGGCCGCGGCCATGAACGGCATCGCGCTGCACGGCCACACCCGCATCTACGGCGGCACCTTCCTGGTGTTCTCCGACTACATGCGCAACGCCGTCCGCCTCTCCGCTCTGATGCACCTGCCGGTGACGTACGTGTGGACGCACGACTCCATCGGCCTCGGCGAGGACGGCCCGACCCACCAGCCGGTCGAGCACGTCGCCGCGCTGCGCGCCATCCCGGGTCTGAACGTGGTCCGCCCGGCCGACGCGAACGAGACCGCCGTCGCCTGGCGCGAGATCCTGCGCCGCCACACCAAGGTGTTCGGCAAGGGCGCCCCGCACGGTCTGGCGCTCACCCGCCAGGGCGTGCCGACCTACGAGCGCAACGAGGACGCCGCCAAGGGCGGGTACGTGCTCTTCGAGGCCGAGGGCGGCGAGGCGCAGGTCGTGCTCATCGGCACCGGTTCCGAGGTCCAGCTCGCCGTCGCCGCGCGCGAGGCGCTGCAGGCCGAGGGCGTTCCCGCCCGGGTCGTCTCGATGCCGTCCGTCGAGTGGTTCGAGGAGCAGGACCAGGAGTACAAGGACAGCGTCCTGCCGCCCTCCGTCAAGGCGCGAGTCGCGGTCGAGGCGGGCATCGGCCTGACCTGGCACCGTTACGTCGGCGACGCGGGCCGGATCGTGTCGCTGGAGCACTTCGGCGCTTCCGCCGACGGCGCGGTCCTGTACCGCGAGTTCGGCATCACCGCGGAGGCCGTGACCGCGGCGGCCAAGGAATCCCTCGCCGCCGTCGCCGCCGACGCGCGCTGACACCGGCTACAAGAACAGTAGGAGATGCAAATCCCATGACAGACGCACTCAAGCGCCTCTCGGACGAGGGCGTGGCGATCTGGCTGGACGACCTGTCCCGCAAGCGCATCACGTCCGGCAACCTGGCCGAGCTGATCGACCAGCAGCACGTCGTCGGTGTCACCACCAACCCCTCGATCTTCCAGAAGGCGATCAGCAGCGGTGACGGTTACGAGCAGCAGCTCGCCGACCTCGCCGCCCGCAAGGTCACCGTGGACGAGGCGATCCGGATGATCACCACGGCGGACGTCCGTGACGCCGCCGACATCCTGCGTCCGGTCTACGACTCGACCGACGGCCAGGACGGCCGCGTGTCGATCGAGGTCGACCCGCGTCTGGCGCACGAGACCGCGGCGACCATCGCCGAGGCCAAGCAGCTCGCGTGGCTGGTGGACCGCCCGAACACGCTCATCAAGATCCCGGCGACGAAGGCCGGCCTGCCGGCCATCACCGAGGTCATCGGCAGGGGCATCAGCGTCAACGTCACGCTGATCTTCTCGCTGGAGCGCTACCGCGCGGTCATGGACGCCTACCTGGCGGGCCTGGAGAAGGCGAAGGCCGCCGGCCTGGACCTCTCCAAGATCCACTCGGTGGCCTCCTTCTTCGTGTCCCGCGTGGACAGCGAGATCGACAAGCGTCTGGACACCATCGGTACCGACGAGGCCAAGGCCCTGAAGGGCAAGGCGGCCCTCGCCAACGCCCGTCTGGCCTACGAGGCTTACGAAGAGGTGTTCGGCGGCGAGCGCTGGGCGGCCCTGGACAAGGCGCAGGCCAACAAGCAGCGTCCGCTGTGGGCCTCGACCGGCGTCAAGGACCCGGCCTACAAGGACACCCTGTACGTGGTGGACCTGGTCGCCCCCGGCACCGTCAACACGATGCCCGAGGCCACCCTTGAGGCCACCGCCGACCACGGCGAGGTCACGGGCGACACCATCCGCGGCACCTACGAGCAGGCGCGCGCCGAGCTCGACGCGGTCGCGAAGCTGGGCATCTCGTACGACGATGTGGTGCAGCTGCTCGAAGACGAAGGCGTCGAGAAGTTCGAGGCGTCGTGGAACGACCTGCTGAAGTCGACCGAGGCGGAGCTGACGCGCCTCGCCCCCGCGGAGGACTGAGTATTTTGTCGGTGAACGGAGCGAACCCGCTTCGTGACGCACAGGACCGGCGGCTCCCGCGCATCGCGGGGCCGTCCGGCCTGGTCATTTTCGGCGTTACGGGTGACCTGTCGCGCAAGAAGCTGATGCCCGCCGTCTACGACCTCGCCAACCGCGGCCTGCTGCCGCCGGGTTTCTCGCTGATCGGCTTCGCCCGACGCGAGTGGCAGGACGAGGACTTCGCCAAGGAGGTGCACGACGCGGTCAAGGAACACGCGCGCACCCCCTTCCGTGAGGAGGTCTGGCAGCAGCTGGTGCAGGGCTGCCGCTTCGTCCAGGGCGATTTCGACGACGACGCGGCCTTCGAGACGCTGAAGTCGACGATCGAGGAACTCGACAAGGCCCAGGGCACGGGCGGCAACTTCGCCTTCTACCTGTCGGTCCCGCCGAAGTTCTTCCCCAAGGTGGTCCAGCAGCTCAAGGACCACGGTCTGGCCCAGAAGGAGGGCTCCTGGCGGCGTGCCGTCATCGAGAAGCCCTTCGGTCACGACCTCAAGAGCGCCGAGGAACTCAACAAGGTCGTCCACGAGGTCTTCCCCCGTGACGAGGTCTTCCGGATCGACCACTACCTCGGCAAGGAGACCGTCCAGAACATCCTGGCGCTCCGCTTCGCCAACACCATGTTCGAGCCGATCTGGAACCGGTCCTACGTGGACCACGTACAGATCACCATGGCGGAGGACATCGGCATCGGCGGTCGCGCCGGCTACTACGACGGCATCGGCGCCGCCCGCGACGTCATCCAGAACCACCTGCTCCAGCTGCTCGCGCTGACGGCGATGGAGGAGCCCGGCTCCTTCCACCCCAAGGCGCTGGTGGCGGAGAAGCTCAAGGTGCTCACCGCCGTCGAGCTCCCCGAGGACCTGGGCAAGCACACCGTGCGCGGCCAGTACTCGGCGGCCTGGCAGGGCGGCGAGAAGGTCGTCGGGTACCTCGAAGAGGACGGCATCGACCCCAAGTCGAAGACCGACACCTACGCGGCCATCCGCCTGGAGATCAACAACCGCCGCTGGGCGGGCGTCCCGTTCTACCTGCGCACGGGCAAGCGCCTGGGCCGTCGGGTGACCGAGATCGCGGTGGTCTTCAAGCGGGCGCCGTACCTGCCGTTCGAGTCGGGCGCGACCGAGGAGCTGGGGCAGAACGCCCTGGTCATCCGGGTCCAGCCGGACGAGGGCGTGACGGTCCGCTTCGGCTCCAAGGTCCCGGGCACCTCCATGGAGGTCCGGGACGTCACGATGGACTTCGCGTACGGCGAGTCCTTCACGGAGTCCAGCCCCGAGGCCTACGAGCGGCTCATCCTCGACGTCCTCCTCGGCGACGCGAACCTCTTCCCGCGTCACCAGGAAGTGGAGCTCTCCTGGAACATCCTCGACCCGATCGAGGAGTACTGGGACAAGCACGGCAAGCCCGCGCAGTACCCGGCGGGCACCTGGGGGCCGGTCGAGGCGGACGAGATGCTCGCACGAGACGGACGGAGCTGGCGCCGGCCATGAAGATCGACCTCACGGAGACCACCTCCAGCAAGATCAACGCCGCGTTGGTGCAGGCGCGCCGGGACATCGGCACGCCGGCCATCGGCATGGTCCTCACGCTGGTGATCGTGACCGACGAGGAGAACGCGTACGACGCGCTCAAATCGGCGAACGACGCGTCCCACGAACACCCTTCGCGGATCGTCGTCGTGGTCAAGCGGGTCAGCCGCTCACCGCGCAGCCGCCGCGAGGCCCGACTCGACGCGGAGATCCGCGTCGGGGCGGATTCCGGCACCGGCGAAACGGTCGTGCTGCGCCTGCACGGCGAACTGGTCGACCACGCCCAGTCGGTGGTTCTCCCGCTCCTGCTGCCCGACGCCCCCGTGGTCGTCTGGTGGCCGGAGGGCGCCCCCGCGGACCTGGCGGGCGACCCGCTGGGCGCGCTGGGGCAGCGCCGGATCACGGACACGTACTCCCTGGAGCACCCGATCGGCGCGCTCGCCGCGCGGGCGGAGGCGTACGCGCCGGGTGACACGGACCTGTCCTGGACGCGGATCACCCCGTGGCGCTCGATGCTGGCGGCCGCGCTGGACCAGCAGACGGTGTCGGTGGTCTCCGCGACCGTGGAGGGCGAGGCCGAGAACCCGAGCTGCGAGCTGCTGGCCATGTGGCTGGCGGACCGGCTCGGGGTCCCCGTCGAGCGCACCCTGTCGGGCGGTCCGGGCCTCACGTCGGTCCGACTGTCCACCAAGGACGGGGAGATCGTCCTGGACCGCGCCGACGGCTCGCTGGCGACGCTGTGCATGCCGGGGCAGCCGGACCGTGCGGTGGCGCTCAAGCGCCGTGACACGGCCGAGTTGCTGGCGGAGGAGCTGCGCCGGCTGGACCCGGACAACACGTACGAGGCCTCGCTGAAGTTCGGCGTGGCGAAGCTGGCGGCCGAGGCCCCGGCCAAGCCGAAGGTGGACGCCATGGCCTCCCCGGAGACGGTGACCGGCCCGAAGGCCGACACCCCGGCCCCGAAGCCGCCGACCAAGCCGACGAAGAAGGCTCCGGCCAAGTAGGCCCAGGCCGCTGCGGGGAGGGGCTCCCCGCAGCGGCGCCCACACCCCCGCACTACCGACAAGGCGGCAGCACATGGGTATGACGACTCCCCAGGTCGTCGTCCACCGGGACAAGGAGCTGATGGCGCAGGCCGCGGCCGCCCGGCTCATCACGAAGATCGTGGACGCGCAGGCCGCCCGCGGCAGCGCCTCCGTCGTCCTGACCGGCGGTCGCAACGGCAACGGCCTGCTCGCGGCCCTCGCCGCCGCCCCCGCCCGCGACGCGGTCGACTGGGCGCGGCTCGACCTGTGGTGGGGCGACGAGCGCTACGTCCCCGCCGACGACCCCGAGCGCAACCACGTACAGGCCCGCGAGGCCCTCCTCGACTCCGTTCCGGTGGACCCGGCGCGCGTGCACGTGATGCCCGCCTCCGACGGCCCGCACGGCGCGGACGTGGACGCCGCGGCGGCCGGGTACGCCGCCGAGCTGGCCCGCGCGGCCGGCCCCGAGGACCACGGCCCGGTGCCGCGTTTCGACGTGCTGATGCTGGGCGTCGGCCCGGACACGCACGTGGCCTCGCTGTTCCCCGAGCACCCGGCCTCGCGGGAGACGGAGCGCACCGTCGTGGGCGTCCACGGCGCCCCGAAGCCCCCGCCCACCCGGGTCTCGCTCACCCTTCCGGCGATCCGCGCGGCCCGCGAGGTGTGGTTGCTGGCGGCCGGTGAGGACAAGGCCGGCGCGGTGGCCATCGCACTGGGCGGCGCGGGCGCGGTCCAGGCCCCGGCGGCCGCCGCCTACGGCCGCAGCCGCACGCTGTGGCTGCTGGACCGCGCGGCCGCGGCCAAGCTGCCGTCCGGGCTGTACCCGCCGGCGTCCTCCTGATCCGGAGCGGCACGACCCGTAGGCGGGGCGACCCCTACAAACGTGAGAGCGCCCCCGCACCGACCGGTGCGGGGGCGCTCTCGTCGTGCGTCAGCGGCCGCGCAGTTCGCGGTACGTGGCCACCAGCGCGCGCGTGGACGGGTCCAGGCTCTCGACGTGCGAGCCCTCCGTCAGCGCCGGCTCCACCCGCTTGGCGAGGACCTTGCCGAGTTCGACGCCCCACTGGTCGAAGGAGTCGATGTTCCACACCGCGCCCTGGACGAACACCTTGTGCTCGTACAGCGCGATCAGCTGACCCAGTACCGCCGGGGTCAGCTCGGAGGCCAGGATCGTCGTCGTCGGGTGGTTGCCGAGGAAGGTCTTGTGCGGGATCAGTTCCTCGGCCACGCCCTCCGCCCGGACCTCCTCGGCGGTCTTGCCGAAGGCCAACGCCTGGGTCTGCGCGAAGAAGTTCGCCATCAGCAGGTCGTGCTGGGCCTCCAGGGCCGGCGAGAGTTCCGCGACCGGACGGGCGAAGCCGATGAAGTCGGCCGGGATCATCCGGGTGCCCTGGTGGATCAGCTGGTAGTAGGCGTGCTGCCCGTTGGTGCCGGGCGTGCCCCACACCACCGGACCGGTCTGCCAGTCCACCGGATT
Source organism: Streptomyces sp. RerS4 (assembly GCF_023515955.1). GTDB lineage: Bacteria > Actinomycetota > Actinomycetes > Streptomycetales > Streptomycetaceae > Streptomyces. Next base: position 1,914,479 of record NZ_CP097322.1, read on the forward strand.
GCCGTCGCGGTCGACGGACTTGCCGTTGGACTCCATGTCCAGCTGCTGCAAGTAGGCCGTGAAACGCGAGAGGTAGTGGCTGTACGGGAGCACGGCGTGCGACTGCGCGTCGAAGAACGCGCCGTACCAGACGCCCAACAGGCCCAGCAGCAGCGGGGCGTTGCGCTCGGCCGGCGCCGTGCGGAAGTGCTCGTCCATGGCGCGGAAGCCGCCGAGCAGCTCGCGGAAGGCGTCCGGGCCGATCGCGATCATCAGGGAGAGGCCGATGGCCGAGTCGAAGGAGTAGCGGCCGCCGACCCAGTCCCAGAACTCGAACATGTTGGCCGGATCGATGCCGAACTCGGTGACCTTCTCGGCGTTGGTGGACAGGGCCACGAAGTGCCGTGCCACGGCGGCCTGGTCGCCGCCGAGCCCATCGAGCAGCCACTCGCGCGCCGAGGTGGCGTTGGTGATGGTCTCGATGGTCGTGAACGTCTTGGAGGCGATGATGAACAGCGTCTCCGCCGGGTCCAGTTCCCGTACGGCCTCGTGCAGGTCGGCGCCGTCCACGTTGGAGACGAAGCGCAGGGTCAGGCCGCGGTCGGTGAAGGACCGCAGGGCCTCGTACGCCATCGCCGGGCCCAGGTCGGAGCCGCCGATGCCGATGTTGACCACGTTCTTGACGCGCTTGCCGGTGAACCCGGTCCACTCCCCCGACCTGACCTGGTCCGAGAAGGCCGCCATCTTGTCGAGGACCGCGTGCACGCCGGGGACGACGTTCTCGCCGTCCACCTCGACGACCGCGTCGCGCTCGGCGCGCAGGGCGGTGTGCAGGACCGCCCGGTCCTCGGTCGTGTTGATCTTCTCGCCCCGGAACATGGCGTCGCGCAGGGCGCTCACGCCCGTCGCGGACGCCAACTCGCGCAGCAGCGCGAGGGTCTCGTCCGTCACGAGGTGCTTCGCATAGTCGATGTACAGGTCCCCGACCCGCAGCGTGTAGCCGGTACCCCTGTCCGGGTCCGACTCGAAAAGCTCCCGCAGATGCGTCTGCCCCAGCTCTTCCCGGTGCTTGCCGAGTGCGTGCCACTCCGGCGTCCGGTCGAGCCTCATTCGCTTGTCTGCGTTCATCTCGGACATCAACCCACTTCTTCCGTCCTGTTGTGCCCCGCCGGCTCCAACCTAAGGGATCCGAAGGGGGCCAACGCACACAAAGGGGCCCGGCCCGCGGGATTCGTACTCCCACGGGCCGGGCCCCGAGTCACTCTTGAGTGTGCCCCCGGCCTCGGCCGAGGCTCAGATCTCGCCGCGCAGCTTGGCGAGGGCCTCGGCGAGGATCGCCTCGCCGTCGGCGTCGGTGCGGCGCTCGCGGACGTACGCGAGGTGGGTCTTGTACGGTTCCGTGCGCGGCGGCGCGGGCGGGTTGTCCCGGTCCTGGCCGGCGGGGAAGCCACAGCGCGGACAGTCCCAGGTGTCGGGGACCTGCGCGTCGCTGGCGAAGCTGGGCTGCGTCTCGTGCCCGTTCGAGCACCAGAAGGAGATGCGCAGACGGGGCGCGGATTCGCCGCGCTCGGCCTCGCCCATCGGCCCGGCTCCGACTCGACTTCCACGAATCGCGTTGCCACTTGCCACGGTCGTAACTCCCTGCGTGATGGTGCCGCCAAGCGTGAGGGTATACCCGCTGTCGGCGCCCCGGTCCGCCAGAACGCCGGACCTCAGGATAGGGCCGTCACAGGGGCCGGTACCGCCACATGACCAGAACCGGTCAGCTGCTCGCCTTCATGAGCAGACCGAGCGCCACGATGCACGCGAACCACAGCAGACCGACGACGACCGTGATGCGGTCGAGGTTGCGCTCGGCCACGGAGGAGCCGCCGACCGAGGACTGCATGCCGCCACCGAACATGTCGGACAGGCCGCCGCCCTTGCCCTTGTGCATCAGCACGAGCAGCATCAGCAGAGCGCTGAAGACGATCAGGGCGATCGAGAACCCCATAACCACGGCTGATTCCTACTTTCTGGGCTTACGGATGCTGCTGGGATGGAGCGGGGGCCGGTCGCTGCGTGTGCAGCCCCCCGGCCCCCGCAAGGGTACGACGGATCCGTCCTACCGCATACTCACCGGTCGCCTCACTGGTCGCGGAAGCGGACGATCTTGACGAACTCCTCCACGTCCAGCGCGGCGCCGCCGACCAGCGCGCCGTCGACGTCCGGCTGCGCCATGATCGCGGCGATGTTGCCGGACTTCACGGAGCCGCCGTACTGGATGCGGACCTTGTCGGCCAGCTCCTGGGAGTACAGCTCGGCGAGCCGGCCGCGGATCGCCCCGCAGACCTCCTGGGCGTCCTCGGGGGTGGCGACCTCGCCGGTCCCGATGGCCCAGACGGGCTCGTAGGCGATCACGATGGACTCGGCCTGCTCGGCCGGGAGGTCCTTCAGGCCGCCGTCGACCTGGTTCAGCGTGTACGCGACCTGCTGCCCGGCCTTGCGGACGTCCAGGCCCTCGCCGACGCACAGGATCGGGGTGATCCCGACCTTGTAGGCGGCCTTGACCTTGGCGTTGCAGAGCTCGTCGCTCTCGCCGTGGTACTGGCGGCGCTCGCTGTGGCCGACGGCCACGTACGCGCAGCCGAGCTTCGCGAGCATCGGGCCGGAGATCTCGCCGGTGTAGGCGCCGGAGTCGTGCGCCGAGAGGTCCTGGGCGCCGTACTTGATCTTCAGCTTGTCGGCCTCGACGAGCGTCTGCACCGAGCGCAGGTCCACGAAGGGGACGAGCACCGCGACCTCGACGGCGTCGAAGTCCTTGTCGGCGAGGGAGAAGGCGAGCTTCTGGGTGTGGGCGATGGCCTCAAGGTGGTTGAGGTTCATCTTCCAGTTGCCCGCCATCAGCGGGGTACGGCCGTTCACAGTGGTCATAAGGGTTCAGCCCTCCAGGGCGGCGAGGCCGGGGAGCGTCTTGCCTTCGAGGTATTCGAGGCTGGCGCCGCCACCGGTCGAGATGTGGCCGAAGGCATTCTCGTCGAAGCCCAGGATGCGGACGGCGGCGGCACTGTCGCCACCGCCGACCACGGTGAAGGCGTCGCAGTCGACGAGGGCCCTGGCGATGGCCTTCGTGCCGTTCGCGTAGTCGGGGTGTTCGAAGACGCCCACGGGACCGTTCCAGAAGACGGTCTCGGCGTCCGCGATCTTCGACGCGTACAGCTCACGCGTCTTGGGGCCGATGTCCAGGCCCTCCTTGTCGGCGGGGATCTTGTCCGCGTCGACGGTCTCGAAGGTCGCCGGGGCCTTCGTCTTCAGGTCCGGGAAGTCGGCGGAGACCAGCACGTCGACGGGGAGGACCAGCTCGACGCCGGTCGCCTCGGCGCGCGCCATGTACTCCGTGACCTTCTCCAGCTGGTCTTCCTGGAGCAGGGAGATGCCGACCTCGTGGCCCTTGGCCTTGAGGAAGGTGTACGCCATGCCGCCGCCGATGAGGATGCGGTCGGCCTTGCCGAGCAGCTCGTCGATGACGGCGAGCTTGTCGGAGACCTTGGCGCCGCCGAGGACGACCGCGTACGGGCGCTTGACGTCGGCGGTGAGCTTCTTCAGGACGCCGACCTCGGTGGCGATGAGGTAACCGGCCGCGTGCGGCAGGCGCGCGGGCAGGTCGACGACGGAGGCGTGGGCGCGGTGGACGGCGCCGAAGCCGTCGCCGACGTAGAGGTCGGCGAGGGTGGCCAGCTCGTCGGCGAACGCGCCGCGCTCGGCGGCGTCCTTCGAGGTCTCGCCGGCGTTGAAGCGCAGGTTCTCGATGACGGCGACCTGCCCGTCGGCGAGGGCCGCGACGGTCTCCTTGGCGGAGGCACCGACGGTGTCGGTGGCGAACGCCACGTCCGCGCCGAGGAGTTCACCGAGCCGCTTGGCGGCGGGCGCCAGCGAGAAGGCCGGGTCCGGGGCGCCCTTGGGGCGGCCCAGGTGCGAGGCGACGACCACGCGGGCGCCGGCTTCGGCGAGCTTCGCGATGGTCGGCAGGACGGCGCGGATGCGGCCGTCGTCGCTGATCTCACCGTTCGCCAGGGGCACGTTGAGGTCGGCGCGGACGAAGACCCGCTTGCCGGCGACGCCCTCGGCGAGCAGTTCGTCGATCGTCTTCATGTGTTTCCTACTCCTTCGGAGACCTTCACCCGGTGGGCGAGGACGGGAGGGCCAGGCAAGCCACAGGGCCCGGACGGCGCCTCATCGCGCCGAGCGGACCCTGTGCTTCACATCTCTTGCCTTGCCCTACGTTCTTGAGAGCCGACCGTCTTAGAGCTGACCGCCGACGAAGACGGTGAGGTCGACGAGTCGGTTGGAGTAGCCCCACTCGTTGTCGTACCAGCCGACGACCTTGACGCTCTTGCCCTGGACCATGGTCAGGGAGGAGTCGAAGGTGCAGGAGGCAGGCCAGTTCACGATGTCCGAGGACACGATCGCGTCCTCGGTGTAGTCGAGGATGCCCTTCAGCTGGCCCTCGGCGGCCTTCTGGAAGGCGGTGTTGACCTCGTCCTTGGTCACCTCGCGCTCCAGCTCGATGACCAGGTCGGTCACGGAACCGGTGGGGACCGGGACGCGCATCGCGATGCCGTCGAGCTTGCCCGCCAGCTCCGGGATGACCAGGGCGGTGGCCTTGGCGGCACCGGTGGTCGTCGGGATGATGTTCTCGGCGGCGGCGCGGGCGCGGCGCAGGTCCGAGTGCGGGAAGTCCAGGATGCGCTGGTCGTTCGTGTAGGCGTGGACCGTGGTCATCATGCCCTTGACGATGCCGAAGTTCTCCAGGAGGACCTTGGCCATCGGCGCCACGCAGTTGGTGGTGCAGGAGGCGTTGGAGATGACGTGGTGGTTGGCCGCGTCGTACTTGTCGTGGTTGACGCCCATCACGATCGTGATGTCCTCGTCCTTGGCCGGGGCCGAGATGAGGACCTTCTTCGCGCCGGCCGTGATGTGCTTGGCGGCGTCGGCCTTCTTCGTGAAGATGCCGGTCGACTCGATGACGATGTCGGCGCCCAGCTCGCCCCAGGGGAGGTTCGCGGGGTCGCGCTCGGCGAAGGTCTTGAAGGTGTTGCCACCGACCGTGATCGTGTCGTCGGTGTGGGAGACGTCGGCCTTGAGGCGACCGAGGATGGTGTCGTACTTGAGCAGGTGCACCAGGGTGGCGTTGTCAGTCAGGTCGTTGACACCGACGATCTCGATGTCCGCTCCCTGCTCCAGGAGCGCCCGGAAGTAGTTGCGGCCAATGCGGCCAAAACCGTTGATGCCTACGCGGATCGTCACGAACCGATCTCCTCGTTGGTGCGCCGGCCTGTCCGCCGGCGAGCTGTATGGGATGTCCCCGACCGCTTATGACCCTACCTCTCCGTGAGCTACGGAGTGACATCGACCGGGGCCTGACACTCCCGGAGGCCCTGTACCGGACGGTCCGGCACGGGGCTTCCGGGACCTGCGCCCCCGTCACCCAGGGTGACCGGGGGCAGGGTTGCCGATCAGCGGTTCAGCGACCGGAGCGCCTTACCGACGAGTACGGCGCGGTCCGCCGCGGCGGGTACGTGCTCCAGGCCGAAGCCGAGGAGGACGGTGTCACGCGTAGTGACCGACGCGTAGGACTTGAACAGTTCACCGGTACGGGACCACGCGCCCGGAACATCGGGACTTCCGGCCGGGGCGGGCCCGGCGCTCCAGGCTCCGAGGTCGCTCTCGAAGCCCTCAACGGCCTGGTCGGCGCCGCCCACGGACAGCCGCGCCTCGTCGGCGAAGACGCCGCGACCGCCGGTTCCCGGGTCGGTGACGGAGGAGAGGGACACCTCCACGGTCTTGCCCGCGTAGGCGCTCAGGTCGAAGGAGACCTGCTTCCAGCCGCCGGAGGAACCGGTGAAGCTGTTCCACGCTCCGCTGTCGCCGTGCGCCGTGCAGCCCCCGGAGGCCAGGGTGAGATAGCGGCGCAGGAACGGGTGGCCGTTCATGAAGAACCCGGCCTCGCACTCCGTCGGGACTGTGGTGGAGCTCAGTCCGCCCGCGTCCGGAAGTGTGGTCCAGTCCTCTCCGCCCGCGCTACGGGCCTCCAGGACGGCGTGGTCGTAGCCCTCCTCGGTGTTCCAGTTGAGGGCCATCCTCAGCTGTGGCCGCTCGGCGGCGGTGACCCGGGTCAGGTCGATCGTGCGTGTGAGCCGCTTCCAGTCGTTGTCCTCGTGCGTCGCCGAGGCCATCCCGGCGCCCGCGTAAGGGGCGTACGGGTTCACGACCCCGGCGTACTGGCCCGACTGCGCGCTCCTGAACTGCGGAAACCGCTCCGGCGGCAGGGTGTCGGAGGTGACGGTGAAGGCGCCGGGGGCGTTCAGCGGGTTGCCCGCAGCGTCCCCGAGGCCGCCCCGGGCGCCGCCGAGGGCGCCGGCCCCGGTGAAGCCGGTCGGTCCGCTGACGCTCGCGCGGCCGTAGGCGCCGAGCCAGTACTGGCTGAAGTCGTTCGTGACGGCCGGGCCGACCTGGGCGTTGCCGCCGGCGAGCTCGCCCGCCTCGATGAGCTTGCCGCCCTCGTTGAGGAAGTCGCGCAGGGCGAGCTGGGTGGCCCCGCCGGGGGTCTGCGCGCCGGTGTAGTGGACGACCGTGGCGAAGTGGGCGAGGACGCCCAGGTGGTGCGGGGCGCCCTGGGTGGCGACGTCCCAGACGGCGGCCGACCTGCCGTTGGCGCGCAGCGCGTCGACGTAGCTCTGGGCGTGCGTGGCCTTGGCGCCTTCCTCGGCGATCACGAGGACGTCCGCGCGGGGCCGCTCGGCCACGGTGTAGGTGAAGTGCTCGCTGGACACCTTCTCGCCCGAGCGGTCCTCGCCGGTGAACCAGACCTCGACCTTGTCGCCGGGCTTGGCGCCGTCGACCTTGGCGCGGTACTCGTCGAACCAGTTGTTGTCCTCGCCGCCGTAGACGTCGCCGCCCTTCCAGGCCCTCAGTTCGTCGTCGTGCGTGCGGCCTCCGTTGATCCGGAAGTTGAGCGTCTTGTCGCGCAGCGCCTTGCGGGCGGTGACGGAGACGGTCTGGTCCTCACCGCGCGCGACGTAGGAGGTGGTGAAGGGGTCCGGGGTGAAGTCGGCGGCGCTCAGACCGACGGCGGAGGCCGGCCGGTCGGGGTGCGCCGCGCTCTCGCCGACGGACAGCGCGAAGGGCACGTTCTTGGCGAACTCGCCCTGGATCAGCTTCTCGTCGTCGGGGAAGTTGAAGCCGGAGGCGCAGTCCTCGGGCCTCCAGCGGTCGTTCGGGTCGAGGGCGGAGGCCGTCTGGCAGGTGGTCATCTCCGGGGTGAACATCATGATGCCGTTGGCGTTGGCCGCGTGTCCGTCGGCTTCGCCGTTGGTCGTGTACAGCTCGGAGGACAGCTGCGGGTGGTAGCCGGGGACGGCCGGGTTCTCCGGGGTGCCGGCGAGGGCCTTGTAGACGACGTCGTCGGGGGTCGGGGTGGCGACCTGCCAGCCGACGCCGTAGAGGATCAGTTCGGCCGCGGAGTGGTAGTTGATCGCGTACCGGAACCCGACGCGCTTCTGGAACGCGTCGAGGGCGACGGTCTCGGGTTCGGAGGCGGCCTTGGGGCCGCGGTAGGTCTCGCTCGAACGGTTGGGCGAGGAGCCCTCGTTGTCGTAGCCCCACTTGTAGGAGAAGTTGCGGTTGAGGTCGACGCCGTCGCCGGTGGTGATCTTCCCGTCGCCGTCGTTGTCGCGGAGGTTCTTGCGCCACAGGCGGGCGTTGTCGGCGGTGAAGGTGTGGTCGTAGCCGTCGGGGTTGGCCGAGAGGAGGAACCACAGCTCCGTCGAGTCCACCAGCTTGGTGATCCTCGGGTCCTTGCCGTAGTTGTCGAGGGTGTGGTGCATCAGCCGCCGGGTCATCTCGGGGGTGATCCACTCACGGGCGTGCTGGTTGGACATGTAGAGGACGGACGGCTTGTCGCCGTCCCCGGTCTTCCCGGCGTTCCGGGTGACCTTGAGGGCGAGGATGTCCTTGCCCCGGACCGTCTTGCCGATGGAGACGACCTTGGTCAGGCCCGGGTTGTCCTGAGCCGCCTTGAGGATCTCCTCCTGGAGGCCGCCCTTGCCGCTGTAGGGGCGAAAGACCCCGTCGCCGGCGGCCCTGGACCGGGCGAGGCCCTGGTCGGAGATCTTGCGTTCCGCGAGGGTGACGCCCTGGTCCGCGAGTGCCTTCGCCTGCGCGCCGGTGAGGAACAGTTCGACCTTGGCGGTGCCCTTCTCGGGCGCCCGCTCGGCGAGTTCGTGGCCGTCCTGGCCGGCGGCGAGGACGAGCGGGACCTGTTCCCGGGTGATGTCGGCGTCGTAGACCCGGAGCTCGTCGGCGGCGTCGGAGGCCGCACCGGAAGCGGGCTGGGCCTGGGCCGCGACGGGCAGCGCGGCGAGTGTGGTTCCGAAGAGGAGTGCGCTTGCGGCGAGGATCGATCTCGCGCGGTGCCTCATGTGCCCCCCTGGGCGTCGTCGGCCACGAAAGCTTCGGACGCCAGGCTCACGAGGGGCCGCCGGCGTGTCAATGGGGCGTGCCGCGAAAGGGACCCGCGCGCCGGTCGCGCGGGCCCCTTTCGGACGTACCCCGGCCCCTTGGGGGGTGTCGGCGACCGTGCCGGTCAGCCGGCCATGTTGTCGGCCAGCTCCTCGCTGAGGTCCAGGTTGGACTCCGTGCCCGGGATGCCCAGGTCCTGGGCCCGCTTGTCGGCCATGGCCAGCAGACGGCGGATGCGGCCGGCGACGGCGTCCTTGGTCAGCGGCGGGTCGGCGAGCGCGCCCAGCTCCTCCAGGGAGGCCTGCTTGTGCTCCATGCGCAGCCGGCCGGCCGCGGCGAGGTGCTCGGGGACCTCCTCGCCGAGGATCTCCAGGGCGCGCTGGACGCGGGCTCCGGCGGCGACGGCGGCCCGTGCCGAGCGGCGCAGGTTGGCGTCGTCGAAGTTGGCGAGGCGGTTGGCGGTGGCGCGGACCTCGCGCCGCATCCGCCGCTCCTCCCAGGCCAGTACCGATTCGTGGGCGCCGAGGCGGGTCAGCAGGGCGCCGATGGCGTCGCCGTCGCGGACCACGACGCGGTCGACGCCGCGCACCTCGCGCGCCTTGGCGGCGATGGAGAGCCTGCGGGCGGCGCCCACCAGGGCCAGGGCTGCCTCGGGGCCGGGGCAGGTGACCTCCAGGGAGGACGACCGACCCGGCTCGGTGAGGGAGCCGTGGGCCAGGAAGGCACCGCGCCAGGCCGCCTCGGCGTCACAGGTGGCCCCGGAGACCACCTGCGGGGGAAGTCCCCGGATGGGGCGCCCGCGGCCGTCCACGAGGCCCGTCTGGCGTGCCAGCTGGTCACCGCCGGCCACGACGCGGACGACGAAGCGGCTGCCGCGGCGCAGGCCGCCGGGCGCCATCACGACGAGGTCCGAAGAATGGCCGAAGATCTCCAGGATGTCCTTGCGCAGCCGGCGGGCGGCGATCCCCGTGTCCAGCTCGGCCTCGATGACGATGCGGCCGCTCACCAGGTGCAGCCCGCCCGCGAACCGAAGGATCGCCGAGACCTCCGCCTTCCTGCAGCAGGTCCGGGTGACGGGGAGGCGGGAGATCTCATCCTTCACCGCGGGCGTCATCGCCATGGGCCGATCCTTCCATGCATCCGAAAAATACGGTCGTACGCGGCGGCCAGCAGCTCCGGATCGTGCTTCGGAGAGCCGTCCTGCCTGGCCACGGGCGCCAGCTCGACCGCCGCACCGAAGCGTTTCGCGGCTTCGGCGAGGGACTCACGGTCGGGCACGGCGGCCTCGTCGGCCAGCACCACGTCCAGGGCGAGTTTAGGGGCGTGTCGGGCCAAAACCTCCAAATGACGCTGCGGAGAGAAGCCCTCTGTTTCGCCGGGCTGCGGGGCCAGGTTCAGCGAGAGGACCCGGCGGGCCTTCGTCACGCTCAGCGCGTCGAGCAGTTCCGGCACCAGCAGGTGCGGGATGACGGACGAGAACCAGGAGCCGGGCCCGAGCACGACCCAGTCGGCGTCGAGCACGGCGGCGACGGCCTCCGGCACGGCCGGCGGGTCGCTCGGGACGACCTGGACGGAGAGCACCTCGCCGGGGGTGAGCGCCACGGTGGCCTGTCCCCGGACGGTGTCCACCTCGTCCGGGCGGGCCGGGTCGTGCCCCTTGACCAGGGCCTGGAGCTCCAGCGGCACCGCCGACATCGGCAGGACCCGGCCGTGCGCGCCGAGGAGCTTTCCGACCAGGTCGAGGGCCTGGACGGGGTCGCCGAGCTGTTCCCACAGGGCGACGATCAGCAGGTTGCCGACGGCGTGCTCGTGCAGGTCGCCCGCCGACTGGAAGCGGTGCTGGATGACGCGGGCCCAGGTCTGGCCCCAGTCGTCGTCCCCGCACAGCGCGGCCAGCGCCTTGCGCAGGTCGCCGGGCGGCAGTACGCCGAGCTCCTCCCGGAGCCGGCCGCTGGAGCCGCCGTCGTCGGCGACGGTGACCACCGCGGTCAGCTCGCCGGTGATCCGGCGCAGCGCGGTGAGGGAGGCCGACAGGCCCATGCCGCCGCCGAGGGCGACGACCTTGGGCGCGACCACCTCGGCGGCGGCGCCGCGGCGACCGGCGCGGCCCGCGCCGTCCTCACCCCTGCCGGGGGTCAGACGGCGCAGGCGGCGCAGCCGCATGGTGCGTCCGGTCACTCGCGCCCCATGTCCCGGTGGACGACGACGGTCTCGACTCCCTCGGAGGCGAGGCGGGCGGCGAGCTTCTCGGACATGGCCACGCTGCGGTGCTTGCCGCCGGTGCAGCCGACCGCGATGGTCACGTAGCGCTTGCCCTCGCGGCGGTAGCCGGTGGCGATGAGCTGGAGCAGCTCGGTGTAGCGGTCGAGGAACTCCTTGGCGCCGGGCTGGCTGAAGACGTAGCCCGACACCTCCTCGTTCAGGCCGGTGAAGGGGCGCAGCTCGGGCACCCAGTGCGGGTTGGGGATGAAGCGGCAGTCGACGACGAGGTCGGCGTCGACGGGCAGGCCGTACTTGTAGCCGAAGGACATGACGGTGGCCCGCAGCTCGGGCTCCTCGTCGCCGGCGAACTGTGCGTCCATCTTGGCGCGCAGCTCGTGCACGTTGAGGCTGGAGGTGTCGATGACCAGGTCGGCGTCGCCGCGCAGCTCGCGCAGCAGGTCGCGCTCGGCGGCGATGCCGTCGGTGATGCGGCCGTCGCCCTGGAGGGGGTGCGGGCGGCGGACCGACTCGAAGCGGCGCACGAGCGCGTCGTCGGAGGACTCCAGGAAGACGATGCGCCGGTTGACGCCCTTGCTGTCGAGGTCGGCGAGGGATTCGCGCAGGGCGTCGAAGAACTGGCGGCCTCGGACGTCGACGACGACGGCGATGCGCGCCACGTTGCCCTGCGAGCGGGCACCGAGCTCCACCATGGTGGGGATCAGCGCCGGCGGGAGGTTGTCGACGACGAACCAGCCGAGGTCCTCCAGACACTTGGCCGCCGTACTGCGGCCGGCCCCGGACATCCCGGAGATGATCACCAGCTCGGGGATGGCGGCCTCGGCGTCGCCGCCGGGCTCCAGTGTCGTGCCCGTACTCACCTGTGCTCCGTCTCGGTCGTGCTCGGTCTTGCGATCGGACTCGTGCTGGGTCATTGCTCGGTCCCCCGTTCGGACGATGACGTGCCCGCGGGCGCGGGTGTCTCGTCCTCCATGATCTCTCCTGTCGCGGTGTTCACGGCAGGGGCGGCGGGGGTCGCGCGCGCGAGGGCCACGGCCACGGCCTCGGCCGTCTTGAGGCCTATGCCCGGGACCTCGCGGATCTGGTCGATTGTCGCCTGTCGGAGCTTCTTCACCGAACCGAAGTGCTTCACGAGGGCTTGTTTGCGACTCTCGCCGAGGCCGGGCACCTCGTCCAGCGGGCTTGTTCTCAGGCGCTTGGCGCGCTTGCCGCGCTGGTATTGGATGGCGAAGCGGTGGGCTTCGTCACGTACCCGCTGGAGGAGGTAGAGGCCCTCGCTGGTCCGGGGCAGCACGACGGGGTCGTCCTCGCCGGGCAGCCAGACCTCCTCCAGGCGCTTGGCGAGGCCGCACACGGCGACGTCGTCGACGCCCAGCTCCTCCAGGGCCCGCTTGGCGGCGGCCACCTGCGGCTGCCCGCCGTCGACCACGACGAGCTGCGGGGGGTACGCGAAACGCTTCGGGCGGCCGTCGTCCTCGGGCGTGTCGCCGGCCGGGACCTCCCCCGAGACCACCGCCTCCTGCTCCCACTCGCCCGTCCGCAGCTTCTCCTGGAGGTAGCGGCGGAAGCGACGCGAGACCACCTCGTGCATGGAGCGGACGTCGTCCTGGCCCTCGAAGGACTTGATCTGGAAGCGGCGGTACTCGCTCTTGCGGGCCAGCCCGTCCTCGAAGACGACCATCGAGGCGACCACGTCCTGGCCCTGGAGGTGGGAGATGTCGAAGCACTCGATGCGCAGGGGCGCGCTGTCCAGCTCCAGCGCCTCGGCGATCTCCTCCAGGGCCCGGGAGCGGGTGGTGAGGTCGGCGGCGCGCTTGGTCTTGTGCAGGGCGAGGGACTGCTGCGCGTTGCGGTGGACGGTCTCCATCAGCGCCTTCTTGTCGCCGCGCTGCGGGATGCGCAGGCTGACCAGGGAGCCGCGCCGCGCGGCCAGCCACTCGGCGAGGGCGGGCGCGTCCTCGGGCAGGGCCGGGACCAGCACCTCCTTGGGGACGGCCTCGCCCCGCTCCTCCCCGTAGAGCTGCTGGAGGGCGTGCTCGACGAGTCCGGCGGTGTCGACGGCCTCGACCTTGTCGGTGACCCAGCCGCGCTGGCCGCGGACGCGTCCGCCGCGTACGTGGAAGATCTGCACGGCGGCTTCGAGCTCGTCCTCGGCGACGGCGATCAGGTCGGCGTCGGTGGCGTCGGCGAGGACGACGGCGTTCTTCTCCATGGCCCGGCGCAGGGCCCCTATGTCGTCGCGCAGGCGGGCGGCCTTCTCGTACTCCATCTCCTCGGCGGCCTCGTGCATCTGCGCTTCGAGGCGGGAGAGGTACGTGCCGGTACGACCGGCCATGAAGTCGCAGAAGTCCTCGGCGAGTTCGCGGTGGTCCTCGGGGCTGATCCGGCCGACGCAGGGCGCCGAGCACTTGCCGATGTAGCCGAGCAGGCAGGGGCGGCCGATCTGCGCGGAGCGCTTGAACACCCCGGCGGAGCAGGTGCGGACGGGGAAGACCCGCAGCATCAGGTCGACGGTCTCGCGGATCGCCCAGGCGTGGCCGTACGGGCCGAAGTAGCGCACGCCCTTCTTCTTGGGGCCGCGCATGACCTGGACCCGGGGGAACTCCTCGTTCAGCGTGACGGCGAGGGAGGGGTAGCTCTTGTCGTCGCGGTACTTGACGTTGAAGCGGGGGTCGAACTCCTTGATCCAGGAGTATTCGAGCTGGAGGGCCTCGACCTCGGTGGAGACGACCGTCCACTCCACGGAGGCGGCCGTCGTGACCATGGTGGCGGTACGGGGGTGCAGCCCGGCGAGGTCCTGGAAGTAGCTGGCCAGGCGCTGGCGCAGGCTCTTGGCCTTCCCGACGTAGATCACCCGGCGGTGCTCGTCGCGGAACCGGTAGACCCCCGGGGAGTCGGGGACCTGTCCGGGCTGGGGGCGGTAGCTGGAAGGGTCGGCCATGCGAACCACCCTACTGGCGCCCGGGGACAGCGCCCCGTATCCCGTCGGGCGGGATACGGGGCGGGATACGGGGCCGGGATACGGGGCGGGGTCGGCTCAGGCCTCGGGGCTCAGGCCCCGGGCTCGGTCAGGGGGGACCGTCGTCGGCGGCGCAGCAGGAGCACCGATCCGGCGGCGCCGAGGGTGAGGGCCCCCGCGCCCGAGGCGAGCAGGCCGAACGGCGCCCCGGCCGCGTCCCCGGCCGCCGGGGCGCGGCGGCCGCCGGGGCGCGGCCCCACCGGCCCCGGCGGCTCCGGCGGCTCCGGCGGCTCCGGCGGCTCCGGCGGCCTCCTCGAAGCCGCCGGCCTTGCCCGAGCGGGCGTAGGGCGAGCCCGGGAGCTTGTTCCCGTAGGCCTGCGTGACGCGGGTGCGGTACGCGTCCAGGGTGGTGCCGGCCTCCCCGACGGCCCGTACGGCGTCCTCGTCCAGCGGGACGATCCGGCTGCCCTCGGCGACGTACCAGGCGTCGATCTGCGGTTCCCGGAACACGGTGCCGCCGGGGAGTTTCTCGGCGCCGAGCCGCGCGTAGCGGAATTCGTCGTCGCCGGTGGCGATGTTCACCACCTGCCAGCCGGCCTCGGTCCGCGCGGTCCACAGGGCCGCCTGCTGCCCGTCGGCGGAGACGGCCTTGCTGGCCAGGAACTCCAGCCGGGCCACGGGGGCCCCGGCCTTGCCCGCGACGAACTCCGGCGAAAGGTGGTGCACGGGGATCGCCTCGCCCTCGACGCGGGGCTGGGCGGCGGTGAGCGAGACCTTGCCCTCACGGGCGAAGAACCGCGAGAGGGTGGCCAGGGTGTCGGGGGCGACGGCCGCCTCGTGGGCCGCCGCCCGGGTCTCGGCCGTGGCCACCCCGGGCTGGGGGACGGGGGTCGCGGCGGCCTGCGGGGCCAGGCCGAGGAGGGGCAGGGCGGTGGCGGCGAGGACCGCGGCGGCGCGGGCGCGCGGGTTCATGGCGGTCACGCCCCGATCCGGTAGAGGGAGTGGGTCCAGGAGAAGGTGTTGTTGTCGACGTACCAGGCGTGGGAGGCCCAGTTGTAGCGGTCGCTGGAGGGCCACGGGTCGCCCCAGTAGACCCAGCTGTTGGCGGTGTCGTAGCCGTAGAGGACGTGCATGTGGCCGCCGCCGTTGGACCACTGGATGCGGGTCTCGACGGGCCGGTTGGCGTTGATCTCGGTCTGCACGGTCGAGTACTGGAGCCAGCCGTTGACGTAGCTGCCGGAGTTGATGCCGGCCCAGCGCAGGCCGTTCTGTACGTTGCCCAGCGTGGCCTGGTTGTTGGGGCACTCGGTGCCCTGTTGGCGGTTGAAGGCGGCGTTGCAGAACTGGTTCTGGCTGTAGCCGCGGCCGAACCACGTGGCGATCGTGTTTCCGCCGGCGGCCCAGCACCAGTTCGTCTTCTGCTGTGCCTGCATGGTGATGTTGAGGCGCTTGGAGGCGAGCGCGGAATCGGCGCCGGCATCGGCTGCGGTGGCGGTGCCGGTGGCCGTGGCGGACAGGGCCAGGAGCAGGGCGGTGAGGAGGACGGCCGGGTACGGCCGCCGCTTTCTGTTGCGCATCGCGTTCCTCCCGAGGCGGGGATGTGGGGGTGGAGGAGCGCGTCCGGACGCTGTGGAGGAGCATCAGGGTGTTGTCGCGATCAGGTCAACCCGCTTCAATACGCGGTGACATCGCAGTGTGAACGGTGGGGCTGTGGTGTGAACGGTTGCCGACGTTCCACCTGCTCCCCCACCGACACCGACCCGGCCCCCCACACCGGCGCGTGTGAACGTTCACAGAGGAGTTCGCCATGCGGCCGATCGGCGACCGGGCGAGCGCGGACGACGCGACGAGCGCCCTTGAGACGGCGCGGACGGCGGATACCGCGGACGCGGCGCGGTCGGCGGACGCCGCCGAACTCGGCCGGCTGCTGCGCGGCGGCCCCTTCCACCTCGCCCTGCGCGCCGCCCTCACCGCCCGTGGTCTGCCGCTGCACCGGGTACAGCACCGGCTCGCGGCGCGCGGCATCAAGCTCGGCGTCACCAGCCTCAGCTACTGGCAACAGGGCGCGCGCCGCCCCCGTCACCCCGAGTCGCTGCGGGCCGTCCGCGCGCTGGAGGAGATCCTGGAGCTGCCCGACGGCGCCCTGCTGCGGCTCCTGAGCACCTCCGCGTCCGCTCCCGCGCGGGGCCGCCCGACCGCCCGGCCCTACCGGGCCCTGGTCAGCGTGGGCGCGGCCGTGGAGGAACTGCTCGACGCGATGGAACTCCCGGCGGACGGCGGCCTGCACACGGTGGGCCACCACGAGCGCGTCCGCATCGGGGCGGGCGGCGAGATGCGCGCCCGTGACTCGCAGCAGATCGTCCGGGCCCACCGGGACGGCGTCGACCGCTACCTCGCCGTCCACCACGGCGACCCGGGCTGCGACGCGGCCCGGGTGACGGTGACGGCCCACGAGAACTGCCGTACCGGCCGGGTGCGCCACCACCCGGAGGCCGGGGTGGTGGTCGCCGAGCTGCTCTTCGACGCGCGGCTGCGGCGCGGGGACACGTACGTCTTCGGGTACGGCGTCGAGGACGGTACGGGCGCCCGCAGCTCGGAGTACGTGCGCGGCTTCAGCTACGCGGGCGGGCAGTACATGCTCCAGGTCCGCTTCGACGAGGCCGCCCTGCCGGTGCGCTGCCGCCGCTTCGCGCGTACGGGCCCCCGCGCCCCGCGCACGCACCTGGCGGACCTCACCCCGAGCGGCCGCCACCGCGCGGTCCACCTGGTGGAACCGTCGGTCCACCGCGGCATCCTGGGCATCGCCTGGGACTGGGAGTAGGCCGCCCGCCCGCCGGTCAGCCGGTCAGCCGGCGGCGAGGAGGGTGAGCGTGTCGATCACGCGGTGGGAGAAGCCCCACTCGTTGTCGTACCAGGCGACCACCTTGACGTGCCGGCCGTCGACGCGGGTGAGCTCCGAGTCGAAGATCGACGAGGCGGGGTTGCCGGTGATGTCGGAGGAGACGAGCGGGTCGTCTGAGTACTCCAGTACGCCGGCCAGCGGGCCCCGCGCGGCGGCCCGGTAGGCCTCCAGCACCTCCTCCCGCGTCACGTCGCGCGCGACGGTCGTGTTGAGCTCGACGATCGAGCCCACCGGGACCGGCACGCGGATCGAGTCGCCCGACAGCTTGCCGTCGAGGTTCGGGAGCACGAGACCGATCGCCTTGGCGGCGCCCGTCGTCGTCGGCACGATGTTGACGGCGGCGGCGCGGGCGCGCCGGGCGTCGCGGTGCGGGCCGTCCTGCAGGTTCTGCTCCTGCGTGTAGGCGTGCACGGTGGTCATGAAACCGTGCTCGATGCCGGCGAGGTCGTCGAGTACGGCGGCCAGCGGGGCGAGCGCGTTGGTCGTGCACGAGGCGTTCGAGACGATCGTGTGCCGGGCCGGGTCGTAGGCGTCGGTGTTGACCCCGTAGGCGAGCGTGACGTCGGCGCCGTCGGACGGCGCGCTGACGAGCACCTTCCGCGCGCCCGCCGTGAGGTGGCCGCGGGCGGCCTTGGCCGAGGTGAAGCGGCCGGTCGCCTCCAGCACGATGTCGACGCCGAGTTCGGCCCACGGCAGCGCTTCCGGCGCGCGCTCGGCGAGCACCGTGATGCGGCGGCCGTCGACCACGAGGGTGTTCCCGTCGACGCTCACCGGGCGGCCGAGCCGGCCGGCCGTGGTGTCGTAGGCGAGCAGCCGCGCGAGGGTGGCGGGGTCGGTGAGGTCGTTGACGGCGACGACTTCGAGCGTGCCGCCCTCGGCGCCGGCGGCGGCGTTGTCGCGTTCGAGGAGCGCGCGCAGCACGTTGCGTCCGATGCGGCCGAAGCCGTTGATGGCGATGCGAGTCATGAGCGATGTCCCTTTCGTTCGCCCCTCAGGCGTTCGCCCTCAGGTTCGCGCCCGCCGCCCGCCCGCGACAGCGGCGAGATCGCCACGGTCCGCAAGGATCCCGCCAGGCGGCCGAGAGGACTACTCCCCCCGCGTGAAGGTGCGCCGGTACTCGGTCGGGGTGGTCCCGAGGATGCGGTGGAAGTGCAGCCGCAGATTCGAGCCGGTGCCGAGGCCGACATCACCGGCGATCCGCTCGACGCTCCGCTCCGAACGCTCCAGCAGCTCCCGGGCCACGTCGATCCTGGCCCGCATGACCCACTGCATCGGCGTGTACCCGGTGTCCTCGGCGAAGCGGCGCGAGAACGTGCGCGGCGAGACCCCCGCGTGCCGGGCGAGCGCTTCGAGGGTGAGGGGCTCGCCGAGCCGGTGCAGCGCCCACTCGCGGGTGGCGGCGAACCGCTCGCCGAGCGGCTCGGGCACGCTGCGCGGCACGTACTGGGCCTGGCCGCCGCTGCGGTAGGGGGCCGCGACCAGGCGCCGGGCGGCGTGGTTCGAGGCGGCCACGCCGAGGTCGCCGCGCAGGATGTGCAGGCAGAGGTCGATGCCGGAGGCGGCGCCGGCGGACGTCAGCACGCTGCCCTCGTCGACGAACAAGACGTTCTCGTCGAGCCGCACGGACGGGTGTTTCGCCGCCAGTGCCCGCGCGTAGTGCCAGTGGGTCGTGGCGCGCTTGCCGTCGAGCAGTCCCGTGGCGGCGAGCGCGAACGCGCCGGTCGAGATGGCGGCGAGCCGCGCGCCCCGCGCGTGGGCGGCGATCAGCGCGTCGAGGACGGCCGGGGGCGGATCGTCACGGTCCGGAAAGCGGTAGCCGGGGACGAAGACGATCTCGGCCCACGCGAGCGCCTCCAGCCCGTGGGTCACGTGGTACGACAACCCGTCCCCGCCGGCCACCGGCCCCGGCGCCGCCCCGCACACCCGAACCTCGTACGGCATGCTCGCGCGCGTCGTGAACACCTGCGCGGGGATACCGACGTCGAGCGGCTTGGCCCCCTCCAGCACGAGGACGGCGACACGGTGAAGAGGCGATGGCGGCACGGAACGAGCGTATGCGCCCCCGAAGGAGACGCCGGCCGTCGCGAGAGGAGAAGACGCAGGGGGCGGCGTCCTAGCCGGCGATCAGTTTGCCGTTCTCCGCCTTGACCGGGACGGCCGGCAGGGGGTCGGTGGCCGGCCCGCGCAGGACCTGGCCGGTGGTGACGTCGAAGCGGCTGCCGTGGCAGGGGCAGTTGCCCTGCCCCTCGACGATCTTGTCCAGGACGCATCCGGCGTGCGTGCACTGCGCGCTGAACGCCTTGTACTGGCCCTCCGCCGGGCAGCTGACGACGACCTTGCGCTCGCGGAACAGCTTCGCCCCGCCGACGGGGACATCGGCCACCGCACCCAGCTCGACCGGCTCCGTCGGCACGGCCGGGCTGCCCGCGCCGCTGTTCGTCTCGGTGGAGCACGCCGCCAGGGTCGCTCCGGCGCCGACGGCCCCCGCGAGCGCGGCGGCGCCCTTGAGGACGGTACGGCGGGCGGCGGCGGACTGCGACGCGGACATGCGGTTCTCCTGGAGCGAGGGGGCCGGGCCCCGGGTGGCCGGGCGCGCTCGACGATACCGGGGGTCCTCCGGGCGGCTCGGATGGGATACCTTCCCCGCGTGATCGTCGTCGGCGGAGAAGCCCTGATCGACCTGGTGCCCCTGGCGGAGCCGGCGGGCGCGCTGCTGCCCCGGCCCGGCGGTGGGCCGTACAACACCGCGCTCGCGCTGGGGCGGCTCGGCGCGGAGGTGGCCTTCTGCTCCCGGGTCTCGTCCGACGGCTTCGGCGAGAGCCTGCTCGCCGGGCTGCGGGCCGCCGGGGTGGACTGCTCGTTGGTGCGGCGCGGCCCGGAGCCGACCACGCTGGCGGTGCCCTCGCTGGCCCCGGACGGCTCGGCGGCGTACCGCTTCTACACCGAGGGCACCGCCGACCGGCTGTTCACGCTGCCGCCCGCGCTGCCGGCGGGCGTACGGGCCCTCGCGCTGGGAACCTGTTCGCTGGTGCTGGAGCCCGGCGCGAGCGCGTACGAGGCCCTGCTGCGCCGGGAGTCGCGGCGGGGGCTGCTCACCCTGCTGGACCCCAACATCCGCCCGGCGCTGATCGCGGACCCGGCGGCGTATCGGGAGCGTTTCCTCGGCTGGCTGCCGTACGTGTCGGTGCTCAAGCTGTCGGAGGAGGACGCGGCCTGGCTGGGCGGCGGGATCCCCGAGTGGCTGGCGGCGGGGCCCTCGGCGGTGGTGTTGACCCGGGGCGCGGCGGGCTTGGCGGTGTGGACCCGGGCCGGGGAGCGGTACGAGGTGCCCGGCCGGCGGGTCCGCGTCGCCGACACGATCGGCGCGGGCGACACCGTCAACGCGGCGCTGCTGCACCGGCTCGCCGGGTCGGATCCGGACGCGGCGCCCTGGCCCGAGGTGCTGGGGTACGCCGCCCACGCGGCCGCCCTGACGTGCACCCGCGCGGGCGCGGAGCCGCCGTACGCGGCCGAGCTGGAGCTCAGCCGCTAGGGAGTGTCCGGCGGACCATGGCCGGGCCCGAAGCGGCCTATCCGACCCTCATCCACAAGACACGACCCAGCCGCCCCGGACCCCACGCCTCCAACGCCGGCGAGGCTGATGTTCCGCCCGGCCGGCACCGATCAGGCCTTGCGGGCCCGCGCCACCGCCGCCTTCTTCGCCGTGGCCCGCTTCGCAGGCGCCTTCTTCACCGGGGCGGAACCCGCGACCGAGGCGGCCGCGTCCGATACCCGGTCCGCCCCGAGAATGTCCCGCAGGAACTTCCCGGTGTGGCTGGCGCCCACCGACGCCACCTGCTCCGGCGTCCCCTCGGCCACCACGAGGCCGCCTCCGTAACCGCCCTCCGGGCCCATGTCCACGACCCAGTCGGCCGTCTTGATGACGTCCAGGTTGTGCTCGATGACGATGACCGAGTTCCCCTTGTCGACCAGCCCCGACAGCACCTTGATGAGCTTGCTGATGTCCTCGAAGTGCAGACCCGTCGTCGGCTCGTCCAGCACGTACACCGTCCGCCCCGTCGACCGCTTCTGCAGCTCCGACGCCAGCTTCACGCGCTGCGCCTCACCGCCCGACAGCGTCGGCGCCGACTGGCCGAGCCGGACGTACCCGAGCCCCACCTCGTTCAGCGTCCGCAGGTGCCGCGCGATGGTCGGCACCGCCTCGAAGAAGCCGAGCGCCTCCTCGATCGGCATGTTCAGGACCTCGGCGATGGACTTGCCCTTGTAGTGGACCTCCAGCGTCTCCCGGTTGTACCGGTCGCCGTGGCACACCTCGCACGGGACGTAGACGTCCGGCAGGAAGTTCATCTCGATCTTGATCGTGCCGTCGCCGGAGCAGTTCTCGCACCGGCCGCCCTTCACGTTGAAGGAGAAGCGGCCCGGCAGGTACCCGCGGACCTTCGCCTCCATCGTCTCCGCGAAGAGCTTGCGCACGTGGTCGAAGACGCCCGTGTACGTCGCCGGGTTGGACCGGGGGGTCCGCCCGATCGGCGACTGGTCGACGTGGACCACCTTGTCGACCAGGTCGTCGCCCTCCACCCGCGTGTGCCGCCCCGGCACGGACCGGGCGCCGTTCAGCTCGCGGGCCAGGTGCGTGTAGAGGATGTCGTTGACCAGCGTGGACTTGCCGGAGCCCGAGACGCCGGTGACGGCGGTGAGCACGCCCAGCGGGAAGGACACGTCGATGTCCCGCAGGTTGTTCTCCTTGGCGCCGTGGACGGTGAGCTTGCGCCCGCCGTTCACGGGCCGGCGGATGTCCGGCACCGGGATGGACTTCTTGCCCGACAGGTACTGCCCGGTCATCGACTCCGTGTTCTTCAGCAGCTCCTTCAGCGAGCCGCTGTGCACCACCTTGCCGCCGTGCTCGCCCGCGCCGGGGCCGATGTCCACGACCCAGTCGGCCACCTTGATGGTGTCCTCGTCGTGCTCGACGACGATCAGGGTGTTGCCCATGTCGCGCAGCCGCACCAGCGTCTCGATGAGGCGGTGGTTGTCGCGCTGGTGCAGGCCGATGGACGGCTCGTCGAGCACGTACAGCACGCCGACCAGACCGGAGCCGATCTGCGTGGCCAGGCGGATGCGCTGGGCCTCGCCGCCCGACAGGGTGCCGGCGGCGCGGTTGAGCGAGAGGTAGTCGAGGCCGACGTCCACGAGGAAGCGCAGCCGCTCGTTGACCTCCTTGAGGACCCGCTCCGCGATCTTCTTGTCGCGGGCGTCGAGCTTCAGCCGGCCGAGGAAGTCCGCGCACTCGCTGATCGACATGGCGGCGACCTCGGCGATGGACTTCTCCATCACCGTCACCGCGAGCACGATCGGCTTGAGGCGGGTGCCCTCACAGGTCGGACAGGGCACCTCGCGCATGTAGCCCTCGAAGCGCTCGCGGCTGGCGTCGCTCTCGGACTCGGCGTGCCGCCTCTTGACGAACGGCACCGCGCCCTCGAAGGCCGTGGTGTACGCGCGCTCGCGCCCGTACCGGTTGCGGTAGCGGACCTCGATCTGTGTCTTGTGCCCGTGGAGCAGGGCCTTCTTCGCGCGCTGCGGCAGCCCCGCCCACGGGATGTCCGTACGGAAGCCCAGCTCATCGGCGAGCGCGCCGACCAGCCGCTGGAAGTAGTCCTTGGTGTGGCCGAGCGACCACGGCGAGACCGCGCCCTCGTCGAGGGTCTTCATCTCGTCCGGGACGATCAGCTCCGGGTCCACCTCCATGCGCGTACCGATGCCGGTGCACTCGGGGCAGGCGCCGAAGGGGGAGTTGAAGGAGAAGGAGCGCGGCTCCAGCTCCTCGAAGGAGAGGTCGTCGTACGGGCAGTACAGGTGCTCGGAGTACATCCGCTCGCGCTCGGGGTCGTCCTCGGCGAGGTCGACGAAGTCGAGGATGACCATGCCGCCGGACAGCCCGAGCGCGGTCTCCACGGAGTCGGTGAGCCGGCGCTTGGCGCTCTCCTTGACGGTGAGGCGGTCGACGACCACCTCGATCGTGTGCTTCTCCTGCTTCTTCAGCGTGGGCGGCTCGGTGAGCTGGATGGTCTCGCCGTCCACCCGCGCGCGGCTGTAGCCCTTGGTCTGGAGGTCGGAGAAGAGGTCGACGAACTCGCCCTTGCGCTCGCGGACCAGCGGGGACAGCACCTGGAAGCGGCTGCCCTCGGGCAGTGCGAGCACCTTGTCGACGATGGCCTGCGGCGACTGGCGCGAGATGGGGCGGCGGCACTCGGGGCAGTGCGGCTTGCCGATGCGCGCGAAGAGCAGGCGCAGGTAGTCGTAGACCTCGGTGATCGTGCCGACCGTGGAGCGGGGGTTGCGCGAGGTCGACTTCTGGTCGATCGAGACGGCCGGGGAGAGTCCCTCGATGAAGTCGACGTCGGGCTTGTCCATCTGCCCCAGGAACTGGCGCGCGTAGGAGGAGAGCGACTCGACGTAGCGGCGCTGGCCCTCGGCGAAGATCGTGTCGAAGGCCAGGGAGGACTTGCCCGAGCCGGAGAGTCCGGTGAAGACGATGAGGGAGTCGCGGGGCAGGTCGAGCGAGACGTTCTTCAGATTGTGCTCGCGAGCGCCACGAACGATGAGACGGTCGGTCACGCCGGTCGCACCTTTCTTGAGAGAGCGGGGGCACGGGCCCCGACTGTCCAGGGTATGGGGGGCGCCTCTGCGATGGGATGGGGTCTGCCTTCCGAGCGTATAGCACGCACATTCGATTTACGGCACTCCGGACACCGCTTCACCCGATCGTGTGGCGGAGGCCGGGCCCCACCGGGGCCTGCCCGGCGGATCAGGGCCGGACAGGCCCTAGGCTCGGATCCATGACTGATCATGTGCACGACCTGCGATCTGTACGTGAAGCCACGGACCGACTGCTGAACGCGGTCGCGAAACTGGACAACGCCGCCCTGTCGGAGGAGTCACACCTCCCCGGCTGGACCCGGGGCCACATCCTGGCCCACCTCGCCCGTAACGCGGACGCCCTCGTGAACGTCTTCGAGGGCCGCCCCATGTACGAGAGCGGCACCGCCCGTGACGCCGACATCGCACGCGACGCCGGCCGGCCCCTGGAAGAACACCTGGCGGACCTCCGTGATTCCGGGAACCGCTTCCTGGCCACCACCGAGCCCGACCAGGACTGGTCGCGCACCGTCGAGCTGCGCAACGGCGTCACCGACCTCGCCGCCAACGTGCCCTTCCGCCGGCTGATCGAGGTCGAGCTGCACCACGTCGACCTGAACATCGGCTACGAGCTGTCCGACCTGCCGAAGGAGTTCACCCTCCGCGAGATCGCCTTCCTCGCCGACCGCTGGTCGGGCCGGCCCGACGTCCCGCCGGTGACCCTCCGGGAGGACGAGGACGGACCGGTCTGGCACACCGGCGGCACCGAGGGCGACCCGGTGGTGCTCGAAGGCCCCCTCGACGAGCTGCTCGGCTGGCTCGCGGGCCGCGGCCCGAAGGGCGCCCGCCTCACCGTCCTGACGGGCCACGCCCTTCCCGAACTCCCCGCCCTCTAGCCCCAGACCCTAGGATCACAGTCATGACGTACAGCGGAGCGGTCAAGGTCGGCGGTCCCGCCGACGTGCACGAGCTCGCGGACCTGATGATTTCCAAGGTCGCGGTGGGTTCGATGAACAACAACGCCTACCTGCTGCGCTGCCGGGCCACCGGCGCGCAACTGCTGATCGACGCGGCCGCCGAGGCGCACACGCTGATCAACCTGATCGGTGACGACGGCATCGAGTCCGTGGTCACCACCCACCGGCACGGCGACCACTGGGGCGCGCTCGCCGAAGTGGTCGATGCGACCGGCGCGCGCACCTACGCCGGCCGCCACGACGCCGAGGGCATCCCCGTCACCACGGACGTCCTCGTCGAGGACGGGGACACGATTCAGGTCGGACGGGTCTCCCTGACCGCCCGCCACCTGGTCGGCCACACCCCCGGCTCGATCGCGCTCGTCTACGACGACCCGCACGGGCACCCGCACGTGTTCACCGGCGACTGCCTCTTCCCGGGCGGCGTGGGCAACACCGGGGGCGACGCGCAGGCCTTCACCTCCCTGCTGGACGACGTGGAGAGCAAGCTCTTCGCACGCCTGCCCGACGAGACCTGGGTCTACCCGGGCCACGGCAACGACACCACCCTCGGCGCCGAGCGTCCGCACCTGGCCGAATGGCGCGAACGCGGCTGGTGACATCCGTCAACATCGCGGGGCCATGCACTCCTTCCGGTCGATGATGACCGAACGCATGTCCTGGGGGTACGGGTTGGGGTAGTTGCTGCACCATGCGACAGCACCCCGCCCCTCCCCCTGCCCCCGTCCCGATGCTCCGGCTCGCCACGGCCGCCCTGGCCGGCACCGCCATCGAGTTCTACGACTTCTTCGTCTACGGCACGGCCGCCGCCCTCGTCCTCGGGCCGCTCTTCTTCCCCTCCTTCTCCCCGCTCGCCGGCACCCTCGCCGCCTTCGCCACCTTCGGCGTCGGCTTCCTCGCCCGACCCCTCGGCTCGGTCGTCTTCGGCCACATCGGCGACCGCTACGGGCGCCGCCCCGTGCTGCTCGGCTCGCTGCTGCTCACCGGCCTCGCCACGGTGGCCGTCGGCTGCGTGCCCTCGTACGCCTCGATCGGCGTCACCGCGCCCGTCCTGTTGCTCCTGCTGCGCTTCCTCCAGGGACTCGGGCTCGGCGGCGAGTGGGGCGGGGCCGTGCTGCTGACCGCCGAACACGCCCCCGAGGGCCGGCGCGGCCTGTGGTCGAGCTTTCCGCAGATGGGCCCGGCGGTGGGCTTCCTCCTGGCCAACGGCCTGATGCTGACCCTGTCCGGAACGCTGAGCGACGCGCAGTTCACCGCCTGGGGCTGGCGGCTGCCCTTCTGGGTCGCCGGTCTGCTGGCGCTGGCCGGGCTCTGGCTGCGTCGATCGGTCGAGGAGACACCGGAGTTCCGGCGGCTGCGGGAAACCGGCCGGCGCGCCGATGCGCCGCTCTCCGAGGTCGTACGCGGCCACTGGCGGCTGCTCCTGCTGACCGGCGGGGCCATGGCCGTCGGCTACGCCGTCTTCTACGCGGTCACCACCTGGGCCCTCGCCTACGCCACCACCCACCTCGGCGTCGGCCGCACCACGATGCTCGCCTGCGTCATGGTCGCGGTCCTGCTGAAGGGGCTCGTGACCCCGCTGCCCGCGGTGCTCGGCGACCGCTGGGGACGGCGCCCGCTGTGCCTGGCCGGCAGCGCGCTCTGCGCGGTGTGGATGTTCCCCTTCGTCGCCCTGCTGCGCACGGGCGACCCCTTGCTGATCGTCGTGGGCTGCACCGGGGCGCTGCTGGGCATGGTGACGATGTTCGCGGTGGTGGGCTCGTACCTGCCCGAGCTGTACGCCCCGCGCGTACGCTGCACCGGCGCGGCCGTCGGCTACAACCTGGGCGGGGTGCTGGGCGGGGCGTTGACCCCGATCGTGGCGACGGCCCTGGCCGACGGTTCGGGGCCGCCGTGGGGGGTGGCGGCGTACCTGACCGTGATCGCGCTGGTCAGTCTGGCCTGCTTCGCGCTGCTCCCGGAGACGCATCCGGCGCTCCCGCGGCCCCGTACGGGCACGGGCACGGAAACCGATGCGGACGCCGACGCGAAGGCGGGGGCGGCCGAAGCGGCCGCCCCCGCGTAGCGCGTAGGGGTCGTCAGGCGTCGACGCTGCGCGTCTCCTCGGCCGGGGCGGCGATCGCCTCGGCCTCCGCCTGCTTCTTCGAGGCGATCAGGCTGGTGATCGTGGTGATCACCAGGACGCCGCAGATGACGCCCAGCGAGACCGGGATGGAGATCTGCGGAACGTGCACGCCGGACTCGTGCAGGGCGTGGAGCACCAGCTTGACGCCGATGAAGCCCAGGATGACGGACAGGCCGTAGCTGAGGTGGACCAGCTTCTTCAGCAGACCGCCGATGAGGAAGTACAGCTGACGCAGACCCATGAGGGCGAAGGCGTTGGCGGTGAAGACGATGTACGGGTCCTGGGTGAGGCCGAAGATCGCGGGGATCGAGTCCAGGGCGAACAGGACGTCGGTGGTGCCGATGGCGAGCATGACCACCATGAGCGGGGTGAGGATGCGCTTGCCGTTGGCGCGGATGAAGAGCTTGGTGCCGTGGTAGCGGTCGGCGACGCCGAACTTCTTCTCGATGGACTTGAGGAGACGGTTCTCCTCGAACTCCTCGTCCTCTTCGTCCTTGCGCGCTTCCTGGATCAGCTTCCACGCGGTGTAGATCAGGAACGCGCCGAAGATGTAGAAGACCCACGAGAAGGTGGTGATGATCGCGGCGCCGGCCGCGATGAAGATCGCCCGCAGGACCAGGGCTATCAGCACGCCCACGAGCAGCACGCGCTGCTGGAGGTGTGAGGGCACCGAGAACTTCGCCATGATCAGGACGAAGACGAACAGGTTGTCCACGCTCAGGGACTTCTCGGTGATGAACCCGGCGAAGAACTCCTGGGACGCCTGGCCGTTGCCGAAGATCAGCAGGCCGAGCCCGAAGAGGGCGGCGAGCACGATCCAGACGACGGTCCAGATGCCCGCCTCCTTCATGGAGACGTCGTGCGGTTTGCGGCCGATGAAGAAATCGGCGCCGATGAGAAGGCACAGACCCGCGATGGTCAGTACCCAAAGGGTCAACGAAACGTCCACTACTTCCACGCCTCCGGCAGATGGCTCAGCACATCGTCAGCGTCATCGCTGCCGGAGGTCTCTTCCACCCGGGCGGCCTGGAGGCCGTGGGCCAACGCCCCGGGACCGACGCGGTCGGTCCGTATTGACGGGTACGTCGTAGCAGGAAAGCAGGAATACTCCCCTCCGCAGGTCCCAGGGTACCCGCGGAGGAGGCGAAAGGTAAAGGGAAGCCCAAGAGCCGGTCAGCTGGAGGTCAGGCGCCGGTCAGGCACAGGTCGTCGACGCCGCTCACCGGCCCCCCGCGCGGCGGGCCGCCGCGACGCGCTCCAGCGCCTGCTCCAGGACCAGGCTGCCGCGCGGCGGGAGGTCGGGCGTGAAGGTCCAGGCGTGCTGCACCCACGGGTCGGCGAGGTGGTTGTCCGGCACCGGCGACAGCCGCAGCAGCGACCGCCACAGCGGGTCGAGCAGCGGCCCGTACGCCGACGCCTCGTCGCGGTCCGCGACCATCAGCAGGTGCACGCCGACCGCCGGGCCCTCGTCGGCCAGGTAGCGCAGCCGCGTGACGGCCCGGTCGTCGAAGCCGTGCGGGAAGTCGTGCACGATCAGCAGCTGCTCGGCGCGGTCCACGTCGGCGGGCAGCTCGTCCGGGGCGCCGGCGCGCAGCGCCATCTGTACGAGGTCCACGCGCCGGGTCAGCGTCTCCAGGGTCCGTGTGACGCCGGCGGCGCCCGTGGCGGGCGGTGCGGCGAGCACCCGGGAGTTCACCAGGGGGGCGAGGGCGGCGGCCCCCGCGCCGGCGGCGTCGATGACGTGGACCGAGAACCGGTCGGCGGGGTGGACGGCCAGCAGGCGTGCGGCGTGGGCGACGGCCATGTCCATCGCGGCCCGTCGCAGCCGGTCGGTGTCCATGGCCATGGCGGCTTCGGAACCGGTGCGGCCGTTGTCGATCCACAGGCCCCTCTCCAGCGGGAGCCGCATCAGCATCGGGATCCGCAGGTCGGGCCGCTCGGGCAGGGTCAGGTCGCCCAGGCGCAGCGCCAGCGGGCCTTCCTCGGGATCGGCGCCGCGGGCGTGCCAGACGGGGTTGTCCCAGCGGGCGTACGCCGCCGGCAGCGCGGGCTCGACGACCTCGCACTCGGCGGTGAGCTGGACGAGGTCCCGGTCGAGGACGGCCCGTGCCCGCTCCACCAGCTCCTCGCGGCGGGCACGGGCGGTGTCGCGGGCGGTGTCGCCCGAGCCGCCGAGGCGGTGGCGGGGGTCGGACAGGGCCTCGTCGAGCTCCCGGTCGAGGCGGTTGTCGGCGAACTCGACGGCGCTGCGGTAGGCGGCGACGGTCCGGGCCAGGTCCTCGAACATGCCCCAGACCTGGTTGTAGAGCCGCTCGTCCATGGACCAGCCGCTCGCGTCGCCGGCGACGGGCCGCGCGTGCTCCCCCGGTGCGGCGGGCGGCGCCGGGCGCGGGCGGGCTCGGGGGCTCGGCGCTGGTACGGCGGCGGCGCGGGTGCGCGTAGTCGATGGTGGGCGGGCCCGCGACGGTGTCCCGGCCGGGGCGCGGGCGGTGGGCGGGCGCCGGGCCGGGCGTGCCCGCGTACGGGGTCCCGGAGACGGGGATCGGGTCCGGCGCCTGGGGCTGGGTCGGGGCGGGCGGGGTGTCCTGCGGCGTGTCCTGCGGGCGCGCAGGCCGCGCGGAACGGTGGGCGCGGGGACGGTGGGGCGCGCGGGCGCGGTGGTGTCGCCGCCCGGTACGCCGACCAGCGCCGCGGACGCCAGTTCCCGGGCCCGGGGCGCGGCGAGCCCGCCGTCGGTGAGCAGCGCGCCGAGCCCGTCGGCGTACCCCTGGCCGACGGCGCGGACCTTCCAGGCGCCCTGGCGGCGGTAGAGCTCCAGGGCGACGACGGCCGTCTCGGGGTCGAGGCCGGTGACGGTGAAGCCGGCGAACTCGGCGCCGCCCTCGCCCGCCACCGCTATGTGCGGGGCGGGGACCGCGCCGAAGCGGGGCGCCCCGCCGGGCGGCAGGACGAGGTGGACGCCGACGCGGTGGACGTCCGCCGCGACGGCGTCGAGGTCGACGGCGACGGTGTGCCGGTCGCCGGCCCCCACCGGCACCCGCAGGCCGGGCAGGGCGGGGGCGCCCGGGTGGGCCAGGACGGCGGGACCGGTGAACCGGCCCCGCTCGTCCGCCAGCGTGGCCACGGCGAGCACGGCCGTGCCCGCCGAGACCCTGATCTCCACCCGGCTGTGGGACACGGGGTGGTTCTGCCCCCGGACCAGTTCGGCCGTCATCGTGCAGCCCCTCCCCCGTGCCTTCTTCTCTTGTTCCGTGTGCTGTCGTGCTGTGGTGCTGTGGTGCTGTTACAGGTGCGGCAGGATCGCCGGCATCAGGTCCTGGAAGGTCTTGCCGTTGGCCGGGTTGCCGAGGGCCGTCATCTTCCAGCCGGCGCCCGCGCGGGACACCTTCGCCATGATCTGCGCCGTGTACTGGCCGCCGCCGTCGAGGGTGTAGCGGGCCAGTTCCTGGCCGTTGGTCTCGTCGACGATGCGGCAGAACGCGTTCTGCACCTCCTGGAACGTCTGGCCGGTGAACGAGTTCACCGTGAAGACGATCTGGTCGATGTGGACCGGTACGCGCTGGAGGTCGACGAGGATGGCCTCGTCGTCCCCGCCCTGGCCGACGCCGCCGACGAGGTTGTCACCGGTGTGCCGCACCGAGCCGTCGTCGCTCTGCAGGTGGCGGAAGAACACCACGTCCACGGGCTGCTTGTCGGCGAAGAGCACCGCCGACGCGTCCAGGTCGATCTCCCGGGTCCGCGAGCCGAACAGGCCGCGGCGCTTGGCCGCCTGCCAGCCCAGGCCCATCCGGACAGCGGTCAGCGTGCCGCCGTCCGCCTTCTGCAGACTGATGGCCTGACCCTTGGTCATGTTGACCGTCACGCGGTGTCCCCTCTCCATGGCCCGCCCCCGATGTGGGCGCGCAGCGTGTTCCTGCGGCTGGATCCAACCCTACTGACCGCCTCCCGGTCAGGCGAGGCCCGCTTCCTTCATCTGTCGCAGCTCCTTCTTCAACTCACCGACCTCGTCCCGGATCCGGGCCGCGACCTCGAACTGCAGCTCGGCCGCCGCGCCCCGCATCCGTTCCGTCATCTGCTCGATGAGCGCGGCCAGTTCCGCGGCGGGCCGGTCGGTGACCGCGACGCCCGCCCCGGCCCCCTTGCCGCCCTTCGCGCCCTTGGCGCCCTTGGCGCCCTTCGCCGCCGCGGCGCCGAGCACGGGCACCGGGGTCTTGGGGCCCGTGCCGTCCTTGCCCTGCCGGTAGCCGGTGGCGAGCAGTTCCTCGGTGTCCAACTCCTCGCGGGCGAGGGTGGCGACGATGTCGTTGATCTTCTTGCGCAGCGGCTGCGGGTCGATGCCGTTGGCGGTGTTGTAGGCGACCTGCTTCTCTCGGCGCCGGTTGGTCTCCTCGATGGCCTTCTCCATCGCCGGTGTGATCCGGTCCGCGTACATGTGGACCTGGCCGGACACGTTGCGCGCGGCGCGGCCGATGGTCTGGATGAGGGAGGTCCCCGAACGCAGGAAGCCCTCCTTGTCCGCGTCGAGGATCGCGACGAGGGAGACCTCGGGCAGGTCGAGGCCCTCGCGCAGCAGGTTGATGCCGACGAGGACGTCGTACTCGCCGGCGCGCAGCTCGCGCAGCAGCTCGATGCGGCGCAGGGTGTCCACGTCGCTGTGCAGGTAGCGGACCTGGATGCCGAGCTCCAGGAAGTAGTCGGTGAGGTCCTCGGCCATCTTCTTGGTGAGGGTGGTGACGAGGACCCGCTCGTCCTTCTCGACACGCTGCCGGATCTCGTGCACCAGGTCGTCGATCTGGCCCTCGGTGGGCTTGACGACGACCTCCGGGTCGACGAGGCCGGTGGGGCGGATGATCTGCTCGACGAAGCCGTCGGAGCGCGACAGCTCGTACTGGCCGGGGGTGGCCGACAGGTAGACGGTCTGACCGATCCGCTTCTGGAACTCCTCCCACTTCAGCGGGCGGTTGTCCAGCGCCGACGGCAGCCGGAAGCCGTGGTCGACCAGGGTCCGCTTGCGCGAGGCGTCGCCCTCGTACATGGCGCCGATCTGCGGGACGGTGACGTGCGACTCGTCGATGACGAGGAGGAAGTCCTCGGGGAAGTAGTCGATGAGGGTGTTGGGCGCGGAGCCGCGCTCGCGGCCGTCCATGTGCAGCGAGTAGTTCTCGATGCCGGAGCAGGAGCCGATCTGGCGCATCATCTCCAGGTCGTAGGTCGTGCGCATGCGCAGCCGCTGGGCCTCCAGCATCTTGCCCTGCTTCTCCAGCTCCGCGAGGCGCTGGGCGAGCTCGGCCTCGATGCCGTTGATCGCCTTCTCCATGCGCTCGGGGCCGGCGACGTAGTGGCTGGCGGGGAAGACGTACAGCTCGCGGTCCTCGCTGATGACCTCGCCGGTGAGCGGGTGCAGCGTGGACAGGGCCTCGATCTCGTCACCGAACATCTCGATGCGGACGGCCAGTTCCTCGTAGACCGGGAAGATCTCGATCGTGTCGCCGCGCACCCGGAAGGTGCCCCGGGTGAAGGCCACGTCGTTGCGCGTGTACTGGATGTCGACGAAGCGGCGCAGCAGCTGGTCCCGGTCGATCTCCTCGCCGACCTTGAGGGGCACCATCCGGTCGACGTACTCCTGCGGGGTGCCGAGGCCGTAGATGCAGGACACGGAGGCGACGACGATCACGTCGCGCCGGGTGAGGAGCGAGTTGGTCGCGGAGTGGCGCAGCCGCTCCACCTCCTCGTTGATCGAGGAGTCCTTCTCGATGTAGGTGTCCGACTGCGGGACGTAGGCCTCGGGCTGGTAGTAGTCGTAGTACGAGACGAAGTACTCGACCGCGTTGTTCGGCAGGAGCTCGCGGAACTCGTTCGCCAGTTGGGCGGCGAGGGTCTTGTTCGGCGCCATCACCAGCGTGGGGCGCTGGAGCTTCTCGATCATCCAGGCCGTCGTGGCCGACTTGCCGGTGCCGGTCGCACCGAGCAGGACGACGTCCTTCTCCCCCGCGCTGATGCGCTTCTCCAGCTCGGCGATGGCCGCCGGCTGGTCGCCGCTGGGCTGGTAGGGGCTGACGACCTCGAAAGGCGCCACCGTTCGTTCGATCTTCGATACGGGCCGCATGGGTCCACCGTACGGCTCCCCACCGACAGTGGGCACGGTCTGGTCCGTTTGTCGTAGTTCGGTGGCGGCGTGGTGATCTTCAAGCCCATGATCGCCGTGACGCGTCCCCCGCCGGCGCCCTTCGGGTGCGACGCCGCAACGTCAGGCGCTCCGCTCCCGTTTGAGGCAGCAGCAGGGCTCACGACCCGAGGAGAACGCACATGTACGTCGTCCGACCCGCCGCCGCGGCCACCGCCGCGTTCCTGGGCCTCACCCTCACCGTACTGGGCGGGGGGTCCGTGTCCGCCGCCCCGATCCCCGGCCCCACCGCGCCCGCTGCGGGCACTCGGGGCGCCGATGTCCTGGTACCCGTCGTCTACGCCCACCGGGGGGCTTCGGCGTACGCCCCCGAGAACACCCTCGAAGCGGTCGACCGGGCCATGTGGCTGGGCTTCGACTGGGTGGAGAACGACGTGCAGCGGACCAAGGACGGGGAGCTGGTCGTCATCCACGACGACACGCTGTCCCGCACGACGGACGTCGAGCAGGTCTTCCCCGACCGCCGGCCGTGGCGGGTCGCGGACTTCACCGCGGCGGAGATCGCGCGGCTGGACGCGGGCGCGTGGTTCGGTGACGGCGAGTACGCGGGCGCGCACGTGCCGACGCTGCGGGAGTACATGGCGCAGGTGCGGGGCAACCGGCAGAAGCTGCTGCTGGAGATCAAGAAGCCGGAGCTCTACCCCGGGATCGAGGAGCAGACCCTGAGGCTGTTGGAGGAGCTGGGCTGGTTGGACGAGCGGCACGTCGCGGACCGGCTGGTGGTGCAGAGCTTCAGCGCCGACTCGGTCAAGATCGTGCACCGGCTGCGGCCCGACGTGGTGACGGCCTTCCTCGGCACGCCGCCCGTGGCCGACCTGCCGCGCTACGCCGAGTTCACCGACCGCATCAACCCGTGGCACACGACGATCTCCGCCGACTGGGTCGCGGCGGTGCACGGCCTGCGCGGGGCGCACGGCAAGGCCATGGAGGTGGACACCTGGATCGTGGACGACGCGGCCACCGCGCGGAAGGTCCAGGCGATGGGGGTGGACGGGATCATCACGAACGCCCCTGACGTCGTGCGCGGTGCGGTGAACGGACTCTGAGCGCGGGCACGGGGCGGGGGTGTCAGTGGGGCGGCTTACGGTGGACGGGTGGACAGCACCGAGCGGCCGCGCGGGCCGCACCTCGAATGGACCGTCGTCACGAGCGACATCGGTCCCCTCCTCCTGGCCGCGACCCCCGAGGGTCTGGTCCGGGTGGAGTTCCACGCCGGGCCGGACCGGGTCGACGCGTTGATCGGCGCGCTGGTCTCGCGCCTCGGCGCCGACGCGTGGCGGCCGGCGCCGGGTGAGGAGGTGCTGCTCGCCGAGCCGATACGGCAGCTCGCCGCGTACTTCGGCGGGACGCTGCGGCGCTTCGACCTGCCGCTGGACTGGCGCCTCAGCTCCGGCTTCAACCGGCAGGTGCTTCAGGAACTGGACCGGTCGGTGCCGTACGGGTCGGTGGTCGGGTACGGGGAGCTGGCCGCCCGCGCCGGTCAGCCGGGCGCGGCCCAGGCCGTGGGCAACGCGATGGGCTCGAACCCGCTGCCGCTGGTCGTCGCCTGCCACCGCGTCGTGGAGAACGACGGCGGCATCGGCGGCTTCGGCGGCGGCGTGGAAACGAAGCGCACCCTGCTGGCCCTGGAGGGAGTCCTCCCACAGCCCCTGTTCTGACCAACCCCGGACGGTCCCGGACCGGGTCGCGCCGGGCCGGTCCCGTACGGCGTCGCGGCCGGACGATCCCCTGCGGTCCCGGACCGGGCCGCACCCGGCCGCCCGCCCGTCGCCGCCAGGTCGGAGGCCCCCGCACGGCCACGGGCCGCACCCGGCCGCCACCCGGCCCCGCCCGTCCCCGGACCGGGTCGCGCCGGGCGGAGCGGCCGGCTCGCCGGCAGCGCCCTCGGGCCGGACCTCCGGGGTTCGGGAGGGGCCGTCGCCGGGGAACCGGCGCGCGCCGAGCCGCACGGCCTCGGACCGCACGGCTTCGTGCGGGGGCCATACCCGGTTTCGGTGGGGCGGGGGCGGTGGGACACTGCGGCGGTGAACACTTCCGCCGGCTTCGGCCCCGCCACGTCCCCACTCGTCGTGCTCACGCGCCCGGGGTGTCGGCGGTGACGCCCGCACGAGACGCCTCCGCCGGGCCGGACGCCACGTCGCAGGACGGCCCGGCCAAGGGCGGCGCAGCCGAGGGCGGCGCGGTCGAGGGTGGGGCCAGCGTGGGGGACCTGCATCGGCTGCGGCGTCGAATATCCGGCGTGCTGATCGCGAGCCAGATGCTCGGCGGGCTCGGCGTGCCGATCAGCATCGCGCTGGCCCCCGTCCTGGCCACCGAGATCAGCGGCACCGAGTCCCTGTCCGGGCTCGCCTCCACGGCCGCCGTGATCGGCACGGCCCTGGTCTCGCTCCCCCTGGCCGCCCTGATGACCGCGCGCGGGCGCCGGCCCGGCCTCGTCCTGGCCTACGCCATCGCCACCCTCGGCGCCGGCCTCGTCGTCGTGGCCGCCTCGATCAAAAGCTTCCCGCTGCTCATGCTCGGCATGGCCGCCTTCGGCGCCGCCTCCTCCGCCAATCTCCAGGCCCGCTTCGCCGCCGCCGACCTCGCGGCCCCCGACCGGCGGGCCCGCGCCATTTCGGTGGTCGTCTGGGCCGCGACCATCGGGGCGGTCCTCGGCCCCAACCTGTCCGCGCCCGCGAGCGACAGCTTCGCCGGCACGGCCATACCCCAGACGGCGGGCCCCTTCGTGTGGGCCGGCGGGGTCTTCGTCCTCACCGGCACGCTGATCGCCGTCTTCCTGCGCCCGGACCCGCTGCTGACGGCCAGGGCGCTGGCCGCACCCGGGAACCCGGCCCGCCAGGGCCACTCGCTGCGCGCCGGCCTCGCCGCCGTCAAGGCCTCCCCGCGCGCCCGGCTCGCGCTGGTCGCCGTCGCCGTGTCCCACACCACCATGGTCTCGATCATGGTGATGACCCCGGTCGACCTCGGCCACCACGGCGCGGGCCTGCGGCTGGTCGGGCTGGTGATCAGCGGCCACATCGCCGGGATGTTCGCCTTCTCGCCCGTCATGGGCTGGCTCGCCGACCGGCTCGGCCGGCTGTCGGTGATCGGCCTCGCGGCGGGGCTGCTGTCACTCGCCGCGCTGCTCGCCGGCACCGCGAACGGCAACCACACCCAGAGCGGGATCGGCCTCTTCCTGCTCGGTCTCGGCTGGTCGGCCGGCCTGGTCTCCGGCTCGGCGCTGCTGACCGACTCGGTGCCGCAGGCCGCGCGGGCCGCCGTACAGGGCCTGAGCGACCTGACGATGAACACGGCCGCCGGCGTCGGCGGCGCGGCGTCCGGAGTGGTCATGGCGCACGCGGGCTACGGCTGGCTCAACGCGATCGGGGCCGCGCTGATCCTGCCGATGGCCGCGCTGGCCCTGTTCACGGGCCGCCGGCACGCGGCATCGCCCGCGCGGGCCGGAGCGGACGGCGTCAGCAGTTGATGTGGTAGGCCTTGCGGAGGGTCTCGTGGACCGTCCACGTGGTCTTGTCGCCCTCCCGCAGGACGCACGCGGAACCCGGGCCCACCTCCAGCGTCGCCCCGCCCTCGACCTCGATCGTGGCCCGGCCGCTGACGACCACGAACAGCTCGTCGGCCTC
Organism: Streptomyces sp. RerS4; assembly: GCF_023515955.1. Lineage (GTDB taxonomy): Bacteria > Actinomycetota > Actinomycetes > Streptomycetales > Streptomycetaceae > Streptomyces. The sequence goes on from NZ_CP097322.1 coordinate 1,950,583, forward strand.
GGTGTCGGTGACCACCCCGGGAGTGATCTGCCAGATGCCCCGGATCTGCGAGCCGTCCTCGGACTCCCACAGCACCTTCCCCGTCACCACCGGGTCGCCGGAGACGATCTGCGCCGGGTCGAGTTCCTCGCGCTGCAGTTCCGCGTCCGGGAAGTCGGCGACGGACACGGCGAACGAGGCGGGGGCCGACGGAGAGGTGGCGTGCGCGGCGGGGGCGTGGTCACTGGTGCTCATGGCGCGTGAGCCTAGTGCGGACCTTCCGGGCCCCGGAGTGATCACAGCGTCCAGCGCGGGCGCGGCGGACCCGTCATTCCGTCGAGCGGGGGCGCGGCAGGGGCCGGCGGGCCCCGAGGAGGGGCTGGTGGAAGCCGGTGGCCGACGCCGGGTGCCACACCGGCTCGCCGAAGCCTGATTCCCGTACGAACTGCGCGGTCTGCGCCTCCGACAGCGCCCAGTAGGTCGTGGTGGAGGTGCACGGGGCCCAGGTGGCGCCCGTCGGCAGCAGCTGGAACAGCTCGACGTCGTAGCGCTCGCCGTCCTCGTGCCAGTGCCACAACTGGAAGGTGATGGTCCGCCCGTCGGGCCCGGTCCGTACGCGCGGCGCCTCACTGGCGGGCCGGGAGCGGCGCAGTTCGCCGTACGGGCGCGTCGAGAGCAGCAGCAGGCCGCCGGGGCGCAGCACCCGGCGGGATTCGGCCAGGGCGGCGCGCACGTCCTCGGCGGTGAGCAGGTGCGGGAGGGCGTTGTCGGCGCAGACGACGGCGTCGAAGGAGGCGTCGGGGAACGGCAGGGCGCGCATGTCGGCGGCGGCGACCTTCACGTCGAGTCCGCGGGCGGCCGCCTCGGCGGCGGCGCGGGCGGTGGCGACGGGGCTGAGGTCGGTGCCGGTGACCCGGTGGCCCAGCCGGGACAGGCCCAGGGCCTGGGTGCCGATGCCGCAGGCACTGTCCAGCACGGTGTGCGGGCCGCGGCCGAGCGCCGTGGTGAGGAGGGTGTCCAGGGCCCGACCCTGCCGGTCGATGCTCGCGTCCCAATCCGCGTACAGGAGGTCGTAGCGGGCGGCGAGTTCGTCGTAGAAAACGCGCGTGTTCATGGGGGCACGCTACTCGGCCAGGTTCGCGCCGGGGCGGTGGCGGCGCGTTTGGGGGCGGGAATCGCGTGCCATGGATGGGGACATGCCACAGCACAGAGCACATGCGGTCCCGGTCCTGTCGGACGAGGTACGCGAGGCGCTGGCCGCGAACCGGCCCGTCGTCGCCCTGGAGTCGACGATCATCGCGCACGGCCTGCCCCGTCCGCGCAATCTGGAGGTGGGCCTCGAACTGGAGGCGCTCGTCCGGGCGGAGGGGGCCGTTCCGGCCACGATCGCGGTCCTGGACGGGGTGGCGTACGCGGGCCTCGACAAGGCCCGTCTGGAGCGGATCGCCGCAGGTGAGGGCGTACGCAAGCTGGGTCACCGGGATCTGGCGCCCGCGCTCGCCACGGGTGCGAGCGGGGCGACGACGGTCTCGGCGACGGCCTTCCTCGCCGCGCGCGCCGGGCTGCGGGTCTTCGCCACGGGCGGGCTGGGCGGCGTCCACCGGGAGTGGACCAGCTCCCAAGACGAGTCGGCCGACCTCCCGTTGCTCGCGCGGACGCGGATCACGGTGGTGTGCGCGGGCGTGAAGTCGATCCTGGACGTTCCGGCCACGCTCCAGCGCCTGGAAACCCTCGGTGTAGGGATCCTCGGCTACGGGACGGGCCGCTTCCCGGGGTTCTACCTGACGGACTCCGGCCATCCGGTGGACTGGACGGTCGACAGCCCGCACGAGGTCGCCGAGGTGATGGCGGCCCAGGACGTCCTGGCCGGGCCGGAGTCGGCGCTGATCGTCGCCAACCCGGTGCCGGAATCGGAGCAGTTGGATCCGCAACTCCACGACCGGGTGCTGGCGGAGGGTCTCGCGCGGTGTCGGGAGCGCGGGATCACGGGGCAGGCGGTGACCCCGTTCCTGCTGGACTTCCTGGCCCGCGCCACCGCCGGTGCCTCGCTGGAGGCGAACCTGGCGGCGGTACGGGGCAACGTGCGGCTCGGGGCCAGGATCGCGGGGGCCTGGGCGGCTCGGGCATGAGCGGGGCGGCCATGGGTGGGGTGGTCATGGGCGGTACGGGCGCGGGCGGGGCGCTGCTGGTGGTCGGCGACGTGGTGACGGACGTGGTGGCGGTGCACCCGCGGCCCCTGGCCCCGGCGACCGACACCCTGGCCCGCATCCGCACCCTGCCGGGCGGCGCCGGCGCCAACGCCGCCTGCTGGGCGGCCCGTACGGGCACGGCGGAGGTACGCCTCCTCGCGCGCGTGGGCTCCGAATCGGCGCGGTGGCACGAGCGGGCCCTCGTCGACGCGGGGGTGCGGCCACGGCTGGTGGTGGATCCGGCGGAGCCGACGGGCACGGTGGTGGCGCTGGTCGACGGCGACGCGGAGCGGACCTTCCTCACCGACAGCGGGGCCTCGCTGCGTCTGTGCCCCGCCGACTGGGTGCCCGCGCTGCTGGACGACGCCGCGCACCTGCACCTGTCGGGCTACCTGTTCTTCGCCGACAGCAGCCGCGCGTTGGCCCTGGTGGCGTTACGGGCGGCCCGTACGCGGGGTGTGCCGGTCAGCGTGGACCCGGCCTCGGCGGGGTTCCTCGCGACGCTGGGGCCGGAGCGTTTCATGGCCGCCGTCGCGGGGGCCGGGGTGCTGCTGCCGAACGAGGACGAGGCCCGGCTGCTGGCTGGGATGCCGGGGTCGGTCGGGGTGACGCGGGCGGCGGTGGCGCTGAGCCGGCGCGTGCCGCTGGTGGTGGTCACCCGGGGCACGGGCGGGGCGCTCGTCGCCGAGGACGGCCGGATCACCGCCGAGGTGGACGCGGAGCCCGCCGAGGCGGTGGACACCACGGGCGCGGGGGACGCCTTCACCGGCGGGTTCCTCGCGGCCCGTCTCGCGGGGGCCGACCCGGTGGAAGCCGCCCGCGCCGGCTGCCGGGCCGCGGCCCGCGCCGTCGCCCACCTGGGTGGGCGTCCCTGAGGTCGGCCGGGGTGGGGCCGCCTTCCGCCCCACCCCGGCGCTCACTTCGGTCCCGACCACGCCGGGCGCGCCGGATCGTCCGCCTTCACCAGGACGTCCGCCGCCTCGGCCGGATCCACCTCGCGCCCGTAGCGGGCGAACGCCTCCAGCGTCCACCGCTCCGATTCCGCCGTGCGCCGCGCGAGCGCCCCGGCCGAGACCCCGATGTGCACGCTGAGGTCGAACGGGAACCACTGCCCGAGCAGCAGCGGCCCGTGCACGATCAGCGCCCCGCCGGGCGGGAGTTCGACGTAGGGGCTGCGGGTGGCCCGGTCCCGTACGGGGTCCCACAGGTCGGGCAGGACCCGGCCGCTGCCGCCCGGGTCCGTCGGGCCGAACACCTCGCGCCACAGCGCGCCGGTGTCGTACCAGCCGCCCAGGTACTGATCGACGTCCTGCCGGCCGAACTCGAAGCGCAGCGAAGCCGGTCGCAGGAATCCCGCGACGGCCACGACCAGCACCGGCAGGCCGCGCTCCCGGAGGGCTTCCGCGAGGTGTCCCGCGAGGACGTCGGTCCCGGCGGCGGGGGCTCCGTCGATGCCCACCCGCCACCAACGGGGCTCGCCGGTCGCCCCCTCCCCGTACCGCTCGGCGAGCCGCGCGGCCATCCGCTGCCAGGTGATCGGTTCCAGCTTGTTCACGGGCCCATTGTCAGTGGTCACCCGTACGTTTTTCACGAGGGATCACCGGCGTCGAGGAGCCGGGGGCCCGACCACAGGGGAGGGGTCTGTCATGGCTCGGGAGACGACGTACCTGGAGCTCTCGCAGGACGACGGCGGGGCGCACAAGTTCTACGAGGTGACGGTCGACGGCACGTCGGTGTCCGTCCGTTACGGCCGCATCGGTGCGAGCGGTCAGCTCCAGAACTCCTCGTTCCCGACGGTCGAGCGGGCCCGCGCGGCGGCCGCGAAGAAGATCGGCGAGAAGGTCCGCAAGGGCTACGCGCCGGCGATCCAGGGCGTGCGCGCGCCCCGGTCGGTGACCCGTCGCCAGGTGACGTCCGCGCCGTCGACGGCGCGTTCGGTGGCCCCGGTCCTGTGGCGCTTTCGCACCGGATCCCCGGCGTTCGGCATTCACGTGGACGAGGACCGCTGCTGGGTCGGCAACCAGGCGGGAGACGTGTACACGGTGAGCCACACCGGCGAGGTGCTGGCCCGCTATTCGCTGCCGGAGGGCGTGAAGTGCCTGGTGGCGGACGAGTTCTGGATCTACGCCGGCTGTGACGACGGCACCGTGTACGACCTGTCGTCGAAGGTGCCGTTCGGGGCGTACGCGATCGCGGCCGATGTGGACATCTACTGGCTCGACATCCACGAGGGCGTACTGAACGTCTCCGACGCCGGGGGCGGCCTGACGGTCATCGACCACGAGGACGAGCACCAGTGGTCGCGCAAGTCCGACGGCTCGGGCGCGTGGATGGTCCGGGCGGACGAGGACGCGGTCTACCACGGCCACAGCGGCGGCGTGACGGCGTACGCGGCGGACGGCACCCGCCAGTTGTGGCACACACGGACGCCCGGGTCGGTGCTGTTCGGCTGGCAGGAGGAGCACGTCGTGTACGCGGGCACGTCCCGCAACACCGTGCAGCGCCTGTCGAAGGCGACGGGAGCGGTCGAGGCCTCGTACCCGTGCGACGCCTCGGTGTACTCGTGCGCGACGTCGCCTGACGGCCGGCACGTGTTCGCGGGCGACTCCTCGTCGTCGGTGTACTGCTTCGACGCGGAGGGTCGCCGGCTGTGGAAGCTGGGTACGGGCGGCGGTTCGGCCCTGTCGATGCAGTACCTGGACGGGCGGCTCTACCTGGTCACCACCGACGGTTCGCTGGTGTGCGTGGACGCGAGCGAGGCGGCGATCGCGGCGGCGCAGCAGGGTTCGGTGCCGACGGTGATGGACGTGAAGTCGGCGGCCGCGCTGCCGGTGTTCACCCCGGCGGCCTCGGCCGCGGCGGTGGCGACGGTGTCCGTGTCGGCAGTCCCGGCGGGCGGTGTGGTCGTCGAGTGCGTGCAGCAGGGCGGGCGGATGCGGGTGCGGGTGGTGTCGGAGGGCTTCGAGCCGTCCTGGAAGGTGCAGTTCCCGCGCGGCATACGGGAGCCGGGCGCGCGGTACGTGGTCGACGGGCTGCACCCCGCGTCGGGCGGCTTCTACCGGGTGCGCGGGGAGATCCGCCGCCTGGTCTGACGGGGCCGCCCCGGCGGATCAGCGCCGGTGCTCCGGGCAGCCGCAGGGGGGCGTGCCGCGCGGGGGCGGGGCGGGTACGGCGAAGGGGGCGTCCCCGGCGAGGTCGCAGGTGACGAGGAGGACGATCGGCTCGGTGCCGGTGTTGCGTCCGAGGTGGACGTGGTCGGTGCCGGCGGGTTCGACGAAGGTGTCGCCCGCCGTGTGCACCTCGACGCCGCCGTCGGCCAGGATCCGGGTGAGGACCCCGGACTTGACCACGGCCATCAGCGGCACCCGGTGATAGTGCCAACCGGTGCAGCCACCGGCCTCTATGACGACTTCCCGACCCATGAGGTCCGAGGGCGCCGTCGCTCTCGGTCGCGGTGCCATCGCCTGCCGTCCGCCCATGTGCCCTCCTCCACGGGCCCCGTCGCGGCCCAGCCAACTCACGGTAGGAGGACGTCACGAAGTGCAGGCGGGTTTGATGAAAGACCGACAAGCTGTCCGGACAAGGTGATATGAGGATCGTTCGGCGGTATCACCACCCTATGAGTCTCGTCGTTTTCGAGTCGCGGAAGCCGATCCATTGCGCCGAGTGCCGGCGCGGCCCGCTCCGCCATCTGGTACGCGAGGCGGGCGTGCCCCGCTGCCTGGATTGCGCCGACCTCGGTCATCTCGTCTACCTGCCGCGCGGTGACGCGGCCCTCACCCGCCGGGCCCGGGAGGCCAGTTCGCTCTCCGCCGTCGTGGTCCGCCTGCACAAGCGCCGGCGTCGCTACGAACGCCAGGGGCTGTTGGTCGAGGACGCCGCGCTGGCCCGCGCCGAGCGGGCCTGTCTGGCGGACGCCGAGGCGCGGGCCCGTCGCCGCGAGCGCGACCGGCGGCGGCGCGCGGCCGAGGACGTCCGGTTCACGGCGGCCTTCGCCGCCGAGATCCTGCGCCTGTTCCCGGCTGCCCGCCCGAGCGCGCGCAGGCCATCGCCGCGCACGCGTCGGTGCGCGGCAGCGGCCGGGTCGGGCGTACGGCGGCGGGCCGGGCCCTGGACGAGCAGGCGGTGTCCGTGGCGGTACGGGCGGCCGTGCGCCACCTCGACACGGAGTACGACGCCCTACTGATGGCCGGGGTCCCCCGCTTCGCTGCCCGTGCCCGCCTCGCGGAGCGGATCGACGCGATCCTCGCCGGCTGGCGCGAGGAGCCCCGGCAGGAGGCCCAGCAGGAGGCCCGGAGCGCCTAGTTGAGGCGGAAGCGGCGGTAGAGGAGGGCCCCGCCGAGGAGCAGGGCGCCACCGCCGGGCAGCAGGTAGCCGACGCCGTCGGAGCCGGTGTTGGCGAGCGCCGACGTGTGCGGCCGCGGCTGCGGCGCCGGCGGGGTGACGGGCTGCTGGGAGACCGGCGGCGGGGTCGGCCGCGGCTGGGTCGGCTTGCCGCCGGTGGGGGTCTCGCCGTTGACCGAGGTGTTGCCGTGGGAGCCGTTCCCGACGCCCACGACGTTGACCGAGTTGCCGCTGAGGTTCACGGGCAGGTCGACGGGGAGCTGGAGGCCGTTGCCGGAGAGCAGCCCGGGGGAATCCTTTCCGCGACCCTCGGCGGCGGCGCCGCCACCGCCGGCGCCCCCGGGTTTGGAGGAGGGGGACGACGGATCCGAGGGCCTCGGCCCGGGATGGCCTCCGTCCCCGGTGCCGTTGGTACAGCGGTTGCCCGCCGCCGGGTTGAGGACGCCGACCACGCTGACCGTGTTCCCGCAGACGTTGACCGGGGCGTGCACGGGCAGCTGTACCAGGTTCCCGGAGAGCAGCCCCGGGGAGCGCTCGGTGCGCCCGTCCGCGTCCGCGTCGGCGTGCGCGAGGGCGCCGACCCCCGCGAACGCCAGTCCGCCACCCGCGACCATCGCGGCGATCAAGCCGTTCCGACGACTCTGAAGCATCAGGATTCCTGCCTTCCGGAGGGGTTTGGGGGCCTCGCGGCCCCGTACCGGAGACAACGCCCTGAACCCGTTCGGGTTATAGAGCCAGTAGGCATTTCACTCCATCGTGTACTGGGTACTGCCTACTTCATGACTGAACGACCGCTGCTCCTGCTCGACGTGGACGGTCCGCTCAACCCCTTCCGGTCGCTCTTCGCCGGTCTGCGCGGATACACGAGCCACCGCATGCGCCCGACGATCTGGCTCTCCTACCGCGACCCCGATTCCCGCGCCGCCCGGCGCGGCGCGCGGGTGCGCCTCCACCCCTCCCACGGCGCCAGGCTTCTGGCGCTGCCCTTCGAACTGGCCTGGGCCACGGCCTGGACGCACGAGGCCAACACCCTGATCGCCCCGCACATCGGGCTGCCCGAGGACCTTCCGGTGGTGGAGTGGCCGGAGCTCTTCGCCCGCGACCCGGACGGGCTGTTCTGGAAGACCCGGCCGCTCCTCGACTGGGCGGCCGGCCGGCCCTTCGCCTGGGTCGACGACATGATCACGGCGCGCGACCGCGCCTGGGTCGCCGCCCATCACCCGGCGCCGGCCCTGCTGCTGCGCGTGCATCCCCGCCACGGCCTGCGCGAACGGGACTTCGCGACGCTCGCCGGCTGGGCGGCCGATCTCGGTCCGGGTCCCCGCCCCGATCCCCGGCCCGCCCTCAACCCATGAGGGCGGTGAGGGGGTCCGGGGAGGCGGGGGTGGGCGTCGGCCACCAGTCCTCGCCGTCCGGGCGGGACTCGTAGGCGTACCAGAGCCCCTCACGGCTCAGCCGAAGCTGCCGGCCACGGGCGGTGAGGCGGTTGTGCTCGGGCCGGAACGAGCCCTGACCCGCGGCGAGAAGGGCCGGGCGGGCCCGGTCGAAGGGGCCGGCCGGCGGATCCCAGGGTTCGTCGAGGACGGTCAGGGCGGGCAGGCCGCCCTGCCGCCAGGCCGCGGCGGCCCGCGCCAGGTCCGTGGTGGTGCGGCCGGTGGCGCGGGCCAGATCGCGGTAGAGGGACCGGGCGGCGCCGGTGAGCCCGGCCGTCGGGTGCGCGGAGGCCAGCCGGACGGCGTCCTGCCACAGGGTCAGGCCCCCCGTCGGATCGACCCCGGTGGTCAACAGGGTGAGCGCGCGGCCGGCGGCATCCGCCGCGAGCTGGTCCAGGGCGAGCGGATCCGGCGCGGCCGGGTCCGCCGGACAGGCCGGTGCCGCACCCGCGACGGCGGGCGCGGCCGGCGGCGCCGGCAGTGGGGCAAGGTCGTACGGGCCACGGCGGCGCGGGCCGACACCCCGGGGAAGTCCGGCGCGGGGTCGGGCTGTTCGCGGGCGGCGTGCGCGGCGCTGCGCCGGGCCAGTTCGTCGAGGAGTTCCCGCTCGCCCCGGCCCCGCAGCAACAGCACCACGAAGGGGTCCTCGTCGAGCAGACGGGCCGCGCGGTAGCAGAGCGCGGCGGCATGCTTGCAGGGCGGCCGACCGGTGTCCGGGCAGGAGCAGCGCGGCGCCGGCTCGCCCGCGCCGGGCAGGACCGACCCGGCGAGGGAACGCGGCACTTCCCGCTCCAGCAGCGCCCCGAGGACGGCGGGGTCCGCCGCCACCGCCTCCAGGAGCGCGTCCCACTCGGTGTCGGTGAACACGCCGAGGGCCAGCTCCGTGCGGTACGGGCGGGGCCGGCTGCCCCGGACGTAGGCCACGATCCGCCCGGGGGTGATCGTCACCGCGTCGACGTGTCCCTCGACGGCGTACGCCCTGCCGCGCGCGAGGCGGGCCGGATCGTGCGCGCGTTCCTCCAGCGCGGCGACCCAGGCGCGGCCCCACCAGGTCTGGGCCCCGTCCCCGGCGGGCACGGTCTCGAAGGTGCGGCGGCGGTCGTCGCGAGCGGTGATCACGCGGGCCTCCGAAGGGAGACGAGGTCGGCCAGCTCGCGGTCGGTCAGCTCGGTGAGCGCCGCCTCGCCGGAGCCCAGCACGGCATCCGCCAAGGCCCGCTTCGCCTCCAGGAGTTCGGCGATCCGGTCCTCGACGGTGCCCTCGGCGATGATGCGGTGGACCTGCACGGGTTGGGTCTGGCCGATGCGGTAGGCGCGGTCGGTGGCCTGTTCCTCGACGGCGGGGTTCCACCAGCGGTCGTAGTGGATGACGTGGCCGGCGCGGGTGAGGTTGAGGCCGGTGCCGGCGGCTTTGAGGGAGAGCAGGAAGACGGGGACCTCGCCGGACTGGAAGCGGTCCACGAGTTCCTGGCGGCGCGGGACGGGGGTGCCGCCGTGGAGGAGTTGGGTGGCGATGCCGCGCGTGGTGAGGTGTTTCTCCAGGATGCGGGCCATGGTGACGTACTGGGTGAAGATCAGCACGGAGCCGTCCTCGGCCAGGATCGTGTCGAGCAACTCGTCCAGCAGGGAGAGCTTGCCCGAGCGGTGCGCGATACGGGCCTCCTCCACCGCGCCCGCCCCACGCACGTACTGCGCCGGGTGGTTGCAGATCTGCTTCAGCGAGCCCAACAACTTCATGATCATGCCGCGTCGTTCGATGCCCTCGCTGCCCTCGATCACGGCCATCGCCTCGTCCACGGCCGCCTGGTAGAGGGAGACCTGTTCGCGGGTGAGGGACACCGGATGGTCGGTCTCGGTCTTCGGCGGCAGTTCGGGCGCGATGCCCGGATCGGACTTCTTGCGGCGCAGCAGGAACGGTCGTACGAGCGCCGCCAGTCGGGCCACCGCCGCCTCATTGCCCCCGTCCTCCTGCTGTTGGTGCTCCACCGGGCGGGCGTGGCGGGCCCGGAAGGTGGTGAGCGGACCCAACAATCCCGGGGTGGTCCAGTCGAGGAGCGCCCACAGCTCGGAGAGGTTGTTCTCGACCGGCGTGCCGGTGAGCGCCACCCGGGCCGGGCTCGGGATCGTGCGCAGCGCCTTCGCGGTGGCGGAGTGGGGGTTCTTGACGTGCTGCGCCTCGTCGGCGACGACCATGCCCCAACTCTGCTCGGCCAGTCGGGGGGCCGACGCCCGCATGGTGCCGTAGGTGGTGAGGACGAAGCCGCCGTCGACGTCTTCGAGGGTGCGGTCGGCGCCGTGGAAGCGGCGGACGGGGGTGCCCGGGGCGAACTTCTCGATCTCCCGCTGCCAGTTGCCCAGCAGGGAGGCGGGGCAGACGACGAGGGTGGGTTCGGGTCGGGCACGGTGGAGGTGCAGGGCGATCAGGGTGACGGTCTTACCGAGGCCCATGTCGTCGGCGAGGCAGCCGCCGAGACCGAGCGAGGTCATCAGGTCCAGCCAGGCCAGCCCGCGCAGTTGGTAGTCGCGCAGCGTCGCCCGCAACGCCGGCGGCGCCGCGATCGCGGCCGGCTCCCCGGTCAGCCGGTCCCGCAGCGCGGCCAACGCCCCCACCGGCACGGCGGGCACGCTCTCACCGTCCACCTCGGCCGCCCCCGTCAGGACGGTGGCCAGCGCGTCGACCGGGTCCAGCAGCCCGAGCTCCCGCTTGCGGGCCTTGCGCACCAGCTCCGGATCGACCCGCACCCACTGGTCGCGCAACCGCACGAGGGGCCGGTGGGCCTGCGCGAGCGCCTCCAGCTCCCCCGGCGTGAGCCGGTCCTCGCCGAGCGCCAGCTCCCAGGAGAAGGAGAAGAGCCCGGCCGTGTCGAAGAAGGCGGTGCCGTCGGTGGCGGATCCGGGCGCGGTGGAGCGTACGACGGCGGTCGCGGAGAGAGTACGGGCCAACTCGCGCGGCCAGTGGACCAGGACCCCGGCCGCCGCCAGCCGGGTCCCGGCGATGCCCAACAGGTCCTCCAACTCCGGATCGGACAGCGCCAGGGCGTCCGGGACCGGCTGGTCGAGCAGGCGCAGCAGCGGAGGCCAGATCCGGGCGGCGCGGCGCAGCGCGAGCACCGCGTCGACCCGGGCGCGGGGCCCGAACCCGGCGGCGGCCGTCCCCGCCCACAACGCCGCCGCGTCGGTGACCAGCATCGGATCGGCGAGGCTGTGCACCTGGACGACGGCGGCCCCGGCGCGGCGGACGTCCTCCGGCTCGGCCTCGTCGAACAGGCGGAACGAGGAGAGGTCGAGCCGCAGCGAGACCCCCACCCCGGCATCCGCCCCCGCCGCGACCTGCGCCGCCCACTCCCGTATCCCGGGCACCCGCTGCGGCTCCCACGCGGCGAACGGCCGCCCGGCGGCCACCGGCGCGGCCGGGGTGCGGGGCAGGGTGTCGGCGACGGCGTCGAGGAAGGCCCGCACCAGGGCCTCGGGCTCCGGCAGCGTCAGCGGACGGCGACCGGGCAGCGGGGTCGCGTACCCCTCGTACGGCAGGGCGGCGGCGACGGCGCGCAGGTAGCCGACGTCGTCGGCGTCGAGCGGCCCGGCACGCCAGGCGTCGACGCCGTCGGGGTCAGCCCCGGCAGCAGGCGGCCCCGCGCCACGAGCGCCAACGCCTGGGCGGCGGCGGTGCCCCAGGCCCGGGTGGCGGGATGCGCGGCGCGGCTGCGGGCGGCCCGCGCGAGCAGCGGCAGCGCCTCGGCCACGGACAGGCTCACGGCCGGCACGGTAAGGGTCCGGACCCCGTCGCCCGCCGGCCGGACCACCTGGAGCGCCTGGGCCTGGCCCGGCTCGGTCGGGGGCTCGGGAAGGGGCTCGTCGTCCGGGCTCCAGAACGCGACCCGCCCCTCGCGCGGAACGGCGGCGGGAAGGAACACGGCGGCCCGACGCAGCAACGGATGCGGCTCCGTCTGCGCCTGCGGCTGCGGCTGCGGCTGCGCGGTCATGTCGTCCCCCTTCCCTCGTCCAGGTACCTCATCCAGGTGCCTCGTCCAGTCGAAGACAACTGCCGCCGAGTCTAGGCGGCACCACCGACAACGCCGCTGACCTGTGCGTATACCGCCTTACGGACCCAACCGGCGGGCCGCACGGGCATCCCGATGTCCCGATTCCGCCACACTCCGTCGCCCCGCGCCCCGCAGGGGGTAAGCCTGTGGGCAGAGCGCCCATGCCCATCGGCTTTCACACGGGGAGACCACATGTTCCGAGGTACCGCCACCACCTCCGCCCTCACCACCGCCGTCCTCGCGGCGGCCGCCGCCCTCGTCCTCACCGCCTCGACCACCGCCGCGGCCGCCACCGCGCCCCGATTCCTGAACGGCACCGACCTGCCCCCGCACCCTTCCTCCCCCTGGCAGGCGGGCAAGGTCACCAAAGGGCTGCCGGAAAACACGCCGTTCTGCCTGGAGGGCGTCCTGCCCGCGGCCGGCAGTTGGCACCGAGCCTTCGGGACCGACGTCGACGCCGGAGCCGTCCAGATCTCGGTGCGCTCCGCGTCGGACGCCGCCGCGGCCAAGCTCGTCGGCACGCTGGAGCGCAAGGTCGCCGCCTGCGCCGCCGACTGGCTGCGCCGTACGCCCGGCGGCACGGCGTCCTGGCAGGACTACGGGAAGCTGTCCGTCGAGGAGGGCGCGCACGTCTACGGCGTCGACACCTCGATCCCCGACTCCGAGCCGGGTGTGCACCTCTTCGGCATCGGCCGGGACGGCTCCACGGTGACCGTCGTGAACTGGGGGCAGATGGGCCACCTCACCGACGCCCCCGTACCCGCCTTCAAGCAGACGACCACCAAGGCCGTGAACAAGCTGCACCCCTGACCCGAACCACGGCCTGACCCGAACCCCCGGCCTGACCCGAACCCCCGGCGCTCCCGCGTGGCAGCATGGAATCAAGGCCTCGACACGGGACGGGGGCGATGGCATGCGGAGCGGGAACGAGCCGGTGACCGCCCGTAGTCCGCTGCGGCTGCGGTTCTGGCTGAGTCTGTGGGGGATGATCTGGGCCGCCGCCGGCGCGGCCGTGTTCTCGGTGGTCGGCCGCGGCGGGTGGGCGGCGGCCTGCGCGGCGCTCTTCGTGCTGGCCGCCGTGGACCTGGCCGTCGTCGTCCGGCACATCCACCAGGGTCCGCACTACCAGCCGGGCCGGAACATCCCTCCGTACGAGCCCCCGCACCCGGGACCCCCGCACCCGCGCTGACCTCCGGGGGGGGCCGCTCAGTCCTCGAAGCCTGCCGCCGCCACGTACTCGGGCTGCGGGTCGAGGGCGGCGGCGAGCCGGAAGTGCCGGCGGGCCCGCTCGTCGCGGCCGGAGCGCTGGTGCGTGCGGCCGAGCGCGAAGTGGGCGAAGGCGTTGTCCGGCTCCCGCTCCAGGACCAGCTCGAATTCCAGCTCGGCCGCCCGCAGCTGCGCGGACGCGAAGAAGGCCCGTGCGCGCAGCAGCCGGGCCGCGGTGTTCTCGGGGTGGGCGGCTATGACGGAGTCGAGCAGCCGGACCGCGCCACGCGGATCGCGGGCGGCGAGGAGCTGCTCGGCGGCCCGGTAGTCGATGACGTGCGTCTCCGGGCTCACCGACCCCGACGACGGTCGGGGCTCCGGGGAGTCGGACGGGTGCTCGGACGGTGGCGTGGTGTCGGACACAGTGCCTTCCTTCCCTCTCGGCGCGACTTCAACGCCCGGCGCGAGGGCCGCTATTCCGGCGGCTCCGGGCACGCCCACGCCGCCTACGCCGGGTCGACCGCCTCCGGTGTCCCTGCCGCCTTCGCCGCCGAGACGGCGGCCGCGCGGGCGGTCAGCTCCTGCCACACCGAGCGGACCTGCGGCTCCAGCGCCTCCAGGGGGCCGTCGTTGTCGATCACGAGCGTGGCCACCGCCAGCCGCTGTTCCCGCGTGGCCTGCGCGGCCATCCGGGCGCGGGCCTCGTCCTCGGTCATGCCGCGCAGCGCGGTCAGCCGGGCCAGCTGCGTCCCCGGGGACGCGTCCACGACCACGACGAGGTCGTACAGCGGTGCGAGCCCGTTCTCCGTAAGCAACGGTACGTCGTGCACCACGATGGCGTCGGGTCCCGCCGCCGCCTCCAGCTCGGCGGAACGGGCTCCGACCAGCGGGTGCACGATCGCGTTGAGCGTGCGCAGCTTCTCCGGGTCGGCGAACACGAGCGCTCCGAGCGCGGGCCGGTCCAGTCGCCCGTCGGCGGTCAGGACGGACTCCCCGAAGGCCTCCACGACGGCCGCGAGGCCGGGCGTGCCGGGCTCCACGACCTCCCGCGCGATCCGGTCGGCGTCCACCACGACCGCCCCGTACCCCGCCAGCAGCCGCGAGACCTCGCTCTTGCCGGCACCGATTCCGCCCGTCAGGCCCACTTTCAACATGCTCAGCACACTAGGGCCCGTCATGCGGCCGCTGCCACCCCCTACGGCTTACGCCTCGCCCTCACGCTCCGCGAGGAAGCGCTCGAACTCGCGCCCGATCTCGTCCGCCGAGGGGATCTCGGCCGGTTCGGCGATCATGTTGCCCCGGGTCTCGGCCCCGGCGGCGGCGTCGTACTGGTGCTCCAGCCCCTGGACCAGGCTGACCAGCTCCTCGTCGCCCTCCCGGATCTGCCGGTCGATCTCGGTCTGCGTCCGGTGGGCCTCCGTCCGCAGCGCGTGCGCCACCGCCGGCAGGACCAGCCCGGTCGCGGCGGTGATCGCCTCCAGGGCGGTCAGCGCGGCGTCCGGGTACGCGGAGCGGGCGACGTAGTGCGGCACGTGCGCCGCGACGCCGAGCACGTCGTGCCCGGACTGGCTCAGCCGGAACTCGACCAGCGACTCGGCGCTGCCGGGCACCTGCGCCTCGTCGAACGGGCTGCGGTGGCCGGGCATGAGGTCGGTGCGGTTGCCGTGCGGGGTGATGCCGACGGGCCGGGTGTGCGGCACGCCCATGGGGATGCCGTGGAAGTTGACCGACAGCCGGACGCCGAGCCGCTCGACGATCTGCCGGACGGCGAGCGCGAAGCGCTCCCACTCGACGTCGGGCTCGGGGCCGGAGAGCAGCAGGAACGGCGCGCCGGTGGCGTCCTGGACGAGGCGCACCTCCAGGCGCGGCTCCTCGAACTCGCTCCAGTGGTCGCGCTGGAAGGTCAGGAGCGGCCGGCGGGCCCGGTAGTCGACCAGCCGGTCGGCGTCGAAGCGGGCGACGACCTGGTGCGGCAGGGTGTCGAGGAGTCGCTCGACGATCTGCTCGCCGGTCTCGCCCGCGTCGATGTAGCCCTCGAAGTGGTAGAGCATGACCAACCCGGCCGAGTCCTGGGCCAGCGCCAGGTCGGCCACCGCCAGACCCTTGGCGTCCCATTCGTACAGACCCTGTGGATCAAGCACCGTCACCACTCCTCCCTCGCCGCGCGTTCTCAGGGAAGAACGCCCAAGGGGGCCGCAGCATTCCCCAGTTGGCCCGATTCGCGTGAACTCGGCGTGTCGCGACAGGCGGAGGAGAGGACAGTAGGGCAGGGGGGCAAGGGGGCTGACGCGACGAGGCCCGCCCCCCGAAGGGGACGGGCCTCGTCGTTCAGCTCAGCTCAGCTCACGTCGTGACGTGGAGCCCGTGCCGTGCGCTGCGATCAGCTCTGGCCGCCGGCCAGCTTCTCGCGGAGCGCGGCGAGGGCCTCGTCGGACGCCAGGGCGCCGGAGGTCTCGTCCGCACCCTCGGAGGAGTAGGAGCCACCCGAGACGCCCGCACCGGCGTTGCCACCGGCGGCCGGGGCGGCAGCGCCCTCGGCAGCGGCGGCCTCGTCGGCCTCGCGGCTCTTGATGACCTGCGCCTGGTGCTGCTCGAAGCGGACCTGCGCCTCGGCGTACTGGCGCTCCCACGTCTCGCGCTGGGTCTCGTAGCCCTCGAGCCAGTCGTTGGTCTCGGGGTCGAAGCCCTCGGGGTAGATGTAGTTGCCCTGGTCGTCGTAGGACGCGGCCATGCCGTACAGGGTCGGGTCGAACTCGACCGACGCCGGGTCGGCACCGAAGGACTCGTTGGCCTGCTTGAGGGACAGCGAGATCCGGCGACGCTCCAGGTCGATGTCGATGACCTTGACGAAGATCTCGTCGTTGACCTGGACGACCTGCTCCGGGATCTCCACGTGGCGCTCGGCCAGCTCGGAGATGTGGACCAGACCCTCGATGCCCTCGTCCACGCGGACGAACGCACCGAACGGAACCAGCTTGGTGACCTTACCCGGGACGACCTGACCGATCTGGTGGGTCCGGGCGAACTGCTGCCACGGGTCCTCCTGCGTCGCCTTCAGCGACAGGGAGACGCGCTCGCGGTCCATGTCCACGTCGAGGACCTCGACGGTGACTTCCTGACCGACCTCGACGACCTCGGACGGGTGGTCGATGTGCTTCCAGGACAGCTCGGAGACGTGCACGAGACCGTCGACGCCACCCAGGTCCACGAAGGCACCGAAGTTGACGATCGAGGAGACGACGCCGGAGCGGACCTGACCCTTCTGCAGGGTGGTGAGGAACGTCTGACGAACCTCGGACTGGGTCTGCTCGAGCCAGGCACGGCGGGACAGGACCACGTTGTTGCGGTTCTTGTCCAGCTCGATGATCTTCGCCTCGAGCTCCTTGCCCACGTAGGGCTGGAGGTCGCGGACGCGGCGCATCTCGACGAGAGAGGCCGGCAGGAAGCCGCGGAGGCCGATGTCGAGGATGAGACCACCCTTGACGACCTCGATGACGGTACCGGTGACGATGCCGTCTTCTTCCTTGATCTTCTCGATCGTGCCCCAGGCACGCTCGTACTGAGCGCGCTTCTTGGACAGGATCAGGCGGCCTTCCTTGTCCTCCTTCTGGAGAACCAGGGCCTCGATCTCGTCGCCGACCTTGACGACCTCGTTCGGGTCGACGTCGTGCTTGATCGAGAGCTCGCGGCTCGGGATCACGCCTTCCGTCTTGTAACCGATGTCGAGCAGGACCTCGTCCCGGTCGACCTTCACGATGACGCCGTCGACGATGTCGCCGTCGTTGAAGTACTTGATCGTCTCGTCGATCGCGGCCAGGAAGGCTTCCGCGTTACCGATGTCGTTGACCGCTACCTGCGGAGGGGTGGTGGCGGTGGTCTCGGTGCTGCTCGTCATGTGGGAAAGGGCTCCGGTTACGGACAGAAAGTCGTAGGTACTGCTACGCCGGGAGCCCTTATCGGCATCTGCCGAAGAAGCCGGACAGCCAAAGAAGCCCTGATCCCCGAAGGGGAGGGGCCTCGAAAACCGAGGGGACATCAACAGATGCAAGCGCAGCCTGCTAGGTCTGAGGAGCACAGGCTCGCAGCGCAACTTGTAGCATACGGGGGCAGCCGGACAGGGTCAATGCGCGAAGGCGCACACCGCGGGCGGATCACCGCATAACCGGCACAATTCGTGTGCGGGGACGCCGTGATGGGCCGTCCACATTCGCCACACATCTCTTACGCCACCCATCCGCAGACTACGACGACGGGCCCCATGAACCAAGAGGACCACTCCCCCCAGGACGCGTACGCGTCCGACGGCGCCGCCCTGGACGCCGACGACGCCGAGGCCACCCGACGTGACGCCGGGGAGGCGGAGAGCAGCCGCGCGAGCCGGGGCTGGTGGGACCGCAACGCCGACGAGTACCAGAGCGAGCACGGCGCCTTCCTCGGCGACGACCGCTTCATCTGGGGCCCCGAGGGCCTCGACGAGGCCGACGCCGCCCTGCTGGGCCCCGCCGACTCCCTCAAGGACAAGGACGTCCTGGAGATCGGCGCCGGCGCCGCCCAGTGCGCGCGCTGGCTCGCCGCGCGCGGCGCCCGCCCGGTGGCCCTGGACCTCTCGCACCGCCAGCTCCAGCACGCCCTGCGCATCGGCGGCGGCATCCCGCTGGTCGAGGCGGACGCCGGCCGGCTGCCCTTCCGCGACGCCTCCTTCGACCTGGCGTGCTCCGCCTACGGGGCGGTCCCCTTCGTCGCCGACCCGGTCAACGTCATGCGCGAGGTGCACCGCGTCCTGCGCCCCGGCGGCCGCTGGGTCTTCTCCGTCACCCACCCCATCCGCTGGGCCTTCCCCGACGAGCCCGGCCCCGAGGGCCTGTCCGTCTCCGCGTCCTACTTCGACCGGACGCCGTACGTCGAGCAGGACGAGGAGGGCCGCGCCGTCTACGTCGAGCACCACCGCACCCTCGGCGACCGGGTCCGGGACGTGGTGGCGGGCGGCTTCCGCCTCGTGGACCTCGTCGAACCGGAGTGGCCGGCCTGGAACGACCAGGAGTGGGGCGGCTGGTCCCCGCTGCGCGGCAACCTGATCCCCGGGACCGCGATCTTCGTCTGCGAGCGCGACTGACGTGATCCGTACCGCCGCCCTCGACGCCCTGCCCGTACGGGAGGTCCTCCCCGCGCTCGCCGCGGCCCTGGACGCCCGCGGCGCCGCCGTGCTGTGCGCCCCGCCCGGCACCGGCAAGACGACGCTGGTGCCGCTGGTACTGGCGGGGCTGGTGGGGGGCGGCGTACGGCGCCGGGTGCTCGTCGCCGAGCCCCGGCGGATCGCGGCACGGGCGGCGGCGCGGCGGATGGCCTGGCTGCTGGGCGAGGCCGTCGGCGGCTCCGTCGGCTTCACGGTGCGCGGGGAGCGGGTCGCGGGCCCGGACACGGTCGTGGAGGTGGTCACCACCGGTGTGCTGCTCCAGCGCCTCCAGCGGGACCAGGAACTGGCCGGCGTGGACGTGGTGGTCCTGGACGAGTGCCACGAGCGGCACCTCGACGCCGACACCGCCGCCGCGTTCCTGTTGGACGTACGGGAGACCCTGCGCCCGGACCTGCGGCTGGTGGCGGCCTCCGCGACGACCGACGCGGCCGGCTGGGCCGCTCTGCTGGGGGGCGCGGACGGGGACGCCCCGGTGGTGGAGGCGGCCGGGGTCGCGTACCCGGTGGAGACGGTGTGGGCGCCGCCGGCGCGGCCGGTGCGACCGCCGCACGGGATGCGGGTGGATCCGGCGCAGCTGGCGCACGTGGCGTCGGTGGTGCGGCGGGCGCTCGGCGAGCGTTCGGGTGACGTGCTGTGCTTCCTGCCCGGGGTGGGCGAGCTGGCGAAGGTCGCCGGGCTGCTCGGCGGGGTGGACGCGCACGTGCTCCAGTTGCACGGTCGGGCGCCGGCGCAGGTACAGGAGGCGGCGCTGACGGCCTCGGAGCACCGCCGGGTGATCCTGGCGACGGCGGTCGCGGAGTCCAGCCTGACGGTGCCGGGCGTCCGGGTGGTCGTGGACAGCGGCCTGGCCCGCGAGCCCCGGGTCGACCACGCCCGGGGGCTGGGGGCGCTCGCGACGGTACGGGCGTCCCGCGCGGCGGGCCGCCAGCGCGCGGGCCGCGCCGGGCGGAGGCGCCCGGGGCGGTGTACCGCTGCTGGGACCGGGCGGAGGACGGGCGGCTGCCGGCTTTCCCCGCGCCGGAGATCCGCGTCGCGGACCTGGCGCGCTTCGCGCTGGAGGCCGCCTGCTGGGGCGACCCGGACGCGTCGGGGCTGGCGCTGCCGGATCCGCCGCCGGCCGGGGCCATGGCCGCCGCCCGGGAGGTGCTGACCGCCGTCGGGGCGGTGGACGCGACCGGGCGCCCCACGTCGCGCGGGCGGCGCATGGTCCGCATGGGCGTGCACCCGCGGCTCGCGCGGGCCCTGCTGGACGGGGCCGCGGTGCTGGGCGCGCGGCGGACCGCGGAGGTGGTGGCCCTGCTGAGCGAGGAGCCGCCGCGCGGGTACGGGGACGACCTGGCGGGCGCCTGGCGGACGGCGCGGGCCGGCGGGGACGCGTACGCCGCCCGCTGGCGGGCCGAGGCGCGCCGGCTGGAGCGGGCGGTGGGCTCGGGTGAGTCCGCGGCCACCGCCGGCGCGCGGCTCGGTGACGACGCGGCGGCCGGGCTGGTCGCGGCCCTGGCCTTCCCGGAGCGGGTGGCGCGGGCGCGCGGCGCGGGCGCGTTCCTCATGGCCTCGGGGACGGGAGCCGAGCCGGACGGCGCGTCCGCGCTGCGCGACGCGCCCTGGCTGGCGGTGGCCGTCGCCGACCGGGCCCCGCACGCGGCGTCGGCGCGGGTCCGGCTGGCCGCGCCGATCGACGCCGGCACGGCGCGGGAGGCCGCCGCGCACCTGCTGACCTCCGGCGCGGAGGTGCGCTGGGAGGACGGCGACGTGGTCGCCCGCTCCGCCGAGCGGCTCGGGGCGATCGAGCTGGTCACGCGCCCGCTGCGGGATCCCGATCCGGCGGCGGTACGGGCCGCCCTGCTGGCCGGGCTGCGCGCCGAGGGCCTGGACCTGCTGCGCTGGTCCCCCGACGCGCGGGCGCTACGGGCCCGGCTGGCGTTCCTGCACCGCGTGCGGGGCGGGGCCTGGCCCGACGTGGCCGGGGAGGAGGAGCTGGTGGAGCGGGCCGACGACTGGCTGGAGCCGGAGCTGTCGCGGGCCCGGCGCCGCGCCGACCTCGGCCGGATCGACGCCGGTCAGGCCCTGAACCGGCTGCTGCCCTGGGCCGAGGGTGAGGCGGCCCGGCTGGACGAGCTGGCCCCGGAGCGGATCGAGGTGCCGAGCGGTTCGCGGATACGGGTGGACTACGGCGACGGCGGCGGGCAGCCCGTCCTGGCGGTGAAGCTCCAGGAGCTGTTCGGGCTGGCCGAGACGCCGAGGGTGGCGGGGGTTCCCGTACTGGTGCACCTGCTGTCGCCCGCCGGCCGGCCGGCCGCCGTCACCGCCGACCTGGCGTCCTTCTGGCAGGGCGGCTACCGGGCCGTGCGCGCGGAGCTGCGGGGCCGCTACCCGAAGCACCCGTGGCCCGAGGACCCCTCGACCGCCGAGCCGACCCGGCACACCAACGCCCGGCTCAGGCGGTGAGTTCCCCTGCCTTCTCGCGTCGGCCGCGCGCCTCCAGCCACAGGGCGAGCGCGAGGAGCGCCAGCCCGACGAGGGCGGAGCCGGCGGGGGCGTAGGTGTGCAGGGCGAGGACCTTCGTACGGTTCGCGGAGACCAGCTCGAAGGTGTGGTCGGCGTAGTCGGGCCGCATCTTCACGTGCCCGGCGAAGGCGGTGAGCTTGCCGTCGGGGCCGCCCGCCGCGATGCCGCCGCGCATCTCCTGCCGGATCTGCTGCTCGGCGTTGACGGGAGCCCCCGTCACCGGGTCGACCCAGAACATCGCCTTGACCGTGTACCAGAGGCTGGTGCCGGTGCTCTGCTCGATCGTCGCGGGGTCGATGCCCTCGATCGGCATCTTCTTCGGCATGGGCACCTTGGTCCAGGGGACGGTCTGCTCGAAGTAGTAGACCTCCATGCCCCGGTAGGTGCGCGGGCCGACGTAGTGGATCGGCGAGGAGGTGCGCGTCTGGGCGTCGAAGTAGAGGTAGTCGCGCGGCTCGGTGAAGAAGGGCCACTTGAACTCGATGCCCTCACGTGTGACCGGGTCCCCGTCGACCATCTCGCCGGTCGCGTGCACCGGGTCCTGGGTGTGGGCGTCGAAGATGTAGCGCTCGGGGATCTGGGAGACCATCTTGCCGTCCGGCCCGATGATGTACGACAGCGTGTCCCAGACGACGACGTCCTTGCCGGCGTCGGCCTCGATCTCCTTCGACGCCTCGACGTTGCCCTTGAGCGTCTGGACGATGGTGACCTTGTCGACCTTCTTCGGCTGCATGCCGCCCGCGTAGTCGAGGAGGGTGGCGTCCTTGGCCTCCAGGACCATCTCCTGGTACTGCTCGGGCGGGATCTTCGCCAGCCTCGGGTACGCGTACCAGCGCAGCAGCGGTGCCAGGGCCGCGCAGAACACGGCGAGGGCGAGCAGGACGAGGCTCGCTCTGCGTCTCATGCCGGGCCTCCTCTACTTTCCGGGCGCGGGGGGCGCGGTGGTGAGCAGTGGCTTGGGCGAGGTCTTGCCCTCCGGCACCCCGACCGCCGTGACGGCGAGGACGAGGGCCAGCGCGGCGGCCAGCCCGATGGCGGCGGCGACGAGTGCGCGCATGCCGGTGGCCCTCCCGGAATCTGATGGAACGTCAGAGAGGGGGCACCGTAGCAACGCGGGGCCGAGATGAGAACCGTCGGGTGGGACGGGGGTCAGGGCCTCGGCGTGGGGGTGGGGCTGGGGGTGGGGGTGGTCGTGCGGCTCGGGCTCGTCTTCGGCGAGGCCGTCGGTGAGGCCGTCGGTGAGGCGGTGGGCGACGCGGACGGCGAGGCCGACGGGGTGGGGACCCCCGGGGACGGACTGCCGGACGGGGTGGGCTTCGGGGTGGGGGTGGTCGTGGGGGTCGGCTTCGGGGTGGGGGTCGGGGTCGGCGTGGGGGTCGGCTTCGGGGAAGGCGTCGGCGTCGGCGTCGGGGTGGGCTTCGGGTCCGGCGAGGGCGTGGGCGTGGGGGTCGGCGTCGGCGTCGGCGTCGGCGTCGGCGTCGGGTGCGGTTTCGGGTCCGTCGGGCGGCCGGCCGGCGCTGCGGGGCCCGTGCCGGAGCCGCCGGTGTCCGGGACCTCGTGCGCGCCCTGGAGGTAGTACGCGAACCAGGACCGCACCGTCCGCAGGTACGCGGCGGACTGGTTGTACGAGAGCACCGCCCGGTCCAGGTCCGCCCCGACGCGCAGATCACGGTTGCCGGCGCACAGGTAGCGGCCGGCGGCCAGGGCCGCGTCGTGGACGTTGTTCGGGTCGCGCCGGCCGTCGCCGTTCGCGTCCTGCCCCCACGCCGCCCAGGTGGACGGGATGAACTGCATCGGCCCGACGGCCCGGTCGTGGCGGGTGTCGCCGTCGTATGCGCCGCCGTCGGTGTCGGAGATGTTCGCGAAGCCGTTGCCGTCGAGGACCGGCCCCAGGATGGGCCGTAGCGTCGTCCCGGCGGTGTCCACCTGTCCGCCGCGCGCCTGGCCGGACTCGACCTTCCCGATCGCCGCGAGCAACTGCCAACGCAGGCCGCATCCCGGGTCGTTCTCCCCCACCCGCTGCTCGGCCCGCCGGTACGCGGCGAGCACGCTCGCGGGTATGCCCTGCGCGCCCTCGATGACCGGCTCCACCACCGGCACCACGCTCGGCGCCGGCGCGGGCGCGGCCGGCGACGGGCTCGCCGCGCCCGGGGCGGCGGCACCCTCCGGCAGGAGGACGGCGGGCGGCTCGGGGCTGATCAGGGCGGCAGTTCGGTGAAGTAGGCGCTGTCCCCGCCGGGCGCGGCGCCCGCGTCGGCGACGGGCTGCGCCTGGCCCCCGTCCGCCTGCGCCCGATCCGCGCTCCGGCCGCCGCCGGGCCCCTGAGAGGCCGTCATCGCGGCGGCCACCAGAGCCGAGACCAGAGCGGCGGCCGCACCGCGGCGCAGGCCGCGTCCGAATATTCGTGCCGACATCAGCCGAACCCTCCCCTAGGCGTCACGTCCAGGCGTCCAAACGTTCGCGTGACCCTACGACAACTCCCTGCACACGGCACGCATCGTGCGGGCTTGTTCACCGGATCCCCACGTCTCCTCGCAGGTCACGCATACTGTGCCGACGAGAGGGAAGCGAGGTCAGAGCCCATGCCGTTCACACTCAGCCACGCGGCGGCCGTACTTCCGGCCATCCGCCGCAGCGGGCGGGCGCGAGGTGCGTGGGTCGCGTCGGCCCTGGTTCTCGGCTCGTTCGCGCCGGACACGGTCTTCTTCGTCGACGCCGTCGTCGAAGGCTTCATGGGCTACGGGCACTTCACGCATTCCCTGACGGGTGTGCTCACCGTCGACGCGGTCCTGACCGCCGTGCTCGCCGCGTGTTGGCTGCTGCTGCGCGAGCCGCTCGTCGCGCTCGTGCCCGAGGCCTGGCGGGGCCGGGTGCACGCCTTCGTGCGCGGTGAACCCTGGCGACGGCGGAAGTGGCCCGCGCTCGCACTGTGGTTCTACCTCTCGGCGGTGGCCGGCTCCCTGACCCACGTGGTGTGGGACAGCTTCACGCACCACGACCGCTGGGGCACCGACGCACTGCCCGCCCTCGGTGAGCCGTTCGCCCTCGGTCTGCCCCTCTACTCCTTCCTCCAGTACGGCACTTCGGCGCTCGCCGCCTGCGCCCTGGTGTGGTTTACGGTGAGCGCCCTGCGCCGGCTTCCGGCCACGCCCGCCCCGCCGTCCGTACCGGTCCTGGGCCGCGCGGAGTCGTGGGGTGCGGCCCTGCTGGTGTTGGGGTGTGTGGCGGTCGGGGTCACGCTGCGGGTGATCCGCTTCTTCACGTTCTTCGACCGGATCCGCACCCCGTTCGACATCATCCCGACCGTCTGTTTCGGCGCGGGCGGCGGCCTCGCCGTCGGACTGCTCCTCTACGGGGCCCTCGTACGGCTGCGCCACCGGCCGGGCCGCCGCACCCCCGGCCGGCCGGACGTGCGAACGCCGACGCCCGTCCCCACCGCCGGGCGGGGACGGGCGTAGCGGGACGGGCGTGGCGGGACGGAACCGTCAGTGCGCGGCGGACTCCCAGTCGGGACCGACGCCCACCGACACGTCCAGCGGGGCCCGCAGCTCGACGGCGGCACCCATCTCGCGGCGCACCAGCTCCTCGACGCGCTCGCGCTCCCCGGGAGCGATCTCCAGCACGATTTCGTCGTGCACCTGGAGCAGCATGCGCGAGCGCAGCCCGCCCTCGCTCAGCGCCTTGTCGACCCGCAGCATGGCGACCTTGACGATGTCGGCGGCGGTGCCCTGGATCGGGGCGTTCAGCGCCATCCGCTCGGCGGCCTCACGGCGCTGACGGTTGTCGCTGTTGAGGTCCGGCAGGTAGCGGCGGCGGCCGAAGACGGTGGCCGTGTAGCCGGTGGCGCGGGCTTCCTCGACGACCCGCTGGAGATAGTCGCGCACCCCGCCGAACCGCAGGAAGAAGTTCTCCATCAGGCCGCGCGCCTCGGCGGGCTCGATGTTCAGCTGCTGGGCGAGACCGAACGCGGACAGCCCGTACGCCAGACCGTAGGACATGGCCTTGATCTTGCGGCGCATCTCGGCGTCGACCGCGGAGCGCTCCACCGCGAACACGTGGGAGGCGACGGTGGTGTGCAGGTCCTCGCCCGACAGGAACGCCTCGATCAGACCCTCGTCCTCGGAGAGGTGGGCCATGACGCGCAGCTCGATCTGGCTGTAGTCGGCGGTCATGAGGGACTCGTAGCCCTCGCCGACGACGAACCCGCGCCGGATGGCACGCCCCTCGTCGGTGCGCACCGGCACGTTCTGCAGGTTCGGGTCGGTGGAGGACAGCCGGCCCGTCGCGGCGACGATCTGGCTGAAGCTGGTGTGCACCCGGCCGTCGGGGGCGATGGACTTGACCAGGCCCTCGACGGTGACGCGCAGCTTGGCCTGCTCACGGTGGCGCAGCATGATCACGGGCAGTTCGTGGTCGGTCTGCGTGGCCAGCCAGGCCAGCGCGTCGGCGTCCGTGGTGTAGCCGGTCTTCGTCTTCTTCGTCTTGGGCAGGTCCAGCTCCCCGAAGAAGACCTCCTGGAGCTGCTTGGGCGAGCCGAGGTTGAACTCGTGGCCGACCGCCGCGTGCGCCTCCTTCACCGCCTGCTGCACGGCGCCCGCGAACTGCTGCTCCATGGCTTCGAGGTGGTCGCGGTCGGCGGCGATGCCGGCCCGCTCCAGCCGGGCCAGCAGCTCGGAGGTGGGCAGCTCCATCTCGTGGAGCAGCTCCACGGCGCCGACCTCGGCGAGGCGGGCGGTGAACGCGTCGCCCAGGTCGAGGACGGCGCGGGCCTGCGCCATCAGCGCGTCGGCCTCGGCGCTCTCGTCGGCGCCGAAGGCCAGTTGACCGTCGGCGGCCGGGGGCGCCAGCTCGCGGTGCAGGTACTCGTTGGACAGGGCGTCCAGCGCGAAGGAGCGGCGGCCCGGCTTGACCAGGTAGGCGGCGAGGGCGGTGTCCATGGTGACGCCGGCCAGCGTCCAGCCGTGCTCGGGGAAGACCCGCATCAGGCCCTTCGCGTTGTGCACGACCTTGGGCCGCCCCGGGTCGGCGGCCCAGGCGGCGAACGCCTTCTCGTCGGCCTCGTCCAACGCGGACGGCTCGAACCAGGCGGCGGCGCCCCCGGCGGCGGCCAACGCGATCTCGCTGACGTTGCCCTGGCCCAGGGCCCAGCTGTCGACGGTGGACACCCCGAGGGGGCCGCCCGCGTGCGCTTCGAGCCACGGCGCCAGCTCGCCCGCGCCCAGCGCCGAACCGTCGATCTCCACACCGGCCGCCGGGGCCGGGGCCTGCTCCTCGGCCGCGCCCGGGTCCACGGCCAGCAGCCGCTCGCGCAGCGAGGCGTTACGGATCTCCAGCACGTCCAGCACGGCGGTGACCGCACCGCGGTCGTACGGCAGCCGGGTCAGGTCGGCCGGGGACTTCTCCAGCTCGACGTCCTTGACCATCTCGGTCAGGACCCGGTTGAGCTTGACGGCCTCCAGGTGGTCCCGGAAGTTCTGCCCGGCCTTGCCCTTGACCTCCTCGGCGCGCTCCACCAGCTCCTTGAACGACCCGAACTGGGTGATCCACTTGGCGGCGGTCTTCTCGCCGACGCCCGGGATGCCCGGCAGGTTGTCGGACGGGTCACCGCGCAGCGCCGCGAAGTCCGGGTACTGCTGCGGGGTCAGCCCGTACTTCTCCTCGACCTTCTCCGGGGTGAAGCGGGTCAGCTCGGAGACGCCCTTGGTCGGGTAGAGGACGGTGGTGTGCTCGGAGACCAGCTGGAAGGAGTCCCGGTCGCCGGTGACGATCAGCACCTCGAAGCCGAGGGCCTCGGCCTGCGTCGCCAGCGTCGCGATCACGTCGTCGGCCTCGAAGCCGTCGATCGCGAAGCGCGGCACGTGCATCGCGTCGAGGAGCTCGCCGATCAGCTCGACCTGCCCCTTGAACTCGTCGGGGGTCTTGGAACGGTTCGCCTTGTACTCGGGGAACTCCGTCGAGCGCCACGTCTTGCGCGACACGTCGAACGCCACCGCGAAATGCGTGGGCGCCTCGTCGCGCAGCGTGTTCGCCAGCATCGACGCGAAGCCGTAGATGGCGTTCGTCGGCTGGCCCGTCGCGGTCGTGAAGTTCTCCGCGGGCAGCGCGAAGAACGCCCGGTACGCCAGGGAGTGCCCGTCCATGAGCATCAGGCGGGGGCGGTCCGCTGCGGTCGTCTGGTCGGTCTTCTTCGATGCGTTCTCTGCCACGTCCCCGATCCTAGGCGCCACCGCCGACATTCCCGGCTTCGGCGATGTCGGCGGAGCGTGACAGGATCGTCCACAGGAAGAACCGCACCGGAAGACACCGCACCGCCCAGGAAGCTCGAAGGGGAGCCGACATGGCCACCAAGCCGCCCGCAGGTGATCCCGTACAGGACGCGCCGCAGGTCGCGCCTCCCCAGCACGCCGCGGCCGGTCTGCCCGCCATCGGCCACACCCTGAAGATCGCCCAGCAGCAGATGGGCCTCGCCCGCACCGCCCGCACCCTCCTCAAGGTCAACCAGAAGGACGGCTTCGACTGCCCCGGCTGCGCCTGGCCCGAGGGCGACAAGCGGCACACGGCGGAGTTCTGCGAGAACGGCGCCAAGGCCGTCGCCGAGGAGGCGACCCTGCGCCGGGTCACCCCGGAGTTCTTCGCCCGGCACCCCCTGACCGACCTGGCCGGCCGCTCCGGCTACTGGCTCGGCCAGCAGGGCCGCATCACCCAGCCCATGTACCTCGCCGAAGGCTCCGACCGGTACGAGGCCGTCCCCTGGGAGCGGGCCTTCGAGATCATCGCCGAAGAGCTGCGCGCCCTCGCCTCCCCCGACGAGGCCCTCTTCTACACCTCGGGCCGCACCAGCAACGAGGCCGCGTTCCTCTTCCAGCTCTTCGCCCGCGAGTTCGGCACGAACAACCTGCCCGACTGCTCCAACATGTGCCACGAGTCCTCCGGCTCCGCGCTCAACGAGACCATCGGCATCGGCAAGGGCAGCGTCTCCCTCGAAGACCTCCACCAGGCCGAACTGATCATCGTCGCCGGACAGAACCCCGGCACCAACCACCCCCGCATGCTCTCCGCGCTGGAGAAGGCCAAGGAAGCCGGCGCGCGGATCATCTCGGTGAACCCGCTGCCCGAGGCCGGCATGGAGCGGTTCAAGAACCCGCAGACCCCCCTCGGCATGCTCAAGGGCACCGCCCTCAACGACCTCTTCCTCCAGATCCGCATCGGCGGCGACCAGGCCCTCTTCCGCCTCCTCAACAAACTCGTCATCGAGACCGAAGGCGCCGTCGACCACGACTTCGTCCGCGAGCACACCCACGGATACGAGGAACTCGCCGCCGCCGTGGCCGCGACCGACTGGGACGAGACCCTCAGGGCCACCGGCCTGACCCGCCCCGACATCGAAGCCGCCCTCGCGATGATCCTCGCCTCGAAGCGCACCATCGTCTGCTGGGCCATGGGCCTCACCCAGCACAAGCACTCCGTCGCCACCATCCGCGAAGTCGTCAACCTGCTCCTGCTGCGCGGCGACATCGGCCGCCCCGGCGCCGGCGTCTGCCCCGTCCGCGGCCACTCCAACGTCCAGGGCGACCGCACCATGGGCATCTTCGAACGCCCGGCCCCGGCCTTCCTCGACGCCCTGGACAAGGAATTCGGCATCACCTCGCCGCGCCACCACGGCTACGACGTCGTCCGCTCCATCGAGGCCCTGCGCGACGGCAAGGCCAAGGTCCTCTTCGCCATGGGCGGCAACTTCGTCGGCGCCACCCCCGACACCGCCGTCACCGAGGCCGCCATCCGCCGCGCCTCCCTGACCGTGCACGTCTCCACCAAGCTCAACCGCTCCCACGCGGTCACCGGCCGGCGCGCCCTGATCCTGCCCACCCTCGGCCGCACCGACAAGGACGTCCAAGCGTCGGGTATCGGCAAAAAGGGCACAGTGCAGTTCGTGACCGTCGAGGACTCCATGGGCATGGTCCACGCCTCGCGCGGCAACCTCGCCCCCGCCTCCCCGCACCTGCTCTCCGAGCCCGCCATCGTCGCCCGCATGGCGCGCGCCGTCCTCGGCGCCGGCTCGAAGACGCCGTGGGAGGAGTTCGAGCGGAACTACGCCACCATCCGTGACCGGATCTCCCGCGTGGTCCCCGGCTTCGAGGACTTCAACGCGCGCGCGGCCCGCCCCGAGGGCTTCCGCCTCCCCCACGCCCCGCGCGACGAGCGCCGCTTCCCCACCAAGACCGGCAAGGCCAACTTCACCGCCGCCCCCGTCGAATACCCCAAGGTCCCCGCCGGCCGGCTGCTCCTGCAGACCCTGCGCAGCCACGACCAGTACAACACCACGATCTACGGCCTCGACGACCGCTACCGCGGCATCACCGGCGGCCGCCGCGTCGTCCTGGTCAACCCCGAGGACGCGGCCGAGCTGGGCCTGGCCGACGGCTCGTACACCGACCTGGTCGGCGAGTGGAAGGACGGCGTGGAGCGGCGCGCCCCCGGCTTCCGCGTCGTGCACTACCCGACCGCGCGCGGCTGCGCGGCCGCGTACTACCCCGAGACGAACGTGCTGGTGCCCCTGGACTCCACCGCCGACGTCAGCAACACCCCCGCGAGCAAGTCCGTCGTCATCCGCTTCGAACCGGCCTGATAGAACGACCTCAGGACAAGATGGTTAACGAGCGTTGACGAACGGAGCCGGCCCATGGGCGAGCAGCACGCAGTGAAGTTCCCGCAAGAAGTCCTCGACGAGTACGCGGCCCTGGGCATCGACCTGCCCTCCCTCTTCTCGGCGGGCGACCTGGGCGAGCGGATGGAGATCCGCGTCCTGGAGGCCTCCGCCGAGCGGGTCGTGGGCACCATGCCGGTCAAGGGCAACACCCAGCCCTACGGACTGCTGCACGGCGGCGCCTCCGCCGTCCTGGCCGAAACCCTCGGCTCGATCGGCGCGATGATGCACGGCGGCATCGGCAAGATCGCCGTCGGCGTGGACCTCAACTGCACCCACCACCGCGGCGCCCGCTCCGGCATCGTCACCGGCGTCGCCACCCCCGTCCACCGCGGCCGCTCCACCGCCACCTACGAGATCGTGATCTCCGACGACCAGGACCGGCGCGTGTGCAGCGCCCGCCTGACCTGCCTGCTGCGCGAGACGGACGGCGGCCAGGCCGCCACCGGAGCCTGAACCGGCCCCCGCCCCTGGCCCCGCCTGCGCCGCGCCCCACCCCCTCACGTACGGCAGGCCCGGACGCCCCGCCCCCACCGGCGGCGCGCGTCCGGGCCTGCGCCCGTTTCTTCCCCCTTTATCGACTCCGCCCGCACGCGCTTCTTCCCGCCACCCGCCCGGAATCCGCCACTCCGCACCCGCCGCGTCCGCATCTGTTGTGTCACCGATGGTGACCGCCTACCGTCCCCTCATGGGGACACCGCCACGTTCCACGGTCCGCTACGCCGCCACCACCCTCCTCGCGGCGCTCGCCTTGACCGGCGCCCCGACCGGATGCGCACGTTCCGCCCCACCCCCGGCGGCAGGCCCGCACAGCCCGGCGGACGGCTCCACCCCGACCCCCTCCTCGCCCGCACAGATCTGCACCAGCCTCGTGTCCTACTGGGCGAAGGAGACGCTCCTGGGCACGAAGTGGTCGGGCTTGGACTGGGAGCAGAAGGGGCTGTCCAACGACCAGTACGCGATCCACGAGGACGCGGTGGCCGCAGGACGCGCCGAGGAGCGAACGGCCGGGCGGGACAAGGCACTTGAGCTGATCGACCGGTTCGTGGCGCAGCGCTGCGCCGAGCAGAACGGCGCGACGGGGAGCTCCGGGAACCGACACCCTCCGACGTGACCCAGGTCACCGCAATCCGAGCGCGCTGTCCGGCTTCCGGGCACCTGCCGCCGAACCGCCGAACCGCCGGTGACCAGCGCTTTCGAGATCGGCACGCGATCCACCGGACTTCAGCACCTCCCGCCGGATGATCACACTGCGTAATGGAAATGCCGTACGGAATCCCCTTTATCCACTGAGAATGGCCACCCGATGGATTCCTACGGACACACGCAGCCACATTCGGCCGAATTTGATCTAAGACAGGTGCATGGAGGCCTCAAGCCCCTTAGAGGAACAGGTACTTCTCACCATGCGGACGCCCTCCAACGCCAGTAAATGTCCGTTCTGTCCACACTCCCGGCACACATTCTTGGCCTTGGCATAACAAGAGCGTCACATCCTCCTTTCTCCGCTCCCCGCTTTCACCACCTCGGGCCTAGAGTCACGGCCAGTCACCGCGCCGCTGGGCGCGACCAGCACGGCCGCTGTACATCCCAGTGCGGCCCGGCGACCGAACGGCACCTCACAGAGGGAGCCGCGCCAGGGAAAGGAAGAATCGTGCGACACCGTTCTTTGCTCGTCCTCACCACCGTGATCACCACGGGAGCACTGACCCTCACCGCCTGCGGATCGCGCGATGAGGCGAAGTCCGGGGACAACTCCGGCGGCAAGAAGACCGTCGTCGTCATCGGCGTGGACGCTCCCCTCACTGGCTCGCTCTCCGCCCTCGGCCAGGGCATCAAGAACTCCGTCGACCTCGCGGCCAAAACGGCCAACAAGAACAACGAGGTCCCCGGCATCGAGTTCAAGGTCGAAGCCCTCGACGACCAGGCGGTCCCCGCCTCCGGTCAGGCCAACGCCACCAAGCTCGTCGGCAACAAGGACGTCCTCGGCGTCGTCGGCCCGCTGAACTCCGGCGTGGCCCAGCAGATGCAGGGCGTCTTCGCCTCGGCGAACCTCGCGCAGGTCTCCCCGGCCAACACCAACCCCGCGCTCAGCCAGGGCGACAACTGGGGCAAGGGCGAATTCAAGCGCCCTTTCCCCACCTACTTCCGCACCGCCGCCACCGACGTGGTCCAGGGCAAGTTCGCCGCCCAGTACCTCTTCAAGGACGCCGGCAAGAAGAAGGTCTTCGTCGTCGACGACAAGCAGACCTACGGCGCCGGCCTGGCCGCGATCTTCTCCGACGAGTTCAAGAAGCTCGGCGGCGAGGTCGTCGGCACCGACCACGTCACCGTGAAGGAGACCGACTTCTCCTCCACCGCCGACAAGGTCAAGAGCACGGGCGCCGACTCCGTCTACTTCGGCGGCCAGTACCCCGAGGGCGGCCTGCTCGCCGACCAGATCAAGAAGACGGGCGCCAACGTCCCGCTCATGGGCGGCGACGGCATCCAGGACCCCGCCTTCATCACCGCCTCCGGCGAGGCCAACGAGGGCGACCTCTCCACCTCCATCGGCTACCCCGTCGAGAAGCTCCCCACCGCCAAGACCTTCATCGCCGACTACCAGGCCGGCGGCTACAAGGACCCGTACGCCGCTTACGGTGGCTACTCCTACGACGCCGGCTGGGCCGTCATCCAGGCCGTCAAGGCCGTCGTCAACGCCAACAGCGGCAAGCTCCCGGCCGACGCCCGCGCCAAGGTCGTCGAGGCCCTCGCCAAGGTCTCCTTCGAAGGCGTGACCGGCAAGGTCGCCTTCGACCAGTACGGCGACACCACCAACAAGCAGCTCACGGTCTACAAGGTCGAGGGCGGCAAGTGGATCGACGTCAAGAGCGACACCTTCAACCAGTAATCACACGTCCCGCCTGACGGGACCCCCGGTCCGATCCGCCCCCCGCGGCCGGACCCCCCTCAAAAGAACCAGCCGCGCGAGGGCGCAAACAGCGCCCTCGCGCGGAGTCTTATCCGACACGCTCATCGGAGGCCCTGCGGTGCACGAACTGCCGCAACAGCTGGCCAACGGCCTTGCCCTCGGTGCCCTTTATGGCCTCATCGCCATCGGGTACACCATGGTCTACGGCATCGTCCAGCTCATCAACTTCGCCCACGGCGAGATCTTCATGATCGGCGGCTTCGGCGCGCTCACCGCCTACGCCATCCTCCCGACCGGCACCTCCCTACTGGTCGCGATACCCGTCATGATCGTCGGAGGCGCGCTCGCCTCGGTCCTCGTCGCCACCGCGGCCGAACGCTTCGCCTACCGCCCCCTGCGCAGCGCACCACGGCTCGCCCCGCTCATCACCGCAATCGGCCTCTCGATCGCGCTCCAGCAGCTCGTCTGGCAGTTCTACCCGGACGCCAAGAAGGCAGTCAGCTTCCCCGAGTTCAAGGGAGCCGCCTTCAAGATCACCGACAGCCTGGCCATCCAGCGCGCGGACCTCTTCGTCCTCATCCTCGCCCCGCTCTGCATGCTCGCCCTCGGCGTCTTCGTCTCCAAGAGCCGCAGCGGCCGCGCCATGCAGGCCACCGCGCAGGACCCCGACACCGCGAAGCTGATGGGCATCAACACCGACCGCATCATCGTCATGGCCTTCGCCATCGGTGCCGCGTTCGCCGCCGTCGCCGCCGTCGCCTACGGCCTCGACAAGGGCCAGATCAACTTCGAGATGGGCTTCATCCTCGGGCTGAAGGCCTTCACCGCCGCCGTCCTCGGCGGCATCGGCAACATCTACGGCGCCATGGTCGGCGGCGTCGTCCTCGGCCTCGCCGAGGCCCTCTCGATCGCGTACATCGAAGAGATCCCCGGCATGCAGCAGCTCGGCGGTGGAGCCTGGTCCAACGTCTGGGCGTTCGTACTCCTCATCGTCGTCCTCCTCGTGCGGCCCCAAGGCCTGCTCGGCGAGCGCGTCGCGGATCGGGCGTGAGAACCATGACCACCAACACCACCCCGCAGACCGCCGTCACCCAGCAGGGCCCCGCCCCCGCCGCGCTCCTCTACGCGGTCATCGGCGGCAGCCTGCTCACCGTCATCAGCGCCTTCCTCGCCTGGACCTGGACGGACGAGTTCCCCGGTGACCTGACCTACTACGGCAGCCCGGCGCCCATCCAGTTCCTCAGCCTCGTCGCCGGTCTCCTGACCGCCGTCTTCGCGCTGTCCGCACTCGGCGTCAAGGGCCTGCGCTGGCTCACCCCCACCGGCGCCCGCAAGCCCGTCTGGATCCTCGCGCTCGGTGCCTTCGCCGGCACCTGGTTCACGGTCCTCGCCATCGCCGTGGTCCTCGGCGGCTTCGCCCACCTGGAGCCCGGCGCCTACGTCGCCCTCGTCGGCTCGCTCGTCCCGGCCCTGGCCGCGTACAAGCTCCCCGACGACAGCCGCAAGGCGACCGCCGCCAAGCAGCTGCTGCCCGCCTGGGCCGAAATCCTCATCATCACCGGCGTCTTCGCCCTCGGTCTCTACGTCATCACCTTCGGCATCGACACCGACGACAAGGAACCGCAGCTCTTCGTCACCTACCTGATCACCGTCGGTTTCGCGGGCTTCGCCCTCCTCAAGGCCGGCCTCTTCGACCGGCTCGGCGCCCTCACCGCGAAGCACCGCCAGGTCACGCTCATCGGCACCGCGGCCGCCGCGATCGCCTTCCCCTTCATCCAGCAGAGCGGCGACACCTACACGCTCATCGCGGTCAACATCCTGATCTTCGCGACCGTCGCCCTCGGCCTCAACGTCGTCGTCGGCCTCGCCGGCCTCCTCGACCTCGGCTACGTCGCCTTCCTCGGCGTCGGCGCCTACGCCGCCGCCCTGGTCTCCGGCAGCACCGCCTCCGCCTTCGGCATCCACCTGCCCTTCTGGGCAGCGGTCATCGTCGGCGCCCTCGCCTCGCTCATCTTCGGCGTGGTCATCGGCGCACCGACCCTCCGACTGCGCGGCGACTACCTCGCCATCGTCACCCTCGGCTTCGGAGAGATCTTCCGCATCGCCATGGGCAACCTCGACGGCGACTCCGGCCCGGACATCACCAACGGCCCCAACGGCATCCCCAACATCCCCCACCTCGAACTCTTCGGGTGGAACTTCGGCGAAGCCCACACCGTCGGCGGCATCGTCCTCGGCGCCTACGCCAACTACTACTTCCTGATGCTGCTGGTCATGGCCCTGGTGGTGCTGGTGTTCTCCCGCGCCGGCAACAGCCGCATCGGCCGCGCCTGGGTCGCCATCCGCGAGGACGAGACCGCCGCCGAAGCCATGGGCATCAACGGCTTCAAGGTCAAGCTCATCGCCTTCGCCCTCGGCGCCACCCTCGCCGGCCTCGCCGGCACCGTCCAGGCACACGTCAACAGCACGGTCGTCCCCGAGAACTACGTCTTCGCCGGGCCCGTCCCGCCGAACTCCGCGTTCCTCCTCGCCGCCGTCATCCTCGGCGGCATGGGCACCATCCGCGGCCCCATCCTCGGCGCCGCACTCCTCTTCCTGATCCCCGCGAAGCTGGCCTTCCTCCAGGACTACCAGCTCCTCGCGTTCGGCATCGCCCTCATCCTGCTCATGCGCTTCCGCCCCGAGGGCCTCATCGCCAACAAGCGGGCGCAGCTTGAGTTCCACGACGACACCGCTGACCAGGCCCCCACGGACCTGGCCACCGCCAAGGCGGGGGCGTGAACGACATGACGACCACCACGGACACCACCACCCAGACCACGGTCCTCGAAGCCAAGGGCGTCACCATGCGCTTCGGCGGCCTCACCGCCGTCAAGAACGTCGACCTCCAGGTCAACGCGGGCGAGATCGTCGGCCTCATCGGCCCCAACGGCGCCGGCAAGACCACCTTCTTCAACTGCCTCACCGGGCTGTACGTCCCCACCGAGGGAACCGTCAGCTACAAGGGCACCGTCCTGCCGCCCAAGCCTCACCTCGTCACCCAGGCAGGCATCGCCCGCACCTTCCAGAACATCCGGCTCTTCCACAACATGACGGTGCTGGAGAACGTCCTCGTCGGACGCCACACCCGCACCAAGGAAGGCCTCTGGTCCGCCCTCCTGCGCGGCCCCGGCTTCAAGAAGGCCGAAGCCGCCAGCGAAGCACGGGCCATGGAACTCCTCGAGTTCATCGGCCTCCAGCACAAGGCCGGCCACCTCGCGAAGAACCTCCCGTACGGCGAGCAGCGCAAGCTCGAAATCGCCCGTGCCCTCGCCAGCGACCCCGGCCTCATCCTCCTGGACGAGCCCACCGCCGGCATGAACCCGCAGGAAACCCGCGCGGCCGAAGAACTCATCTTCGCCATCCGCGACATGGGCATCGCCGTCCTCGTCATCGAGCACGACATGCGCTTCATCTTCAACCTCTGCGACCGCGTCGCCTGTCTCGTCCAGGGCGAGAAGCTCGTCGAGGGCACGGCCTCCGTCGTGCAGGGTGACGAGCGCGTCATCGCCGCCTACCTCGGCACCCCCTTCGAAGGCGCCCCCGGCGCCGAGGAAGCCGCCGAGGTCGAAGCCGCGGAAGCCCACGCCGAAGCGGACGCGAACTCCGGCTCGGACTCGGACTCGGACTCGGGCTCGGACAGCACCACTGGCACCACCAGCACCACGGAAGGAGAGGCCAAGTGACCGCACTCCTCAAGGTCGAAGACCTCAAGGTCGCCTACGGCAAGATCGAAGCGGTCAAGGGCATCTCCTTCGAAGTCAACGAAGGCGAAATCGTCTGCCTCGTCGGCACCAACGGCGCCGGCAAGACGACCACCCTGCGCACCCTCTCCGGGCTCCTCAAGCCCACCGCGGGCAACATCACCTTCGACGGCAAGCCCCTCGCCGGCGTCCCCGCCCACAAGATCGTCTCCATGAAGCTGGCCCACTCCCCCGAGGGACGCCACATCTTCCCCCGGCTGACGATCGCCGAGAACCTCCAGCTCGGCGCCTTCCTCCGCAGCGACAAGGAAGGCATCGAGAAGGACATCCAGCGCGCCTACGACCTCTTCCCCATCCTGGGAGAGCGCCGCAAGCAGGCCGCCGGCACCCTCTCGGGCGGCGAACAGCAGATGCTCGCCATGGGCCGCGCCCTGATGTGCCAGCCCAAACTGCTCATGCTGGACGAGCCCTCCATGGGCCTCTCCCCGCTGATGATGCAGAAGATCATGTCGACCATCGCCGAACTCAAGTCGACCGGCATGACCATCCTGCTCGTCGAGCAGAACGCCCAGGCCGCCCTCTCGCTCGCCGACCAGGCACACGTGATGGAGATCGGCAAGATCGTGCTCTCCGGCACCGGCCAGGAACTCCTCCACAACGAGGACGTCCGCAAGGCCTACCTCGGCGAGGACTGACGCCCACGACGAAGGGCCCGTCTCCCCTCGGGGGGAGACGGGCCCTTCCTCATGCCTGTGATCAACCCTGCGCGGCGTTCTTCTTCTCCTCGGCGTCCTCGATGACCGCCTCCGCGACCTGCTGCATGGACATGCGCCGGTCCATGGAGGTCTTCTGGATCCACCGGAACGCAGCCGGCTCGCTCAGCCCGTACTGCGTCTGCAGGATGCTCTTCGCCCGGTCCACCAGCTTGCGCGTCTCCAGCCGCAGCGAGAGGTCCGCGACCTCCTTCTCCAACGCCCTCAGCTCCGCGAAGCGGGACACGGCCATCTCGATGGCGGGCACCACGTCGCTCTTGCTGAACGGCTTCACCAGGTACGCCATCGCACCGGCGTCACGCGCCCGCTCGACGAGGTCGCGCTGCGAGAAGGCGGTGAGCATGAGCACGGGGGCGATGGACTCCTCCGCGATCTTCTCGGCCGCGGAGATCCCGTCCAGGACGGGCATCTTCACATCGAGGATCACCAGATCCGGCCGGTGCTCACGCGCGAGCTCAACGGCCGTCTGCCCGTCCCCGGCCTCACCGACGACGGAGTACCCCTCCTCTTCGAGCATTTCCTTCAGGTCGAGACGGATGAGCGCCTCGTCCTCGGCGATGACGACCCGCGTCGTCAGCGGCGGAACGTGCGACTGGTCGGCGTCGGACGTGGGCGTCGACTCATGCTCGGCGGTCACGGGGGCTCCTCTTTGCGGGGCTGTGCTGCTTGGATGAGCCTACCTAGCAGCGCCGCCGCGCGGTCACCCGGTACACTCCGACATGCGACCTTGCCGGGTTGGCGGAATGGCAGACGCTGATGTCTCAAACACATCTGTCCGAAAGGGCGTGCGGGTTCGAATCCCGCACCCGGCACTTGTCCGAAAAGCGGACGTTCACCTTCGCGTGAACGTCCGCTTTTTGCTACGCGCAGCCATGAGCAGTCACGCACAGTTGCCTCATGGAGTTCCACAGCCTCGAAGTACGCCAAACGGCCCTCTCCCCCTTGCGCGCAGGCGCGCGGAACGCAGACGTTGCCCGCCAACTCGACCTCCCGCTGGGCACCATCGGGTACTGGAAGCACCAGGACCGCGCAAAGCGCGGCGAGTGCCCTGGCTCACACGATCCGGACTGCCCTCAATCCGATGGCACCCCTCTCGACAAGCAGGCCTATTTCGCGGGCACAACCCCTTCAACGTGTCCATCGCCCGCAAGGCGTCCGTCGCGTGGATGGACGCCCACATCGGGCCGAAATACTAGGTCAGTGGACGGGGTCGCCGAGGTGGTGGATGCGGACGAGGTTGGTTTTGCCGCTGACGCCGGGGGGTGAGCCGGCGGTGATGACGACGATGTCGCCCGGGACGCAGCGGCCGATGCGCAGGAGTTCTTCTTCGACTTGGGCGACCATGGCGTCGGTGGAGTCGACGTGGGGGCCGAGGAAGGTTTCGACGCCCCAGGTGAGGTTGAGTTGGGAGCGGGTGGCGGGGTCGGGGGTGAAGGCGAGGAGGGGGATGGGTGAGCGGTAGCGGGAGAGTCGGCGGACGGTGTCGCCGCTCTGGGTGAAGGCGACGAGGAATTTCGCGCCGAGGAAGTCGCCCATTTCGGCGGCGGCGCGGGCGACGGCTCCGCCTTGGGTGCGGGGTTTGTTGCGTTCGGTGAGGGGTGGGAGGCCCTTGGCGAGGATGTCCTCTTCGGCGGCTTCGACGATGCGGGACATCGTTTTGACGGTTTCGACGGGGTATTTGCCGACGCTGGTTTCGCCGGAGAGCATGACGGCGTCGGTGCCGTCGATGACGGCGTTGGCGACGTCGGAGGCTTCGGCGCGGGTGGGTCGGCTGTTGTCGATCATCGAGTCGAGCATTTGGGTGGCGACGATGACGGGCTTGGCGTTGCGCTTGGCGAGTTTGATGGCGCGCTTTTGGACGATGGGGACTTGTTCGAGGGGCATTTCGACGCCGAGGTCGCCGCGGGCGACCATGATGCCGTCGAAGGCGGCGACGATGTCGTCGATGTTGTCGACCGCCTGGGGTTTTTCGATCTTGGCGATGACGGGGAGGCGGCGGCCTTCTTCGTCCATGATGCGGTGGACGTCTTGGATGTCGTGGCCGCTGCGGACGAAGGAGAGGGCGATGACGTCGGCGCCGGTGCGCAGGGCCCAGCGGAGGTCGTCGATGTCCTTGTCGGAGAGGGCGGGAACGGAGACGGCTACGCCGGGGAGGTTGAGGCCTTTGTGGTCGGAGACCATGCCGCCTTCGATGACGAGGGTGTGGACGCGGGGGCCGTCGACGCCGGTGACCTCGAGGGTGACGCGGCCGTCGTCGACGAGGATGCGTTCGCCGGTGGTGACGTCGTGGGCGAGGCCCTTGTAGGTGGTGCCGCAGGTGTGGCGGTCGCCTTCGTGGTCTTCGACGGTGATGGTGAATGCGTCGCCGCGTTCAAGGAGTACGGGGCCTTCGCGGAAGCGGCCGAGGCGGATCTTCGGGCCTTGAAGGTCTGCGAGGATGCCGACGCTGTGGCCGGTTTCGTCGGATGCCTTGCGTACGCGTTGGTAGCGCTCCTCGTGTTCGGCGTAGGTGCCGTGGCTGAGGTTGAGGCGGGCGATGTCCATTCCGGCTTCGACCAGTGCTTTGATCTGGTCGTATGAGTCGGTGGCGGGGCCCAGGGTACATACGATTTTTGCTCGGCGCATGAGTCGAGCGTATGCCGCTACCAGGCAGTAGGAAATTGGTTCCGGGTGTCCACTCAACAACCTTTGCGCGAAAGGTTGTTGACAATTGTTGAATGTGCGCGGGGGTGCTCCGATGAGCACCCCCGACGGGTGAATGTGCTACGTCGCTACGTCGTTCAGAGTCGCGGGACGGTCATCGTGAAGCGGGCGTTCACCTGGGCGTAGACGGTCTGGCGCTGGGGTTCGAGGTCGAGGGGTGGGGCGTCGGTTTCGTCGCCTGCGCCGTAGCCCATGGTGCGGAGCATGCCGGCGGGGGCGGCCATGGCGAGGGGGGTGGCGTTTTCGGCGCCGAGGTCGGCGAGTTCGACGAGGGCGGCGAGGTCGGCGCCGAGGGCCTGGGCGTATTCGCGGGCGCGTTGGACGGCTTCGAGTACGGCTTGGCGGCGGGCTTCGCCGTGGGCGGGTGAGGTGGGGCGCAGGGCCCACCAGGGGCCGTCGACCTGGGTGAGTTCGAGGTCGGCGAGGCGGGTGGTGAGTTCGCCGAGGGTGGTGAAGTCGGTGAGTTCGGCGGTGAGGTGGACGCGGCCGTGGTAGGCGCGGACGCGTTCGCCGCGGCCGTGGCGGGTGAGTTCGGGGGTGATGGAGAAGGTGCCGGTTTCGAGTTTTTCGACGGGGTCGCCGTAGCTTTTGACGAGGTCGAGGACGGCGTTGTTGCGGCGGGTGAGGTCTTCGAGTGCGGTGCGGCGATCGGTGCCGCGTGCGGTGACGGTGATGCCGATGCGGGCGATTTCGGGGTCGACTTCGAGGCGGGCTTCGCCGCGGACGGCGACGCGGGGCACTTCGGGGGTTCCGTAGGGCTGGTGCGTGGGGTCCTGGGTCATGGTTTCCACTGTCGCATCGTCGCCCGTTCGGGTGGGGTGATCGGGATCGAAACCTCGGGCGGGGTGTCGCCGCTTGTTACCCGTAGGTCAGAATCTACGCGCGTTGGTCACCCTCGGATCGGGTGGCGCGGCGCCTGACACGTACGCGTTGACAAGGGGAGATGGCATGGCGTTCGACCGTAGGACTTTCATGGGGGCGACGGCCGCGACGGGGGCGGCCGTGGCGGTGGCGGGGACGGCGGGCACGCCGGCGGCCGCGCAGGAGGCGCAGGGGGCACGGCAGTCGGCGGGGGGTCCGCGTACGTACGCGTTCACGGTGATGGGGACGACCGATCTGCACGGGAACGTCTTCAACTGGGACTACTTCACGGACCGGGAGTTCGACGACAAGGCGCACAACGACGTCGGTCTGGCGAAGATCTCGACGCTGGTGAACCAGGTCCGTGCGGAGAAGGGCCGGCGCAACACGCTGTTGATCGATGCCGGTGACACGATCCAGGGCACGCAGTTGTCGTACTACTACGCGAAGGTGGATCCGATCACCGCGCGGCGTGGGCCGGTGCATCCGATGGCGCAGGCGATGAACGCGATCGGCTATGACGCGGCGGCGCTCGGGAACCACGAGTTCAATTACGGGATACCGGTGTTGCGCAAGTTCGAGGAGCAGTGTGATTTCCCGCTGCTGGGGGCGAACGCGCTGGACGCGAAGACGTTGCGGCCGGCGTTCGCGCCGTACAGCATGCACCGGCTGCGGACCCCGCACGGGCGGGACGTGAAGGTGGCGGTGCTGGGTCTGACGAATCCGGGGATCGCGCTGTGGGACAAGGCGAACGTGCAGGGGAGGATGACGTTCCCGGGGTTGGAGGAGCAGGCGGCGAAGTACGTGCCGCGGCTGCGGTCGATGGGTGCGGACGTGGTGATCGTGTCGGCGCACTCGGGGTCGAGCGGTACGTCCTCGTACGGTGACCAGTTGCCGTACGTGGAGAACGCGGCGGCGTTGGTGGCGCAGCAGGTGCCGGGGATCGACGCGATCCTGGTGGGGCACGCGCACACGGAGATCCCGGAGTACCGGGTGCGCAACGAGGCGACCGGCAAGGACGTGGTGTTGTCGGAGCCGTTGAAGTGGGGGCAGCGGCTGACGCTGTTCGACTTCGAGCTGGCGTGGGAGCGGGGCCGCTGGTCGGTGGCGAAGGTCGCGGCGCGGGTGCTGAACTCGAACACGGTGGCCGAGGACCCGAAGATCACGGGGTTGTTGTCGGACGAGCACCGCAAGGTGGTGGCGTACGTCAACCAGGTGATCGGTACGTCGACGCAGGCGATGTCGGCGGCGGAGGGTCCGGTGAAGGACGTGCCGATCATCGATCTGATCAACCATGTGCAGGCGGAGACGGTGAAGGCGGCGCTGGCGGGTTCGGAGTGGGCGGCGCTGCCGGTGGTGTCGCAGGCGTCGTGTTTCTCGCGGACGGCGTCGATTCCGGCGGGGAAGGTGACGCTGCGGGACGCGGCGGGGCTGTACCCGTTCGAGAACACGCTGGAGGCGCGGCTGCTGACGGGTGCGCAGCTGAAGGAGTACCTGGAGTACTCGGCGCGGTACTTCGTGCGGACGGCTCCGGGGGATGTGGTGGACGTGGCGAAGCTGACGAACTCCGAGGGGGTGCCGGACTACAACTACGACGCGGTGTACGGGTTGACGTACGACATCGACATCGCGCAGCCGGTGGGGTCGCGGATCACGGGGTTGTCGTTCCGGGGGCAGGCGGTGGATCCGGCGGCGCGGTTCGTGTTGGCGGTGAACAACTACCGGGC
Source organism: Streptomyces sp. RerS4 (assembly GCF_023515955.1). Classification (GTDB taxonomy): domain Bacteria; phylum Actinomycetota; class Actinomycetes; order Streptomycetales; family Streptomycetaceae; genus Streptomyces. Next base: position 1,992,900 of record NZ_CP097322.1, read on the forward strand.
TTCGGGTGGCGGTAACTTCCCGCATGTTCCGCAGGCCCGGCAGGTGTGGGCGAATTCGGAGGAGATCCGTAACACGATCATCCAGTGGGTGAAGGCGGCGGGGACGGTGGATCCGGCGCGGTTCGCGTCGGTGGACTGGCGTCTGACGCGGGCGGGGGTGCCGGTCTTCTAGGCGTTCCTCCGGCGCCTCCACCGCGACCTGTGGGCCCAGGGCCTCGGTCGAGGCGCCGGCGCCGGTTCGCCGGATGGCGGCGAACCGGTGGCGAAGCCGGCGCCGACGGACGAAGCGCCTGGTGGGGGGGCCTCAGGGGTGTTCGACGAGGGGGAGGAGTTCGACGGTGGGGTGGGGGCGGGTGTGTTCCCGCTGTTCGAGGCCGAAGGTGGTGAAGGCGGTCCGCTGGGGCTGGGGGTAGGGCTCTTTGCCGGTGAGGGTGTTGAGGATGGCGGCGCTGCGCCAGGCGGCGAGGCCGAGGTCGGGGGCCGATACGCCGTGGGTGTGGCGTTCGCCGTTCTGGACGAAGACGGTTCCGGTGACGGAGGGGTCGAGGATCATCCGGTAGCGGTCGTCGATGCGGGGGCGGCCGGAGGAGTCCTTGCGGATGTAGGGGTCGAGGCCGGCGAGGAGGCTGGTGAGCGGTCGTTCCCGGTAGCCGGTGGCGAGGACGACGGCGTCGGTGGTGAGGCGGGAGCGGCTGCCCTGCTGGGTGTGTTCGAGGTGGAGTTCGACCTTGGTGGTGGCGACGCGGCCGGCGGTGCGGACGGTGACGCCGGGGGTGAGGACGGCGTCGGGCCAGCCGCCGTGGAGGGAGCGGCGGTAGAGCTCGTCGTGGATGGCGGCGATGGTGGTGGCGTCGATGCCCTTGTGGAGTTGCCATTGGGTGGGGACGAGGCGGTCGCGGACGGGTTCGGGGAGGGCGTGGAAGTAGCGGGTGTAGTCGGGGGTGAAGTGTTCGAGGCCGAGCTTGGAGTACTCCATGGGGGCGAAGGAGGGGGTGCGGGCGAGCCAGGTGAGGCCTTCGCGGCCGGCGGGGCGGGCGCGCAGGAGGTCGAGGAAGACCTCGGCGCCGGATTGGCCTGATCCGATGACGGTGACGTGCTCGGCGGCGAGGATCCGTTGGCGGTTGTCGAGGTAGTCGGCGGAGTGGATGACGGGGACGGTGGGGGCGTCGGCGAGGGGGCGCAGGGGTTCGGGGACGTAGGGGGCGGTGCCGATGCCGAGGACGAGGTTGCGGGTGTGGGTGCGGCCGAGGGCTTCGACTTCGCCGTCGGGGTCGAGTTGGGTGTAGTCGACTTCGAAGAGGTCGCGTTCGGGGTTCCAGCGGACGGCGTCGACCTGGTGGCCGAAGTGGAGGTCGGGGAGTCGGCCGCTGACCCAGCGGCAGTAGGCGTCGTATTCGGCGCGTGGGATGTGGAAGCGCTCGGCGAAGTAGAAGGGGAAGAGGCGTTCCTTGTGCTTGAGGTAGCTGAGGAACGTCCAGGGGCTGGTGGGGTCGGCGAGGGTGACGAGGTCGGCGAGGAAGGGGACTTGGAGGCTGGCTCCGTCGATGAGGAGGCCGGGGTGCCAGCGGAAGTCGCGGCGTTGGTCGTAGAAGGCGGTGGCGAGGGGGTCGGTGCCTTGTCGGGGGAGGCCGTGGGCGAGGGCGGCCAGGGAGAGGTTGAAGGGGCCGATGCCGATTCCGACGAGGTCGTGGGGTGTGTCGAGCTGGGCGGTCATCGGTGGGTTCTGCCTTCCAGGAGGGTGACGAGGGTGTCCAGGTCGCGCGCCGTGGTGTGGGGGTTGAGGAGGGTGGCCTTGAGCCAGAGGCGGCCGTCGGCGGTGGCGCGGCCGAGGACGGCGGTGCCGTCGTGGAGGAGGGTGCGGCGTAGGGCGGCGAGGTGGGTGTCGTCCGCGGGGGTGGGGCGGAAGAGGACCGTGGTGAGGGTGGGGTGCGCGTGGAGTTCGAAGCGGGGGTGTGCGTCGAGGAGTTCGGCGAGCCGGTGGGCTGCGGCGCAGGTGAGGTCGATGAGGTGGGTGAGGCCGTCGCGGCCGAGTGAGCGCAGGGTGACGGCGATTTTGAACGCGTCGGGGCGGCGGGTGGTGCGCAGGGAGCGGCCGAGGAGGTCGGGGAGGCCGGCTTCGGTGTCGTCGGTGGCGTTGAGGTAGTCGGCCTGGTGGGCGAGGGGGGTGAGCCGGTCGGTGTCGGGGACGACGAGGAGTCCTGCGGCGACGGGTTGCCAGCCGATTTTGTGCAGGTCGACGGTGAGGGTCGCGGCGCGGTGGAGGCCGGTGAGGGCGGTGCGGCGGTGGGGGTGGAGGGCGAGGAGGCCGCCGTAGGCGGCGTCGACGTGGAGGGTGGCGCCGTGGCGGGCGCAGACGTCGGCGAGGGCGTCGAGGGGGTCGATGAGTCCGGCGTCGGTGGTGCCGGCGGTGGCGGTGACGAGGGCGGGCCCGGGGGTGTGGGCGAGGGCTTCGTCGAGGACGGCGGGGTCGAGGGTGCCGGTGGGGGTGGGGAGGCTTCGGGCGGGGGGTAGTCCGAGGAGCCAGGCGGCGCGGGGGATGGAGTGGTGGGCGTTGGCTCCGTGGAGGACGGCGAGGTGGGGGCCGTGCTGTTCGCGGGCGAGGAGGAGGGCGAGTTGGTTGGCTTCGGTGCCGCCGGTGGTGAGGAGGGCGTCGGCGCGGGGGGTGTCGTAGAACTCGGCGGCGAGGGTGCGGGTGAGGAGGGCCTCGACGGTGGAGGCGGCGGGGGCCTGGTCCCAGGAGTCGAGGGAGGGGTTGAGGACGCTCACGGCGAGGTCGGCGGCGGCCGCGACGGCGAGCGGCGGGCAGTGCAGGTGGGCGGCGCACAGGGGGTGGGCGGGGTCGGCGGCGCCGGCGGTGAGGGTGTGGACGAGGGTGCGGAGGGCTTCGTGGTCGCCGGTGCCGTGTGCGGGGAGTACGTCGCCCAGTGCGGCGGTGGTGTGGGCGGTGACGGTGTCGGGGCCGCCGGCGGGGAGGGGGCCGCCGCGTTGTTCGGCGCCGGTGCGCAGGGCGGTGAGGACGGTGTCGAGGAGGGGCCGCAGGGCGTCGGCGCCGGCCCGGCCGCCTCCGGCGAGGGGTGGCGGGGGTAGGGGCGCGGGCGCGGGCGCTGTCATGCGGGTCCTTCGGGGCGGGGGCGCGGTGTCGCGGGGTGCGGTGGGGGTGTGGCTGCGCGCCGGAAGGGCCGAGGCCGGGCGGGACACCCGGGCGGTACAACGATCCGACCCGGATGGGGTAACCGCCGGGGTGTGTCGGGCGCCGATTTCCGGCCGGGCGGTCGGTGGGGTCGCGGCGTCGGAGCGCGGGCCGGCCCGTGGGGCCGGACGGCCTCGCGCTCCTGGTAGCCGGTCGGCCGCCGGGCGCCGCGGCGACGGTCACCCGCCCGAAACCCGCCCGAGCCGGGTACCGCCCGCGCGGGCCGATGGCCGAATCCGGCGGCGGGCGTAGCCACCGGGGCTGCCGGCGGCCCCGGCCGGGTGGGCGGGCCCTCCCCGCCGCGACGCCCCGGCCAGCTGCGGGGACTCCGGGGCATCCTGCTCCCCTGGCCCCCGGCCCGGGTACCGGACCGGATGCCGGTGGCCGGTCGTCGGCCGCCTGGCGTGTGGCCAGGGCGCGGCGCCGGACGTCTGCCCGGGGCCGGCTCCGACTTGGACCCCGTCCGCGGCGGTGCGGGTCCGAGCCCCGTTCGCCTGCCCGGGGCGCCGGGGCCGGGCCGGTGGGGCCGGGGTGGGCCGGTGGGGCCGGGCCGGGCCGGTGGGGCCGGTGGGGCCGGGGTGGGCCGGTGGGGCCGGGGTGGGCCGGTGGGGCCGGGGTGGTCGGGGTGGTCGGGGTGGTCGGGGTGGTCGGGGTGGTCGGGTTAGGGGATTCGGGGGGTGCGGACGTGGAGGACTCGGGAGAGGTCGTCGAGTTGGTCGACCAGTTTGCGGCGCAGGAGGGGGATGAGGTTCGGGTCTTCGAGGCAGGTGTGGCCGGCTCGGAGGTTGGTGTCGTCGATGGCGTGGGCGGGGAAGGCGTAGCGGCCGGCGGCTTCGGCGATGGCGGGGCCGCGGCGGGCCCCGAGGGCGACGGCTTCGGGGTAGTAGCGGGGTACGTAGTCCCGTACGAGTTCGGTCTGTTCGGGCTGCCAGAAGCCTTGGGCGGTGGCGCTGAAGAGGTAGTTGGACAGGGTGTCGTCGTGGAAGAGGCGCTGCCAGGCGGCGGCCTTGGCCTCGGGGGTGGGCAGGGCGGCGCGGCAGCGGGCGGCGCCTTCCTGGCCGGTGGCGCTGGGGTCGGCGGCGAGGGCGGTGTCGATGGCGCTCTCGTCGACGGCGCCGAGTACGGCGAGTCGGGCGAGGATGCGCCAGCGCAGTTCGGGGTCGAGGGTGGGGCCGCCCGGGACGGTGTCGTCGGCGAGCCAGGCGGTGAGGGTGTCGGGCTGGTTGGCGCTGTCGATGAGGGAGCGTACGGCGGCGAGGCGCAGTCCCGGTTCGGTGCCGTCCTCGGTGCGGCGCAGGAGGGCGCGGCCGATGTCCGTGAGGGTGGTGAGGGCGCTGGTGCGGTCGGCTGGGGTGAGGTAGCGGTCGGCGATCTGGGTGCGGGCGAAGCCGAGGACGCCTTGGACGATGGCGAGGTCGGGTTCGTCGGGCAGGTGCGCCGCGGCAGTGGCGAGGTAGGCGCCGGGTTCGAGTTCGCCGTCGCGGACCATGTCGCGCAGGGAGCCCCAGACGACGGCGCGGGTGAGGGCGTCGGGGATGCGGGAGAGGTCGCTCAGGGCGGTGTCGAGGGAGGTGGCGTCGAGGCGGATCTTGGCGTAGCTCAGGTCGCCGTCGTTGAGGACGAGGAGGGCGGGGCGGGCGCCGCTCGCGGAGAGGATCTCGTCGGTGGGGACGTCGAGGTCGAGGAGTTCGGTGCGTTCGAGGCGGCCGTCGGGCGTGCGTTCGTAGGCGCCGGCGGCGATGCGGTGGGGGCGGTGGCCGTCGCGGTCGACGGTGAGGGTCCAGCCGCCGTGGGCGTCCTGGACGCGGGGGGTGAGGGTGTCGATGCCGGTGGTGCGCAGCCAGGTGTCGGCCCAGGCGTGGACGTCGCGGTCGGTGTGGGCGGCGAGGGAGTCCACGAAGTCGGCGAGGGTGGCGTTGGCGAACTTGTGGCGGGTGAAGTGGGTGTTGATGCCGGCGAGGAATTCCTTTTCGCCGAGCCAGGTGACGAGTTGGCGCAGGGCGGAGGCGCCCTTGGCGTAGGAGATGCCGTCGAAGTTGAGGAGGGCGGAGGCGGTGTCGGGGACGTCTTCGGGGGCGGGGGCGACGGGGTGGGTGGAGGGGCGCTGGTCGGCGTCGTAGCCCCAGGGCTTGCGGACCATGCCGAATTCGGTCCAGGTGCCCGTGAAGCGGGTGGCTTCGGTGAGGGTCTGGTAGCCCATGTATTCGGCGAAGGACTCGTTGAGCCAGATGTCGTCGAACCAGGCGAGGGTGACGAGGTCGCCGAACCACATGTGGGCCATTTCGTGGGCGATGACCATGGCGCGGCTTTGGCGTTCGGTGTCGGTGACGGCGGAGCGGAAGACGAATTCGTCGCGGAAGGTGACGAGCCCGGGGTTTTCCATGGCGCCGGCGTTGAATTCGGGGACGAAGGCCTGGTCGTAGGAGTCGAAGGGGTAGGGCTCGGCGAACTTCTCGTGGTAGCGGTCGAAGCAGGCGGTGGTGACGGAGAGGATCTCGTCGGCGTCGGCGTCGAGGTGGGGGGCGAGGGAGCGGCGGCAGTGGATGCCGAAGGGGAGACCCGCGTGTTCGGTGGTGACGCTGTGCCAGGGGCCTGCGGCGATGGCGGCGAGGTAGGTGGAGATGACGGGGGTGGGGGCGGAGGTCCAGATGCCGGCCCCGTCGTGGTCGCGGTCGCCGGTGCGGGTGGTGATGCCGTTGGCGAGGACGGTCCAGTGGGCGGGGGCGGTGACGGTGAACGCGAAGACGGCCTTCAGGTCGGGCTGGTCGAAGGCGGGCAGGACGCGTTGGACGTCGTCCATGAACATCTGGGTGTAGACGTACGTCTCCCCGTCGGCGGGGTCGGTGAAGCGGTGCAGGCCCTCGCCGGTGCGGGAGTAGCGCATGCGGGCCTCGACGCGCAGCTCGTGGGGGCCTTCGGTGAGGCCGGTGAGGGGGAGGCGGTTGTCGGCGAGGGTGGCGGGGTCGAGGGGGGTGCCGTCGAGGGTGGCGGTGAGCAGTTGTTCCGGCTTGAGCTCGACGAAGGTGTCCGCTGTGGTGCGGGCGGTGAAGCGGATGCGGGTGGTGGAGTGGAAGGTTTCGTCGCCGGTGGTGAGGTCGAGGGCGACGTCGTAGTGGTGGACGTCGAGGAGGCGGGCTCGGGCTTGCGCTTCGGTGCGCGTCAGTGCGGACATGGGCCCATGCTGCCCGACGCGGGAGCGGGGGCCCCAGCCCCTATTGGTCTTCGCCGGCGGCGATGGTCTCGTGGTGGCGGATGACCTCGGCGATGATGAAGTTGAGGAGTTTTTCGGCGAACGCCGGGTCGAGCTTGGCGCTTTCGGCGAGTTGGCGCAGGCGGGCGATCTGGCTGGCCTCGCGGGTGGGGTCGGCCGCGGGGAGCTGGTGGTTGGCCTTGAGGTGGCCGACCTGCTGGGTGCATTTGAAGCGCTCGGCGAGCATGTAGACCACGGCGGCGTCGATGTTGTCGATGCTGTCGCGCAGGCGGGACAGTTCGGCGGTGACGGTCTCGTCGATCCGGTCGGTGTCGCTGTTGTTCATGGTTCCCGAGCTTACGTGGCGGTCGGGTGGGCCCGGCGGGTCGGCCGGTCCGTGAGACGGGGCGGGCCGCGGACACCCCCACGGGTCACAGCGGCAGGGTGGCGGTGACGAGCCGGCCGCGCCGTACGGGGCCTCCCGCTACGCGTCCCCGCGCGGCGGGGCTCCGTACCGGCCCGGCGTTCGGCCGGCCGGGGGGGACGGACGGGGGGGCGCCTCGTCCGTCCGGCCGGTTGGCGGCCGGACGGACGGACGGACGAAGGACAGCGGGGTGCGGGTGGCTCCCCGGTGGCTGTTACATGCCGGCGGCCGCGTTGCGGATGTCGTTGGCGAAGGTCGAGACCTCGGTGTAGACGCCGGGGTATCCGGCGCGGGCGCAGCCCTCGCCCCAGCTGACGATGCCGACCTGGATCCAGGCGTTGTTGTTGTCACGGCGGAACATGGGGCCGCCGGAGTCGCCCTGGCAGGTGTCGACGCCGCCCTGGTTGTAGCCGGCGCAGATCTCCTCGCCGGGGACGAGGGAGCTGCCGTAGGCCTGCTGGCAGGCGGCGTCGGAGACGAAGGGGACGGTGGCCTTCATCAGGTAGCGCTGCTGGCTGCCGCCCTCGCGGGTGGCGCCCCAGCCGGCGACGGTGAAGGTGCCGTTGTCGTAGGCCTTGGTGTCGGCGATCTTGAGCGTGGGGAGGTTGATGGGCTGGGCGAGTTTGATCAGTGCCCAGTCCTTGCCGGTGCCGTTGTAGCCGGGGGCCTGGAGGACCTTGGTGGACTTGACCTTGATGGCGCTGGAGCTGCGCAGGTCTACGACTCCGGCGGTGGCGGTGATGGAGGTGTCGTTGCCGGATCCGTTCACGCAGTGGGCGGCGGTGAGGACGATCTGCGGGGTGTAGAGGGAACCGCCGCAGCCCATCGAGAGGCGGACCATGAAGGGGAATTCGCCCTGGGCGGCGCGGGTGCCGCCGACGACGGGGGCCGGGGAGGCGGTGGCTGAGCTCGGCTGGAGGCTGACGGCGGCGAGGGCGACCGCTCCGGCGGCGAGGGTGCGCTTCATGAAGCGGGCAAGGGTGGTCACGGTCAACACACTGCCTTTCGTGGGGGGTTGGGCTGTGCGCGCGTCATCGGGTGAATGACGAGTCCATGACACATCGGCCACGCGGCGGACAACAAGAACGTGTTTTCGGACAACTTGCCCGACCCCGAGTTCGGGCGGCGCCATTCACCATCCGGCCACGAAAAGTTTCCTACCGGCCAGTAGACATACGTTCGACGGTCCCCGAGTCTGATCGCGTACATGCCAACGGTGAGACCGAGGAGCGTCCCCCACATGCGCAGCACCCGCCGCACCCGCACGACCCGTACCGCCGTCGTCTCCGTGGCCCTCGCGGCCGCCACCCTGACCCTGCTGCCCGCCGGCGCGGCCTCGGCGGCCCCCGTCGTCCCCGCCCCCGTGGCCTCGGCCGGTACCGCCTCCGCGCCCGGCGGCAACGCCAAGATCCTCGGCATCGACTACGCCACCTGGCAGGGCGACGTGGCCACCGCCGTCGACGCGGCCCGCCCCGCCATCGAGCAGCGGATCGCCGGCGCCCGGCCCGGCGAGAAGCAGGCGATCGTCCTCGACATCGACAACACCTCGCTGGAGACGGACTTCCACTGGTTCTGGACCCAGCCGACCCCCGCGATCGCCAAGGTCCGCGACCTGACCCGGTACGCGAACGACCGGGGCGTGGCGATCTTCTTCGTCACCGCCCGTCCCGGCATCATCTACTCGCTCACCGAGTGGAACCTGAAGGCCGTCGGCTATCCGGTGTCCGGCCTCTACGTCCGTGACCTGCCCGACCTGTTCGGCGAGGTCAGCGCGTACAAGACGGGCAAGCGCGCCGAGATCGAGGCCCGCGGGTACTCGATCATCGCCAACATCGGCAACAAGGAGAGCGACCTCGTCGGCGGCCACGCCGAGCGCACCGTCAAGCTGCCGGACTACGGCGGCAAGCTGTCCTGATCCGGGCGGCCGGTCGGTTTCGACCGGTGGATGTGGCGGGTAGTCATATCCCATCGCACGAGTGAGGCTCCGGGCCCGACCCCTCGCCAGGGGGCCGGGCCCGGAGCCTTTGTCGCGCCGGGCGGTCGCCCGCCGGCGTCAGCCCCTGGGCGTGGGGCAGGTCTGCCAGGCCAGGTGGTAGAGGGTGTTCACACTGGCGTCCGTGGAGTCCATGGCCATGAAGCTGGTGGCCGTCAGCGGGTTGGAGGTGCCCGCGTTCACGCGCAGTTCGGTGTTGATGTTGAAGTTGCGCTTCTCCCCGCAGGGCGCCCAGACGAGGTCGGCGTACTCGGTCTTGTCGGTCGCCTGCCAGTTGTCGTCGAACGGCCCGTTGAACTGGTGGGTGCGCTGGGAGGTCTGCGGCATCCCCTGGAAGTAGTAGCTCGCGCGTTCCTGACCCCAGGCCCCGGGCTGCAGGAACGCGAAGCCGCGGTAGTCGGCCTGCACGATGGCGTACGTGAAGCCGTTGGGCACGTGGACGCGCAGGTTGAGCTGGCAGTTCTTGCGGAACGCCGTGGGCGGCGCGCCGGGGCCGACCTGCGCGAGGTACTCGCTGTAGGTGACGGTGAAGGCGGTGTTGTCGGGCGCGACGGCGACCTCGGCGCTGCCCTCGCGGCAGCCGGAGCCGTTGACGGTGGCGAGTTCGATCACGATCTTGTCGGGCGGCGCCGTGATGGGCCCGCCGCGCCCGGGTCCGGCGCCCGCGCCGGTGGCTCCGGCCGGCGAGGTGGCGGCGATCAGGGCGGCGACGGCGCCGCCGACGAGGAGGGTGCGGGACAGGGAATGAGACGTCATGGTCACTCCTGGCCGTGAGTCGGGCTTCGGTGAGCGCGCGCCGCGTCAGGAGGCGGCGGGACATCGCTTCCACTCGAAGTGGTAGACGGTGCTGACGCTGCCGTCCGTCGAGTCCATGCTCATGAAGCTGAGGTCCTGCGGGTTCGAGCTGCCGGTGTAGACGCGCAGTTCGGTGTTGACGTTGAGGTTGCGGTCCTCGCCGCAGGGCGCCCAGACGAGGTCGGTGTACGCCGTCCAGTCGCTCGCCTGCCAGCTGTCGGAGCGCGGCCCGTTGAACTGGTGGGTGCTGCGGGCGGTCTGGGCGTCGCCCTGGAAGTAGTAGTTCGCCCGCTCCTGGCCGTAGGCCCCGCGCTGGAGGTGGGCGAAGCCGCGGTAGTCGGCCCGCGCGATGGCGTAGGTGAACCCCTGGGGGACGTGGACGCGCAGGGCGAGCTGGCAGTTCTTGCGGAACTCCGTGCCGCCCGAGCCGGCTCCGGCCTGGGCGAGGTAGTTGCTGTACGTGACGGTGAACGCGGTGTTGTCGGGAGCGGCGGCGACTTCGGCCGTGCCCTGGGGGCAGCCCGAGCCGTTCACCCCGACCACGTCGACGGTGACGACGCCGGGCGGTGTGGTGGCGTCGCCGGCCCGGGCGGGAGCCGCCACGGCCGTCAGGGCGACGGCCGCGGCCGCGACGGTGAGTCTGCGAAGGCGCATGTCCTTTTTCTCCATCCGGGAGGAGACAGGTGCGGGCATGGACGCGGGGGGAATGGGTGGGCGGAACGGGCTCGGCGGAATGAGCGTGGACATGTCACCACGCTCGCTCCGGGCCCGGTAGGACGGGATACGGACATCCGGGCCGCGCCCGGATGCCCTGGCCGGATCCCGCGCGACGGTGGACGCGCGTCGAACGGCACCCATCAGCCCGCTCCCCCGCACCGCCACCGCGGCGGGTTCACGCGGGCGAAGCGGAGGATGTCCGGAAGCCCGCACACCGGGCGCACGTCAGCCCGGTACCACCCGGTTTCACCGTTTCGGGTGGTATGACACACCCCGGAGCCGGGGAGGGTGACCCCGACCGGACCCGCCCGCCGCAACCAGGAATCCCCGATCCCCCCATGCGCCTCCGTACGCGAGTCACCGCGCTGCTCCTCGCGGCCTCGTCGGCCCTGACCTGCTGCCTCCTGACCGGCTGCGACGCCCCGCGCCCCTCCCGTGCGGCCACCCCGCCGGCCGACCGGGCCGGCGCCGCCGACCGGGCCGACGACGTCATCAAGGCCGCCACGCGCCACCTCACCGACGCCTGCCTCACCCGCCAGGGCCTCACCCCGCCCCGCCCCGGGCAGAGCCCGCCCCCGGCCGACGAGCGGCAACGACGCGTCAGCGACGCCCTCTTCGGCGCGGGCCCCACGGAACTGTCCCTCTCCCTGCCCACCGGCCACGTCGTACGCGCCCACACCGACGGCTGTCTGGCCGCCGCCCAGCAGCGCCTGTACGGCGACCAGGCCCGCTGGTTCCGCACCTCCGTCGTCGTCAACAACCTCGAACCCGAGGCCGCGCACACCCACCGCGACCTCGCGGAGGTCCGCGCCCGCCACCGCGCCGAGATCGCCGACTGGCAACGCCTGCGCGCGCACGCCCTCTCCGAAGCCACCGCCCTGCTCGACCGACACCACCACCCGCACGACCCGATGGGAGCACCACCCGCATGAAGCGACTGACCACCGCTCTGGCCGCCGCACTCTTCTGCGCCGGCACCGTCCTGGCGACCTCGGCCGCCGCCGAGGCCGCCGACTGCCGCAGCGGCTACTTCTGCGTCTGGACGGACGCGAACTTCGACGGCCTCAAGATCGAGCACAGCGGGGACGACCGTTGGTGGGAGGGCGACATGTCCAACTACGACTCCTCGTGGGCCAACCACGGCGTCTCCGGCGCCGGCGTCCCCGACCACGTCAAGGTGTACGACGGCCGGGAGCTGATCGGGGCCGTCACCATCTGCCTGGCCCCCGGACAGGAGGTCGGCTACAACGCAGGCGCCAACGACCGCGGCAGCTCCCACACCTGGTCGGTCCGCTGCTGACGAGCGACACCCCCTACTTCGCCCCGTAGACCGGCTGCGGCGGTCGGGACTCCGCGAGGAGCTTGACCGCCGCCTCCCCCGCCTCGGCCGGGGTCCAGCGACCGCCCCGGTCGACGGTCGGGCCCGGCTGCCAGCCCTCCATCACCGTGATCCGGCCCCCCTCCGCCTCGAAGACCCGGCCGCTGACCCCGGCCGAGGCGTCGGAGCCCAGCCACACCACCAGCGGGGACACGTTCTCCGGAGCCATCGCGTCGAAGGCCCCCGCGACCGGGGCCGCCATCGACTCGGCGAACGTCTCCTCGGTCATCCGCGTCCGGGCCGCCGGCGCGACGGCGTTGACCTGGACCCCGTAGCGGCCCATCTCGGCGGCCGCGACCAACGTCAGCCCGAGGATGCCGGCCTTGGCCGCGCTGTAGTTGCCCTGGCCGACGGAACCCAACAGTCCGGCGCCCGACGAGGTGTTCACCACCCGCGCCGCCGGCTGCCGGCCGGCCTTCGCCTCGGCCCGCCACCAGGCCGCCGCGTACTTCAGCGGCAGGAAGTGGCCCTTGAGGTGGACCCGCATGACCGCGTCCCAGTCGTCCTCGTCCAGGTTGACCAGCATCCGGTCGCGCAGGAACCCGGCGTTGTTGACGAGGGTGTCCAGCCGGCCGAACGAGGAGAGCGCGTGGTCGATCAGCGAGGCCGCGCCCCGCGCCGTAGCGATGTCCCCGCCGTGCGCCACGGCCTGCCCGCCCGCCGCCCGGATCTCCTCGACCACCAGCGCGGCCGGACTCCCGGGCCCCGGCTGCCCGTCCAGCCCCACCCCGAGGTCGTTGACGACGACCCGCGCGCCCTGCGCCGCGAACGCCAGGGCGTGCGCCCGGCCCAGACCCCGCCCGGCGCCCGTCACGATGACGACCCGCCCCTCGGCGATGCCCGCGCCCGAAGCACCCGTACCCGTACCCGCCGAGCCGGCGCCCGTACCCGTACCCGCTGCGTTTCCCATCTCAGGCCTCCTTGTTGACCGTTGCCGCGTCCAAAAACGCCGGGCGCTCCCCGCCCCCGTGCACCAGCAGGCTCGCGCCGCTCACGTACGCCGCCCGGTCGGAGGCCAGGAACACCGCTGCCTCGCCCACGTCCGAGGGTTCGGCCAGCCGCCCCAGCGGGACGGTCGCCCCGACCGCCGCGACCCCGGCCGCGTCGCCGTAGTGCAGGTGCGCCAGCTCGGTGCGCACCATGCCCAGGACCAGCGAGTTGACCCGTACCTCGGGCGCCCACTCCACCGCCATGGACCGGGCGAGGTTCTCCAGCCCGGCCTTCGCGGCCCCGTAGGCGGCGGTGCCGGGCGAGGGGCGGCTGCCGCTGACGCTCCCGATCATCACGACCGAGCCGCACGCCGCCCGCAGGAGGGGGTAGGCGGCGAGCGCGGCCGTCATCGGCGCGACCAGGTTCAGTTCGAGCACCCGCGCGTGCCGAGCGGCGTCCCCTTCCCCCAGCAGCCGGTACGGGGTCCCGCCCGCGTTGTTCACCAGGCAGTCGAGCCGCCCGTACCGCTCGGCGACCTCCGCGAAGAACGCGCCGACCGCGCCCGGGTCGCGGAGGTCGACGGCGATGAAGGCGGCCTCCCGGCCGGCCGCGGCCACCGGTTCGTCGGGCGGGCGTCGGGCGCAGACGACCACCCGGGCGCCGGCCGTGAGGAACGAGCGGGCGATGCCGGCGCCCACGCCGCGGGTTCCGCCCGTGACGACGACAACCCTCCCCTTGAGCTCCATCGGCTGCTACCTTCCTCACCTAACAAATGTTTGGTGGAAAGGTAGCTGATCCGCTCATGGGTGTCTCCACCTCCGCCCCGGACAAGGGCGTCGCACGCGTCACCGTCGACTTCCCACCCGTCAACGCGCTTCCCGTGGCGGGCTGGTACGCGCTGGCCGACGCCCTGCGCGCCGCCGGCCGCGACCCCGAGGTCCGTTGCGTGGTGCTGGCCGCCGAGGGGCGCGGCTTCAACGCCGGGGTGGACATCAAGGAGATGCAGCGCGACGTGGGCCACACGGCCCTCATCGGCGCCAACCGCGGCTGCTACGAGGCCTTCGCCGCCGTCTACGAGTGCGAGGTTCCGGTCGTCGCCGCCGTGAACGGCTTCTGCCTGGGCGGCGGCATCGGCCTGGTCGGCAACGCCGACGCGATCGTCGCCTCCGACGACGCCGTCTTCGGCCTGCCGGAGCTGGACCGCGGCGCGCTCGGCGCCGCCACCCACCTGGCCCGGCTGGTCCCGCAGCACCTGATGCGCGCCCTCTACTACACCTCGCGCACGGCCACCGCCGCCGAACTGCACGCGCACGGCTCCGTCTGGAAGGTGGTCCCGCGTGCGGAGCTGGAGGACGCCGCGCTGGAGCTCGCGGCGGAGATCGCGCGGAAGGACGGCTACCTGATCCGGCTGGCCAAGGCCGCCATCAACGGGATCGACCCCGTCGACGTCCGCCGCAGCTACCGCTTCGAGCAGGGCTTCACCTTCGAGGCCAACCTCAGCGGGGTCGCCGACCGGGTCCGCGACACCTTCGGGAAGGAGCAGGGCGCGTGAGCGACAAGACGATGACCCCAGACGAGGTGGTCGGCCGGCTGCGCAGCGGCATGACCCTCGGCATCGGCGGCTGGGGCTCCCGGCGCAAGCCGATGGCCCTGGTCAGAGCGCTGCTCCGGTCCGAGATCACCGACCTGACGGTGATCGCGTACGGCGGCCCCGACGTCGGGCTGCTGGCCGCCGCCGGTCGGATCCGCCGGCTCGTCGCCCCCTTCGCCACCCTCGACTCGATCCCCCTGGAACCGCACTTCCGGGCCGCCCGCGAGAGCGGCTCCCTCACCCTCACCGAGTACGACGAGGCCATGTTCATGTGGGGTCTGCACGCCGCCGCGAACCGGCTGCCGTTCCTGCCCGTCCGGGCGGGGCTCGGCTCCGACGTGATGCGGGTCAACCCGGAGCTGCGTACCGTCACCTCCCCCTATGCCGACGGCGAGGAGTTCGTCGCCGTCCCCGCCCTGCGCATGGACGCCGCCCTGGTCCACCTCAACCGGGCCGACCGTCTGGGCAACGGCCAGTACCTGGGCCCGGACCCGTACTTCGACGACCTGTTCTGCGAGGCCGCCGACACCGCGTACATCTCCTGCGAGCAGATCGTGGAGAGCGCCGAGCTCGCCAAGGCCGGCCCCCCGCAGTCCCTCCTCGTCAGCCGGCACTCGGTCACCGGCGTCGTGGAGACCCCGAACGGCGCGCACTTCACCTCCTGCGCGCCCGACTACGACCGCGACGAGGCCTTCCAGAAGCTCTACGCGACCACCCCCTGGCCGGAGTTCGCCGCCCGCTTCCTGTCCGGCGGCAGCGAGCACGCCTACCAGTCCGCCGTCCGGACCTGGCACGAGGAGCAGCAGCAGTGAGCACAGCGACCGCCACGACCCGCGCCGAGTACTGCGTCATCGCCTGCGCCGAGGCGTGGCGCGACAACGGCGAGGTCCTCGCCAGTCCGATGGGCCTGATCCCGTCCTTCGGGGCCCGCCTCGCCAAGCGGACGTTCTCCCCCGACCTGCTGCTCACCGACGGCGAGGCCCTGTTGGTCGGCCTCGACGGCACGGTGGAGGGGTGGCTTCCGTACCGGCGGCACCTGACGATGGTGACCGGCGGGCGGCGGCACGTGATGATGGGCGCCAGTCAGATCGACCGGTACGGCAACCAGAACATCTCCTGCGTCGGCGACTGGGAGCGGCCCGACCGCCAGCTCCTGGGGGTGCGCGGGGCGCCCGTCAACACGCTGAACAATCCGGTGAGTTACTGGATCCCGAAGCATTCGCGGCGGGTGTTCGTGGAACGCGTCGACATGGTCAGCGGTGTGGGACACGACCGGGCCGAGGCGGCCGGGGTGACGCGGTTCCACCGCCTGCCGCGCGTGGTCAGCGACCTCGGGGTCTTCGACTTCGGCGGGCCGGGGCGCACGATGCGGCTGGTCTCGCTGCACCCGGGGGTCACCGTCGACCGGGTCCGGGAGGCGACCGGCTTCGCGCTCGCCCTCCCCGACGAGGTGCCGTTCACCCGCGAGCCCTCCGCGCACGAGCTGCGGCTGATCCGCGAGGTGATCGACCCGCGGGGGCTGCGCGAGCGCGAAGTGCGGAGCTGAAGGGGCGTGGGAACCGTGGGACCTATGGGACCGGTGGGACTGGTGGAACCCGTGGGATCGGTGGGGCCGGTGCTGGAGACGGAGTTCACGAAGCTGATCGGGGTCCGCCACCCGATCGTGCAGACGGGCATGGGCTGGGTGGCCGGCCCCCGCCTGGTGTCGGCCGCCGCGAACGCGGGGGCGCTGGGCATCCTCGCCTCGGCGACGATGACCGTCGACGAGCTGCGCGCGGCGGTGCGCGAGGTGCGTTCCCGTGCGGACGCCCCGTTCGGGGTGAACCTGCGCGCGGACGCCGGCGACGCGGCCGAGCGCGTGCGGTTGATCATCGAGGAGGGCGTACGGGTCGCCTCGTTCGCCTTGGCTCCGTCACGCGAGCTGATCGCCCGCCTGAAGGACGCGGGCGTCGTCGTGATCCCGTCCATCGGCGCCCGCCGGCACGCGGAGAAGGTCGCGGCCTGGGGGGCCGACGCGGTGATCGTGCAGGGCGGCGAGGGCGGCGGGCACACGGGGGACGTGGCGACGAGCGTGCTGCTGCCGCAGGTGGTCGACGCCGTCGACATCCCGGTCGTCGCCGCGGGCGGCTTCCACGACGGTCGGGGCCTGGTCGCGGCCCTCGCGTACGGGGCCGCCGGCATCGCCATGGGCACCCGCTTCCTGCTCACGTCCGACTCCACCGTCCCCGACGCCGTGAAGGCCGAGTACCTGAAGGCAGGCGTCAGGGACGTCACCGTCACCACGGCCGTCGACGGTCTGCCGCACCGGATGCTGCGCACCGAACTGGTCGACGCGCTGGAGCGGTCGGGCCGCGCCCGCGCGCTGGCGCGCGCCGTGCGGCACGCGGCGGGCTTCCGGAAGCTGTCGGGGCTGTCGTGGTCCCGGATGGTGCGCGACGGCCTCGCGATGAAACACGGCAAGGACCTGTCCTGGAGCCAGGTCCTGCTCGCCGCGAACACCCCGATGCTCCTGAAGGCGTCCATGGTCGAGGGCCGTACGGACCTCGGCGTCATGGCATCGGGCCAGGTCGCGGGGGTGATCGAGGATCTGCCGTCCTGTGCGGAACTCGTCGCCCGCGTCATGGCCGAGGCGCACACCGTGCTGAACCGTCTGCCCGCCCCGCACCCGTCGGACGACCGGCACCCGCTCGACACCCTGCCACCCCCAGGGTGATCCCCCTTCTCCGTCACAGGAGTCGCCCCTATGAGCCGTGCCCGAACCCGCCTGGCGATCGCGGCGGCCGCCGTCGCGCTCTTCGCCGGGACCCTGCCCGCCGCCGGCGCCCACGCGGCCCCGGCGCCCGCCGGTACCGCTGCCCGACCGCTCGCGGAAACGATCCGTCAGATCCCCCTCCAGGGCGCCGTCAACGTCCGCGACCTCGGCGGCTACCGCACCTACACCGGCGGTCAGGTCCGACAGGGCCTGGTCTACCGCTCGGACGCACTCGGCAAGTTGACCGCGGCGGACATCACCACCGTCTCCGGTCTCGGCCTGAGGAAGGTCGTGGACTTCCGCATCCCGATGGAGGTCCAGTACGACGGCGCCGACCGGCTGCCGCAGGGACTCACCCCCACGTCCCGCCCGATCAGCGATCTCGGCCTGTACGCCACCCTCGTCGGCGCGATCACCGCCGGCGACCCCGTCAAGCAGGAGCAGATGCTCGGCGGCGGCCGCGCCGAGGCCTACATGCGGGACATCTACCGCAGCTTCGTGACCAACCCCGAGAACCGGGCGCAGTTCGCGACCACCCTGCGGGAGATCGCGGACGGCGGTCAGGGCCCGCTGCTGTACCACTGCACGTCCGGCAAGGACCGTACCGGCTGGATGAGTTACGTCCTGCTGCGGGCGCTGGCCGTCCCGCAGGCGTACGCCGAGAGCGACTACCTCGCCTCCAACACCTACCGGGCGGCCTACGACGCCCGGGTGCGGGCGGGCCTCAAGCAGTCGGGCCGGATGCAGAACCCCGACCTGCTGATCCCGCTCCAGGAGGTGCGCCAGGACTACCTGGACGCCGCGACGGAGCGACTGGAGGCCGACTACGGCGGTTTCTACGGCTACCTGACGACCGGTCTCGGCCTGGACCTGCGGACGCTGGCGAAGCTCCAGGACAAGCTGGTCCGCTGACGGCCGGATCCGGTGTGCCGGACCCGTGCCGGACCCGTGAACGGCGAAAGCCGGGCGGCGCGTGACGCGCCGCCCGGCTTCCCGTATGCCCTGAGGTGGATCAGACCGCCCGGCGGCGGCCCTGCCCGCCGGTACCGACCCGGCTGCGCGCGGAGGCCGCGGCGGCGCCGCCCCCGGCGGAACCGGAACCGCCACCCGTACGCCGTCCCTGGCCGCCGGCGCCGCCGGCGGAGCCGCCCTGACCGCCCTGGCCACGACGGGCCTGGCCGCCCTGAGAGCCGCCCGTACCCTGCCCGGAGCCGCCACCGGCGGAACCGGAACGACGGGCGCGACCGCCGCCGGCCGGGGCCGAGCCCGTGGCGGAGCCGGTACGGGGGCCACCGGAGCGGCGGCGCGCGGAACCGGAACCCGAGCCGGAGCGCGGCTTCGGCGCGGTGGCCTGCGGCACCTCCATCACGACGGGGACGCCCGAGGGCTCCTTGGCGCCGGTCAGCCGGGCCAGTTCCTCGTCGGAGGACTTGATCTGCGCGGTGCGCGGGGTGATCCCGGCGTCCGACATCAGGCGGGTCATGTCCCGCTTCTGGTCGGGCAGCACGAGGGTGACCACGCTGCCGGACTCGCCGGCGCGGGCGGTACGGCCGCCGCGGTGCAGGTAGTCCTTGTGGTCGGTCGGCGGGTCGATGTTGACGACCAGGTCGAGGTCGTCGATGTGGATGCCGCGCGCGGCCACGTTGGTGGCGATCAGCGCGGTGACCTCGCCGGTCTTGAACCAGTCCAGGGTCCGGTTGCGCTGCGGCTGCGAGCGGCCGCCGTGCAGGCCGGAGGCCCGTACGCCGTCGGCGAGGAGCTTCTTGACCAGGCGGTCGACCCCGCGCTTGGTGTCCACGAACATGATCACCCGGCCGTCGCGGGCCGCTATGCGCGTGGCCACGGCCTTCTTGTCGGTCTCGTCCATGACGTACAGGACGTGGTGCTCCATCGTGCTGACCGCGCCGGCGGACGGGTCGACGGAGAAGGCGACCGGGTCGGTGAGGAACATCTTGACGAGCCGGTCGATGTTCTTGTCCAGCGTCGCCGAGAACAGCATGGTCTGACCCTCGGGCTCGACCTGCTTGAGCAGCGCGGTGACCTGCGGCATGAAGCCCATGTCGGTCATCTGGTCGGCTTCGTCGAGGACCGTGACGGCGACCTGGGAGAGGTCGGCCTCGCCGCGGTCGATGAGGTCCTTGAGGCGGCCGGGGGTGGCGACGAGCACCTCGGCGCCGCGGCGCAGGGCGCCCGCCTGCCGGTTGATCGACATGCCGCCGACGACGGTCGCGATGCGCAGGTTGACGGCCGTGGCGTACGGGGCCAGGGCGTCGGTCACCTGCTGCGCGAGTTCCCGGGTCGGTACGAGGACCAGCGCGAGCGGGGCCTTGGACTGGGCGCGGCGGCCGGCGGTGCGGGCCAGCAGGGCCAGGCCGAAGGCCAGCGTCTTGCCGGAGCCGGTGCGGCCGCGGCCGAGGAGGTCACGGCCGGCGAGGGAGTTCGGCAGCGTGGCCGCCTGGATGGGGAACGGCTCGGTCACGCCCTGGGCGGCGAGGGTCTTCAGCAGCGCCTCGGGCATGTCCATGTCCTCGAACGCGGCCACCGGCGGGAGGGCCGGGGTCAGCGGTTCGGGCATGGTGAACTCTTGGGGCCTGGCAACGGGCGCGGACTTCTGCCGTCCCGCGCCAGCCTTCGGACGTCCCTGGGCCGCACCTCGGCCCCGGGTGGGGCGGCGGCTGGGTCGTGCGGAGCTGGAGCTGGTCATGCGGAAAAAGCCCTCCTGAAACCGGCAGGTGCGAAC
Source organism: Streptomyces sp. RerS4 (assembly GCF_023515955.1). GTDB lineage: Bacteria > Actinomycetota > Actinomycetes > Streptomycetales > Streptomycetaceae > Streptomyces. The sequence continues at coordinate 2,012,600 of NZ_CP097322.1, forward strand.
AACGGTCGAACGGAACAACGGTCGAGACAGCAGACAAGCCGGGGCCCGCACCTCACGGTGCGGACCCCGGCATGCTGAAGAACTTAGGCGGGGAGGATGTTCTCCGCCTGGGGGCCCTTCTGGCCCTGGGTGACATCGAAGGTCACGCGCTGACCCTCGGTCAGCTCACGGAAGCCCTGGGTGGCGATGTTCGAGTAGTGGGCGAAGACGTCCGGGCCGCCACCGTCCTGCTCGATGAAGCCGAAGCCCTTTTCCGAGTTGAACCACTTCACGGTACCGTTAGCCATTTTGAATCTCCTGAATAGGCGGCAAGGGCCCCATCCGGAGATTCCGGTAAAAACAATTAAAGCGCCTGTCGGAGCATTCCCGTCAGGCGCACATAAAGTTCATGGGTACCACAACTGCAACGCCCCTAAGCTAGCACACCTCCGGCGCGGTCGGTTGATCTATCTGCTTCACTGCGGGGATGACAGCGATCAGAGAGCCCTGGGGGCTCAGTGTGCTCGGCGCGGGCAGTGTGACCGCCGAACCCCGTTTCGCCGAGATAGACCTGGCGGTGGACCTCGTCGCCGCGACGCCCAAGGAGGCCTTCGCCCAGGCGGGCGCGGCGGTGGCGGGCCTGCGCGGCGCCCTGCGCGAGCACGGCGTGCCCGACGCCGACGTCTCCGGCTCCCGGCTGCGGCTGACCTCGGAGTACAGCGGGTACGGCGCGGACCGGACCTTCCGGGGGTACGGGTGTGAGGCGAAGTACACGGTACGGACGTCCGCGCTCGACCGGCTGGATCTGCTGATCGACGACGTGGTCACGGCGGGCGCCAACCGGGTCGACGACGTGCGCTTCGAGGTGGAGGACAAGCCGGCGATGCGCGACGAGGCGCGGCGCCGGGCGGTCGAGGCCGCCCGGCGCAAGGCCTCGGTCTACGCCGAGGCCTGCGGGGTGCGGCTCGGCGCGGTGATCCACATCGAGGATGTGGACCCGGAGGACCTGCGCGGCCACGGCCACGGCCGGCGCACGGGCGGGGACCCGGAGTCCGACGGGGCCTTCGCCCCGGGATCGGTCCGGGTCGAGGCCGCCGTGATGCTGGGGTTCGCGCTGGTGCCGTAGCCGTCCGTGCCGTCCGGCCGTAGCGCGGGGGCGGGGGCGCGGGGCGGGGTCAGAGGCGTTCGATGATCGTCACGTTGGCCTGGCCGCCGCCCTCGCACATGGTCTGGAGGCCGTAGCGCCCGCCCGTACGTTCCAGTTCGTGCAGGAGCGTGGTCATCAGCTTGACGCCTGTGGCGCCGAGGGGGTGGCCGAGCGCGATGGCGCCGCCGTTGACGTTGACCCGGTCGGGGTCCGCGCCGGTCTCCTTCAGCCAGGCCAGCACCACGGGGGCGAAGGCCTCGTTGATCTCGACCAGGTCGATGGCGGACAGCGCGAGGCCCGTCTTCTTCAGCGCGTGGGCGGTCGCGGGGATCGGCGCGGACAGCATCCGGATCGGGTCCTCGCCGCGCACCGACAGGTGGTGGATCCGGGCGCGCGGGGTCAGGCCGTGTTCCTCGACGGCCCGCTCGGAGGCGATCAGCATCGCCGCGGCCCCGTCCGAGACCTGCGAGGAGACGGCCGCCGTGATCGTGCCGCCCGCGACGACCGGCTTCAGGCCCGCCATCTTCTCCAGGGTGGTGTCCCGGCGCGGCCCCTCGTCGACCCGGACGTCCCCGTACGCGACGATCTCGCGCCCGAAACGGCCCTCGTCGATGGCGCGTACGGCCCGCCGGTGGGAGCGGAGCGCGAACTCCTCCATGTCGCGGCGGGAGATGCCCCATTTCTCGGCGATGAGCTGCGCGCCGTGGAACTGGTTGACGGGCGCGTCACCGTACCGGGCGCGCCAGCCGGCGGATCCGGCGTAGGGGCCCTCGGTGAGGCCGAGGGGTTCGGCGGCCTGTCGGGAGGCGAAGGCGATCGGGATCATGGACATGTTCTGGGTGCCGCCCGCGACGACCAGGTCCTGGGTGCCGGAGAGGACGCCCTGGGCGGCGAAGTGCACGGCCTGCTGGGAGGAGCCGCACTGGCGGTCCACGGTGACGCCGGGGACCTCCTCGGGCAGCCCCGCCGCCAGCCAGGCGGTCCGCGCGATGTCCCCGGCCTGCGGCCCGACGGTGTCGAGGCAGCCGAAGACCACGTCCTCGACGGCGGCCGGGTCGATCCCGGTCCGCTCGACCAGTGCCTTCAGTACGTGCGCGCCCAGGTCGGCGGGGTGGACGGCGGACAGGCCGCCGCCGCGCCGCCCCACGGGGGTGCGTACCGCGTCGACTATGTAGGCCTCGGGCATGGCGACTCCTTGACGATTCAGGGGCGTACGGCGATCCCGTCCAGGACCATCGACAGGTACTGGCGGGCGATCTCCTCGGGGCTGTGCTGTCCGCCGGGCCGGTACCAGGACGCCGCGACCCACACCGTGTCGCGGACGAAGCGGTAGGTGAGCCGGATGTCGAGGTCGGCGCGGAAGACGCGGGCGGCGACCCCCCGTTCCAGGGTGCCCAGCCAGGCCTTCTCGAACTTCTGCTGCGAGTCGGAGAGGTAGTGGAAGCGGGGCTGGCCGGAGAGGGTGCGCGCCTCCTTCTGGTAGATGGCGACGGCGGCGCGGTGCCGGTCGATCTCCCGGAAGGACTCGGTGACGAGGGCCTCGATGGTCTCCCGGGGGCCGAGGCCGGCGGCGAGGACGGTGTCGTAGCCGGCCCACAGCTCGTTCAGGAAGGCCGAGAGGATCTCGTCGAGCATCGATTCCTTGGAATCGAAGTGGTAGTAGAGGCTGCCGGCGAGCATGCCGGCGGCGTCGGCGATCTTGCGGACGGTGGTGGCGTTGTAGCCCTGGGCGGCGAAGACCTCGGCGGCGGTGTCGAGGAGTTCCCGTCGGCGCTCGGGGGACGCGGTCACCTGCGACTTCTTGTTCGTTGGCACGGCCCCATTCTGTGCCTACGCATGTTCTGTGCCTACGCGTGCTGGCTGCTGACCGAGACGGTTTCGCCGGTCATGTAGGACGAGTAGCCGGAGGCCAGGAAGACGATCACGTTGGCGATCTCCCAGGGTTCGGCGTGGCGGCCGAAGGCCTCACGGGCGGTGAGTTCGGTGAGGAGTTCCTCGCTGGTGACCTTCACCAGGTGCGGGTGCATGGCCAGGCTGGGGGCGACCGCGTTGACGCGTACGCCGAACTCGGCGGCCTCCAGCGCCGCGCAGCGGGTCAGGGCCATCACCCCGGCCTTGGCGGCGGCGTAGTGGGCCTGGCCGGTCTGGGCCCGCCAGCCGACGACGGAGGCGTTGTTGACGAGGACCCCGCCGGTGCCGGAGGCCTTCAGGGAGCGGAGCGCGGCGCGGGTGCAGCGGAAGGTTCCGTTGAGGGTGACGTCGAGGACGCGGCCCCATTGCTCGTCGGTCATGTCGACGAGGGCGGCGGTGCCGCCGAGCCCGGCGTTGTTGACGACGACGTCGAGGCGACCGTGGAGTTCCTCGGCGCGGGCGAAGAGGGCCCGGACCTGGTCCTCGTCGGTGACGTCGCAGGGCAGGGAGGCGACCTTGTCGGCGCCGAAGGCGTCGGCGAGCGCGGCTTCGGTCTCCTTCAGGCGGCGCGCGTGGGCGTCACCGATCAGGATCCGGGCGCCCTCCTCCAGGAAGCGGCGGGCGGTGGCGCCGCCGATGCCGGCGCCTGCGGCGGCGGTGATGACGGCGGTGCGGTCGCGCAGCAGGCCGTGGCCGGCCACGGGGCGGGGCTCGTTCATGCGCACTCCTCGACGCTGCTCATGGCCGTACGTTAACCTACCAAACACTTGTTAGGGAAGCTGTCAGGGAAGCGTCGCAGAGGAGCCGGACCGCCCATGGACCTCACGCACTCGCCGCAGGTCGAGGCCTTCCGGGCCGAGGCCCGCGACTGGCTCGACACCCATGTCCCGACCGTCCCCCTGCCCTCCCTGGAGACCCGGGAGGGCTTCGCGGCGCACCGGGAATGGGAGGCACGGCTGTACGCCGACCGCTGGTCGGTGGTCTCGTGGCCCGAGGAGTTCGGGGGCCGGGGCGCGGACCTCGAACGGTGGCTCGTCTTCGAGGAGGAGTACTGGGCGGCGGGCGCGCCCGGCCGGGTCTCCCAGAACGGCATCAACCTGCTCGCCCCGACCCTGTTCGACCACGCGACGGCCGAGCAACGGGCGCGGATCCTGCCGCCCATGGCGAGCGGCGAGGTGATCTGGGCGCAGGCCTGGTCCGAGCCGGAGGCGGGCTCCGACCTGGCCTCGCTGCGCTCCCGGGCGGTGCGGACGGCGGGCGGCTGGCTGCTGTCCGGGCAGAAGACCTGGTCGTCGCGGGCCGCGTTCGCCGACCGGGCCTTCGGGATCTTCCGCACCGACCCCGACGCGCCGAAACCCCACCAGGGGCTCACGTACCTGATGTTCGACCTGCGGGCCCCCGGGGTGACGGTGCGGCCCATCGGCCGACTGGACGGCAAGCCCGCCTTCGCGGAGCTGTTCCTCGACCGGGTCTTCGTCCCCGACGAGGACGTCATCGGGGAGCCCGGCCAGGGCTGGCGCATCGCGATGTCGACCACCGGCAACGAGCGGGGCCTGACCCTGCGCGCCCCGGGCCGTTTCCTGGCGGCGGCGGACCGGCTCGCGGCGCTGTGGCGGGAACGGGGGGACCCGGCCGACACGGCGCTGGCCGGGCGGGTCGCGGACGCGCTGGTCGGGGCGCGCGCGTACGAGCTGTTCACGTGGGCCAACGCCGCCCGCTTCGCGGCGGGGACGGGCATCGGCGCCGAGTCCAGCCTGAACAAGGTGTTCTGGTCGCAGTACGACATCGCCCTGCACGAGACGGCGCTGGACCTGCTGGGCGCCGACGCCGAGCTGGCGGCCGGCGAGTGGGCCGAGCCGTGGGTGTTCTCCCTGGCCGGGCCGATCTACGCCGGGACGAACGAGATCCAGCGCGACATCATCGCCGAGCGCCTGCTCGGCCTCCCGAAGGGCCGCCGCTGATGCGCTTCCTGCCGACCGCCGAACAGACGGAGTTCGCCCGTACGCTGCGCTCCCTGCTGGCCGCCGCCGAGGTCCCGGCGACGGTACGGGCCTGGGCGGACGGGGACCACGGGCCCGGCCGCGCCCTGTGGGCCCGGCTCGCGGAGACGGGGCTGTGGGGGCTGGCGGCGCCGGACGAGGGGGCGTACCCGGTGGAGGCGGCCCTCGGCTTCGTGGAGCTGGGGCGGGCGGGGGTGGCGGGGCCGGTGGTGGAGACGGCGGCGGCGTGCGTCCTGCTGGCGGAGGTCGGGGACGCGACGTTGGCGAAGCGGTACCTGGCCGCGCTGGCGGGGGGCGGGGCGTCGGCGACGCTGACCCTGCCGGGCGGGTCCCCGTACGCCCTGGACGCGGACGCGGCGACGTACCGCTTCGCGGTGTCGGCCGAGGGTGAACTGCGCCTGGTGGAGGGGGCGGGTGAGGGGCTGGCCTCCCTGGACCCGGCGCGACGGCTGTCGGTGCTCCCGGCGGGCGGGGAACTCCTCGCGGCGGGGCCTGAGGTGACGGCTGCGGCGGAGACGGCCCTGCGGTGGGCGCGGCTGCTGACGGCGGCGCAGTGCCTGGGCGTGGGCGAGGCGCTGCTCGCGCGGACGGTGGAGTACGCGAAGCAGCGCACCCAGTTCGGCACCCCGATCGGCGGCTTCCAGGCGGTCAAGCACCGCCTGGCGGACACCCTGCTGGCCCTGGAGTTCGCCCGCCCCCTGCTGTGGGCGGCGGCCCTGTCGCTGCGCCCGACCGAGGTCGCGGCGTCGAAGCTCACCGCCGGCGAGGCGGCGTACGGGGCCGCCCTGACGGCCCTCCAACTCCACGGCGCGATCGGCTACACGGAGGAACTGGACCTGTCGGTGTGGCTCCGCAAGGCCCGCCCCCTGCGCAACGCCTGGGGCACGCCGGCCGCGTGCCGAAGGGCGGTGCTGGGGTGAGCCGCCGGGGGGCGGGGTCGGGAGTCCGCCGGGGGTGACCGACCCCGCCCCAGGGGGCACCGCCCTACCCCCGCCCCCGCGTCAGTCGCAGCAGCGCCGCCGTCTGGAACAGCAGCAAGACCGCCGTCGCGGTCTGGGCGGGCCAGGCTTCGGGCGTGGCGCGGTCCTGCCAGGACGCCGCGCCGGCCAGGGCCACTCCGACCGCCGCCGAGGCGATCAGGAAGCGGCCCGGGAACTCCGCGCTCGTGCCGTGCGGGATCGCCGAGCCGAGGACGAACACCCCCAGCAGGACGGGGATCCACGGCGCGCCGACCTCGCCGAGCAGCAGGGCGCCCGCGCCCTCCACCGCGAGGAGCAACACGAGACGCAGGAGGAATCCGGGCATGGACACATCATGCCGGGAAGGCGCCCGGTGATCCAGGCGCCAGGACCCCCGCCACCCACCCCGCAGCCCCCGCTCGGGCCGCTCGCGCCGCCGGTAGCGGGAGGCCCAGGAAGCCGTGGAAGACCCCCGCGTAGAGCCGGATCTCGCAGTCCACGCCCGCCGCCGCGAGCCGGCGCCCGTACGCCAGGCCCTCGTCGCGCAGCAGGTCGCAGTCGGCCAGCAGGATCAGCGTGCGCGGGAGCCCCGAGAGGTCCGGGGCGCGGGCCGGCGAGACGTGCGGGTGGGCGGGGTCGCCGCCGTACTGGTCCCAGTACCAGGCCATGTGCGCGGCGGTGTGGAAGTACCCCCGGCCGTACGTCGTCACGGACTCGGAGCCCATCGACGCGTCCAGCGCCGGGTACGCCAGGAGTTGGGCGGCGACCAGGCCGGGGGCGCGCAGCGCCGTCACGGCCGCGAGGTTGCCCCCGCTGGAGTCCCCCGCCACCACCACCCGCCCGGGATCGCAGCCGAGCGCCCCCGCTTCGGCCCGCGCCCAGAGCAGGACGGCCAGGGCGTCGTCGGTCGCGGCGGGCCAGGGGTGTTCGGGGGCCAGGCGGTAGTCGACGGAGACGACCACCGCCCCCGAGCCGGTGGCGAGTTCGCGGCACAGGGCGTCGTGCGTGTCGAGCCCGCACGTCACCCATCCCCCACCGTGGAGGTAGACGACGAGCGGCCGATCCCGCCGGGCCCCCGGGGCGGGGTCGTACACCCGTACGGGTACCCCGCCCGCGCGGGTGTCGTACACCGAGGCCACCTCGGGGCCCGGCGGGCGGGGTCCTGCCACGGAGACCGCGCGTAGGGCCGCCACGTCGCCGGGGCCGGGGAAGCCGGCCGTCATGGCCTCGCACAGGCGGCGGGCCCCGGGCGAAAGTCCGTCACCGGAACGGTCCACATCGACAGCGACATCGACATCGTCACTCACACGACCACCCCTCATCCGGCCGTCATCCCCCCGTCCACCGCGAACTCGGTCCCCGTCACGTACGACGAGGCGTCCGAGCACAGGAACAGCACCAGTTCCCCCACCTCCCCCGGCCGCCCCATCCGCCCCAGCGGGACGTGGGACCAGTCGCGGCCCGCGACGGCCTCGGCCACCATCGGCGTGTCGATGGCCCCCGGGTGCACGGAGTTGACGCGGATCCCGTCGCCCGCCAGGTCCAGCGCCGCCGACCGGGTCAGCCCGCGCAGGGCGAACTTGGTGGAGCCGTAGGCCGCGTGGCCGGGTATCCCGACCAGGCCGGCGGTGGAGGAGATGTTGACGATCGACCCGCCGCCGGCCGCCCGTAGCACCGGGGCCACGGCCTGGACGCCGAGGAACGGCCCGAGCAGGTTGACCCGTAGAAGCTCCTCGAAGCCCTCCGCGCTCTGCCGCTCCACGTGCGCGGTGCGCCACAGGGCCGCGTTGTTGACGAGCGCCGAGACGGTGCCGAAGGCGGCGAGGGCCTCCCGTACGACGCGGTCCCAGCCGGCGGCGTCGGTCACGTCGTGCGGCACGTACAGGCCCTGACCGCCCAACGACTCGGCGACCGCGCGACCTTCCTCCTCCCGGAGGTCGGTGACGACGACCCGGGCCCCCGCCGCCGCACACAGCCGGGCCTCTTCGGCGCCCTGGCCGCGCGCGGCGCCGGTGATGACGACGACCTTGCCGTCGAGAGAGATCACGTGCGGTTCCTCCTCTGACCTGACCGACCAACCAACCACCCCACACACACTGCGAACAGGCATACTTCTAGCAGTCACATCGATCGGGGGGAAGGCCGCCGCGACCCCGGTCGTAGACTGCGCCCGTGGCAGACGACACGGCAGACGCACAAGCCAAAACAGCGGAAGAGTCGAACCGGCGCCCCCTCCCCGCGACCAGCTGGGCGGTGCTCGGGCTGCTCTCGTTCGGGGAGGAACTCTCCGGCTACGACCTGAAGAAGTGGTCGGACCGGTCGCTGCGCTTCTTCTACTGGAGCCCCTCCTTCAGCCAGATCTACAGCGAGCTGAAGCGCCTGGAGAAGGCCGGTTACGCGACCTCGCGGATGGTCGCCCAGGAGACCGGCACCCGCGACAAGCGCGTCTACCTGATCACCGAGGCGGGCATGGCCGCCGTACGGGAATGGGCGCGCGGGGCGCCCGTCGACCCGCCGATCCTCAAGCACGGACCGATGCTGCGGCTGTGGTTGGGCCACCTGCTGGAGCCGGAGCAGATGCGGGAAGTGGTGGCCCGGCACCGGGAGTTCGCGGAGACGATGCGCTGCCACGCGGTGGCGGACGCGGAGAGCGCCAAGGACGAGCCCGCCTGGGCCTACCCGACGCTCACCCTCAAGTGGGCGGAGCGCTACTACGCCTCCGAACGCGACCTCGCGGCCGCGATGTTGGACGACCTCGCGGAACTGGAAGCGCGCACCCCCTCGGGGGACCACACACAGGACTGAGAGGCGTCCGGCGCCCCACCCCCGCCGACCCATCGGATCAAGCCTTCACGGCCGGCGGTCGTACGCACCCGGCGGTCGTGCGCACCCGGCGGTCGCCGGCGACCTCGTGCGCGCCTGACCGGCCGGCGCCGCCGGCGCGCGCTTTGATGGACGTATGACGACGAACAACTGGGCAGCGTTCGAGAAGGCGGAACCGGAGTTCGCGGAGACCGTGCGGGCCCGCTTCGCGCGGTACCCGCACCACGTCCTGGCCACCCTCCGCAAGGACGGTTCCCCCCGGATCACCGGGCTCACCGTGGACTTCCGGGGCGGGGAGCTGTGGCTCGGCATGATGCCGGGTTCGATGAAGGCCCGCGACCTCCAGCGCGACCCCCGTTTCGCCCTGCACGCCAACCCCGGCGCGGACGACACGATGCCGGACGGGGACGTACGGATCTCCGGACGGGCGGTGGAGATCGTGGACCCGCCCGAACTGCACCGGTACGCGGAGGAGACCGACTCCCCGCACCCGTTCCACCTCTTCCACGCCGTCCTGACGGAGGTGGTACGGGTCGACGTGGCCGGCGACGAGCTCGTCATCCGGTCGTGGACCCCGGCGCGCGGGCTGCGCACCCTGCGCCGGGGCAACGACGACGAGCCGCCGCGCGAGGAGACCGTCCGCTAGCGGGACTTCCCGAGGGCGGTGGTCAGGACCGTCGGGTCGACCTCCAGCCAGTTGCGGTCGATGGTGAGCGTGACGCCGCCGTACGTGGCGTCGTGGTCCCCCCGGAACTGGTGGGCCCGGCGCGGCCCCTTCCACAGGGCGCGGCCGACGGGCAGGCCCATGTCGGCGTCGGTGACGGAGGCGGCGCCGTTCCACTGGGCCACCCACAGCACCTCGGGCATGGCGTACGGGGCCTGGTGGTGGTGGCGGCTCAGCGCCTTGACGCCGGAGCTCGACGAGACGTAGGCCGCCGAACGGTAGCCCAGCTCGTGCAGGCGTACCGTCCAGGCGGTGAGGTAGGCGACGACGGGGGCGTCCCAGGTGGCGTGGTCGCTGTAGCTCTCCAGGTCGTTGTAGAGCAGGGTGCCGGGGGCCAGGCCCAGGGCGCGGGCCGCGGCGGCGGCGCCGTCGGCGGCGGTGCGGCCCTGGTCGTTGGCCTGGGAGGGGTCGGTGGACAGGCCGGTGGTGGGGTGGTTCCAGGGCTGGGGGCCGACCCAGATCGGCATCAGGTGCCAGCCCGCCTCGGCCTGCCTGCGGACCCAGCCGGCGGTGAGCTGCGGTTGGGCGCAGGCACGGGCGGGGCCGCCGATGTAGACGCCGACGGCGCCGAAGGGGGAGGCGGCCCGCCAGGTGTCCATGGTGCGCTGCTTCGGGGCGGTGCAGGTGTCGAAGCCCTCGCCGGCAAAGGCCTGTTGGGCCTTGCGGGGGGTGGGGGCGGCCGGGGTGGCGGAGGTCGGCGGACGGCCCCTGCGGGCGGGGTCCGTGCCGGTGGCACGGGCGAGGAGGGCCCGTACGGTGTCGGGCGTGGCGCCGTAGGAGAGGGTGGCCATCACCGCCGGGCCCTGGAGGGCGTACCGGACCTCGTTGCTGTCGGCCTCGGCGGGTGGCAGGGGGTCCTCGGGGGCGACGGGGAGGGTGGGGACGTCGGCGCGGGGCGGGGCGCCGTCGAGGGGTTCCAGGTGGAGGGTGTCGGCGCGGGTGGCGACGGCGCGGCGGCCGGTGCAGCGGTCCTGGGTGCCGGCATGGCCGAGGTAGAGGGTGGGCACGTCGAGGCGTAGGCACGCGTCGGGGTGGCGGTCGAGGTCGACGACGCGCCAGTCGGCGGGCAGGTCGAGGCGCAGGCCCCGGTAGTCGACGGTGTGCCCGGGGGAGGCGGCGACGGGGGCGGCGCCGACGGCCGCGACGGACAGCAGCAGGGCGGCGGCGACCGGCAGGCCCCGCAGGAGGTGTCGGGAGGGCATGGGCCCCATGGGTAGCACCCCGGGGCCGGCCTCGACGGCGCTCGCGTCCGCCCCGGATGGCCCGTCCGGCCCAGTGGTCGCCCGGCGGTTCGGCGCGCACCCCGCCCACAGGGGTGGTTGGCCGGCGTCCGCTCCACCGGGCGTGTCAGTGGCGGCGGTTACGGTGGAGGCGTCCATCCATCGACGTTCGGCTCACCAGGGGGAAGACATGGCACGCACGCACGGGGGACGCAAGGCGGTCACGCTCGCGGCGGTGGCGGCAGCGGCGGCGCTCGCGGTCGGTACGGGCACGACCCAGGCGTCGGCGCAGGAGGAGTTGATCGGCTATCCGGGCCCGGACGGGCTGATCTGGGTTCAGGAACAGGTGGGCGACGGCGGTTTCGTCTCGGGCGGCCTCTGGTCGAGGCTGGACACCTTCACCACGTTCGCCTGCGAGGGCGGCGGCAGCATCGAGGTGACGTTCCGCCTGGACAACCACCCGGACCGCAACCCGGCCCCGTTCACCCTGGACTGCCCGCAGGGCACCCCGTCCCGCATCACGGTCCCCCTGGGCACGGGCCTCTCCGGCGGCTTCGGCGCCGCCGTCAAGGCCTCCACCCCGACCACCCGCTGGGGCGCGGTAGTGGTCCAGCCCGAGTAACAACACCCGGCGGGACGTGATCAGCCCGACGGATCACGTCCCGCACCACGCCGGTTCCTCAGCTCAACGGTTCGCCACCTTGAAGCCGGCACGGACCGACTTCCCGACGCGGTCGTCGCGAATCTCAAGCTCGTCGGCAAGCTCCGTCACGAGCAACAGGCCTCGCCCTCGGCCCTCCTCCGGCACCGGGTGGCACACGACGGGGCGTCCCGGACCGCTGTCACGGACCTCGATCCACAACACCGCTTCCTCCCGCACCAGCCGAACGAGGAACTCACGCCCCACCGGGACGCCGTGCTGAACCGCGTTCGCAGCGAGTTCGGAGGCGCAGAGCCGTATGTCGTCGCGCCGTTCGAGCAGGCTCCATACCGCGAGGGTGTCCCCCACGAACTGCCGGGCCGCCCGTACCGAGGTGCGCGCCCGGGGGAATCACTGCTGTCGCGAGAAGGTCATGACTTTCCCACCGCCTTGACTCTGAGCTTCCAAGGAGACGCAGAACGTATCGCTATTCGCGAAAAGCAGCAAGGTTGCGAGGGTAGGTTCACCCCGCGCCGTCGCCTAACGTGAGGCAACGCAACACGTCAGACGTCGGAGGCATCGTGAGCGACAGTGAGTGGATCAGTACGTCGATGCCGTACCTCACCCCACGCGCCGCCGGGGCGGCGGACGCGTGGACCGAAGAAGCCCAGGGCACGGGCCGCCAGGCCGGTCAGCGCATTGTGCACGCGGGGCAAACCGTCGCCCCGGCCTTCGTCAGCCTGATGCTGGGTCTGACCGATGGGGGCCGGGTCGTCGTGCGCCGCAGGGTCATCGAACTCGACGGCGAGCCAATCGAGCTGACGGACACCTACTATCCGGCCGACATCGCGGCCGGTACTCCGCTGGCCGATACCGGGAAGATCCGCGGTGGCGCCGTGACCCTGCTCGCCTCCCTCGGGCATGTCGGCGTACGGGTCGTCGAGGACGTGACGGCGCGTGTGCCCAGCGACGAGGAACGCGAGCAGCTCCGTCTGTGCGCGGGCGAGCCCGTACTGCAACTCGCCCGCACCACGTACGACGCGGCGAACCGGGCGATCCAGGCGGACGTGATGGTCATGCCCTCCGGGCGGGGGCAGTTGCGGTACGAGATCAGGATCGGATGACCTTGCCCACGCCAGAAGCCGAAGGAACCGACCCCCGGCCCCTGCACGCCCGCATCGCGGCCGATCTCCGTGACGAGATCATGAGCGGCGTTCTGGTAGCGGGAGCCAAACTGCCCTCCACGGCGCAGCTGAAGGCCCGCTTCGACGCGTCCAACGCGACCATTCAAAAGGCCGTTCAGCGCCTCAAGGACGAGGGCCTGGCCGTCGGCCGCGCGGGCGCGGCGGTGACCGTCCGGGAGAGCCGGCAGCGGACCGTACGCCCGGCGCTCTCCCTCGCACCGGCGGTGGCCGGGGCGGCGTTCCCCTGGCTCGCCGGAGCGGCCGAAGGGCAGGCCGCGGCGCGGAGTTCGCTTCTGGCGGTCGAGGAGGTCGAGGTCAGCGGCGACGTCGCCGAAGCCCTCGGCCTGCCGGAAGGCGCCCCGGCGGTCCGCCGTCGCCAGCTGATCAGCATCGACGGCGAGCCCGCCGAACTGGTGACTTCGTACTACCCTCCGGACATCGCCAGGGGAACCGCCCTGGCCGGAGCGCAACGCATCCGGGGTGGCACGCCGACCGTGCTGACCGAGCTCGGCATTCCGCCGCGCCGCAGCGTGGACCGGGTTTCCGCCCGGGTCGCGACGCAGGAGCAGTACACCGCCCTCCGGCTGCCCGGGGAGTTGCCGGTCCTTCGGACCCTCCGGACCGTGTACGGGCCGGACGACCGCCCCATCGAGGTCACGGTCATGGTGAAGGCGGGACACCTCTACGAGCTCCGGTACGAGTTCGCCACCGAGTAGCCCCCCCCCCCGGGCCCCTGAACGCCACCGCGCCCGCCATCCCTGGTCGGGGACATGGCGGGCGCGGTGTCGGGGTTCCGCACGTCGTTGTGCGGTCCGTATGAGGGGTCCCGCCCTTCGCGGGGCGGGGGTACTGCGGGTGATGCGGGGCTCGCGCCGAGCGGTGCGGGCTCGGCGTCGAGGGGTGGGTTACACCATCAGGGAGCGGTCCGTCGGCTTGACCGGGTACGGGAGGGTGCTGGTGCCGGTCAGGTAGCGGTCCACGCCGCGGGCGGCCGAGCGGCCTTCCGCGATGGCCCACACGATGAGCGACTGGCCGCGCCCCGCGTCACCGGCGACGAAGACGCCGTCCGCGTCGGTGGCGTACGAGGCGTCGCGGGCGATGTTGCCCCGCTCGTCCAGGCTGACGCCGAACTGCTCGACCAGGCCGTTGGACTGGTCGGTGCCGGTGAAGCCCATCGCCAGGGTGACCAGCTGCGCGGGGAGGACGCGCTCGGTGCCGGGCTTCTGGGTCAGCTTGCCGTCGACGAACTCCACCTCGACGAGGTGCAGGGCCTGGACGTTGCCGTCCTCGTCGCCCTCGAAGTGGGTGGTGGAGACGGAGTAGATCCGCTCGCCGCCCTCCTCGTGGGCCGAGGTGACCTTGTACAGCATGGGGAACGTCGGCCACGGCTGGCCGGCGGGCCGGTCCTCCGAGGGCTTCGGCATGATCTCCAGCTGGGTGACGGACAGCGCGCCCTGGCGGTGGGCGGTGCCCACGCAGTCCGCGCCGGTGTCGCCGCCGCCGATGACGACGACGTGCTTGCCCTCGGCCGTGATGGGGGGCGCCATGAAGTCGCCCTCCTGGACCTTGTTCGCGAGGGGCAGGTACTCCATCGCGAAGTGGATACCGCGCAGGTCGCGCCCCGGAACGGGCAGGTCGCGGGAGACGGTGGCGCCCGCCGCGACGACGACCGCGTCGAACCGCTTGCGCAGGTCGGTGGCGGTGATGTCGCGGCCGACCTCGATGCCCGTACGGAACTTGGTGCCCTCCGCGCGCATCTGCTCGATGCGGCGGTTGATGTGCACCTTCTCCATCTTGAACTCGGGGATGCCGTAGCGCAGCAGGCCGCCGATGCGGTCGGCGCGCTCGTACACGACCACGGTGTGGCCGGCCCGGGTCAGCTGCTGGGCGGCGGCGAGACCGGCCGGGCCGGAGCCGATGACGGCCACGGTCTTGCCGGAGAGCCGCTCGGGGGCCTGCGGGGTGACGTCGCCGTTGTCCCAGGCCTTGTCGATGATCGAGACTTCGACGTTCTTGATGGTGACGGCCGGCTGGTTGATGCCGAGGACGCACGCCGACTCGCACGGAGCGGGGCACAGGCGGCCCGTGAACTCCGGGAAGTTGTTGGTGGCGTGCAGGCGCTCGCTGGCCGCCGTCCAGTCCTCGCGGTACGCGAAGTCGTTCCACTCCGGGATCAGGTTCCCGAGCGGGCAGCCGTTGTGGCAGAACGGGATGCCGCAGTCCATGCAGCGGCCGGCCTGCTTGCTGATGATCGGGAGCAGCGAGCCCGGAACGTAGACCTCGTTCCAGTCCTTGAGGCGGTCGGCCACCGGACGGGAGCAGGCGGTCTCGCGGGGGGTGGTGAGGAAGCCCTTCGGGTCAGCCATGGGTCGCCGCCTCCATCATCTTCTCCGTGGTCTCGGATTCCGAGAGTCCGGCCAGCTCAGCGGCGTCCTTGGCGGCGAGCACTGCCTTGTACGTGGTCGGGATGATCTTGCTGAAGCGGGCCGCCGAGGCGTCCCAGTCAGCCAGGAGCTTCGCGGCCACGGTCGAGCCGGTCTCCTCCTCGTGGCGGCGCACCACATCGTGCAGCCACTGCTTGTCGGCGTCGGAGAGGTCGGTCTCGACCGCCTCCGCGTTGCCGGTGTTGACGTTGCACGGGTCGAGGTCGATGACGTACGCGACACCGCCCGACATGCCGGCCGCGAAGTTGCGGCCCGTCTCGCCGAGGACGACGGCGGTGCCGCCGGTCATGTACTCGCAGCCGTGGTCGCCCACGCCTTCCGAGACGACCAGGGCGCCGGAGTTGCGGACGCAGAAGCGTTCGCCGGTGCGGCCGCGCAGGAACATCTCGCCGCCGGTGGCTCCGTAGCCGATGGTGTTGCCGGCGATGGTGGAGTACTCGGCGAGGTGGTCGGCGGCGCGGTCCGGGCGGACGACGACGCGGCCACCGGAGAGGCCCTTGCCGACGTAGTCGTTGGCGTCGCCCTCCAGGCGCAGGGTGATGCCGCGCGGCAGGAAGGCGCCGAAGGACTGGCCGGCGGAGCCGGTGAAGGTCAGGTCGATGGTGTCGTCGGGCAGGCCCGCGCCGCCGAACCTCTTCGTGACCTCGTGGCCGAGCATGGTGCCGACGGTGCGGTTGATGTTGCGGATCGCGACGCTCGCGCGGACCGGCTGGGCGCTCTCGGCGGAGTCGGCGGCGAGGGCGTCGGCGGCGAGCTCGATCAGCTCGTTGTCGAGCGCCTTCTCCAGGCCGTGGTCCTGGGCGATCAGGGCGTGGCGGACCGCACCCTGGGGCAGGTCGGGCACGTGGAAGAGGGGCTCCAGGTCGAGGCCCTGTGCCTTCCAGTGGGTGACGGCCTTGCTGGTGTCGAGGAGTTCGGCGTGGCCGACGGCCTCCTCGATCGAGCGGAAGCCCAGCTCGGCGAGGAGCTCGCGCACCTCCTCCGCGATGAACTCGAAGAAGTTGACGACGAACTCGGGCTTGCCGGAGAAGCGGTCGCGCAGGACCGGGTTCTGCGTGGCGATGCCGACGGGGCAGGTGTCGAGGTGGCAGACGCGCATCATGACGCAGCCGGAGACGACGAGCGGCGCGGTCGCGAAACCGAACTCCTCGGCGCCGAGCAGCGCGGCGATGACGACGTCGCGGCCGGTCTTGAGCTGGCCGTCGGTCTGGACGACGATGCGGTCGCGCAGCCCGTTGAGCAGCAGGGTCTGCTGGGTTTCGGCGAGGCCGAGCTCCCAGGGGCCGCCCGC
Organism: Streptomyces sp. RerS4; assembly: GCF_023515955.1. GTDB lineage: Bacteria > Actinomycetota > Actinomycetes > Streptomycetales > Streptomycetaceae > Streptomyces. The sequence continues at coordinate 2,028,922 of NZ_CP097322.1, forward strand.
GTGCTTGAGCGAGGTCAGCGGGGAGGCGCCCGTTCCGCCGTCGTGGCCGGAGATGAGGACGACGTCCGCGTGTGCCTTGGAGACACCGGCGGCGACCGTGCCGACGCCGACCTCGGAGACCAGCTTCACGTGGATGCGGGCGGCCGGGTTGGCGTTCTTGAGGTCGTGGATCAGCTGAGCCAGGTCCTCGATGGAGTAGATGTCGTGGTGCGGCGGCGGGGAGATCAGGCCGACGCCGGGGGTGGAGTGGCGGGTCTTGGCGACCCACGGGTACACCTTGTGGCCGGGCAGCTGGCCGCCCTCGCCGGGCTTGGCGCCCTGCGCCATCTTGATCTGGATGTCGTCCGCGTTGACCAGGTACTCGGAGGTGACGCCGAAGCGGCCGGAGGCGACCTGCTTGATCGAGGAACGCCGCGCCGGGTCGTACAGGCGCTCCGGGTCCTCGCCGCCCTCACCGGTGTTGGACTTGGCGCCCAGCCGGTTCATGGCGATGGCGAGGGTCTCGTGCGCCTCCTTGGAGATGGAGCCGTACGACATGGCGCCGGTGGAGAAGCGCTTGACGATCTCGGAGACCGGCTCGACCTCGTCCACGGAGATCGACGGGCGGCCACCGTCCTCGGCGGCCTTGAAGCCGAACAGGCCGCGGAGCGTCATGAGGCGCTCGGACTGCTCGTTGACCCGGTCCGTGTACTTCTTGAAGATGTCGTAGCGGCGGTTGCGGGTGGCGTGCTGGAGGCGGAAGACCGTCTCGGGGTCGAAGAGGTGCGGTTCGCCCTCGCGGCGCCACTGGTACTCGCCGCCGATCTCCAGCGCGCGGTGCGTGGCGGGGATGCCGGTGGCCGGGTACGCCTTGGCGTGGCGGGCGGCCACCTCCTGGGCGATGACGTCGAGGCCGGCGCCGCCGATCTTGGTGGCGGTGCCGTTGAAGTACGTACCGACGAACTCTTCGTTCAGGCCGACGGCCTCGAACACCTGGGCGCCGCGGTAGGAGGCGACGGTGGAGATGCCCATCTTGGACATGACCTTCAGGACGCCCTTGCCGAGCGCGTAGATCAGGTTCTTGATGGCCTGCTCCGGCTCCAGGCCGGACAGGAAGGTACCGGCGCGCAGCAGGTCCTCGACGGACTCCATGGCCAGGTACGGGTTGACGGCGGCGGCGCCGTAACCGATGAGCAGCGCGACGTGGTGGACCTCGCGGACGTCGCCGGCCTCGACCAGCAGCCCGACCTGGGTGCGCTGCTTGGTGGCGATGAGGTGGTGGTGCACGGCGGAGGTGAGCAGCAGCGACGGGATCGGCGCGTGCTCGGCGTCCGAGTGGCGGTCCGACAGGACGATCAGGCGGGCGCCGGCCTCGATGGCCGCGTCGGCCTCGGCGCGGATCTCCGCGATCCGGGCGGCCAGCGCCTCGCCGCCGCCGGAGACCCGGTAGAGGCCCGAGAGGGTGGCGGCCTTCATGCCGGGCATGTCGCCGTCGGCGTTGATGTGGATGAGCTTGGCCAGCTCGTCGTTGTCGATCACCGGGAAGGGCAGGGTGACGCTGCGACAGGACGCGGCGGTCGGCTCCAGCAGGTTGGACTGGGGGCCGATCGAGGACAGCAGCGAGGTGACGAGCTCCTCGCGGATGGCGTCCAGCGGCGGGTTGGTGACCTGCGCGAACAGCTGGGTGAAGTAGTCGAAGAGCAGCCGGGGGCGCTCGGAGAGGGCCGCGATCGGGGAGTCCGTACCCATGGAGCCGAGCGGCTCGCCGCCGGTGCGGGCCATGGGCGCGAGGATGACGCGCAGCTCTTCCTCGGTGTAGCCGAAGGTCTGCTGGCGGCGGGTGACCGAGGCGTGGGTGTGGACGATGTGCTCGCGCTCGGGCAGGTCCGTCAGCTCGATCTCGCCGGTCTCCAGCCATTCCGCGTACGGGGCGGCGGCGGCCAGCTCGTTCTTGATCTCGTCGTCCTCGATGATCCGCTTCTGGGCGGTGTCGACGAGGAACATCTTCCCGGGCTGGAGGCGGCCCTTGCGGACGACCTTGGCGGGGTCGATGTCGAGGACGCCGACCTCGGAGCCGAGGACGACGAGCCCGTCGTCGGTGACCCAGTAGCGGCCGGGGCGCAGGCCGTTGCGGTCGAGGACCGCGCCGACCTGGGTGCCGTCGGTGAAGGTGACGCAGGCGGGGCCGTCCCAGGGCTCCATCAGCGTGGAGTGGTACTGGTAGAACGCGCGGCGGGCCGGGTCCATGGAGGTGTGGTTCTCCCACGCCTCCGGGATCATCATCAGCACGCTGTGCGGCAGCGACCGGCCGCCGAGGTGGAGCAGCTCCAGGACCTCGTCGAAGGAGGCGGAGTCGGAGGCGTCGGGGGTGCAGATCGGGAAGATCCGGTCGAGCGCGCCGTCGCCGAAGACGTCGGAGGCCAGCTGGGATTCGCGGGCCACCATCCAGTTCCGGTTGCCCTTGACCGTGTTGATCTCGCCGTTGTGCGCGACGAAGCGGTACGGGTGGGCGAGCGGCCAGGACGGGAAGGTGTTCGTCGAGAACCGGGAGTGGACCAGGGCGAGCGCCGAGGCGAAGCGGCGGTCGGAGAGGTCCGGGAAGAAGGGCTCCAGCTGGCCGGTGGTCAGCATGCCCTTGTAGACGATGGTGCGCGCGGAGAGCGACGGGAAGTAGACGCCGGCCTCGCGCTCGGCGCGCTTGCGCAGCACGAAGGCCTTGCGGTCCAGCTCGATGCCCGTGGCGCCGTTGGAGACGAACAGCTGCGAGAAGGCGGGCATCGTGGTGCGGGCGCCGTTGCCGAGCAGGTCCGGGGTGACCGGGACCTCGCGCCAGCCGAGGACCGTGAGGTTCTCCTCGGCGGCGATGGCCTCGATGCGCTCCACGGCGACGGCCTGTGCGGTGCCGTCGGCGGGGAGGAAGGCGATGCCGACGGCGTACGCGCCGGCCTCGGGAAGCTCGAATCCGGCGACCTCGCGCAGGAACGCGTCCGGCACCTGGGAGAGGATTCCGGCGCCGTCGCCCGAGTCCGGCTCCGAGCCGGTCGCGCCGCGGTGCTCAAGGTTCCGCAATACGGTCAGGGCCTGCTCAACGAGGGTGTGGCTGGCCTCGCCGGTGAGGTTCGCCACGAATCCGACGCCACAGGCGTCCTTCTCGTTGCGCGGGTCGTACATGCCCTGCTGGGCGGGGCGACCGTCCATGGGCGACCAGGCTGTGGTGCTGGGGCCGGTCGCGGAGTGCGTGGATGCGGAACGCATCGGCTCTCCCGTCGTCGTCGTGGCATATGTGCATAGCCGAGGGACGACGTTGGCCCTCTGCGAGAAATTTCGTGCAGGTTACATGATGACGGCAATCCCGCGAAGCGGATATTGGCCTTCCAGCATGCGGACACGGCACGAGGCAAAAGAGAGGACCTTCACCGGGCCACAGAGGGATCTACGAGGATTTCTGCGGACACGACGCGGGGCGAAGGTCCCGGCGCGGAGCGGGCATCATTGCCCGGCGCCCTGGTCTGATGCCCGGCGGTGAGGGAATCGAAACCGCCGGGTAACGGACTACTTATGTTGCGTACCGCATAGTGTCTCACTCCCGCGCCGGTTAGCCTATGGCGCCGCCGATCCAGGTTCCCAGGATGTACGTCACACCGGCGGCCGCGCCACCCAGGACGAGCTGGCGCAGGCCGCTGAACCACCAGGACCGCGCCGTGACCCGCGAGACGATCGCCCCGCACGCGAAGAGCCCGACGAGCGCGAGCACCACCGCCGGCCACAGGGCGGTCGCGCCGAGCAGGTACGGCAGGACGGGCAGCAGCGCGCCCAGCGCGAAGGAGCCGAACGAGGACACCGCCGCGACCAGCGGCGACGGCAGGTCGTCGGGGTCTATGCCGAGCTCCTCGCGGGCGTGGATCTCCAGCGCCCGCTCGGGGTCCCGGGACATCTGCGCCGCGACCTCGCGGGCGAGCGCCGGTTCGACGCCGCGCGAGACGTAGAGCGCGGCGAGCTCCTCCATCTCGCCGACCGGGTGCTTGCGCAGCTGGCGGCGCTCCACGTCCAGCTCGGCGAGGACCAGCTCGCGCTGGGAGGCGACGGAGGTGTACTCGCCGGCGGCCATCGAGAAGGCGCCGGCCGCCAGCCCGGCCAGGCCGGTGATCGCGACGGTCTGCGGGGACACCGCGCCGCCCGCCACACCGGTCATCAGGGCGAGGTTCGAGACGAGTCCGTCCATCGCACCGAAGACGGCCGGCCGCAGCCATCCGCCGTTGACGTCACGGTGGGTGTGGTTGTCACGGTGGGCGGTGTGCAGTGGTGCTTCGATGTCGATGATGGACATGGGCGGCGAATCTCCCCTTTTGCGCGAGTGGGTGCGCGAGTGGGTGCGCGAAAGCGACGCGCAACCGTGCCCGCCGTGAGGCGCTCCCCCTGAACACCTCGAAACTACGCGCGATTTCTGCCCGCCGCCGGCAAGGAAGGCCGTACTTACCTGGGGTTTCGTGGATCGGCGACCGGGTGACGGGGGGCCGCGCGAGGCGTTTCGCGACGAGCGACAAACCACATGCCGTGGCACAAATCCCCCATGGGCTCATGATGGGTCCCCGTGACGTGGAGAGGCGCCCGATGGAGCTGATTGCATGCGATCCGCAAGTCCTCCTCCAACGGGCCAGGGGCGCGCTTCTCGGCCTCGCGGTGGGTGACGCGTTGGGCGCCCCCGCCGAGAACATGAAGCCGTCGGAGATCCGGGCCCGGTGGGGCCGCATCGAGGGCTTCGTGAGCGAGGACCCGGCCGGTACGGACGACACGGAGTACGCCATCTTCTCGGGCCTGCTGCTCGCCCGGCACGGCTCGGCGCTGACCGTCGCCCACGTCGAACGGGCCTGGCACACCTGGATCGCCGACCTCGACGAGGGCCCGTTCCGGGGCGCCGGCTTCTCCGAGCGGGGCACGCTGGAGAACCTCCGCCGGGGCCTGGCCGCGCCGATCTCCGCGCAGCACCGTCACGCCTGGTCGGACGGGCTGGCCATGCGGGCGGCGCCGTTCGGGGTGTTCGCGGCGGGCCGCCCGGCGGAGGCGGCGCGGCTCGTCGCCATCGACGGCACCGTCAGCCACGACGGCGAGGGCATCTACGGGGGCCAGGCCGTGGCCGCCGGGGTCGCCGCCGCGATGGCGGGGGGCTCCCCCGCGTCCGTGGTCTCGGCGGCGCTGTCCGTCATCCCGTCCGACTCGTGGACGGCCCGCTCCCTGCGCCGGGCGGTCACGGCCGCCCCGCGGGGGGAGCGGGCGGTCCGCTCGGCGGTGGTCATCGGCGGCTACCCGTGGACGGACCTGGCGCCGGAGGCGGTGGGCCTGGCGTTCGGGGCGTTCGCCGCCTGCCGGGGGGAGTTCGTCGACTCGGTCCTGACCGCCGTGAACATGGGCCGGGACGCCGACACCACCGCCGCCGTCGCGGGCGCCCTGTCCGGGGCCCTGTCGGGGGCCCCCGCGATCCCCCCGCCCTGGGCGGCGGCCATCGGCCCGGTCCGGGGCAGCTGCCTCCCCTCGATGCGCGGCTACCACGTCCTGGACATCGCGGACCTCCTCACCCCCGAATCCGAGCCCCCCCGATGACCCCCGCCCCGACCCCCCCGCCGACCACGACGGGCACGAGCACGTTCCACACCGCCACCCCGCCCCGGCCCGGGACGGAGCCCCCGCCCCCCGTAGCCGCAGCCGCGAACCCCGGCGCCCCGCCCCGCCCCGGCGGGCCATCCGGCCCGGTCCGGCAGGACGACCGGCGGGTCGCGGCCCTGTCCTCCGCGGGCTCGGCGGTGCGAGCCCTCACCGGAACCCCGGCCGGGGCGGTGCGCGTGCTGCGCGCGGAGCCCCGTACCGCCGCCGCCCCGCAGGGAATGGAGCTCCGGCACCCCACCCGACCCGCGGAGCGGGACGTGCGGCGGATCGAGGGGTTGTTGCTCGGGTTGGCGGCGGGGGATGCGGCCGGGTGGCCCGCGGCTCGGCATCGGGCCAGCCGGATGCCCGAGTGGACGCGCCGCCTGACCCGCGAGCTCGACACCTTCGCCGAGCAGAACGCCACCACCACCCTCCCCGTCCCCATCGCCCTCAACCAGCCCCCCGAGCCCCTGCGCCTGGGCCCCTCCGACGACGCCGAATGGGCGGCCTTCGCCGCCGAGTCGGTCCTCACCGCCGCCGGCGCGCTGCTCAGCGACCTCTCCCGGTCCCGCCGCATGCGCGCCGCCATCGACCTCGCCTGGAACGCCCTCGCCAGCGAGGTCGCCGCCGCCGCCGAGCGGGCCCCCGAGGTGGAGTCCGCCGTACTGCCGCTGCGCGCCCGGATCTCCGTCCGCGCCGGCCTCGGCAACCTCGCCGCCGGCCTGCGCCCGCCCGCCACCGGCCACGACAACCCGCACTACTTCGACGACGCCGCCTGCGTCCGCGCCTGCGTCCTGGCCGTCGTCCATCCCGGCGACCCCCACGCCGCCGCCGAACTCGCCGAGTTCGACGCCCGCTACACCCAGGACGGCGACGGGGTCCACGGCGCCCGCGCCATGGCCGCCGCCCTCGCCACCGCCCTCGCCGGCAGCGACACCGACACCGCCGTCGACGCGGCCCTCGCCCAACTGCCCGCCGGCACCGAGATCGGCCGCAACGCCCGCCACGCCGTCGAACTCGCCCGCGCCGCCGCCGGCACCCCCGACGGCGGCGCCTTCGCCCTCGTCCCGCTCCTGGAGCACCAGATCGTGGACCACGTCTACAGCTACGGCATCGCCGCCGCCGAGACCGTCCCCGTCGCGCTCGCCCTCGCCACCGCCGCCCGCGGCGCCGTCGCCGAGGCCGTGCCCGCCGCCGCCTGCCTCTCCCGTGTCGCGGACTCCGCCCCGCCCTCGCGGGCGCCCTCACCGGCGCCCTCGGCGGCGGCGCGTCCCTGCCCGCCGCCTGGCGCGAGGCCTGCCGCACCCTGTCCGGCTGCGCGCTGCCCCGCCTCGCCGGCACCGACCTCGTCGAACTCGCCGCACTCCTCACCCGTACGGAACTCACCTCACCCAAGGGATGATTCGGACATGACGACGACGCTCACACTGGAGGACCGCGTCACCGGGTCCCTCGTCGGAGCCGCCGTGGGCGACGCCCTCGGCGGCCCCGTCGAGGGCTGGTCCCCGGACCAGATCGTCGAACGGCACGGCGGCCGCGTCCACGGCATCGTCGGCCCCTGGTACCCCGACTGGCGCACCGCCCGCCCCATCGCGCCCTACCACAAGGGCGACGGCCACGTCACGGACGACACCCTCATGACACACGCCCTGATCCGCGTGTACGCGGCCGTACGCGACCACCTCGACGCCCACGCCGTCGCCGACCACCTCGTCCCCGACCTGATGTCCACCCCCCGCTGGATCCCCGAGCTGGAGGCGGAGGCCCTGCCCCTCCAGCGGGTGTTCCTCGCCGAGAAGTGGATCGTGACCCGCCTGCACTACGCGCACGTCGACCCCCGCGAGGCCGGCGCCGGCAACATCGTCAACTGCGGCGCGGCGATGTACATGGCGCCGGTCGGACTGGTCAACGCGGGCCACCCCCGGTCCGCGTACGCCGAGGCACTGGACGTCACCGGCGCGCACCAGTCCTCGTACGGGCGCGAGGCGGCGGGCGTCTTCGCGGCGGCGGTGGCGGCGGCGTGCGTGCCGGGCGCGACGGCCGGCACGGTCGTGGAGACGGCGCTCTCCCTCGCCAAGGACGGCACCCGCGCGGCCATCGCCGCCGTCGCGGAAGAGGCCGCGCGCCACCGGGACTTCGAGTCGGCGCTCGCCCCGCTGCGCGCGGCCGTCGCCCCGTACGACACGGTCGGCCCGGACTACCGCGCCCCCTCGCTCGGCGCCCGGCGCCCCTCGCGCCTGCACTCCATCGAGGAACTGCCCATCGCGCTCGGCATGCTGCTGATCGCGGACGGGGCCTACGAGGCCTCCGTGCTCGGCGCCGTCAACTACGGCCGTGACTGCGACTCCACCGCCACCATGGCGGGCGCGCTCGCCGGCGCCCTCGGCGGCGAGGGCGCCGTCCCGCAGGCCTGGGCCAAGCGGGTCGCCGAGGCCAGCCGGCTCGACCTGCACGCGCCCGCCGCGACCCTGGCCGAGGTGGCCCGCGAGGTCTTCGCCCTCGACGCCGAGCGCCGCCGCGCCCACGAGCGGGCCTTCACCGCCCTCGCGTCCGCCCGGTGAACGCGACCGCCGCCGCCGGGGACCTCGTACGGCTGACCTGGGCCCAGCCGGAGGACCTGATCGGCCACGAGCTGCGCCAGGCGGCGGAGGACGGCCGCGACGCCGGGCCCGTGGCGCGGGCCTGGCACGCGGCGGGCGGCCGCCCGCCCCGACCGCGCCGGGGCCTCGGCCGAGCCCGCCCCGCCGCGGCTGCGCGCCCTCGCCGAGCGGCTGCTGGGCGAACTCGCCGCCCTCCCCACCCCCACCCACGCCACGGAACCCACCGCCTGGCCCGCGATCCGCGCCACCTGGACGGCGCCCCCCGCACCGGCCCACCCGCCCGCCGACGGGTCGCGGGACCGGCTGGAGGCGCGGCTGGAGGCGGCCTGGCTGGGGCGGGCCATCGGCTGCGTCCTCGGCAAGCCCGTCGAGAAGCTCCCCCTCGACGGGATCCGCGCCCTGGCCCGCGCCGCCGGCAACTGGCCGCTGGACGACTGGTTCACCGCGCGCGGCGTCCCGGCCGCGCTGCTGGCCGCCCACCCGTGGAACCGCCGCTCCGCCCCCACCTGCCTCGCCGAGAACATCGACGGCGCCCCCGAGGACGACGACCTCAACCACCCCCTCCTCGGGCTGCTCCTGCTCCAACGCCACGGCAAGGGCTTCACCACCGCCGACGTCGCCCGCCTGTGGCTGGACGAACTCCCCGCCGGCCGGACCTTCACCGCCGAACGCGTCGCCTACCGCAACCTGCTGCTCGGCCTCGAACCCCCCGAGACCGCCACCCACCACAACCCCTTCCGCGAATGGATCGGCGCCCTCATCCGCGCCGACGTCCACGGCTGGACCCACCCCGGCGACCCGGTCGCCGCGGCCGCCCAAGCCCACCGCGACGCCACCCTCACCCACACCGCGAGCGGCGTCCACGCGGCCCTGTTCACCGCCGCCGCCCTCGCCGAGGCCGCCGGCGGCCGGGCCGACGTCCACACCGCCCTGCGGGCCGGACTGGCCGTCGTACCGCCCCGCTCACGCCTCGCCGACGCCGTCCGCTTCGGAATCCGCAGCGCCCACGAGGAGGCCGACTTCGACCGCGTCGTGGACCGGCTGCACGCCTGCTACGGGCACTACCACTGGGTGCACGCCCTCCCCAACACCGCCCTGATCGCGGCCGCCCTCACCCACGCCGACGGCGACTTCACCCGCTCCGTGTGCCGGGCGGTCTCCGGCGGCTGGGACACCGACTCCAACGGGGCCACCGTCGGCTCCCTCACCGGGCTCCTCGCCGGCTCCCCCGACCGGATCCCGCAGCGCTGGAGCGCCCCGCTGAAGAACCGCCTCGCCACCACCGTCGCCGGCTTCGACGGCATCGGCTTCGACACCCTCGCCCACCTCACCGCCCAGGAGGCTTCCCGATCATGACGGCCATCGCCGTGCTCGGCAGTACCAACATGGACCTCGTCGCCTACGTGCCCAAGGCGCCCCGGCTCGGGGAGACCGTCACCGGACGGGAGTTCCGTACCGTCCCCGGCGGCAAGGGCGCCAACCAGGCCGTGGCCGCCGCCCGGCTCGGCGCGGAGGTGGTGATGATCGGCGCGGTCGGCGCCGACGGGTTCGGCTCGCGGCTGCGCGCCGCGCTCGGCGCCGCCGGGGTCGAGACGGCCGCCCTGCGCACCGTCGAGGGCGCCAGCGGCACCGCCCACATCACCGTCGACGACGAGGGCGCGAACAGCATCATCGTGATCCCCGGCGCGAACGCCCACGTCACCGGCCTGGAGCCGGGCGACGAATCCCGGATCGGCGCATGCGACAGCCTCCTCCTCCAGCTCGAACTGCCCCTGGAGGCCGTCCTCGCCGGCGCCCGCGCCGCCCGCGCGCACGGCGTCCGTACGATCCTCACCCCCGCGCCCGCCCGGCCGCTGCCCGCCGAACTCCTGGCCGACGTCGACCTCCTGGTCCCCAACGAGCACGAGGCCGCCGCCCTCACCGGGCTCACCGACCCGCGTCAGGCCGCCGAGGCGCTGCTGCGCGAGGTCCCGGAGGTGGTGGTCACCCTGGGCGCGGCAGGGGTGCTGTACGCCGCCCGGGGGCGCGAGCCGCTGACCGTGCCGGCGCGGCGGGTGCGGGCCGTGGACACCACCGCCGCCGGGGACACCTTCGTCGGGGCGCTCGCCGTGGCCCTGGGCGAGGGCCGGGCCGTGCCCGACGCCCTCGCGTGGGCCTCGTACGCCGCCGCGCTGTCCGTCCAGCGTCCCGGCGCCCAGGACTCGATGCCGACCCGCGCCGAGGTGGAGCGCGCGCGGGCCGCCGAGTCCGGAGAGCCGTCGTGACGCCCGCGCACCGGGCGCCGGGCCCGCTCGCCGGGCTGCGGGTCCTGGACCTGGCCACGCTCTTCGCGGGCCCGCTCGCCGCCACCCTCCTCGGGGACTTCGGCGCCGAGGTGGTCAAGGTCGAGCACCCCCTGCGGCCCGACCCCTCGCGCGGCCACGGCCCGGCCAAGGACGGCGTCGGGCTGTGGTGGAAGCTGCTGGGCCGCAACAAGCGGACGATGACCCTGGACCTGTCCACGCCCGGCGGCCGGGACACCCTGCTGCGGCTGGCCGCCGGCGCCGACGTGATCGTGGAGAACTTCCGCCCGGGCACCCTGGAGAAGTGGGGCCTGGGCTGGCCCGAGCTGTCCGCCGCCAACCCCCGGCTGGTCCTGGCCCGCGTCACCGCCTTCGGCCAGCACGGCCCGTACGCGCACCGCCCCGGCTTCGGCACCCTCGCCGAGGCGATGAGCGGCTTCGCCGCGATCACCGGGGAGCCGGAGGGCCCGCCGACCCTGCCGCCGTTCGGGCTCGCCGACTCGATCGCCGCGCTGACGACCGCGTACGCGGTGATGACCGCGCTCGCCGGCCGGGAGCGCACCGGGCGCGGGCAGGTCGTGGACCTGGCGATCATCGAGCCGATCCTCACGGTGCTCGGCCCGCACCCGCTCTGGTACGACCAGCTCGGCTACGTCCAGCCGCGCACCGGCAACCGGTCCACCAACAACGCCCCCCGCAACACCTACCGCAGCGCCGACGGCCGCTGGCTGGCGGTGTCCACCTCGGCCCAGTCCATCGCCGAGCGCGTGCTGCGGCTCGTCGGCCGTCCCGATCTGATCGCGGAGCCCTGGTTCGCGACCGGCTCCGGGCGCGCCGCCCACGCGCACGTCCTCGACGAGGCGGTCGGCGGCTGGATCGCCCGCCACAAGGCGGAGGAGGTCACGGCCGCGTTCGAGGAGGCCGAGGCCGCCGTAGCGCTCGTCTACGACGTCCGGGACGTGATGGTGGACCCGCAGTTCGCGGCCTTGGACACCGTCACCGAGGTCGAGGACCCGCAGCTGGGCCCGCTGCGCATGCAGAACGTCCTGTTCCGGCTGTCCGAGACCCCCGGCGGCATCCGCTGGGCGGGCCGCCCGCACGGCGCCGACACCGACGCCGTCCTGACCGAACTCGGCATGGGCGGAGCCGAGATCGCCGCGCTCCGCACGGAAGGAGCCCTTTGATCCTGACCTGGCTGTACGCGCCCGGGGACCGACCGGAGGTGGTGGCGAAGGCCCTGCGCCTGGGGGCCGACGCCGTCATCGTGGACCTGGAGGACTCGGTGTCGGCCTCGCGCAAGGAGTACGCCCGCGCGGCCACCGCCGAACTGCTCACCGAACGCCCACCGGTCCCCGTCCACGTCCGCGTCAACGCCCTCGGCACCCCCTGGGCCGGCGCCGACCTCACGGCCCTGGCCGGGCTGCGCGGGCTCGGCGGGCTGCGCCTGCCCAAGGTGGACGCCCCGGAGCAGATCACCCGCGTCGCCGACCGCACCGGCGGGGTGGCCCTGTACGCGCTGCTGGAATCCGCGCTGGGCGTCGAGCGGGCCTACGAGATCGCCCGCGCCCATCCCGCCCTGCACGGGCTGGGCCTCGGGGAGGCGGACCTGCGGGCCGACCTCGGCGTCAGCGCGGAGAGCGGGCTCGACTGGCCGCGCTCCCGGGTCGTGGTCGCGGCCCGCGCCTCGGGGCTCCCGCCGCCCGCGCAGTCGGTGTTCCCGGACATCCGGGACCTGGAGGCCTTGGCCGTCTCCTGCGCCCGGGGCCGCGCGCTGGGGTTCCTGGGGCGGGCGGCGATCCATCCGCGCCAGCTGCCGGTCATCGAGCGGGCCTACCTGCCCGGCCCGGAGGAGGTCACCGCCGCCGAGGAGGTCGTCTCGGCCGCCAAGGCCACCCCGGGCGCGCTGGCCCTGCCCGACGGCCGTTTCGTCGACCCGGCCGTGGTGGCGGCGGCCCACCGCACCCTGACCCTCTGGCGGCGCGGGGCCGTGCTCTGACCGGCGCGTGGGCCGCACCGGGCTTCTGCGGCCCACCGCTGCCCGGACGCGCCGGAGGCGTGCCGCGCGGTGCGCGACACGCCTCCGGGGAGTTCCCGTTCGGGGCTACGGGGCTTGGCCCGAGCCCTTCTCGGCGGCCGGCGCCGCCTTGCGCAGATCCGTCTTGACGGGCCCGGAGGCCTCCACGGCCTCGGCCTTGCCGTCCTTGCCGCCGTCGTCCTTCTTGGCGTCCTTCGCGGAACCGTCGGCGGCCACGACGACAGCGCCGCCCTTGCCCGCGCCGTCGGCCCGCTCCGGCTCCACGACCTCCTCGCGGCCCGGACGCAGCTTCGCCGAGAGGACGAAGTAGACCACCGCGAGCACGAACACCACGATCGCGGTCCACACGTTCAGCCGCAGGCCCAGGATGTGGTGGGCCTCGTCGACGCGCATGTACTCGATCCAGCCGCGCCCGGCGCAGTACGCGGCCACGTACAGGGCGAAGGCCCGCCCGTGCCCGAGCTTGAAGCGGCGGTCGGCCCAGATGACGAGCCCGGCGACGCCGAGGCACCACAGCGACTCGTAGAGGAACGTCGGGTGGTAGGTGCCGGCGACCCGGTTGGGGCCCTCGCTGATCTCCAGCGCCCACGGCAGGTCGGTGGCGCGGCCGTACAGCTCCTGGTTGAACCAGTTGCCCCAGCGCCCGCAGGCCTGGGCGATGGCGATGCCGGGGGCCAGGGCGTCGGCCCAGGCGGGCAGCGGGATGCCGCGCAGACGGCAGCCGATCCAGGCGCCGACCGCGCCGAGCGCGATGGCGCCCCAGATGCCGAGGCCGCCCTCCCAGATCTTGAAGGCGTCGACCCAGTCGCGGCCTTCGCCGAAGTAGAGCTGGTAGTCGGTGATCACGTGGTAGAGGCGACCGCCGACGAGGCCGAAGGGCACCGCCCACACGGCGATGTCCGCGACCGTGCCCGGCTTTCCGCCGCGCGCGATCCACCGCTTGTTGCCGAGCCAGACGGCGACGAAGACGCCGATGATGATGCAGAACGCGTAGCCGCGGAGCGGGATCGGTCCGAGATGGATCACGCCGGTCGACGGACTGGGGATATAGGCAAGGGTCATGGCAGACCTGACGCTACCCTGCCGGGCGGTACCGACCGCAACCCGCCCGGCAAGCTGAAACCAAAACCACACACGGCGAGGGCGCCGCTCAGCCTCCCGACACGGTCCGGGACCCGGATGCGGAGCCGGAAGCGGAAGCGGAGCCCGCCGCGGTCCCGGCGGAGGACCTGCCGGACGGGGAGGTCTTCGCGGCGCCGCCGGACCCGTTCTTCGACCCGGAGGCGGAGGGCGACGGCGAGGCCTTGCCCGATCCCGTGTTCGCGCCGCCGCCTGCCTTGGCCTCCACCTTCGCCTTGAGCTTCTGCGGGGTCAGCGGGTCGGCCAGGTCGGCGAAGATGTCCTTGCCGTCGAGGAGGATGGTGGGCGTGCCGCGGAACTTTCCGGCCTTGAAGGCGTCGTAGGACTTGGCGACCCAGCTGTTGTGGGTGCCGTCCTCCACGCAGGAGCGGAAGGCGGGGGTGTCGAGGCCTTCGATCTTGCCGGCCAGTTCCAGCAGCTTGGCGTTCTTGCCGTAGGCGTCGTCCGTCTCCTCGGGCTGGTTCTGGAAGAGGAGGTCGTGGTAGGCGGCGAACTTGCCGGTGTCCTGGGCGCAGGCGGCGGCGTTGGCCGCCTTGAGCGAGCCGCTGCCGCCCATGTTCGCGTCGATCAGGGTGACGATGTGGTACTCGGTCGCGAGCAGGCCCTTGGCCTCCAGCTCGTGGATGGTGTCCTTGTAGGTGGTCTCGAAGGACTTGCAGGCCGGGCAGCGGAAGTCCTCCCAGATCGTCAGCCGGGAAGGGGCGTCGCTCTTGCCCGTCTGGATGGCGAGGGCGTCCTCGCCGGTGGCCCCCGAGGGCGCGACGACGGGGCCCGCCTTGGCGTCCTTGGAGCCGGATCCGGTATTGGCGGCGATCAGGCCGACGACGGCGGCCAGGCCGAGCACGCCGACCACCGCCGCCGAGACGACGAGGGTCCGCCGGCGCTTGTCGCGCCTCTTCTGCCGCTCGCGCTCCTCCTGGAGTCGCTCCCGGGCTGATCGTTTCGTCGCATCGCGGTTCGCACCGTCGTTCTTCTCGCTCACGATCCGCCAAACGAAGCGGGGAGGCACTCGCGTGCCTCCCCGCCCTCATTTCCACTCGATCGGGCTACAGAACCCCGTCCCGAGCCCGTCCGGCGTCAGGACCTGCGTACGCCTTCCGCAAGCTCGCCCGCCAGGGCGCGTACGGCGTCCAGCCCGGCGGGCAGGTCCGGCGCGTCCAGCAGCAGCTTCACGAAGGCCGAGCCGACGATCACCCCGTCGGCGAAGCCGGCGACCTGCTTGGCCTGGACGGCGTTGGAGACGCCGAGGCCCACGCAAACGGGCAGGTCGGTGGTGGCGCGGGTGCGGCGCACCAGTTCCTGGGCCTCGTCGCCGACGGACTCGCGGGTGCCGGTGACGCCCATGAGGGAGGCGGCGTAGACGAAGCCGGAACCGGCGGCGGTGATGGTGGCGAGGCGGGCGTCCTTGCTGCTGGGGGCCACGACGAAGACGGTCGCCAGACCGTGCTTCGCCGCGTGCTCGCGCCACAGCGCGGACTCCTGGACCGGCAGGTCGGGCAGGATGCAGCCGGCGCCGCCCGCCGCCGCCAGTTCGGCGGTGAACCGCTCGACGCCGTAGCGGTCGATGGGGTTCCAGTAGGTCATGACCAGGATCGGGGCGCCGGTGGCCTCGTACGTCTCGCGCACGGTGCGCAGTACGTCGGCGATCTTGACGCCGCCGCGCAGGGCGATGTCGTCGGCGGTCTGGATGACGGCGCCGTCCAGGACCGGGTCGCTGTGTGGCAGGCCGATCTCGACGACGTCGGCGCCGCCGGCGATGACGGCCTTGGCGGCCGCGATGGCGCCGTCCACCGTCGGGAAGCCGGCCGGGAGGTAGGCGACGAGGGCGGCGCGGTCCTCGGACTTCGCCTTGGCGAGGGTGGCGCTCAGCAGTTCGAGGCGTCCGGTCTTCTCGTTGGCGGTGCTCACTTGTTCTCCCCCTCGGTGCCGTCGTACAGCCCGAAGTAGCGGGCCGCCGTGTCCATGTCCTTGTCGCCGCGGCCGGACAGGTTGACGACGATGAGGCCGTCCTTGCCCAGCTCCTTGCCCAGGTCGAGGGCGCCGGCGAGGGCGTGCGCCGACTCGATGGCCGGGATGATGCCCTCGGTGCGCGACAGCAGGCGCAGGGCCTGCATGGCGGCGTCGTCGGTGATGGCGCGGTATTCGCCGCGGCCGATGTCCTTGAGGTAGGAGTGCTCGGGGCCGATGCCCGGGTAGTCCAGACCGGCGGAGATCGAGTAGGGCTCGGTGATCTGGCCCTCCTCGTCCTGGAGGACGTAGGAGCGGGAGCCGTGCAGGATGCCGGGCTCTCCGGCGGTGAGGGTGGCGGCGTGCTCGCCGGTCTCCACGCCGTGTCCGGCGGGCTCGAAGCCGACGAGGCGGACCTCGGTGTCGGGGATGAAGGCGTGGAAGAGGCCGATGGCGTTGGAGCCGCCGCCGACGCAGGCGGCGACCGCGTCGGGCAGTCGGCCGGCGCGCTCCAGGATCTGCCGGCGGGCCTCGACGCCGATGACGCGGTGGAAGTCGCGGACCATGGCCGGGAAGGGGTGGGGTCCGGCGACGGTGCCGAAGAGGTAGTGGGTCTCGTCGACATTGGCGACCCAGTCGCGGAAGGCCTCGTTGATGGCGTCCTTGAGGGTGCGGGAGCCGGACTTCACGGCGATGACCTCGGCGCCGAGCATGCGCATGCGGGCCACGTTGAGGGCCTGGCGCTGGGTGTCGATCTCGCCCATGTAGATGGTGCAGTCGAGGCCGAAGAGGGCGCAGGCGGTGGCGGTGGCGACACCGTGCTGGCCGGCGCCGGTCTCGGCGATGACGCGGGTCTTGCCCATGCGCTTGGTGAGGAGCGCCTGACCCAGCACGTTGTTGATCTTGTGCGAGCCGGTGTGGTTGAGGTCCTCGCGCTTGAGGAAGACGCGGGCGCCGCCGGCGTGCTCGGCGAAGCGCGGCACCTCGGTCAGGGCGCTGGGGCGGCCGGTGTAGTTGACCATGAGCTCGTTGAGCTCGGCGGCGAACGCCGGGTCCCCCTTGGCCTTCTCGTACTCGACGGCGACCTCGTCCACGGCGGCGACGAGCGCCTCGGGGATGAACTTGCCGCCGAAGTCACCGAAGTAGCCCTCGGTGTTGGGGACGTGACCCTCCGGGTCCGGGATGAAGAACGAGCTGGTGGACATGCCACTACTCCTACGGGTACGGAAATGCGATGCCGACGGGTGGGTGCACGGTATTGCGCCGTCGGTCCGCGGCCCGCGCACCCCGCCGGCGGGCGGGTGGGGACGTACGGACGGACCGGCTCGCGGCCGGGGCGAGGGCCCGGGGCGCGAGGCGGTACGCGACCGCCCGCCCGCCGCGTCCGGAGGACGCGGGCGGGCTCGCGGGGCGGTCGTCGTTACGACGCGGCTCCGCCACGCCATCGCATGCCGTTGACCTGACCGGGCTCGGAGCCGATCACGTACCGCACCCGCCGTCCGTGGACACGCCGGGCGGGGCACGGCAGCCGCGGGGCGGCAGCCGCGCGCCAGCGGCGCGTACGCCGCCGGCACGCCGGCCGGGCCGTGGCCCGGTCGGGTGCGGACGGAGGGACGGTCGGGGAGCATCGGCGGTGTCAGCTCCGCCCGTGTCGCAGGGCGGGGTGGGCGCCGGCGGCGACGAGGTCGGCCACGGCCGCCTTCGGGTCCCGGCCGGTGACCAGGGATTCGCCGACGAGGACGGCGTCGGCGCCCTCGTTGGCGTAGGCGATCAGGTCGTGCGGTCCGCGGATGCCGGACTCGGCGACCTTCACGATGTGGGGCGGGATCTCGCCGACGATCCGCTCGAAGGTGGAGCGGTCGACCTTGAGGTCCTTCAGGTTGCGGGCGTTCACGCCGATGATCCTGGCGCCGGCCGCGACGGCCCGCTCGATCTCCTCCTCGTCGTGGACCTCCACGAGCGGGGTGAGGCCGATGGACTCGGCCCGCTCGATGAGGGAGACGAGCGCCTCCTGCTCCAGGGCCGCGACGATGAGCAGCGCGAGGTCGGCGCCGTAGGCGCGGGCCTCCCACAGCTGGTACGCCGTGACGATGAAGTCCTTGCGCAGGATCGGGATGTCCACGCGGGCGCGGACGGCCTCCAGGTCGGCCAGCGAGCCACCGAAACGACGCTGTTCGGTGAGGACGGAGATGACCGCGGCACCGCCTGCCTCGTAGTCGGCGGCGAGCCCGGCCGGATCGGCGATGGCGGCCAGCGCGCCCTTGGAGGGGCTGGAGCGCTTGACCTCGCAGATCACCTTGACGCCGTCGCCGCGCAGGGCCGCGACGCCGTCCTTGGCCTGGGGCGCCTTGGCGGCACGCTCCTTGAGCTCGTCGAGGCTGACGCGAGCCTGCCGTTCGGCAAGGTCTTCGCGGACCCCTTCGATGATCTCGTCGAGCACACTCACGCGAGCGGCCCCCTTCCGGGTCGATGACGGTCGGCCGCCTTGCGGACAAGTACCACTGCAAGGTCGACACTCAAATGGTATCCGCAGGTCGCTGCGGCCTCCGCACGGACTTCGCGGTGTCCCAGGGACTGGACAGTCGGAATATGTGGCTCCCGTAGCCCCGGTATGGAGTCCCACCTGCGCTCATGGCGCGAGCGCGGAACCGATCGGGAGGTTCCGGACGATCGTGAAGGCGAGCAGCAGGGCGCCGATCCCCCACCAGGCGACGGGGCGCAGGGCGATCGTGGGCGTCGGGCGGCCCCGGACGGCGCGGACCAGCCACAGGGCGAGGAAGCCGGCGAAGGCGACGTAGCCGGCGACGGCCGCCGCGTTGGCGCCCAGCGCCGTGATCAGGTCGCCCTGGGCGACGGCGTGGGCGCTGCGCAGTCCGCCGCAGCCGGGGCACAGGATGCCGGTCAGCCGCAGCAGGGGGCAGACGGGGTAGTGGCCCGGTTCGTTGGGGTCCACGACACCGAGGTAGGTGAACGCGGCGACGGCGGCGCCCAGGGTGAGCACCGGGACCGCGAGCCTGCGGGCCCGGGAGGTGCGTACGGGCGCCGGCGCGGCCTGCTGCGGCGCGGCGGCCGGAACGGCGGCGGGAACCGCGGCGGCCGGAGCCGGGGCGGCGGGAGGGGTGCTGGAGGCGTCCACGCGGTGATTGTCTCCGGTCATGACAAAAGGCGCAGCCCGACGGGCCACGCCTTTCGCCGCGAGAACGCGCTCAGACCTTGGCGGCGGCCCGGCCGGCGGCGATGACCTCGGCGAGGTCGCGGTGGGAGGCCTTGGGGGCGCCCATGCCCGCGGCACGCATCGCGAGGCCGACGACTCCGCCGATCGCGACGACGACGAGACCCGCCCAGAACCCGATCGGGTTCGCCAGCACCATGAAGGCGCCGGAGACGCAGAAACCGATGAAGGCGATGATGACACCGGTCCAGGCGGCCGGGGTGTGTCCGTGGCTCGTGCCCGCCATGAGTTGCTCCTCGTTGTTCTGTCGCACGTGCGGTAGCGCACGCTCGGTCTCATTGTCCCGCACCGGCTCGCGGGTTTCGCCGGCGGGTGGCCGCCGCGCGGGTGGAATCCTCGACGGATCCTCAGCGGGTGGGGTCCTCGCCCCGGTCGAGGGCCTTCCACAGGTCCTCGGGCCGGTCCGGGTCCACCGTCGCCGGCTTCCGACCTCGGGGGCTGCCGTCGCGCTCGTAGCGGCCGCCCATCGCGGGCCAGCTCCGGCCGAAGCGCAGCGCCAGCAGCCCGGCGATGAGGATCAGCACGGCGCCGGAGGCGGCGACGTAGGGCCACACCGTGTGGCTCAGCTCCGCCACCCGGGCGGCGGTGTCGGCGGTGGCGGTGGCGGCCCGCTCGTCCAGCGCCCGGCGGTCGCCGGCGCCGCCACGGCGGCCAGGGCGGCGCCGAGGCCGCTGAGCGCGAGCAGCGCGGAGACCAGCAGCCGCCGGGGCCCCGTACGGCGAACACCGCGACGAGCGCGGCGAGGGCGACGATGGCCAGGGCCGCCGGGAGGCCGGTGACGGCCTGCCCGTCGGCGGTCACCGGCAACGAGCCACCGCCGACGGCGGCGCTGCCCCGGGCCCAGACCCGGCCGGAGGCCAGCAGGACGACGGTGGCACCGAGCGCGCCGAGCAGCAGGGCGACGGCCACGCTGCGGCGACCGCCGCCGCTCTCGGCGGCCTCGGCTTCGTTTCGGGGGTGGGGTACGGCACTCACGTACCCCACTATCCCCTACGCCCTCAGCCGCGGTGGAGGCGGTTCGCCGCTCCCACGGCGCGGAGCACGGCGGCGGCCTTGTTGCGGCACTCGGCGTCCTCCAGCTCGGGCACCGAGTCGGCGACGACCCCGGCGCCGGCCTGCACGTACGCCGTCCCGTCGCGCAGCAGCGCGGTGCGGATGGCGATGGCGGTGTCGGAGTCCCCGGCGAAGTCGAGGTAGCCGACGCAGCCGCCGTAGAGGCCGCGCCGGGAGGGCTCCAGCTCCTCGATGATCTGCATGGCGCGCGGCTTGGGGGCTCCGGAGAGGGTGCCGGCGGGGAAGCAGGCGGTCAGGACGTCGAAGGCGGTCCTGCCCTCGGCGACCCGGCCGGTGACGGTGGAGACGATGTGCATGACGTGCGAGTACCGCTCGATCGACATGAAGTCGACGACCTCGACGGAGCCCGGCTCGCAGACCCGCCCGAGGTCGTTGCGGCCCAGGTCGACGAGCATCAGGTGCTCGGCCCGCTCCTTGGGGTCGGCCAGCAGCTCCTCGGCGAGGTCGTGGTCCTCCTGCGGGGTGGCCCCCCGGTGGCGGGTGCCGGCGATGGGGTGGACCATGGCCCGCCCGTCCTCGACCTTGACGAGCGCCTCTGGGCTGGAGCCGACGACGTCGAAGCCGTTCTCGAAGCGGAAGAGGTACATGTACGGGGACGGGTTGGTGGCCCGCAGGACGCGGTAGACGTCGAGCGCGGAGGCCTCGCAGGGGGTCTCGAACCGCTGCGAGGGCACGACCTGGAAGGCTTCGCCGGCCCGGATGCGTTCCTTGATGTCCTCGACGGCGACGTGGTAGTCCTTCCCGCCCCACAGGGCGGTGAAGGGCGGCAGTTCGGAGTCGGGCAGCGCGGCGGGGACGTAGGGGGCGGGGCCGGCGAGGTCGGCCTCCATCGCGTCGAGGCGGGCCACCGCGTCCGCGTACGCCTCGTCGACGCCGGTGTCGAGGTCGTTGTGGTTGATCGCGTTGGCGATGAGCTGGACCGTGCCGTCCCAGTGGTCGAGGACCGCCAGGTCGGAGGTGAGCAGCATCGTCAGCTCGGGAAGTTTGAGGTCGTCCTCGGTGTGCTCGCCGATGCGCTCCAGGCGGCGCACGATGTCGTAGCCGAGGTAGCCGACCATGCCGCCGGTGAAGGGGGGCATGCCGGCCGCGAGGTCGCGGGGGGTGTGCAGGGCCTCGACGGTGGCGCGCAGGGCGTCGAGCGGGTCGCCGTCCGTGGGGACGCCGACGGGCGGGGTGCCGATCCAGTGCGCCTGGCCGTCCCGCACGGTCAGGGTCGAGTCACTGCGTACGCCGACGAAGGAGTACCGGGACCAGGACCGGCCGTTCTCGGCGGACTCCAGGAGGAAGGTGCCGGGGCGCTCGGCGGCCAGCTTGCGGTAGAGCCCGACGGGGGTGTCCCCGTCGGCCAGCAGCTTGCGGCTCACGGGGATGACGCGGCGGTCGGCCGCGAGCTTGCGGAACGTATCGAGATCCATGGGGTGGGAACCCTACCTAGTCGGCGGCGCTGATCAGGACATCGGCATCGAAGCAGGTCCGGGCCCCGGTGTGGCAGGCGGCGCCGACCTGGTCGACCTTGACCAGCACGGTGTCGGCGTCGCAGTCGAGGGCGACGGACTTCACGTGCTGGAAGTGGCCGGAGGTGTCCCCCTTGACCCAGTACTCCTGGCGGCTGCGGGACCAGTAGGTGCAGCGGCCGGTGGTCAGGGTGCGGTGCAGGGCCTCGTCGTCCATCCAGCCGAGCATGAGCACCTCACCGGTGTCGTACTGCTGGGCGATGGCCGGGATCAGGCCGTCCGCGGAGCGCTTGAGGCGAGCGGCGATGGCGGGATCGAGGGAGGACGTACTCATGGGGATCATTGTGCCGCCTGGCGGTGACGGCACGGAGGGTTGTCCGACTGATGGGCGGGCGGATGGCGGGGGTCGGCCGTACGCTTGCGCCCATGTCTACCCATGCGAAGCGAGAACGCCTGCTGCTGGCGGACCTGTTGGAGGCGGCGGGCCCGGAGGCGCCGACGCTGTGCGAAGGCTGGACCGCGCGGGACCTGGCGGCGCACGTGGTGGTGCGCGAGCGGCGGCCGGACGCGGCGGGTGGCCTGCTGCTGAACGTGCTGAAGACCCGCCTGGACAAGGCGATGGAGGAGTACGCGGCCAAGCCGTACGAGGAACTGATCCAGCTGATCAGGACCGGCCCGCCGAGGATGTCGCTGTACTCGCTGAAGCAGATCGACGAGGCGGCGAACGCGGTGGAGTTCTTCGTCCACGCCGAGGACGTACGCCGCGCCCAGCCGGACTGGTCCCCGCGCGAGCTGGACCGGGTCTTCTCGGACGCCCTCTGGTTCCGCCTGGAGAAGATCGCCCGCCTGACGGGCCGCCGTTCCCCGGTGGGCCTGGTCCTGCGCCGCCCGGACGGGCAGACGGCGGTGGCCCACAAGGGCGCCCCGGTGGTCACGGTGACGGGCGAGCCGGGCGAACTGACCCTCTTCTGCTTCGGCCGCCAGGCCGCCGCCGCGGTGGAACTGGACGGCGACAAGGACTCCATCGCCGCCCTGACGGCGGCCGCCCTGGGCATCTAGGCCCAGTCCGGGCGGAGCCCGGGAAACGGTGAGGGCGGGGCGGGGAGAGCCTCCGCGCGGCGGCGACCCCGCCCCCGCCCGACCCGAGGCGCTACCGGACGGGGTGGCCCGCTTCGCGGAGGGCCGACTTGACCTCGGAGATCCGCAGGTCGCCGAAGTGGAACACCGAGGCGGCCAGCACCGCGTCCGCGCCGGCGGCGATCGCCGGAGGGAAGTCGGACAGCCTGCCCGCACCACCCGAGGCGATCACCGGAACCGTCACGTGCTTGCGTACGGCCGCGATCATCTCGACGTCGTAGCCGTCCTTCGTGCCGTCGGCGTCCATCGAGTTGAGCAGGATCTCCCCGGCGCCCAGTTCGGCGGCCCGGTGCGCCCACTCGACGGCGTCGATGCCGGTGCCCCGGCGGCCGCCGTGGGTCGTGACCTCGAAGGAGCCGGAGACGGTGCGGCGGGCGTCGACCGACAGGACGAGCACCTGCCGGCCGAAGCGCTCGGCGATCTCCTGGATCAGCTCCGGCCGGGCGATGGCGGCCGTGTTGACGCCCACCTTGTCCGCGCCGGCCCGCAGCAGCTTGTCCACGTCGTCGGCGGTGCGGACGCCGCCGCCCACCGTCAGCGGGATGAAGACCTGTTCGGCGGTGCGCCGGACCACGTCGTAGGTGGTCTCGCGGTTGCCGGAGGAGGCGGTGATGTCGAGGAAGGTCAGCTCGTCGGCGCCCTCGGCGTCGTAGAGCTTGGCCATCTCCACCGGGTCCCCGGCGTCGCGCAGGTTCTGGAAGTTGACGCCCTTGACGACCCGGCCGTTGTCCACGTCCAGGCAGGGGATCACGCGTACGGCGAGGCTCATGCGGACGGCTCCCGGTACGCCTCGACCTCCACCTCGACGACCATGCTCGGGTCGACGAAGCCGGAGACGATGATCATGGACGCGGCGGGGCGGACGGCGTCGAAGAGGAGCTTGTGGGCGCGGCCCACCTCCTCCACGTCCCGGGCGTGCGTCAGGTACATGCGGGTGCGGACCACGTCCTCGGGGCCGAGACCGGCCTGCGCGAGGGCCTTGAACGCGACGCCGAAGGCGGCCACGGTCTGGTCGTACGGGCCGCCCGCGTCGCCTGCGGTGCAGCCGGAGACCAGGACGAGGCCGTTGCCGAGCTGCACGGCGCGGGAGTAGCCGATGACGTCCTCGTAGGGGCCGCCGGAGGAGATACGACGTACGGAGCTCATGCGGAGACCACCTTCAGGGCTTCTTCCAGGGTGAAGGCCTTGGCGTACAGGGCCTTGCCGACGATCGCGCCCTCGACGCCCTGCGGAACCAGCTCGGAGAGCGCGCGCAGGTCGTCCAGGGAGGAGATGCCGCCGGAGGCTACGACGGGCCGGTCGGTGGCGGCGCAGACGTTCCTCAGCAGCTCCAGGTTGGGGCCGGTCAGCGTGCCGTCCTTGCCGATGTCGGTGACGACGTAGCGGGCGCAGCCCTCGGAGTCCAGGCGGGCGAGGGTCTCGTAGAGGTCGCCGCCCTCGCTGGTCCAGCCGCGGCCCTTGAGGGTGGTGCCGCGGACGTCGAGGCCGATGGCGATCTTGTCGCCGTGCTCGGCGATGGCCCTGGCGGCCCACTCGGGGGTCTCCAGGGCGGCGGTGCCGAGGTTGACGCGGGTGCAGCCGGTGGCGAGGGCGGCGGCGAGGGAGGCGTCGTCGCGGATGCCGCCGGACAGCTCGACCTTGATGTCCATGGCGCGGGTGATCTCGGCGACCAGGGCGCGATTGTCGCCGGTGCCGAAGGCGGCGTCCAGGTCGACGAGGTGCAGCCACTCGGCGCCGGCGCGCTGCCAGGCGAGGGCGGCCTCCAGCGGGGAGCCGTAGGAGGTCTCACTGCCGGAGACGCCGTGGACGAGGCGTACGGCCTGGCCGTCGCGGACGTCGACGGCGGGGAGGAGCTCAAGGGGCTTCGGCATCAGAGGGTCTCGATCCAGTTGGTGAGGAGCTGGGCGCCTGTGTCGCCGGACTTCTCCGGGTGGAACTGGGTGGCCCACAGGGCCCCGTTCTCCACGGCCGCGACGAACCGCTCGCCGTGCGTGGCCCAGGTGACCTTCGGGCCCTTGATCCTGGGGTTGGTGACTTCCAGGCTCCAGTCGTGCGCCGCGTAGGAGTGCACGAAGTAGAAGCGGGCGTCGGCGTCGAGGCCCGCGAAGGCCTGGCTGTCGGCGGGCGCCTCGACGGTGTTCCAGCCCATGTGGGGGACGACGGGGGCCTTGAGCGGGCCGACGGTGCCGGGCCACTCGTCGAGGCCCTCGGTCTCCACGCCGTGCTCGATGCCGCGTTCGAAGAGGATCTGCATGCCGACGCAGATGCCCATGACGGGACGGCCACCGGAGAGCCGGCGGCCGATGATCCAGTCGCCGCGGGCGTCCTTGAGCCCCTGCATGCAGGCGGAGAAGGCGCCGACGCCGGGCACGAGGAGCCCGTCGGCGTCCATGGCCTTGTCATAGTCGCGGGTGATCTCGACGTCCGCGCCGACGCGCGCGAGCGCCCGCTCGGCGGAGCGTACGTTTCCGAAGCCGTAGTCGAAGACGACGACGTTCTTGGTGGGGCGGACTGCGCTCATTCCCAGATTCCTTGGATTCGCAGGACTCCGGCGGCGAGGGACAGCGCGGAGGCGAGGGCGAGCAGGATGACGACCGACCTGGGCATCTTCTGCTTCTGGAAGGAGTAGACGCCCCCGGCCAGGAACAGGCCGAGGACGATCAGGATGGTGTTGAGGCCGTTCACTGCTAGAGGGCGCCCTTCGTGGACGGAAGGATGCCCGCGGCGCGCGGGTCGAACTCGGCGGCGTAGCGCAGGGCGCGGGCGAGGGCCTTGAACTGGCACTCCACGATGTGGTGGGCGTTGCGGCCGTACGGGACGTGGATGTGCAGGGCGATCTGGGCCTGCGCCACGAAGGACTCGAAGATGTGCCGGGTCATCGTGGTGTCGTACTCGCCGATCATCGGCGCCATGTTCTCGGGCTCGGTGTGCACGAGGTAGGGGCGGCCCGACAGGTCGACGGTGACCTGGGCGAGGGACTCGTCCAGGGGCACGGTGCAGTTGCCGAAGCGGTAGATGCCGACCTTGTCGCCGAGGGCCTGCTTGAAGGCGGCGCCCAGCGCGAGCGCGGTGTCCTCGATGGTGTGGTGGCTGTCGATGTGCAGGTCGCCGTCGGTCTTGACGGTGAGGTCGAAGAGGCCGTGGCGGCCGAGCTGGTCGAGCATGTGGTCGTAGAAGCCCACGCCCGTGGAGACGTCGACCTTGCCGGTGCCGTCGAGGTTTATCTCGACGAGGACAGAGGTCTCCTTCGTGGTCCGTTCGACCCGTCCGATGCGGCTCATGCCTGCTGCTCCTTCTTCAGTGCGCGAACCGCTTCCAGGAACGCGTCGTTCTCTGCCGGGGTGCCGGCGGTGACGCGCAGCCACCCCGGTACGCCGTTGTCCCGGACCAGGACGCCCTGGTCGAGGATCCGCTGCCAGGCGGTGTGGGAGTCCGCGAACCTGCCGAACTGGATGAAGTTCGCGTCGGACTCGGTGACCTCGTAGCCGATCTCCCGCAGCTCGGTGACCAGGCGGTCCCGTTCGGCCTTGAGCTGTTCGACGTAGCCGAGCAGGGTGTCGGTGTGTTCCAGGGCGGCCAGCGCGGTCGCCTGGGTGACGGCCGACAGGTGGTACGGCAGGCGCACCAGCTGGACGGCGTCGACCACGGCGGGGTGCGCGGCGAGGTAGCCCAGGCGCAGGCCGGCGGCGCCGAAGGCCTTGGACATGGTCCGGGAGATCACCAGGTTCGGCCGGCCCTCGATGAGGGGCAGGAGCGAGTCCCGGTGGCTGAACTCCACGTACGCCTCGTCCACGACGACCAGCGACGGCTTGGCCGCCTGCGCGGCCTCGTAGAGGGCGAGGACGGTCTCGGCCTCGACGGCCGTGCCGGTGGGGTTGTTGGGCGAGGTGATGAAGACGACGTCCGGGCGGTGGGCGGCGATGGCCTGCTCGGCGGCGGCCACGTCGATGGTGAAGTCGTCCCGGCGCGGGCCGGAGATCCAGCCGGTGCCGGTGCCCCGGGCGATCAGGGCGTGCATCGAGTACGAGGGCTCGAAGCCGATCGCGGTGCGGCCGGGGCCGCCGAAGGTCTGGAGCAGCTGTTGGAGGACCTCGTTGGAGCCGTTGGCGGCCCAGACGTTCTCCCGGGCGACGGGGTGCCCGCCGGTCCGGGTGAGGTACTTCGCCAGCTCGGTGCGCAGCTCCACGGCGTCGCGGTCGGGGTAGCGGTTGAGGGTGCGGGCGGCCTCGGCGACGCGTTCGGCGATGCGCCGCACGAGGGGCTCGGGCAGCTCGTACGGGTTCTCGTTGGTGTTCAGCTGGACGGGCACGTCGAGCTGCGGGGCGCCGTACGGGGACTTGCCGCGCAGCTCGTCGCGGATGGGGAGGTCGTCGATACCGGTCATGCGTTGGGGACCTTCCATCCGAAGCGGGCCTTGAGCGCCGCCCCGTGCGCCGGCAGGTCCTCGGCCTCGGCCAGGGTCACCACGTGGTGGGTGACCTCGGCGAGGGCGTCGCGCGTGTAGTCGACGATGTGGATGCCGCGCAGGAACGACTGCACGGACAGGCCCGAGGAGTGGCAGGCGCAGCCGCCGGTGGGCAGGACGTGGTTCGAGCCGGCGCAGTAGTCGCCGAGGGAGACCGGGGCCCAGGGGCCGACGAAGATCGCGCCGGCGTTGCGGACGCGGGCGGCCAGGGCGGCGGCGTCGGCGGTCTGGATCTCCAGGTGCTCGGCGCCGTACGCGTCGACCACCTTGAGGCCGTCCTCCAGGTCGTCCACGAGCACGATCGCGGACTGCCTGCCGGCGAGGGCGGGCTTGATGCGGTCCTCGACGTGCTTGGTCGCGGCGACCTGGGTCTCCAGCTCCTTCGCGACGGCGGCCGCGAGGTCCTCGGAGTCGGTGACGAGCACGGCGGCGGCCAGCGGGTCGTGCTCGGCCTGGCTGATCAGGTCGGCGGCGACGTGCACGGGGTCGGCGGTGGAGTCCGCGAGGACGGCGATCTCGGTCGGGCCGGCCTCGGTGTCGATGCCGATCTTCCCGGTGAAGTAGCGCTTGGCGGCGGCGACCCAGATGTTGCCGGGGCCGGTCACCATGTTGACCGGCAGGCAGTCCTCCGTGCCGTACGCGAACATGGCGACGGCCACCGCGCCGCCGACGGCGTACACCTCGTCCACGCCGAGGAGGGCGCAGGCGGCGAGGATCGTCGGGTGCGGCAGGCCGCCGAACTCCCTCTGCGGCGGGGACGCCAGCGCGATCGACTCGACGCCCGCCTCCTGCGCCGGGACGACGTTCATCACGACGGACGACGGGTACACCGAGCGGCCGCCCGGGGCGTAGAGGCCCACGCGCTCGACGGGAACCCACTTCTCCGTCACCGTGCCGCCGGGGACCACCTGGGTGGTGTGCTCGGTGCGACGCTGGTTGCGGTGCACGATCCGGGCGCGGCGGATCGACTCCTCCAGGGCGGCGCGGACGGCCGGGTCCAGCTGCTCCAGGGCGGTCGCGAGGGCCTCCGCGGGCACGCGGACCTGCGTGAGCTCCACCCCGTCGAACTTCCGCGCGTACTCGATCAGCGCCGCGGTGCCACGATGATGGACGTCCTCGCAGATGGGCCGCACCTTCTCCAGGGCGGCTTCCACGTCGAACTCGGCACGGGGCAGCAGATCGCGCAGGGCGCCACCCTCGGGGAGGGCGTCACCGCGCAGGTCGATACGAGAGATCACGTCCCAATTCTCTCAGACCGCTCACCGCCACCGTCCGCCCGTATCACTGGCTGATACGGGTCCCGGATGTCACCGCCGCCCCTTAGCGTTCCCCTACACGCATGTGAACAGCGGAGGGGGGCCGCCATGACCGAGCCGTACGTGGCCACGACGGAGCCGGACGAGGACGGACGACCGGGGGATCTCACCGATCCGGAGCACCGCCTGTGGCAGGCGTTCCGCACCGGCAGCGTCTGTGACCTGGGCACTCACATCACCGATCGGGACGATCCGCACACCGGCCCGCAGTGGGGCCCGGCCCGCAGCGTCCGCGCGCGGGTCGTGGCGCTCCTGCTGCTGGCGGGGCCGGCGCCGGTGCCGGGGCGGGTGGCCTCGCTGAAGCTGCGCGGCGCCCGTATCACGGGGCAGCTGGATCTGTCCGGCGGTTCGGTGACTCCGTATGTGGAGATCCGTTCCTGCCGCTTCGACCGCGAGGTCCAGCTGTCCGAGACCCGCTTCAACACGCTGCGACTGGACAACTGTGCGATCCCCCGGCTGGAGGCCGCCCGGCTGCACACCGAGGGGGACCTCCACCTCGCGCACTCCCGGGTGGCGCGCGGCATCCGCCTCACCGACGCGCAGATCGGCACCGATCTGCTGGTCAGCCACGCCGTGGTGCGGCGCGACAACCGGGGACGGGCCATCGCCGCGGACGGCATGTCGGTGGCGCAGGACTTCCAGGCCGACATGCTGGAGACGCACGGGGAGCTCAGCCTGCGCGGCGCGAAGGTCGGCGTGTCGATGAGCCTGCGCGGTGCGCGGCTGAGCAACCCGGACGGCCGGCGCGCCCTGAACGCCCCGACGCTGACCGTCGAGCGGACGCTCTACCTGACCTCCATAGCCCTCGCGCCCGCGACGGGCGACCCGGCCCGCCCGTACGACTGGGCGCAGACGCCCACGCGCGGCGGGCCGGCGCAGCCCTTCGAGTGCCGGGGCGGCCTGCGCCTGGACGACGGCCGCTTCGGTGACTCGATCGACTTCTACGGCGCCCGCTTCGAGCTCCAGCCGGACCAGGAGGTCTCGCTGCGGCGGGTCCAGACCCCCGAGTTCCGGTTCGTCGGGGAGGCGCCGGAGCAGGGACGGGTGGTGGTCTCGGGGGCGAAGGTCGTCAAGCTGGTCGACCGCTCCACGAGCTGGCCCGGCCCCGGCCGGGTGTCCATGGAGGGGTTCGTCTACGAGAGCCTCGCGCCCCGGGGCCACTTCCCGCTGGCCCGGCGCCTGGAGTGGGTGGAGGCGGCCACCCCGGAGTACTCGCCGGAGCCGTACGAACGGCTGGCGGCCGTACTGCGCGACGGCGGCGAGGACGCCGACGCCCGCGAGGTGCTGCTCGCCAAGCAGCGCCGCCGCCGGACCACGCTGGCCCCGGCGGGCCGGGCCTGGGGGTACCTCCAGGACTGGATGGTGGCGTACGGGTACCGGCCGGGGCGGGCGGCGCTGTGGATGGCGGTGCTGTGGGCGGCGGGGGCGGTGCTGTTCCTGGGGCACCGTCCGGATCCGATCAAGGCGGACGAGCACCCGCACTGGAACGCCGCTCTGTACGCGCTCGATCTGCTGCTGCCGGTGATCGACCTCGGCCAGGAGGGTCACTGGAAGCCGGCGGGCGGTTGGCAGTGGGGCGCGGCGGCTCTGGTGATCCTGGGGTGGATCCTGGCCACGACGGTGGCGGCCGGGGCCTCGCGCCTGCTGAGGCGGGGGTGACGGCCAGGGGCCGGACACCCCCTGGGCCCGTCCGGCCACTACCCTGTGCCTCGTGACCACCGTTCGCCTGCCCCTCTTCCCGCTGAACTCGGTGCTGTTCCCGGGCCTCGTGCTTCCGCTGAACGTCTTCGAGGAGCGCTATCGCGCCATGATGCGCGAGCTGCTGAAGACGGCCGACGACGCACCGCGCCGCTTCGCCGTCGTCGCGATCCGCGACGGGCGGGAGGTCGCGCCGACCGCGCCCGGTCTGCCCGACCAGACGGCGCTGCCCCGGCGGGGACCGGCGGCGGGCTTCGGCGCGGACCCGATCCAGGCGTTCCACCGGGTGGGCTGCATCGCGGACGCGGCGACGATCCGGGAGCGCGAGGACGGCAGCTTCGAGGTCCTCGCCACCGGCACGACGCGGGTGCGGCTGCTGTCGGTCGACGCCTCGGGGCCCTTCCTCGTGGCGGAGCTGGAGGAGCTGACGGAGGACCCGGGCGACGGGGCGGGCGCCCTCTCGGAGGGGGTGCTGCGCGCTTTCCGCAGCTACCAGAAGCGGCTGGCGGGGGCACGGGAGCGTTCGCTGAGCTCGCCGCCGGACCTGCCGGACGAGCCGTCGGTGGTGTCGTACCTGGTGGCGGCGGCCGCGGTGCTGGACATCCCGTCGAAACAGCGCCTGCTCCAGGCCCCGGACACCGCGACGCGGCTCGCGGAGGAGCTGAAGCTGCTGCGCGCGGAGACGGCCGTGATCCGTCACCTGCCGTCCCTGCCGGCGGTGGACCTGACCCGCAGCCCGACGAGCCCGAACTAGACGAACCGGGGACATGGCGAAGAAGAAGCAGCAGCAGGCGGCGGGCACCCCGGCGATCGTGGCGCTGACCGCCGCCGGGGTCCCGTTCACCACCCACGCCTACGAGCACGACCCCGCCCACCCCTCGTACGGCGAGGAGGCGGCCGAGGCCCTCGGCGTCTCCCCGGCGCAGGTGTTCAAGACGCTGGTCGCGGAGGTGGACGGGGCGCTGACGGTGGCGGTGGTCCCGGTCTCGGGGTCGCTGGACCTGAAGGCCCTCGCGGTGGCCTTGGGCGGCAAGCGCGCCGTGATGGCCGACCCGGCGGCGGCGGAGCGCACCACGGGCTACGTCCGGGGCGGCATCTCGCCGCTGGGTCAGCGCAAGCGGCTGCGTACGGTGCTGGACGCGTCGGCGGGCGACCACGCGACGATCTGCGTGTCGGCGGGCCGCCGCGGCCTGGAGGTCGAACTGTCCCCGACGGCCCTCGCCGCCCTCACCTCGGCCACCCTGGCCCCCATCGCCCGCCCGTAGGCAGCGCCCGGCGGATCAGGGTCGGACAGGCCCGAGGTCGTGTCTCGTGGATCAGGCTGGATCAGGGAGCACCGGACGCCGCGAGCCCGGCATGATCCACAAGACACGGCCTACGCGTCCGGACGTTCCGCGTGGACGTGCGGGGGCGGGTAGGTGCCGTACCACTCGGCGGTCTTCACCGGGTCGCGCGGCGACCACAGGGCCGTCAGGGCGAGGTGGACGGCGACGGCCGTCATGGGCCACACCAGCAGCACCCCGTAGGCGAGGAGTTGGAGCGGCGCCTCGAACGGGACGCCCTTGCCGGCCTTCGCGGCGGCCGCGACGAGGTCACGGGCCGGGCCCAGCCACAGCCCGAGCCGCCAGCCCACCAGCGACGCGAAGCACGCGCCGAGGGCCAGCCCGATCACCAGCGGCACGCCCCCGCGCCGCCGCCACAGGAAGACGCCGACCGCGCTCAGGACGCCGAGCCCGAGCGCCAGCAGGAAGAACGTGCCGTCGGCGCCGATCCGCGCCTCGCTCTCGGTGTTGCGCAGGAAGACGGCCTCGCCGTTTGAGACGTAGCTGACGCGGGGTGCGAGCCAGGCCCACAGCAGTCCGAGGAGCACGCCGCAGACGCCCACCACGAGGGCGACGGCGGCGCCGTCACGGATGTCCGCCGGGGTGATGCCCGAGTCCGCGTCCGCCTCCGGCGGGAGCGGCGGCGCGTCGAACGGGGACGGAGAGGGGGTCACGGCTTCGGTCACCCTCACATCGTGCCAGGTACCCCCGACGGAGGCGTCAGCGGACCGCCGCCCGCCGGTACGCCCAGGTGGCGACGGCCAGCGACAGCACGCCGACCGCGCCGCACACCCCGAGGTCGAGGAGGACGGCCGCCCAGTCGGGGTGCGGGGCGAAGGTCTCGGCGAAGGCCTCGACCCCGTACGTGGAGGGCAGCAGGTCCCGCGCCCACACGACGACCTCCGGCATCCGCTCGGCCGGCAGCACCCCGAGCAGCAGCGCCGCCGACATGCCGAGTTGTCCGGCCAGCGTGGCCAGTTCCTGGCGCGGGGCGAGCAGTCCCAGCGCGGCGCCGAGCCCGGCGAGCGCGGCCCCGGCCAGCGGGACGACGGCGGCGAGGATCCACAGCCCGCCCATCGGCAGCCCGAACAGCAGGCAGCCGAAGACGGCCGTCACCAGCGTCCCGGGCAGCGTGAACGAGGCGTACGCGGCGGCCGCGCCCAGCACCACCGAGGCGGGCGGCACGGGCAGGGTGGCGTAGTGGTCGAGCCCGCCGCCGGCCCGTAGCTGCCCGAAGTACTGCGCGAGGAGGTTCAGCGCGACGAAGGCGACGACGAGCACCGAGGAGCCCGCGACGACGGCCCGCGCCTCGGAGCCCCCGTCCACCACGCCCCGCATCAGGATCATGATCCCGACGGACTGGAACGTCGCCACGAACAGCAGCGGGATCCGGGCCACCCGGGCACGCGAGAGTTGCGCCCGGTAGACGGCGGCCAGGGCGGGCAGGAGCCGTGCCCTCGGGGCGAGGACACCGACAGCGGCGGTGGTCACGACTTGACCAGACCCTTCATCCGTCCACCCAGCGCGAGGTAGACGTCCTCCAGGCTCGGCGTGGCCAACGTGAAATCGTCGAGGGCGGCGAAGGCCGGGCCCCCGGTGACGGCGGCGACGGCGGCGCGGGCCTCGTCCGGCGCCAGCCGCAGTACCCACTTGCGTCCCGACTCGGTGGCGCGCGGGGCCAGCTCGGCGACCTCGGGCACCTGGAGCGGGGGCGCGGTGCGCCACACCAGTTCGAGGCGGACCTCGTCGGAGACCTTCGCCTTGAGTCCGGCGGGGGTGTCGCAGGCGATGACCTTGCCCTGGTCGATGACGGCGACCCGGTCGAGGACGGTCTCGGCCTCGATGACGTTGTGGGTGACGAGCAGGACGGTCGCCCCGTGCACGGCGCGCCGCCGGTCGACGGCCTCCCAGACGGCCCGTCGGGCCACGGGGTCCATGCCGGTGGTGGGTTCGTCGAGGACGAGCACGGCCCGCTCCCCCACGAGCGCGGCGGCGAAGCAGGCGAGGCGCCGCTGTCCGCCGGACAGCTTCTTCAGGGGGCGTGCGGCGATCTCGGTCAGCCCGAGTTCCTCCAGGACCTCGTCGCGCGCGGTCCGCGCCGCGCGCGCGCCGAGTCCGCGCAGCCGGCCGGTGGTCTCGGCGGCGAGGGCGACGGTGAGTTCGTCGAGGGCGGTGGACTCCTGCCCCAGGTAGGCGAGGAGTCGGGCGGCCCGCTCGGGGTGGCGTACGAGGTCGTGGCCGAGCAGGGTCACGGCGCCCGAGTCGGGGCGCAGCAGCCCGGTCAGCTGGCGGACCA
Organism: Streptomyces sp. RerS4; assembly: GCF_023515955.1. GTDB lineage: Bacteria > Actinomycetota > Actinomycetes > Streptomycetales > Streptomycetaceae > Streptomyces. The sequence goes on from NZ_CP097322.1 coordinate 2,062,539, forward strand.
GGGTGGACTTGCCGGCGCCGTTCGGGCCGAGCAGGCCGAAGATCTCGCCGCGCCGGACCTCCAGGCAGATCCCGTCGGTGGCGCGGATCTCGGGCAGGGCGGGGGCCCCGCGCCGGCCGCGTACGGCGGGGTAGGTCTTGGTCAGGTCACGCACCGCGCACACCACGTCGGACGCCGCTCCGGCGGCCGCGCCCGTGGTGTGTCCCGCCTGTGCTGTGCCCGTACTCACGAGGGAGCAGCCTACGCGGCTTTCGCCCTCACTCGGCGGCCGGGGTCGCCGGCCCGGCCGCCACGGAGGGCCCCGGGGTGCCGGGGGCGGGTGGTGGGGCGGGGACGTGGTCGGAGGCCGCGCGGACGTCGATCTCGCGCCAGAACCCGGCGCGGATGGCGTAGCGGTCGTGCTCGTCGATCTGGTCGTCCTTGTGGGCGAGCAGGCCGAAGCGGGCGGCGTAGCGCAGCAGTTCCCCGTCGATGCGGTGGGGGACGCGCGGGTACAGGGTGGCGAGCTTTTGGAGGTGGACGCTCTCGGGGAGGCGTTCCATCCAGCGGCGGGCGAAGACCTGGCCGACCTCGAACGGGTCACCGCCGACGGTGGTGATGTCCTCCTCGCGGTCCGCCCAGCGCTGTTCGGCGCTGGTGAGCTGGGCGAGGGTGGGCAGGGAGGCGGTCTCGGCGGGTTCGCCGAGGGGGCCCGCGCGGTCGATCCAGCCCTTGTCGGAGGACCAGCGCAGGGCGCTCCCGGCCGGGCTGTGCCCGCCGTTGCCGTTGTTCCCGCTCGACGCCGATCCGGAGGCGGAGCCGGCGGCCGCGCCGGGGGCGCGCAGGACGGCGAGGTCCTTCGGGGTGGGGACGGGCTTGGCCCCTTCGGTGGCGGGCGCGGGTACGGGCGTCCCGTTCGGCGGGGTCTGCCGGGTGGCGGGGGCGCCACTGTTGCGGGCGGCCTCGGCGAGGGCGGCCTCGGGCAGCGGCGCGGAGAGGATCGCGGCGATCTCGGGGCGCGGGGCGGGCGCGGGCGAGCAGAGTCCGGTGAGGTCGCGGGCGCGGACGGCCCGGGTGATCCAGGCGCGGTCGAGGACGCGGCGTTCGTCGGCTTCGGCGACGAGGTCCTCGGACTGGTTGTAGTCCCCGTCGGCCGCCTGGACGGCCCACAGGTGGACGGCGACGCCGTGTTCCTTGGCGGACATCAGCCCGGGGAGCAGGTCGCCGTCGCCGGTGACGAGGACCACGTCGGAGCAGGCCCGGTTGCGGGCGAGTTCGGTCAGCTCGGCGTGCATGGCGGCGTCGACGCCCTTTTGCGCCCAGCGGCCGTCGCTTCGGGTCAGGGCGCCGAGGCGGACGGTGACGCGGGGCATGACGCGCAGCCGCCGGTGCTCGGGCTGGGGTACCCGGTCGGGTGCACCGTCGAACCAGTAGATGCGCAGCAGCGGCTGCGCGGTGTCGGCCTCGGCCCGTTCGCGCAGTCCCTGGATGAGGGCGGCGTGGTCGACGGTGATGCGGGAGCGGGAGGGTTCTCCGGCGAGGAGGCTCGCGGCGGCGCCCAGCAGGTATCCGGCGTCCACCAGAACGACGCAGCGGTCCATGCGTACCACCCTCTTCCCCGGGGATCCTCATGTGTTCTTTCGCCGGCTGCCCCGAGTCTGCCCGACCGCAAGGGTGTTGACGGCCGGAACTCGATCATCGGCGTGGCGGATCTCGCGCGGGCGGGGTGAAGAGGCCTTCACCGCCCTCGACAATGATCCAAAATGCGCACTTTGCAGGGGTGTGTGAGTGTGAAGGCGGCCCTGGTCCCTACACACCCCACGGAGGCATCCCATGGCCAAGAACAAGAACCAGAAGCAGCCCGCCAAGCAGCAGCCCCGCTCCGGGCAGGAGTCGACGAAGAGCTCCTCGCAAACCGAGTCGATGTCCTCGTCGTCGGCGCCGAGTCCCATGGACATGGCCCACAAGCGCAAGGAAAAGAAGTTCGGCCACAACTGACGCGCCGACGATCGGCCGCGCGGGAGCCGTACGAGAAAGGCGCACCCGGACACCGGGTGCGCCTTCCGCACGTCAGAGCTGCCTCGCCGGACGTCAGCCGGCCAGGCAGGAGGGCCCGAGGAGCACCTTGAGGTCGCCGAAGAGGGCGGGGTCGGGCTGGACCCGGTGCCGGTCGAGGCGCAGGACGGTGGTGGTGCGCGGCCCCTGGAGCTTGATGCGGACCTCGGTGTTGCCCTTGTGGTGGCGCAGGATCTCGCCCAGACGGGTCACCATCGGCGGGGTGACCTTGACGGTCGGGATGGTGAGGACGACGGGTGCGTTGGTCCCGGCGGAGGAGAGGTCGGGGACCATCATCTCCATGGCGACCAGGCGGGGGACGTCCTCGCGCTTGTCGAGGCGGCCCTTGACGAAGACGACGGTGTCCTCGACCAGCTGGGTGGAGACGAGCTGGTAGGTCGCGGGGAAGAACATGCACTCGATGGAGCCGGCGAGGTCCTCGACGGTGGCGATGGCCCAGGCGTTGCCCTGCTTGGTCATCTTGCGCTGGAGGCCGGAGATGATGCCGCCGATGGTGACGACGGCGCCGTCGGAGTGCTCGCCGCCGGTCAGCTGGGAGATGCCGGCGTCCGTCTTGTCGGACAGCACGTGCTCCAGGCCGAAGAGCGGGTGGTCGGAGACGTAGAGGCCGAGCATCTCGCGCTCCTGGGCGAGCAGGTAGGACTTCTCCCACTCGACGTCGGAGAACTCCACGTCGAGCCCGAAGCCGGGCTCGTCGCCGCCGCCCTCGTCACCCATTCCGCCGAAGAGGTCGAACTGCCCCTCGGCCTCCTTGCGCTTGACGGCGACCACGTTGTCGATCATCGATTCGTGGTGGGCGACCAGGCCCTTGCGGGTGTGGCCCATCTCGTCGTAGGCGCCGGCCTTGATCAGCGATTCGACGGTGCGCTTGTTGCAGACGACGGCCTCGACCTTGTCGAGGAAGTCGGGGAAGGAGGAGAACTTCCCCTTGGCCTTCCTGGTCTTGATGATCGACTCGACGACGTTCTGGCCGACGTTGCGGACGGCGGTGAGGCCGAAGAGGATCACGTCGTCGCCCTGGGCGGCGAAGTTCGGCTCGGACTCGTTGACGTTCGGCGGGAGCACCTTGATGCCCATGCGGCGGCACTCGTTCAGGTAGATCGCGGACTTGTCCTTGTCGTCCTTGACCGAGGTGAGCAGCCCGGCCATGTACTCGGCCGGGTAGTTCGCCTTGAGGTAGGCGGTCCAGTAGGAGACGAGGCCGTACGCGGCCGAGTGGGCCTTGTTGAAGGCGTAGCCGGCGAAGGGCACCAGGACGTCCCACAGGGCCTGGATCGCCTGGTCGCTGTAGCCGTTCTTGCGGGCGCCCGCCTGGAAGATGGTGAAGTTCTTCGCCAGTTCCTCGGGCTTCTTCTTGCCCATCACGCGGCGCAGGATGTCGGCCTCGCCGAGCGAGTACCCGGCGATGATCTGGGCGGCCTTCTGCACCTGCTCCTGGTAGACGATCAGGCCGTAGGTGACCGCGAGCACCTCTTCGAGCGGCTTCTCCAGCTCGGGGTGGATCGGGGTGATCTCCTGCTGCTTGTTCTTGCGCAGGGCGTAGTTCGTGTGCGAGTTCATGCCCATCGGGCCCGGCCGGTAGAGGGCCGAGACGGCGGAGATGTCTTCGAAGTTGTCGGGCTTCATCAGGCGCAGCAGGGAGCGCATGGGGCCGCCGTCGAACTGGAAGACGCCGAGGGTGTCACCGCGCTGGAGCAGCTCGAAGGTCTTGGGGTCGTCGAGCGGCAGGGCCAGGAGGTCGATGTCGATCCCCTTGTTGGCCTTCACCATCTTGACGGCGTCGTCCATGATCGTGAGGTTGCGCAGGCCCAGGAAGTCCATCTTCAGCAGGCCGAGCGCCTCGCAGCTCGGGTAGTCCCACTGGGTGATGGTGACGCCGTCGGTGTGCCGCACCCAGACGGGGACGTGGTCGGTGATCGTCTCGCTGGACATGATCACGCCGGCGGCGTGCACGCCCATCTGGCGGACCAGGCCCTCGACGCCTCGGGCGGTGTCGATGACCTTCTTCACGTCCGGCTCGTTCTCGTACATCGAGCGGATCTCGCCGGCCTCGCTGTAGCGCGGGTGCGTGGGGTCGAGGATGCCGGAGAGCGGGATGCCCTTGCCGAGGACGTCGGCGGGCATGGCCTTGGTGAGGCGGTCGCCCATGGCGTACGGGTAGCCGAGGACGCGCGCGGAGTCCTTGATCGCGTTCTTGGCCTTGATGGTGCCGTAGGTGCCGATCATGGCGACCTTGTCCTGGCCGTACTTCTCCGTGACGTACCGGATCACCTCGACGCGCCGACGCTCGTCGAAGTCGATGTCGACGTCGGGCATGGAGACGCGCTCGGGGTTCAGGAAGCGCTCGAAGATCAGACCGTGCGGGATCGGGTCGAGGTCGGTGATGCCCATGGCGTACGCGACGATCGAACCGGCCGCCGAGCCGCGGCCGGGGCCCACCGCGATGCCCTGGTTCTTGGCCCACATGATGAAGTCGGCGACCACGAGGAAGTAGCCGGGGAAGCCCATCGAGATGATCGTGTCCATCTCGTACTCGACCTGCTTCATGCGGTCCTCGGGGATGCCCCCGGGGAAGCGGCGGTGCATGCCGCGCATGGTCTCCTCGCGGAACCAGGTGACCTCGGTGTAGCCGTCCGGGATGTCGAACTTCGGCATCAGGTTCCGGAACGTGAACATGCCCTCGGTGTCGACCTGGTCCGCGACCAGCTTCGTGTTGGCGCAGCCCTCCTGCCAGGCGTCCGAGGAGTCGATCGCGTACATCTCGTCGGTCGACTTCAGGTAGTAGCCGGAGCCGTCGAAGCGGAAGCGGTCGGGGTCCGAGAGGTTCTTGCCGGTCTGGATGCACAGCAGGGCGTCGTGGGCGCCGGCCTCGCTGGCGTAGGTGTAGTGCGAGTCGTTCGTGACCAGCGGCGGGATGCCGAGCTTCTTGCCGATCTCCAGCAGGCCGTCGCGGACCCGGCGCTCGATCTCGATGCCGTGGTCCATCAGCTCCAGGAAGTAACGGTCCTTGCCGAAGATGTCCTGGTACTCGGAGGCCGACTTCAGGGCCTCGTCGAACTGGCCGAGGCGAAGGCGCGTCTGGAGCTCGCCGGAGGGGCAGCCGGTGGAGGCGATCAGGCCCTCCGACCACTTGCTGATGGTCTCCTTGTCCATGCGCGGCCACTTCGTGAGCCATCCCTCGGCGTACGCGTCGGAGGACAGCCGGAAGAGGTTGTGCAGGCCGGTCGCGTTCGCCGCCCAGATCGTCTTGTGGGTGTAGCCACCGGAGCCGGACACGTCGTCGCGCTTCTGGTGGGGCTGGCCCCACTGGATGCGCCGCTTGTTGCGCCGGGACTCGGGGGCGACGTACGCCTCGATCCCGATGATCGGGGTGATTCCGGCCTTCCGGGCGGAATGGAAGAAGTCGTACGCCCCGTGCAGGTTGCCGTGGTCGGACATGGCGATGTGCGTCATGCCCATCTCGTTGCACGCGTTGAACATGTCCTTCAGCCGCGCGGCACCGTCCAGCAGCGAGTACTGGGTGTGGACGTGCAGGTGCGTGAACGGCGTCTTGGTCACGACGGCAGACCTCCGGGGGGAGAGAGGGGGGCAGCCTCGAAGTCTACGTCGGCGCAGTGACACATCGAGGGCACTGACGGGTACGGTCAGCCGTTGCAGAACCGAGGGCGCCGCCGCGGCGTCCCCGGGACAGAACCTGTACAGCCCGTGCACCAGGAGGCCTCCGCCATGGCGGTACCCGAGACGACCGACGAGCAGCGCGCCGAGCAGATACTCGACGTGTTCGACACCGCGTTCGGTGAGCTGCTGGCGGCGGACCCCGCCGCCTTCCAGGTGAAGTTCCGCAAGATGGCGGCCTCGGCCTTCGCCTTCTACCGGGGCACCGCCTGCCTCTTCTACGCCGACCTCGAACACGACCGGCACGGCGGCCCCTACCTGGACGAGCGCACCGGCCGGGTGTGGATCCACGGCGATCTCCACGCCGAGAACTTCGGCACCTACATGGACTCCAACGGTCGTCTCGTCTTCAACGTGAACGACTTCGACGAGGCCTACGTCGGGCCCTTCACCTGGGACCTGAAGCGCTTCGCCGCCTCCGTCGCCCTGATCGGCTACACCAAGGCGCTCGGCGACGACCAGATCAGCGAGCTCGTCCGGATCTACGCGGCCGCCTACCGCGAGCGCATCCACGCGCTGGCCACCGGCGCCAAGCACTATGACCTGTCTGAGCTCCCCTCCTTCACCCTGGACACCGCCGACGGGGCGCTCCTGGACGCCCTGCGCCACGCCCGCGCCCGCACCCGCTTCGCCCTGCTGGACTCGATGACGGAGATCCGCGACCACGAGCGCCGCTTCGCGCCCGGCGGCGGGGCGATCGAGCTGGACGCGGCGACCCGCTACAAGGTGCTGGCGGCCTTCGACGGCTACCTGGAGACCCTGCCGGAGGAGTCCCTCGTCCGTCCGGACTCCTACCGGGTCAAGGACGTGGTGGGCCGCCGGGGCGTCGGCATCGGCTCGGCGGGCCTGCCCTCGTACAACATCCTGCTGGAGGGGCACAGCGACGCCCTGGAGAACGACGTCGTGATCTACCTCAAGCAGGCGCAGACCCCGGCGGTGTCGCGACACATCACCGACCGGGCGGTGCGCGAGTACTTCCACCACGAGGGCCACCGCACGGTGATCTCCCAGCGGGCCCTTCAGGCGCACGCCGACCCCTGGCTGGGCTGGACGGAGCTGGACGGCGCCGGGCAGCTGGTCGCGGAGGTCTCCCCGTACGCGGTGGACCTGGACTGGTCCGACCTGGACGATCCGGAGGAGATCGCGGCGGTCGTCGCGGACCTCGGCCGGGCGACGGCCACCATGCACGCGTCGGCCGACGAGGCGGAGAGCGGCCAGTCCCTGGTCCCCTTCTCCACCGAGCGCGCCATCGACGCGGCGATCGCCGCCGACGAGGAGGGCTTCGCCGACCTGCTGGTGGACTTCGCGCACGCCTACGGGGCGCGGGCGCGCACCGACCACCAGATCTTCGTGGACCTCTTCCGCAACGGTCGGATCACGCCGTAGGCGCGACCCTGGGCCCCGGATTCACAGGGTCGCATGGCAGACTCGCCGCGATGGACATATCAGGGGCATGGCTCAGGGGGCTGCGGGCCGCGCTGTTCAGCGCGCTCGTCGTGCTGCTCTCGTCCGGCTCCCACGTGCTCATGTCGCAGGTCCCGCTGCCGCCCGCGCTGATCGGCGGCGCCTTCGCCGGCGTCTTCGTGATCGCCTTCGCGCTGGCCGGTCGGGAGCGGGGCTTCGGCCCCATATCCGCCCTGCTGGTGCCGCTGGAGCTGGCGGCCGACACGGTCTTCACCGCCGGGCAGCACGTCTGCTACGGCCCCGCCGGCGGCCCGGTGTCCGGGCCGCTGCGCGCGATGGGCCTGGAGGAGCTGTGCGGCGGGACCCCGGTGGGCGCGGGCCTGACCGGCGTGGCCGGGCCCGCCGGCGATCCGGCCGCGCTGTTGGCCGCGCCGGGGCCGTGGACTCCTGGCTGCTGCTGGGCGCGCACGTCACGGTCGGGCTGCTGGCCGCCGCCTGGTTGTGGCACGGCGAACGGGCGCTGGTGCGGCTGCTGCGGGCGGTGGCGGCGAGCGCGTTCCGTCCGCTTCGGCTCGCGGTGGCCGCGGTGGCGGTGCCCGTCGGCCGCGCCGGGCGGGCGCTGCGGCCGTTCCTGCCGGGCGCGGTGGCCCGTACCCGCTTCCCGGCCCGCTCCGTGGGACTGCGGGGACCTCCCGTACGCCGGGCGCTCGTCAGCGCCTGAGACCCGTACGGCAGTCCCCCGAATCCTTCACCTTCCACGGAGATCACCATGAGTGCACGCAACAGCCAGGCCAACAAGCAGGCGGCCCGCGAGAGGCTGCGCATCGAGCGCGAGAAGCAGGCCAAGAAGGACCGCGCGCGCCGGCAGCTGATCGTCGCCGGGGCGGCCGTCGGCGTCCTGGCACTGGCCGGCGGCGTCGGTTACGCGATCGTCCAGGCCAACCAGCCGTCGTACTGGGAGAAGGCCGCCGAGGCCACCCTGGTCAAGCCGAAGAACACCGAGGGCGACCAGGGCACGACGGTCGTCATAGGCAAGCCCGAGGCGAAGAAGACGCTGGAGCTGTACGAGGACTCGCGCTGCCCGGCGTGCGCCCAGTTCGAGCAGTCGGCGGGCGAGCAGATCAAGAAGGACGTGGACGCGGGCAAGTACAAGCTCCGCTACTTCGGTGCGACGTTCATCGACAACATGGCCAAGGGCGAGGGTTCGAAGAACGCCCTGAGCGCGCTGGGCGCGGCGCTGAACGTGAGCCCGCAGGCCTTCCTCGACTTCAAGGCGGCCCTGTACTCCAAGGAGTTGCACCCCGAGGAGACCGTCGACAGCTTCGCCAAGGACGACTACCTGATCAAGGTGGCGGACACGGTGCCGGCGCTCAAGGGCAACGCCGAGTTCAAGAAGGCCGTCGAGGACGGTACGTACGACCGGTGGGCGATGGAGATGTCGAAGGACTTCAACTCCTCGGGCGTGAAGGGCACTCCCACGCTGAAGATGGACGGCAAGAAGATCGAGACCCCGCAGACGCCGGAGGCGTTCACGGCGGCGATCGACAAGGCCCTGGCCGGCTGACCTTTCGCGGGCCGGTTGTGAACGGGCGGGTGAACTCTTCGAGTTCGCCCGCCCGACGTCTTTCCGGGATCTGTCTCAGAACAGTACCGGTTAGTAATATGATCACCCGTGACCAGTCATCTCTCCGCTTCTCCGCGCCGCCGTACGGTCGTTCTGGCCGCCGCGGCCACGGCCGCTCTCGCGCCCATCACCACCCTGGGCGCTTCCGCCGCCCACGCGGCGGGGGCCGCACCGGCCTTCCTGCACGGCGTCGCCTCCGGCGACCCGCTGCCCGACGGGATCCTGCTGTGGACCCGTCTCACCCCGACGCCCGAGGCCGTACCGGGCTCGGGCCTCGGAGCCCCCACCACCGTCGGGTGGGAGGTGGCCGAGGACAAGGCCTTCTCCCGTACCGTGGCCAGTGGTTCCGTCACCACGAGCGCCGCCGCCGACCACACCGTCAAGGTGGACGTGCGCGGGCTGCGTCCGCAGACCCCGTACTGGTACCGCTTCACCGCCGGCGCCGTCGTCTCCCCGGTCGGGCGCACCCTGACCGCTCCGGCCCCGGAGGAGACGACGCCCGGCGTCCGCTTCGGCGTGGTCTCCTGCGCCAACTGGGAGTCCGGCTACTTCTCGGCGTACCGCCACCTGGCCGCCCGCGCGGACCTCCAGGCGGTCCTGCACCTGGGCGACTACATCTACGAGTACCCGAGCGGGGGTTACCCGGAGGCGAAGTACACCGTCCGCCCGCACGAGCCGCGGCACGAGATCGTCACCCTGGCCGACTACCGCACCCGGCACGGGAAGTACAAGACGGACGGCGACCTCCAGGCGCTGCACGCCGCCCACCCGGTCATCGCCATATGGGACGACCACGAGTTGGCCAACGACGCCTGGTCCGGCGGCGCCGAGAACCACACCCCGGGCACCGAGGGCGACTGGGCGGCCCGCGCCGCCGCCGCGAAGCAGGCGTACTTCGAGTGGATGCCGGTCCGCACCTCCACCGCGGGCACCGTCTACCGTCGGCTGCGCTTCGGCACCCTCGCCGACCTGCACCTGCTGGACCTGCGCTCCTTCCGCTCCCAGCAGTCGAAGGTGGGCAACGGCGGCGTGGACGACCCGGAGCGCACCCTCACCGGGCGCGCGCAGCTGGACTGGCTGAAGGCGGGGCTCGCGAGCTCGACGGCGACCTGGAAGCTGGTCGGCACCTCCGTGATGATCTCGCCGGTGGCCTTCGCCTCGCTGCCCGCGCACGTCCTGAAGCCGCTGACGAAGCTCCTGGGCCTGCCCGAGGGAGGACTCGCGGTCAACGTGGACCAGTGGGACGGGTACACCGACGATCGCAAGGAACTCCTGGGCCACTTGAAGGACCGGAACATCAAGAACACGGTGTTCCTGACCGGCGACATCCACATGGCGTGGGCGAACGAGGTCCCGATGAACATGGCCACCTACCCGGGCTCGGGGACGGCCGCGACCGAGTTCGTGGTCACGTCGGTGACTTCCGACAACATCGACGACATGCTGCACGTGCTCCCGAACACCGTCTCGGTGGCCGCCGAGGCGGCCGTCAAGGCGGCGAACTGGCACGTCAAGTGGGTGGACATGGACGCCCACGGCTACGGCGTGCTGGACGTGACGGCCGAGCGTTCGCAGATGGACTACTACGTGATATCCGACAAGCGGCGCCCCGACGCGAGTTCCGCCTGGGACCGCTCCTACCGCACCCGGAGCGGCACGCAGAAGGTGGAGCGGGCCGACCGTCCGGTTTACTGATTGACCGTCAAATTTGCTGCCTGATGGGGCGCCTGGTGCATACCAGGCGCCCCATCCGCATCACAGGCAACAAATATTTAACTTCCGAGTACTTGTCAGATGGCTGACATGCACACGTAAGCTTCCGGCCAGCGTGAGGTCCCCACCTCACCCCCCACCACGCTTTCCGAGGAGTCAACGTGCGCGCTTCCGCCCGCATATCCCCCCTTCTGCGCCGCCGCCTCCTGGGCACGGCGGTCCTGGCCTCCACCCTGGCCTTCGCCCCGTTCTCCGCGCCCGCCGGCATCGCCTCGGCCGCCGCGAAGACCCCGGCCGAGGTCTGTGCCGAGGAGTCCACGGGCGCGGCCAACGCCCGCGTCGACCGGTCCCACCACGAGCACGCGGCCGACCCCAACGAGATCACCGAGGCCCAGGTCAAGGCCATGGACGCCGACCTGAAGAAGAAGCTCGACCAGCAGCTCGCCCCGCAGCGGCTCCAGGGCGCGGACGCCGCGGCGGCCGTCACGAGCATCCCCGTCTACTTCCACGTCATCCACTCCGGCACCACCGGCAAGCTGACGGCGACCGACATCGACAAGCAGCTCGCGGTCCTCAACTCCGCCTACAGCGGCCAGGGCACCGGCAACGTCGACTCCGGCTTCCAGTTCACCCTGGCCGGAACCGACTACACCGACAACGCCGCCTGGTACAACGTCTCCAGCGGCAGCCAGGCCGAAAAGGACATGAAGAACACCCTGCGCAAGGGTGACAGGAACGCGCTCAACGTCTACACCGCCAACCTCGGCGGCGGACTGCTCGGTTGGGCCACCTTCCCGAGCTCCTACGCCTCCCAGCCCAAGATGGACGGCGTCGTCCTGCTCAACTCCTCGCTGCCCGGCGGCTCCGCCGCCAACTACAACGAGGGCGACACCGCCACCCACGAGGTCGGCCACTGGCTCGGCCTCTACCACACCTTCCAGGGCGGCTGCTCGGGCAGCGGCGACTCCGTCGCCGACACCCCGGCCGAGAAGAGCGCGGCCTTCGAGTGCCCGACCGGCCGTGACTCCTGCGCGACCAAGTCGGGTGTCGACCCGATCCACAACTTCATGGACTACACCTACGACGCCTGCATGTACCAGTTCACGGCCGGCCAGGTGTCGCGCATGAAGAGCATGTGGACGGCGTACCGCGCCTGATCCCACACGACACGAGGGGCACGGACCGCGGCGCCCGCCGCCGGCCGTGCCCCTCGTTCTTTTCCGTCCCTACGGGCGGGCCCTACAGGCTGTCGAGGAAGCCGAGCGCCACCTTCCAGGTCTCCTCGGCGGCCTCGGCGTCGTAGTCCTCCAAGTCCGGGTCCGTGAACAGGTGCCCCGCGCCCGGGTACGTGTGCACCTCCACGTCCGCCCCGGCCCGCCGCATCCGCAGGTACCAGGCCGTCAGCCAGTCGTGCGGCTCGAAGGGGTCCGGGTCGGCGATGTGCAGCTGCACCGGCAGCTCGTCGGCCGTCGCGTCCTCCTCCAGGTCGGCGGTGCCGTGCAGGAGCAGCAACCCGCGCGCCTTGTCGTCGGCCAGCGCCAAGTGCTGGGCGATCGAGCCGCCGAAGGAGAAGCCGGCGTAGACCAGCCCCCGGTCGGAATACGGCGCGGCGGCCTGCACCGCCCGCTTCAGCAGCTCGTCGCGGCCCACCTCGTCCCGGTGGGCCATCCCCTCCTCGACCGTCGCGAACGTACGGCCCTCGAAGAGGTCGGGCACGTGGACCTCGTGCCCGGCCGCGCGCAACCGGTCGGCCGCCGCGTGGACCGCGGGCCGCAGCCCGTACGTCGAGTGGAAGAGCATGATGTTCATCCCTCCATCGTGCCATTCGCCGCGGACAGGGATACGACGGCTCCGCGCGGTTACGTTCTCCCGCATGGAGATGGAGAACGTCCTTCGGCCCCTGGTGTTCGTCGCCGCCGCCCTGGTGATCACCGTGTTCGCCGGGTGGCTGCTCGACCTGCTGCTGCGCAAGGTGGACACCCGCCACCCCGAAACCCCCCTGTGGGGCCTGCTGCGGCGCTGCGTGACGCCCTTCCGGCTGGTCCTCGCCACCGCCCTCCTGCAGAGCGTCCACCGCCGCGCCCGCATCCTGCCGGAACACTCCGCGGGCGTCGGCCACGTCCTGACCCTGGTGATGATCGCCGCGGCGGCCTGGCTGCTCGTACGGATCGCGACGGCCGTGGTGGACTCGGCGTACGCCCGCTACGCCGCCGCCTCCCCCGACGACGCCCGGGTGCGCCGGGTGCGTACCCAGGTCACGCTGATCCAGCGGGTGGTCACGGCGGTGGTCGTGGTGCTCGCGCTCGCCGCGATGCTGCTGACCTTCCCCGCCATGCGGGTCGCCGGCGCCTCCGTACTGGCCTCGGCCGGTGTCCTCGGCATCGTCGCCGGCATCGCCGCGCAGTCCACCCTCGGCAACCTCTTCGCCGGGCTCCAGATCGCCTTCGGCGACACCGTGCGCATCGGCGACACCGTCGTCGTGGACAAGGAGTGGGGCACGGTCGAGGAGATCACCCTGACCTTCCTGGTGGTCCGCACCTGGGACGAACGCCGCATCACGATGCCCGTCTCGTACTTCACCGGCAAGCCCTACGAGAACTGGTCGCGCGGCGGCGCCGAGATGACCGGCACCGTCTTCTGGCACCTGGACCACTGCGCGCCGGTCTCCCTGATGCGCGAGAAACTGGCGCTGCTGCTCAAGGACATCCCCGAGTGGGACGGCCGCGCCGCCTCCCTCGCCGTGACCGACACCACACCGAGCACCATCGTGGTCCGGGCCGTCGTCACGGCGCGGAACGCCGACGAGGTGTGGACCGTACGCTGCGCCGTGCGCGAGCAGATGATCGCCTGGCTCGCCGCCGAGCACCCGTACGCCCTCCCGCGCGTCACCACGACGCAAGCCGAAGACCGCCCCGACGGCCCCCGCCCCTGACCCGCAGGCGGCCCCTCAGCCCCAGGCGGCGGCGAGCAGGGCGGCGGCCGACTCCTCGGCCAGTTCCTCGGCGTGCGCGGGCAGCGGGTTCCCGGCCCGCAGGTACCGGCGGACCACGGCCAGCGGCAGGTCGACCAGGGCCAGGGCGAGCCGGTCGCGGCCCCGCGCCCCCTCCGTGCCCACCTGTGCGCCGAGTCCGTCCAGGGCCGTGTAGACGCGCAGGTTGCCCCGGTCGGCGCGCTCCCGGTACCCCTCGGGCCAGTCGGCCCGGCCGAACTCCTCGGGGCCGTGGAGCAGGAGCTTGGCCTCGTTCGGATGGGCCCGGCTCCAGGCGACCACGTGCCGGGCGGCGGCGACGGCGGCCCGCCGCGGGTCGGGGTCGGCGGCGAGGGCGGCGAGGTAGCCCGCCTGGAAGGTCTCGACGGTCCGCAGCCACAGTTCGGCCAGCAACACCGGGCGCCCGGCGAAGCGGTGGTAGACGGATCCGCTGGGGGCGCCGACCGCCTGGGCCACCGCGGACATGGTCACGGCGGCCGGGCCCGCGCCGGCGGCGAGGAGCACTGCGGCGTCGAGGAGCCGGTCGGAGTCGAAGCGGGGTGGTCTCGCCATGAATCAGAGAGTACCCTCCAATTAATTAGAGGACCCCCTCCAAAATCCTCAGGGAGCTTCCCCATGCCCGTCCACAACGTGCACGAACGCCTTCTGACCGCGACCCCCGAGCAGGTGGGCGCCCTCATCGACAGCCTGGCCACCGGCCCCGCCGACCGGCTCTGGCCGCACCGCACCTGGACCCCGATGGCGTTCGACGGCCCCGTGGTGCACGGCGCGAGCGGGGGCCACGGCCCGGTCCGCTACACCGTGGCCGCCCACGTCCCCGGCACCTGGGTCCGCTTCGCCTTCACCGCTCCCCGGGGCTTCCACGGCTTCCACGAGTACGCCGCGCTGCCGGTCGACGCGGAGCACACCGTCCTGCGGCACACCCTCTCCATGCGGATCACCGGCCTGGCCCGGCTCAGCTGGCCGCTCGGCTACCGGTGGATGCACGACGCCCTGCTGGAGGACAGCCTCGACCTCGCCGAGCGGGCCTGCCACGGCCGGCTGCCGCACCCGGCCCGCTGGTCGGCGTACGTCCGCCTCCTGTACCGGCTCTTCCCCGAGGAGGGCACCACGCCCGACCCCGAGCCCGCGCAGGCGCCCGCCTCGCGCTGACCCGCCCGGCGCCGACTGCCGGCCTGATCCACAGGACACGGCCTACGGGCTGCGCAGGCTGCGGACGTCCAGGTGGCGCAGGACCCGGTCCACGATCTCCGGGTCGGCACCCGGCTCGCTGCGGGCCGACAGCACCTCGTGGCGGGCGGCGGACATCATCTCCCGCTGGATCCGCTGCACGTGGTGGATCCGCTCGACCCGCTGCGCGTAGGCCTCGCGCCGCTCCTCGTCCACCATGTCGGGGCTGATCCTGGCCCCCACGTCGTACGCCCTCCGGTAGAGCACCTCCACCAGGTCCTCGGGCAGGTCCTCGACCTCCTCGATCTCCCTGAGCCGCCGCTTGGCCGCCTTCGCCGCGCGGATCGCGAGCTGCCGCTCGGTCTCGCGTTCGGCGTCGGTGTCCGCCTCCACGCCCAGGCGCCGCACGAGCCAGGGCAGCGTCAGTCCCTGGCACAGCAGGGTGGCCATGATCACGGCGAAGGCGATGAAGACCATCTCGTCCCGCCCGGGGAACGGCTCGCCGGCGTCCGTCCGCAACGGGATGGCCAGGGCCAGCGCCACCGAGGCCACGCCCCGCATCCCCGACCACCACATCACGACGCTCTCGCGCCAGCTCAGCGGGATCTCCTCGTCGTAGTCCCGCCGCCGGTGGAGCTTCTTCGCCAACCAGCCGGCCGGCAGCAGCCACACCAACCGTACGGCGACCACCACCGCGACCACGACGGCCGCCCAGCCCGCCATCTCCGCCTCGCGGCCCTTCGCGAGGTGGAAGACGTTGTGCAGTTCCAGCCCGATCAGCCCGAAGGCCACGCCGGTGACCAGCACGTCCACGACTTCCCAGAACGTGTGCCCGGCGAGGCGCCCCAACACGTCGTCCGCGTCGGAGGCGTACTCGGCCAGGAACAGGGCGGTCGTCAGCACGGCCAGCACGCCCGAACCGAGCAGCTCCTCCGCGACCACGTACGCCACGAACGGCACCAGCAGCGTCAGCCCGATCTGGAGGGTGGCGTCGCCGAGCCGGCTCATCATCCGGTTCGTGATCCAGCCGAGCGCGAAGCCGACCGCGACCGCCACCACGGCGGACAGCACGAACTCGCCGAGCGCGTCCGGCCAGGAGAAGCTGCCGCTGACGACGGCGGCGATGGCCACGTGGTACAGCACGATCGCGGTGACGTCGTTGAAGAGCCCCTCGCCCTCCAGGATCGACACCAGCCGGCGCGGCAGCCCGAGCGAGCCGGCCACGGCGGTGGCGGCGACGGGGTCGGGCGGCGCGACGAGCGCGCCGAGCGCGACGGCGGCGGCGAGCGGCAGCCCGGGGACGACGGCGTGCGCGACGGCCGCCACGGCGGCGGTGGTCACGAACACCAGGGCCACGGCGAGCAGCAGGATCGGCCGGACGTTCGCGGCGAACTGCCGCCAGGAGGTGCGCTGCGCGGAGGCGTAGAGCAGCGGGGGCAGCACCAGCGGGAGGATGTACTCGGGCGGGATGTTCACGTTGGGCACCGCCGGCACCAGCGCGAGCACGGCCCCGCCGATGGTCATCAACACCGGCGCGGGCAACCGCAGCCGATCCCCGAGCGGCACGGTGACGACGGCCCCGAGCAACAGGACGAAGAGCAGAGCGAGCTGATCCACTCCGCCACGGTAGCCGCCGACCCCCTGAGGGGCCGTCTTCAGCCTCGCCGGCGTTTGAGCGCCGGGGGTCCGGGGGCGCAGCCCCCGGGGTGGTTCAGCCCGTCCGGCGCTTGAGGACCGGGGCTGGGCGGAGCCCAGCCTCCCGCACGGTCACGGCGTTCACTGGCTCTCGGCCCGGATCACGTCCAGCGCGTGCTGCAGGTCGGCCGGGTAGCCGCTCTCGAACTCCACCCACTGTCCGTCCGCCGGGTGCTCGAACCCGAGCCGCACCGCGTGCAGCCACTGCCGGGTCAGCCCCAGCCGCTTGGCGACGGTCGGATCGGCGCCGTACGTCAGGTCGCCGACGCAGGGGTGCCGGTGCGCGGACATGTGCACGCGGATCTGGTGCGTACGCCCCGTCTCCAGCTTGATGTCCAGCAGCGAGGCGGCCCGGAAGGCCTCGATGAGGTCGTAGTGGGTGACGGACGCCTTGCCGTCCTGGGTCACGGCCCACTTGTAGTCGGCGCTCGGGTGGCGCCCGATCGGCGCGTCGATGGTGCCGCTCATCGGGTCGGGGTGCCCCTGCACCAGCGCGTGGTAGCGCTTGTCCACGACCCGCTCGCGGAACTGGTTCTTCAGCGAGGTGTACGCGCGCTCCGACTTCGCCACGGCCATCAGGCCGGAGGTGCCGACGTCGAGGCGGTGCACGATGCCCTGACGCTCGGAGGCGCCGGAGGTGGAGATGCGGTAGCCGGCGGCGGCCAGACCGCCGATGACGGTGGTGCCCGTCCAGCCGGGGCTGGGATGGGCGGCGACGCCGACCGGCTTCATGATGACCACGACGTCGTCGTCGTCGTGGATGATCTCCATGCCCGGGACCGGCTCGGCGACGAGCTCGACCGGGCGCGGGGGTGCGGGCATCTCGACTTCGAGCCAGGCGCCGCCGTGCACCCGCTCGGACTTGCCGACGACGCTGCCGTCGACCGAGACCTTCCCCTCCGCTGCCAGTTCGGCCGCCTTCGTCCGGGAGAAACCGAACATACGGGCAATGACGGCGTCGACACGCTCGCCTTCGAGGCCATCGGGAACGGGCAGGGTGCGGATCTCGGGAATCGTACTCACCTGTCGAGTATGCAGGACTCGACGCCGGACCTTTCCCGCGAGCCGTTCCGCGAGGGCCCTGGAGCCGCCCGTGGATCAGTCCTTGTGGACGGTGCCGTCCGGGTCCAGCCCCCGGAAGGAGAGCAGGACGATCAGGATGCCGCCGCACACGATCGCCGAGTCGGCCAGGTTGAAGACGGCGAAGTGGGCGGGCGCGATGAAGTCGACGACCGCGCCCCGGAAGACGCCCGGCGACCGGAAGATCCGGTCCGTGAGGTTGCCCAGCGCCCCGCCCAGCAGCAGCCCGAGCGCGATCGCCCACGGCAGGCTGTAGAGCTTGCGGGCCAGCCGGACGATCACCACGATCACGGTGGCGGCGATGCAGGTGAAGATGATCGTGAAGGCCTCGCCGATGCCGAAGGCCGCGCCGGCATTGCGGATCGCCTCGAACTTCAGGACGTCACCGATCACCCGGATCGGCGGCTGGTGCTCCAGCTTCGCCACGACGACCATCTTGCTGCCGAGGTCGAGCAGGTACGCGAGCACCGCCACGACGAGCAGCGCGACGATCCGCCGGTGCCCCTTGGGCGCGTCCGGCTCCGACCCGTGCGCGGCGTCGTCCCCGACCTCCGGCGTACCGATGATGCGCTCCGCCTCTGTCACGTGAGTCCCTCGAACTGTCTCGAACCAGGTTGCCGACGATCGGGCATGCCAGGTTCTGGACCCTGACGAGACACGAGGGTACGTCAGGCCGCGCGCATCGCGCCCGTCAGTGCCTCCGCTCCTGCTTCTGCTTGCAGTCCACGCAGAGGGTGGCGCGGGGAAACGCCTGCATCCGCGCCTTGCCGATGGGCTTCCCGCAGTTCTCGCAGAGGCCGTACGTGCCCGCCTCCAGCCGCTCCAGGGCCCGCTCGGTCTGCTCCAGCATCGAGGTGGCGTTCGCCGCGAGGGCGAGCTCGGACTCGCGGGTGATGTTCTTGGTGCCGGTGTCGGCCTGGTCGTCGCCCGCGCCGTCGCCGGAGTCGCGCATGAGGTCCGAGATGGCCACCTCGGAGGCGTCCAGCTCGGTGCGCAGGCGCACCACCTCGGAGAGCAGCTCCGTACGGGCCTCCTCGACCTCCTGCTCGGTCCAGGGATCCTCGCCGGGGCGTACGGCGAGGTCACCGGCGGGCGCGGTCTCGACGTCGCGCGCCTTGGGGAGGCCGCTCGTGGCGGCTGCCGCCGTCTTCCTGGCCGTACCCGCGGTCTTCTTGGCAACCACTTTTCGAGCTCCCGTCTTTCGCGCGGCCGGGGCCGCCCCCTCGGCCGCGGCCGCCTTGGCCGTGGCCTTGCTCGTGGCCTTGCTCGTGGTGCTCTCGTCGGCCGCCGTCGCCGCCGGGGCGGCCTTCTTCGCCGGGGCCTTCTTCGCGACCTTCTTCGCGGGGGCCTTCTCGGCCGCCCGAGCCTTCTTGGTCGCCGGAACCTCGACCTCGGCGCCGTCGACGGCCTCGACGGCCTTGACGGCGGTCCTGGTCGCCGCGGTCTTCTTCTTCGCCGCGGTCTCGGCCGTCGTCTTCACCGCCGTCTTCACCGCCGCCTTCGCCCCCGCCTTCTCGGCCGGGACCTTCTTCGTCGCCGCCTTCTTGGCCGGAGCAGCCCGTTTGGCGGCAGGCGTGGAGCCTGGCACAGCAGCCACCTCCTGCGTCGCCGTCTTCTTCGCCACCATGGCCGCGGCCCCTTTTCACATACTGTGATCTTGTTCGCGAATCGTGCCGGAACGATAAATCGGCACCGACCCGACGGCAACGGGGCACGCGTCCAGCGAGGTCAACCTGCATCCGTTGTGCCCAGCGGGAGGCCCCGTAATCCGCCCCACCGGCCCCAGGGGATCCAGGATGGGGCGATCGGACCATTCGGGGCATTCCGGAAAGCCCTCCGCGCCCCCGTCGCCACCCCCGCCCCCACCGTCGCCGGACACCCCGTAAACCGGTCTGCCGACTCGTGCCCCGGCCCGTACACTGGGCGCAGCGAGAGGCATGGATGGGGACGAGTAGCGTCGGACGCAGCCAGGAGCGACCCGGGGACGGTGAGAGCCCGGGGGCGAGCGCGATGTGAAGGATCACCCCGGAGCCGCCGGAAGAAAGCCGTACGGGAGTCCCGTAGGGCGAGTAGAACCGGCTTCGCACCCCAATGAGGGGGCCGCCGGACCCGTCCGGAGGCCAAGGAGGGTGGTACCGCGGGAGCCGTCAGCGCTCTCGTCCCTCCGGACGGAAGTGACACCCCGCCGGAGGAAGAGTTCAGCCTCATGACCACACCGCCTCAGTACCGCCCGGTACCCGCCCAGGCCGACCTGCCCGCCCTCGAACACGCCGTCCTCGACTTCTGGCGCGAGAGCAAGACCTTCGCCAAGACGCTGGAACAGTCCGAGGGTCGCCCCGAGTGGGTCTTCTACGAGGGCCCGCCCACCGCGAACGGCATGCCCGGCGCGCACCACATCGAGGCCCGCGTCTTCAAGGACGTCTTCCCCCGCTTCCGCACCATGCGCGGCTACCACGTCGCCCGCAAGGCCGGCTGGGACTGCCACGGTCTGCCCGTCGAGCTCGCCGTCGAGAAGGAGCTCGGCTTCAACGGCAAGCAGGACATCGAGGCGTACGGCATCGCCGAGTTCAACGCCAAGTGCCGCGAGTCCGTGACCCGCCACACCGACGCGTTCGCCGAGCTCACGACCCGCATGGGCTACTGGGTCGACCTGGACGACGCCTACCGGACCATGGACCCCGAGTACGTCGAGTCCGTGTGGTGGTCGCTGAAGGAGATCTTCAACAAGGGCCTGCTCACCCAGGACCACCGCGTCGCCCCCTGGTGCCCCCGCTGCGGCACCGGCCTCTCCGACCACGAGCTGGCGCAGGGCTACGAGACGGTCGTGGACCCCTCGGTCTACGTCCGCTTCCCGCTGACCTCCGGCCCGCTGGCCGGCGAGGCGGCCCTGCTGGTCTGGACGACGACCCCGTGGACCCTGGTGTCCAACACGGCCGTCGCGGCCCACCCCGAGGTCACGTACGTCGTCGCCACGAACGGCGAAGAGAAGCTGGTCGTCGCCCAGCCGCTGCTGGAGAAGTCCCTCGGCGAGGGCTGGGAGGCCACCGGCCAGACCTTCACGGGCAAGGAGATGGAGCGCTGGACGTACGAGCGCCCGTTCTCGCTCGTCGAATTCCCGGCCGCCGCCCACTACGTCGTGAACGCCGAGTACGTCACGACCGAGGACGGCACCGGTCTGGTCCACCAGTCCCCCGCCTTCGGCGCCGACGACCTCGCGGTCTGCCGCGCGTACGGCCTGCCCGTCGTGAACCCGGTCCGCCCGGACGGCACCTTCGAGGAGGAGGTCCCGCTCGTCGGCGGCGTCTTCTTCAAGAAGGCCGACGAGAAGCTGACCGCCGACCTCGACGCGCGCGGCCTGCTCTTCAAGCACATCGCCTACGAGCACAGCTACCCGCACTGCTGGCGCTGCCACACGGCCCTGCTCTACTACGCGCAGCCGTCCTGGTACATCCGCACCACGGCCGTCAAGGACGCGATGCTGCGGGAGAACGAGAAGACCAACTGGTTCCCGGACTCCGTCAAGCAGGGCCGCTTCGGCGACTGGCTGAACAACAACATCGACTGGGCGCTCTCCCGCAACCGCTACTGGGGCACCCCGCTGCCCATCTGGCGCTGCGAGGAGAACCACCTCACCTGCGTCGGCTCCCGCGCGGAGCTGAGCGAGCTGACGGGTACGGACCTCTCCACCCTGGATCCGCACCGCCCGTACATCGACGACGTCACCTTCCCCTGCACGGCGGAGGGCTGCGCCCTCACCTCGGTCCGCGTGCCGGAGGTCATCGACGCCTGGTACGACTCGGGCTCGATGCCGTTCGCGCAGTGGGGCTACCCGTACAAGAACAAGGAGATCTTCGAGAAGCGCTACCCGGCGCAGTTCATCTCGGAGGCCATCGACCAGACGCGCGGCTGGTTCTACACGCTGATGGCGGTCGGCACCCTCGTCTTCGACAAGTCCTCCTACGAGAACGTGGTCTGCCTCGGCCACATCCTCGCCGAGGACGGCCGCAAGATGTCCAAGCACCTGGGCAACATCCTCCAGCCGATCCCGCTGATGGACCAGCACGGCGCGGACGCGGTGCGCTGGTTCATGGCGGCCGGCGGCTCCCCCTGGGCGGCCCGCCGGGTCGGCCACGGAACGATCCAGGAGGTCGTCCGCAAGACGCTCCTCACGTACTGGAACACGGTCGCCTTCCAGGCGCTGTACGCCCGCACCTCGAACTGGGCCCCGTCCGCCACCGACCCGGCGCCGGCGGACCGTACGGTCCTCGACCGCTGGCTGCTCTCGGAGCTGAACACCCTCGTGGTCGAGGTCACCGAGGCGATGGAGTCGTACGACACCCAGCGCGCCGGCAAGCTCCTGTCCTCCTTCGTGGACGACCTCTCCAACTGGTACGTGCGTCGCTCGCGCCGCCGCTTCTGGCAGGGCGACGCGGCCGCGCTCCGCACGCTGCACGAGGTGGTGGAGACGGTGACCCGCCTCATGGCCCCCCTGACCCCCTTCATCACGGAGCGGGTCTGGCAGGACATGATCGTCCCGGTCACGCCGGACGCCCCCGAGTCGGTCCACCTCTCCTCCTGGCCGGAGGCGGACACGGCGGCGATCGACCCGGAGCTCTCGCGGCAGATGCTGCTCGTACGCCGCCTCGTGGAGCTGGGTCGCGCCACCCGCGCGGAGTCCGGCGTCAAGACCCGCCAGCCGCTGTCGCGCGCGCTGGTCGCGGTGTCGGGCTTCGAGTCCCTCTCCCCGGAGCTGCACTCGCAGATCACCGAGGAGCTGAACGTCTCCTCCCTGGCCTCCCTCTCGGAGGTCGGCGGGTCCCTGGTGGACACCACCGCGAAGGCGAACTTCCGGGCGCTGGGCAAGCGCTTCGGCAAGGGCGTCCAGGACGTGGCGAAGGCGGTGGCGGCGGCCGACGCGGCGGCGCTGTCGCTGGCGCTGCGGGGCGGCTCCGCGAGCGTCGAGGTCAACGGGGAGGAGGTCACCCTGACCCCCGAGGAGGTCATCATCACCGAGACCCCGCGCGAGGGCTGGTCGGTGGCGTCCGACTCGGGCGCGACGGTCGCCCTCGACCTGGAGATCACGCCGGAGCTGCGGCTCGCGGGGCTGGCCCGTGACGCGATCCGGCTGATCCAGGAGGCCCGCAAGAACTCCGGCCTGGACGTCGCGGACCGGATCGCCCTGCGGTGGTCCTCGTCGGACCCGGAGGTCGTCACGGCCCTCACGGACCACGCGGCCCTGATCGCCGACGAGGTCCTCGCGACGGACTACGCCTCCGGCGAAGCCGACGCCACCTACGGCTCCCCCTTCACGGACGAGCCCCTGTCCCTCACGTTCCGCCTCCGCAAGGCGTAACGCCCGGCCGAACCCGTGGCCCGGCCCCCACCTCGGGGTCCGGGCCACAGCCGTTTCCCTCCCCGCCCCACGCTTCCACCGTTCCCGCCTCAGACGCCGGCGAGGCTGGATTTGCCGCCCTGGGGGCTCTTCCAGCCTCGCCGGCGTTTGAGCCGCGGGGTCTGGGGCGGAGCCCCGGGGAACCGGAAACGGAAACGGGCCGGGCCCGGTGCCCCCTGGGGGGTACCGGGCCCGGCCCGAACTGCTGTCAGCGGCTACCGCTTAGTTGTCGTCCTCGTCGATCAGAAAGCCCCGCATCGGCGACGGCGCCTGCTGCATCGGCTGCGGCGCGGCCGGCCTCACCGGAGCCATCGGCTGCGTCATCGCCGGCGACATCTGCTGCTGGCCACCGTACGAGGGACCGCCACCCATCGGCGACGGGCCACCCATCGGCGACGGACCGCCCATGGACGGGCCACCCATCGAGTGCCCCATCGACCCGGCCGGAGCCATCGACGGAGACGGCGACGGCGGCAGCGCCGGACCGGCCGGCGTGCGCGGCGGGGCGAGCGAGTCGTCGGCCTGGGTCTCCAGCTGGCGCAGCTGCGACTCCAGGTAGGACTTCAGACGCGTACGGTACTCACGCTCGAAGCCCCGCAGGTCCTCGACCTTGCGCTCCAGCGTGGCGCGGGCGGACTCCAGCGAGCCCATCGCGACGCGGTGCTTCTCCTGCGCGTCCCGCTCCAGCGCGTCGGCCTTGGCGCGGGCGTCCCGCTCCAGGCCCTCGGCGCGGCTGCGCGCCTCGCCGACGATCTTGTTGGCCTCGGAGCGGGCCTCCGCGATCGCCTGGTCGGCGGTCTGCTGCGCGAGCGACAGGACGCGGGCGGCGCTGTCGCCACCGGGGCCCTGCTGCGGGAGCTGCGGCTGGCCCATCGGCTGCATCGGCTGGCCCATCGGCTGCATCTGCTGACCCATGGGCTGCATCTGCTGGCCCATCGGCTGGCCGAGCTGGTTCTGGCCACCCATGGACTGCTGCTGCATGGGCTGCATCTGCTGACCCATGGGCTGCTGACCCATGGGCTGCTGGCCCATCTGCGGCTGGCCCATCGGGTTCTGGCCACCCATGGACTGCTGCTGCATGGGGTTGCCCATCGGGCCGGGACCCTGCGGTCCGTGTCCGCCGGGGCCGGCGGGCAGCTGGGGCTGGCCGCCCGGCAGCTGCGGCGGTCCCATCTGCGGCTGCTGCTGCTGCGGCGGGCCGGATATGGCCGCGGGCACGGGAGCGCCGGGGCCGCGCTGGTCCTGGGGTTCGGGCTTGCGCATGTTCTGCTGCTGCTGGTTCTGCGCGGCGGCGCGCGTGGCGGCGGCCAGCTTCGCGCGCAGGTCCTCGTTCTCGCGCAGCAGACGCGTCAGCTCGGATTCGACCTCGTCGAGGAAGGCATCGACCTCGTCCTCGTCATAGCCTTCTCGGAGGCGGACGGTCGTGAACTGCTTGTTCCGCACGTCCTCGGGGGTCAGCGGCATGTCTTCTTCACCTCTACGTAGTCGTCGGCAGTCGGCAAGACCGTATCGGGACTGTCCCCGCGCCTGCGGGGAAGCACATCGTTCACACGCTTCTCGCAGCGGTGCTCACAAGACTGATGAGGATGTAAACGATGATCATCAGAACGAAGAAGGACAGGTCGAGTGCCACGCCCCCGAGACGCAACGGCGGGATGAACCGCCGAAGAAGCTTGAGCGGTGGATCGGTGACAGTGTAGGTGGCCTCCAGAACGACCACCATCGCCTTGCCGGGTGTCCATGAGCGGGCGAACTGGAACACGTAGTCCATGACCAGTCGGAAGATCAGGACGATCAGGAAGCACACCAGCACGATGTAGACCACTTGCAGTGCGATGCCCATCCCGCGCTTCCCTCTCCCCGTTTCCCGCTCTGTTCCCGGTCCCGTATCTGACGGATCGGTCTAGCTTTGGTTGAAGAACCCGCCCTCCGCGATGCGGGCCTTGTCCTCCGCCGTGACATCGACGTTAGCAGGCGACAGCAGGAACACCTTCTGTGTCACGCGTTCAATGCTGCCGTGCAGACCGAAGACGAGGCCTGCGGCGAAGTCCACCAGACGCTTCGCGTCGGTGTCGTCCATCTCCGTGAGATTCATGATCACCGGAGTGCCCTCACGGAAGTGTTCCCCGATGGTACGGGCCTCGTTGTAGGTCCGGGGGTGCAGTGTCGTGATGCGGTACGGCTCCCGCTCGGAGACGACCTTGGGCATGATCACGGGGGCGTTCTTCTCCAGGTTGGTGCGGTCAGGTGTGATGGATGCCACGGGGGCAATTCGCGCCGGACGTCCGTTTTCTGACGGAATAGGGAGGGGTTCCCTCGGGGCCGGCGGCTGTACGACTCGTACCGGTTCGTCCGTTACGGGCGCTTGATGCACCGGCTGCTGTCGACGATCCCGCTCCCGGGGGCGCTCCGGCTCCGGCTCGGGCTCGAACTCGTCATCGGGGTCGTACCCCGGGTTGTCGTACCGGTCGTCCTCCACGAGGCCGAGGTAGACCGCCATCTTGCGCATCGCGCCGGCCATTCTCCGAGTCCTCCGCTCTGTGGTGGATCGCCCTGTCACAGGTGTCGCCGCGTCAGCGAAGTCGCTGGGTCACCGAAGTCACCAACTGCCTGCGATCCACGTGGTCTGTCCGCTCATCTGCGGAAATGACCATATTTTCTGCTGTGGTCCGACTTTCTTCGCGACGTTACCCGAGCCGGGGTCTCGCGCCGAGTACCGCAGTGCCGACGCGTACATGTGTCGCACCCGCCCGCACCGCCTGTTCCAGGTCCCCGCTCATTCCGGCCGAGACCATCGTGGCAGCAGGATGGTCCGCGCGCAGGCCTGATGACAATTCCATCAACCGCTCGAAGGCGGCCTGTTCGCGTCCCGCGTAGGGACCCGACAGCGGGGCCACGGTCATGAGGCCGTCGATCCGCAGCCCCGGCGCGGCGGCCACGAGGTCCGCCAACTCCGGCAGCAGGTCGGGGGCCGCGCCGCCCCGTTCGCCCCGTTCGCCCGACTCGGCGTCGAGGGCGATCTGCACGAGGACCCCGAGTTCCCGGCCCCGGGCGGTGGCCGCCGCGGACAGCGCCGTCACCAGCTTGGGTCGGTCGACGGACTGCACGACCTGCGCGTATCCCGCCACGGAACGGACTTTGTTCGTCTGCAACTGACCCACGAAGTGCCAGCTGAGCGGCAGATCCGCGCAGGCCGCGGCCTTGGGGGCGGCGTCCTGGTCGCGGTTTTCCGCAACATGACGGACACCCAGGTCCGCCAGCAGGCGTACGTCACTCGCCGGGTAGGTCTTGGTGACCACGATGAGGGTCACCTCCTCCCGCCCCCGCCCCGCCGCGGCGCAGGCGGAGGAGATGCGCTCCTCCACCGCCGCGAGGTTCTCGGCGAGCTCCGACTTACGGTCTGTCATTCTCTAGCCCAACCAGACATATCCGGCAAGCCGCCCGGTCACCCGGTCGCGGCGGTACGAGTAGTGGTCCCGCGACTCCAGTGTGCAGACCGGGGAACGGTGACGGTCCACCACCCCCGCCTCCGCCAACTGCGCGTGCACCCCGGCGACCACGTCGACGGCCGGCGTCCCCCAGCTGGTCTGCGCCCAGGCGGCCGGTACCACTGCGGCGACGTCCTCGCGCATCTCGGCCGGCACCTCGTAGCACCGCCCGCAGACGGCCGGTCCGGTACGGGCGACCATCCGCGCGGGGTCGGCCCCGAGCGCCACCATCGCCTCGACGGCGGCGGGTACGACCCCGGCGACCAGTCCGGGCCGCCCCGCGTGGGCGGCGCCGACCACCCCGGCGACGGGGTCGGCCAGCAGCACCGGCGTGCAGTCCGCGGTGAGCACGGCGAGGGCGAGCCCCCGACGGGCCGTCACCACCGCGTCCACCGAGGGGATCGGCCCGGCGTCGGCGGCCCAGGGGCCGTCCACCACCGCCACGTCCCGCCCGTGCACCTGGTTCATCCACACGACGCGGGCCGGGTCGATGCCCAGCTCCCGCGCCGCGGCCCCCCGGTTCGCGCGAACGGCGGCCGGGTCGTCTCCGACCGCGCCGCCGAGATTGAGTTCCTCGTACGGAACGGCGCTCACCCCGCCCCACCGGTCGGTGAAGGCGAAGTGGGCGCCGTTCTCGTTGTGCTGGTCCAGCGTCACTTCAAGAAGTCCGGAACGTCCAGTTCCTCGGCCGGGCTGTCCTGGTACGGCCGGGCCGTCGGGACCTGCGGCGCGGGGGGCGCGGTCTCGACCGGGATCTCCGCGGGAGCCGGGGGCTCCTCGCGCGGGGTGACGGTGCCGAGTCCGCCGAAGGCCGGGCGGACCGGCTCCGGGGCGCGCACCGGAGCCGGGGCCGGCTCCTCGCGCTTGGTGGACGCGGCGCCGATGACGTTGTCCCGGCGGGCCGGGGGCTGGCCGCCGTCGAAGCCGGCGGCGATGACGGTGACGCGTACCTCGTCGCCCAGCGCGTCGTCGATGACGGCGCCGAAGATGATGTTCGCCTCGGGGTGCGCGGCCTCGCTCACCAGCTGCGCGGCCTCGTTGATCTCGAAGAGACCGAGGTCCGAGCCGCCGGAGATGGAGAGCAGGACGCCCCGGGCGCCGTCGATGGACGCCTCCAGCAGCGGGGAGGAGATGGCCATCTCGGCGGCGGCCACCGCGCGGTCGTCGCCGCGGGCCGAGCCGATGCCCATCAGGGCCGAGCCGGCTTCGGACATCACGGACTTGACGTCGGCGAAGTCCAGGTTGATCAGACCCGGGGTGGTGATGAGGTCGGTGATGCCCTGGACGCCCGACAGCAGGACCTGGTCGGCCGACTTGAAGGCGTCGAGGACCGAGACCTGCCGGTCCGAGATGGACAGCAGTCGGTCGTTGGGGATGACGATGAGGGTGTCGACCTCTTCGCGGAGTTCGGCGATGCCGTCCTCCGCCTGGTTCGCGCGACGGCGGCCCTCGAAGGTGAACGGCCGGGTGACCACACCGATCGTCAGGGCGCCGAGCGAACGCGCGATGTTGGCGACGACGGGCGCGCCGCCGGTACCGGTGCCACCGCCCTCACCGGCGGTGACGAAGACCATGTCGGCCCCCTTGAGGACCTCCTCGATCTCCTCGCGGTGGTCCTCTGCCGCCTTGCGACCGACGGCCGGGTTCGCTCCGGCGCCGAGGCCCCGGGTCAGTTCCCGGCCGACGTCGAGCTTGACGTCGGCGTCGCTCATCAACAGCGCCTGGGCGTCCGTGTTGATGGCGATGAACTCGACGCCCTTGAGACCGACCTCGATCATTCGGTTGATGGCATTGACACCACCGCCGCCGACACCGATGACCTTGATGACTGCGAGGTAGTTCTGCGGTGCTGCCACGTCGAAGGCCTCTCGCCTCGAGTTACGTGTCGCCGCCTCGCGGGCCTGCGTTGCGACGACTGATGCCGAAAATGGGACGGTCCGTACGCGCCGACCCGAACCCTCACCCTGAAGTTTAGGGTTAGGGGTATGTCTGTTCCATGGACTCTTCCGAACAGGACACTAAGTCGACAAGTAGCGCGTGTTCAACGAACACGCCGAACCTCCCGTTTTTCTTTTCACCCTATGTGATCACCCGTATCGGTGGCCAACCAGGGTGCGTCGGTGTTGGACCGGACGTCAACTCCCGGACACCGCAGGGGCGGTAGGGACGCTCACGTCGAAGTGGTCGGCGTCCGGCGCGGCTTTCAACAAAGCGGTCAACGCCCGCCCCTTCGCGTCTCCCAGTTCACCGCTCCCCCACACCACCGTGCGGCCCTTCGTCAGCTCCAGTACGACCGAATCGTACGAGCCCACCTTGACCTGCAAGGTCTCCTTGGCGATGGCCTCGGGCAGGGCGCCGGCGATGCCGACCGCCTCGCGCAGCAGCCGCGCCTCGTCGAAGCGGCGGGCGCTCGGCGAGTGCTCCGCGCTCAATTCGAGGACGGGGACGCCGGCCGGTGCTTTCGCCACCGTGTCGAATCGCACACCCGATGCGTCCACTTCGATGAAGTCCGCGTCCTTCCTGATGAGCAGGACCGGTTTGCGTTCCGTCACTTTCAGCCCGATTCCGTGCGGCCAGGACCGCACGACATCGACCGAATCGATGCGGGGCAGTCGGCCCCGCAACCGGCTCGCGATCTCCTCGGTGTCGACGCCCACCATGGGTGCGCCGACGGGCACGGCCGCGGCGGTGAGGATCTGCTCGGGGGTGAGCACCTCGGTGCCGGAGGTCGTGACCTTCTCGACGCGGAGCCAGGAGGAACCGTAGAACACCCAGGTGCCGCCGGCGGCGAGCAGCACGGCGGCGGCCAGGACGGCCAGGACGAGGATCCGGCGCGAGCGGACGCCGCCGGGTCCCCGCGGGCCGGAGCGCTTGGCCGGCTTGGGGGGTTTGGGTGCCTTGGGGGTACCCGGACCCCCGTTCCCCCGGCCCGCGTTGCCGGGCGTGCCGCGCCTCGCCGTCGTCGCTCCGGCCACCTGTGCCTCCTGGGTCTGTGCTCTAGCGGGCCCTGTTCGCCGCGATCGCCTCGTGGACCAGGCCGACGAGCAGCTCGTCGGCGTCCCGGCGGCCGAACTCGGAGGCCGCGCGGGACATCTCGTACAGGCGGTGCGGGTCGGACAGCACCGGCATGACCTGGCCGAGCACCCACTCGGGCGTCAGTTCCGCGTCGTCGACGAGGAGGCCGCCGCCAGCCTTGACCACCGGCTGGGCGTTGAGCCGCTGTTCGCCGTTGCCGATGGGCAGCGGTACGTAGGCGGCCGGCAGTCCGACGGCGGAGAGTTCGGCGACGGTCATCGCGCCCGCGCGGCACAGCATCATGTCGGCGGCGGCGTACGCGAGGTCCATCCGGTCCACGTACGGTACCGGGACGTACGGCGGCATCCCGGGCATGTTGTCGACACGCGGCAGTTCGTTCTTGGGGCCGACGGCGTGCAGGATCTGGATCCCGGAGCGCTGGAGGGTCGGGGCGACCTGCTGGATCGTCTCGTTGAGCCGGCGGGCGCCCTGCGAGCCGCCGGAGACCAGCAGCGTCGGCAGGTTGGGGTCGAGGCCGAAGGCGGCGCGGGCCTCGGGGCGCACGGCGGCCCGGTCGAGGGTGGAGATCGAGCGGCGCAGCGGGATGCCGACGTAGCGGGCCCCGCGCAGCTTGCTGTCCGGGGTGGACACCGCTACGGCGTGCGCGTAGCGGGAGCCGATCTTGTTGGCCAGTCCGGGCCGGGCGTTGGCCTCGTGGACGATGATCGGCACCCCGAGGCGCTTGGCGGCGAGGTAGCCGGGCAGGGCCACGTAGCCGCCGAAGCCGACGACGCAGTCGGCCTTGGTGCGTACGAGGATCTCCTCGGCGGCCTTGATGGTGCCGCGCAGGCGTCCGGGGACGGTGATCAGCTCGGGCGTGGGCTTGCGGGGCAGCGGCACGGCGGGGATCAGCCCCAGCTCGTAGCCGCGCTCCGGTACCAGGCGGGTCTCAAGGCCTCGTTCCGTGCCGAGGGCGGTGATGCCCACGGTCGGGTCCTGCCTGCGCAGGGCGTCCGCGAGGGCGAGCGCCGGCTCGATGTGGCCGGCGGTCCCCCCACCGGCGAGTACGACATGCACCGAAATTCACCGCTCTCCGGACGGACGCCTCTTGACGCGCCGTCTCATCGACTTCCATATGGGCCCGTTCCGCAGCCGACCGGATCTCGGTCGGCGCATCGCGAGCGCCGCTCGCGCCGCCGGCTCCTCCCGCGCGAAGGCGATGAGCAGTCCGACCGCGAACATGGTCGGCAGCAGGGCGGACCCCCCGTAGGAGAACAGCGGGAGGGGAACCCCTGCGATCGGCAGCAGACCGAGGACCGCACCGATGTTGATCACGGCCTGGGCCGTGATCCAGGTGGTCACGCCTCCCGCGGCATACCGTACGAAGGAGTCCTCCGTGCGTCCGGCCACGCGGATACCCGCATAGCCTAGAGCCGCGAACAGGGCGAGGACCGACAGCGTCCCCGCCAGACCCAGTTCCTCACCGGTGATGGCGAAGATGAAGTCTGTGTGCGCTTCGGGCAGTTGCCCCCATTTTTCCATACTGGCACCCAGCCCGGATCCGAACCATCCGCCGGAGGCGAGGGCGTAGATCCCGTGCACGGCCTGCCAGCAAAGGTCGTTCTTGCCCGGTTCTGTCGCTCCGAGGCAGGCGAGTCGATCCATGCGGTGCGGGCTGGTCTTGATCAGAAGTGCGACGATCACACCGGCGAAGAGCAACACGCCCACGAACATCCTCGTCGGCGCGCCCGCGAGCCACAACAGCCCGAAGAGGACGGCCCCGAGGATCATCGCGGTGCCCATGTCCCCGCCGAGCATGATCAGGCCGAGCAGCAGGAAGGCCACCGGGACCAGCGGCACCAGCAGGTGCTTCCACTGGCTCAGCAGGCCCTTGTCGCCCTTGCGGGCCAGCAGGTCGGCACCCCACAGGATCAGGGCCAGTTTGCCGAACTCGCTGGGCTGGAGCATGAACGGACCGCCAAGGGAGATCCAATTCTGGTTGCCGTTGATCGAGACCCCTATCCCGGGGACCTGGACCAGCACCATCAGGAACAGCGTGCCCGCGAGGACCGGGTAGGACAGCGCCCGGTGGAGTTTGACCGGCATGCGGGAGGCCGCGAACAGCAGGACGCCGCCGATGAGGGCGGCCACGAACTGCTTCTTGAAGAAGTACGCGTCCCCGAGGCCCAGCTGGAGCGCCTTGATCATGGACGCCGAGTAGACCATCACCAGGCCGAGCACGGTGATGAGCAACGAGCTGCCGAGAATCAGGTAATACGCGGTGAGGGGGCGGTCCCAGGCCCGGCGCACCTGCCGCTGCGTACGCCGCAACCGCTCCAGCGGCCCGCCCCGTACGGGACGCTTCCCCGGGGCGGGCGGGCGCGGGCGGCCCCGCGGTCGCACCGCGGACGGCCGCCTGCCCGGCAGCACCTGCTTGGCCGGCATCTGTGATCTTCCCCTCCACTCGTGCGAGGCGAGCAGCCGGGTCGGGGAGGGAACCCCCTGGATCGACCTAGGCGCTCTCGGCGGCCAGTTCGCGCACCGCGTCGGCGAACGCGTCCCCACGCTCGTTGTAGTTCGCGAACATGTCCATCGAGGCACACGCGGGTGCCAGCAGGACCGTGTCGCCGGGCTCCGCGAGCCGGGCCGCTTCCCGGACCGCCGCGAGCATCGCCCCAGTGTCGGTCCGTTCGAGGTCGACGACCGGGACCTCCGGCGCGTGTCGCGCCAGCGCCTCGGCGATCAGCGCCCGGTCGGCGCCCATCAGCACGACCCCGCGCAGCCGCTTGGCGGACTTGCGGACCAGCTCGTCGAAGGTGGCGCCCTTGGCGAGGCCGCCGGCGATCCAGACGACCGGTCCGAAGGCGGCGAGGGAGGCCTCCGCGGCGTGCGTGTTGGTGGCCTTGGAGTCGTCGACGTACGTGACCCCGCCGACCACGTCCACGTGCGCGACGCGGTGCGCGTCGGGGCGGAAGTCGCGCAGCCCGTCTCGGACGGCGCGCGGCTCGACGCCGAAGGCGCGGGCCAGGGCCGCCGCGGCGAGGGCGTTGGCGATGTTGTGCGGGGCGGGCGGGTTGACGTCCTCGACGTGCGCCAGCTCCTGGGCGTTCTTCTGCCGGTTCTCCACGAAGGCGCGGTCCACGAGGATCCCGTCGACCACGCCGAGCATGGAGGGGCCGGGGGCGCCGAGGGTGAAGCCGATGGCGCGGCAGCCCTCTTCGACGTCGGCCTCGACCACCAGGTCCTCGGTGGCCTTGTCGGCGACGTTGTAGACGCAGGCGACCGTGTTGCCCTCGTAGACGCGGCCCTTGTCGGCGGCGTACGCCTCCATGGAGCCGTGCCAGTCGAGGTGGTCCGGGGCCAGGTTGAGGACGGCCGCCGAGTGGGCGCGCACCGAGGGCGCCCAGTGCAGCTGGTAGCTGGAGAGTTCGACGGCGAGCACGTCGTACTTCTCCCCGCCGGTCACCACGTCGATGATCGGGGTGCCGATGTTGCCGACGGCGGCGGTCTTCAGACCGGCGGCGCGCAGGATCGACGCGAGCATCTGCGTGGTGGTGGTCTTGCCGTTGGTGCCGGTGATGGCGAGCCACGGGGCGGCGTCCTCGCCGCGCAGCAGCCAGGCGATCTCGACGTCGCCCACGACGTCCACGCCGGCCGCGGCGGCGGCCTCGAACAGGGGGCTGTCGGGCTTCCAGCCCGGCGAGGTGACCACGAGGTCCGTGCCCTCGGGCAGGACCTCGCCCGCCTTCCGCCCGTCGTCGAGTCGGCCGAGGCGCACCGCGATGCCCTGCCCGGCGAGTTCGGCGGCCCGCGCGCGCAGCGCGTCGCCGTCCCCGTTGTCGACGACGGTCACCCGCGCGCCGAGGCCGGCCAGGGCGCGGGCGGCGCTGATGCCGCTCACGCCGAGGCCGGCGACGGTGATGTTCCTGTCCTGCCAGGAGGTCACTTGTCTGCTGCCCATCCCGCGTAGAAGAGACCGAGGCCGACGATCACGCACATGCCCTGGATGATCCAGAAGCGGACCACGACGAGGACCTCGGACCAGCCCTTGAGTTCGAAGTGGTGCTGGAGTGGCGCCATCCGGAAGACGCGCTTGCCGGTCATCTTGAAGGAGCCGACCTGGATGACGACCGACATCGTGATGAGCACGAAGAGGCCGCCGAGGAGCGCCATCAGGAACTCCGTGCGGGAGCAGATGGCCAGGCCCGCGAGCGCGCCGCCGAGGGCGAGCGAGCCGGTGTCACCCATGAAGATCTTGGCGGGCGAGGTGTTCCACCACAGGAAGCCGAAGCAGGCGCCCATGAGGGCGGAGGCGACGACCGCGAGGTCGAGCGGGTCGCGCACCTCGAAGCAGGCGTTCGGGTTGGTGAGGTCGACCGCGTTGGCGCAGGACTCCTGGAACTGCCAGACACCGATGAAGGTGTAGGCGCCGAAGACCATCACGGCGGCGCCGGTCGCGAGACCGTCCAGACCGTCGGTGAGGTTCACGCCGTTGGACATGGCCAGGATCATGAACAGCGCCCAGACCACGAACAGGACCGGGCCGAGCGACCAGCCGAAGTCCGTGACGAACGACAGCTTGTCGGAGGCCGGGGTCAGTCCGCGCGAGTCCTTGAACTGCAGGGCCAGCACGGCGAAGGCGATGCCGACGATCAGCTGGCCGGACATCTTCGCCTTGGCCCGCAGACCCAGCGAACGCCGCTTGACGATCTTGATGTAGTCGTCCAGGTACCCGACGAGGCCCATGCCGGCCATCAGGAACAGGACGAGCAGGCCCGAGAAGCTCGGCTCTTCGCCGGTGATGACCTTCGTCAGGGCGTACGCGATGAGCGTCGCCAGGATGAAGGAGATGCCGCCCATGGTGGGCGTGCCCTTCTTCCCGGCGTGGCCGCGGGGGCCGTCGTCGC
Organism: Streptomyces sp. RerS4; assembly: GCF_023515955.1. Taxonomy (GTDB): domain Bacteria; phylum Actinomycetota; class Actinomycetes; order Streptomycetales; family Streptomycetaceae; genus Streptomyces. The sequence goes on from NZ_CP097322.1 coordinate 2,096,746, forward strand.
GGATGAACTGGCCGTAGCCCTTGCGGGCCAGCAGCTTGATCAGAAGCGGGGTGCCGATGACGGTGAGGAACATACCGATGACACCCGCGAACAGGATCTGCCTCATCGGCCGGCGACCTCGCCCTCGCTGTCGAGCAGCGCCTGCGCGACCCGTTCCAGGCCGATCGACCTGGAAGCCTTCACCAGCACGACGTCCCCCGGGCGCAGTTCACTGCGCAACAGGTCGACCGCCGCCTGCGCGTCGGACACGAGCACCGACTCCTCACCCCACGAACCCTCGTTGTAGGCGCCCAGTTGCAGCCAGGACGCTTCCCTGCCCCCGACTGCGACGAGCTTGCTCACGTTGAGCCGGACGGCAAGCCGTCCCACCGCGTCGTGCTCTGCCAGCGACGCGTCACCGAGCTCGGCCATGGGGCCGAGCACCGCCCACGTACGTCCCCCCTTCGCCTGCGCGGCGCCGCCCATCGCGGCGAGTGCGCGCAGGGCGGCCCGCATGGACTCCGGGTTCGCGTTGTAGGCGTCGTTGACGATCGTGACGCCGTCCGCCCGTTCGGTGACCTCCATCCGCCACCGGGACAGCGTGCCCGCTCCGGAGAGCGCGCTGGCGATCTCCTCGGCGGACATGCCCAGGACGTGGGCGACGGCCGCCGCGGCGAGCGCGTTCGACACGTGGTGCTCACCGTACAGCCGCAAGGTCACAACGCCGCACCCGGTCGGTGTGTGGAGTGTAAAGGCGGGCTGTCCCGCAGGCGTCAGCCGCACCTCGGTGGCCCGGACGTCGGCGTCCTCGGCCTCGCCGAAGAGGACCGTACGGGCCTTCGTGCGGGCGGACATGGCCCGCACGAGCAGGTCGTCGGCGTTGAGGACGGCGACGCCGCCCTCGGCCTCGGTCGGCAGGGCCTCGACCAGCTCCCCCTTGGCCTGCGCGATGGCCTCGCGGCCGCCGAACTCGCCGATGTGGGCGGTGCCGACGTTCAGGACGAGGCCGATGCGCGGCGGGGTGAGGCCGGTCAGGTAGGCGATGTGGCCGATGCCCCGCGCGCCCATCTCCAGGACCAGGTGCCGGGTTTCGGCGGTGGCCTTGAGGGCGGTCAGCGGCAGGCCGATCTCGTTGTTGAGCGAGCCGGGCGTCCACACGGTGGGCGCGTGGTGCTGGAGCACCTGCGCGATCAGGTCCTTGGTGGAGGTCTTGCCGGCGGAGCCGGTCAGGGCGACCACGTCGGTGCCGAGGCGTTCGACCACGGCGCGGGCGAGGGCTCCCAGGGCCTTCTCGACGTCGGCGACGACGATCGCCGGGACGCCCACGGGGCGGGCCGCGAGGACGGCCGCCGCGCCGGCGGCGACGGCGCGCTCGGCGTAGTCGTGGCCGTCGACGTGTTCGCCCTCGAAGGCGACGAAGAGGCTGCCGGGCTCCACCTGGCGGGAGTCGATGACCACCGGTCCGACGATCCGCACCGAGGGATCCGGTATGTCGTGGGGCCGCCCGCCGGTGATGTCGGCGATCTCGGCGAGGGTAAGGGCGATCACTGGGCCACCTCGGCCTGTCGGGCGCCGCGCTGCCGGTTCTCGATGGCCTCGCGCAGTACGGCACGGTCGTCGAAGGGGCGTACGACGCCCCCGGTGTCCTGGCCCTGCTCGTGGCCCTTGCCGGCGACGAGGACGGTGTCCCCGGCCTCGGCGCGCGCGACGGCGGCGGCGATGGCCGCGGCCCGGTCGGCGTCCACGAGGACGGTGCCCCGCTCGGCGGGCGGCACGGAGACGGCGCCTTCGAACATCGCGGCGAGGATCGCGAGGGGGTCCTCGGAGCGCGGGTTGTCGGAGGTCAGAACGGCGGTGTCGGCGAAGCGGGCGGCCGCGGCGCCCATGGGGGCGCGCTTGGTCGTGTCGCGGTCGCCGCCGCAGCCCAGGACGATGTGCAGTCGGCCGGTGGTGACCTCGCGCAGGGCGCGTAGCACCGACTCGACGGCGTCGGTCTTGTGGGCGTAGTCCACGACGGCGAGGTACGGCTGTCCCGCGTCGACCCGCTCCAGCCGGCCGGGAACCCCGGGGACCGCGGCGACGCCGTCGGCGGCGGTCTGCGGGTCGATGCCGGCGACGGCGAGCGTGACGATCGCGGCGACGGTGTTGGCGACGTTGAACGGGCCGGGCAGCGGGGCGGTGGCCCGTACACGCTGCCCCTGCGGGCCGACCAGGGTCAGCGTGGAGTCCATGTGGCCGCTGACGACGTCCTCGGCCCGCCAGTCGGCGGCCGGGTCGCCGGCGGCGGAGAAGGTGACGACCGGGATCGTCGCCTCCTTGGCGAGGCGGCGGCCGTACTCGTCGTCGAAGTTGACCACGCCCAGGCGGGCGCGGCGCGCGGTGAAGAGCTGCGCCTTGGCCTGGAAGTAGTCCTCCATGTCGGAGTGGAACTCCATGTGTTCCGGGCTCAGGTTGTTGAAGACGGCGACGTCGAAGACGCAGCCGTCGACGCGACCGAGCGCCAGCGCGTGGCTGGAGACCTCCATGGCGACGGCCTCGATGCCGCGTTCGCGCATGACGGCGAACAGGGCCTGGAGGTCGGTGGCCTCGGGCGTGGTGCGCTCGGACTTGATGCGCTCGTCGCCGATGCGCATCTCGACGGTGCCGACGAGTCCGGTGGTGCGGCCCGCCGCGCGCAGCCCGCCCTCGACGAGGTAGGCGGTGGTGGTCTTGCCGGAGGTCCCGGTGATGCCGAGCTGGAGCAACCCCTCGCCGGGTCGGCCGTAGATCTCGGCGGCGAGCTCTCCCATCCGGCCGCGCGGGTCGGCGACGGTGAGCACCGGCAGGCCGGTCGCGGCGGCGCGTTCGGCGCCCGTCGGATCGGTCAGCACGGCGGCGGCGCCGAGGGAGGCCGCCTGCGCGGCGAAGTCCGCGCCGTGCAGGCGGGCGCCGGGCAGGGCCGCGTAGAGGTCTCCGGGGCGTACGGCACGTGAATCGTGCGTGATGCCGGTGATCCGGACGTCGGCCGCGTCGGGCAGGCCCAGCAGTGCGGCCAGCTCGCCCAGGGGGGTCGGGCGGGCGGTCACGGGCCGGGGCGCTCCCGGCGGCGCTGCCGGGGCGTCTTTCGGGGCGGTTCTGGGCTGATCAGCGTGGGGCACGGCGGTGAGCGTACCGGGCGTGGTGGGCCGCTCGCGAAGCGAGGCCCCGGCGGGGGCGTCCTCGGCGGATCGGTTCCCGGGTTTCGGGGTGATGGTTGTCACTGATGCTGCCTCACGCATTCCTGGCTGGGCGGTCGGTTCACTGTCCGGGCTGCGGACCGGGCTGCGCGCCGTTGGGAGCGGCGCTCGGGGCGGGGGGCGGCGGGGTGGCGTCGTAGGTCACCGGGAGCCCCGCGGGGGCCGTTCCGGTGGGTGCGACCTGGAGCGTCTTGAGTGCGAACTCCATGACCGTCTTGTAGATCGGGCCGCAGATCTGGCCGCCGAAGTAGCTGCCCTTGGTGGGGTTCTGGATGGCGCAGTAGACGGTGACGCGCGGGTTGTCGGCCGGCGCGAAACCGGCGAAGGAGGCGGTGTAGCCCTTGTAGCGGCCGGTGGCCGGATCCACCCGGTTGGAGGTGCCCGTCTTGCCGCCGACGCGGTAGCCGGGGATGCGCGCCTTGGTGCCGGTGCCCTCCTGGTCGTCGACGACCGATTCGAGCATGGCGGCGAGGGTCTTGGCGGTCTCGGCGCTGACCACCTGGGCCCGTTCGGGGGCGGGGGCCGGGTTGAAGCGGCCGTCGGGGCCCTTGGTGCCGCGCACCAGCGTCGGGGTGACGCGCACGCCGCCGTTGGCGATGGTGGAGTACACGGAGGCGGCCTGCATGGCGTTGAGGGACAGGCCCTGGCCGAAGGGGATCGTGTACTGCTGGGAGGTGGACCAGGCCTCGGGCTTGGCGAGGATGCCGCGGGATTCGCCGGGGTAGTCCAGGCCGGTGGGCCGGCCGATGCCGAACTTGTCCAGGTAGGAGTACAGGACTCGGTTGGCCTCGGCCTGGGTGGCGCCGAGTTGGCCGGTGGCCAGGATGGTGCCGATGTTGGAGGACTTGGCGAGGACCCCGTTGAGGGTCAGGTACCAGGTCGGGTGGTCGACGTCGTCCTTGAAGAGCCGGTCGCCGCGGTGGAGCCGGTTGGGGACCTCGACGTGGGTCTCGGGGGTGGCCTTCTTCTCCTCCAGGACGGCGGCCATGGAGATCACCTTGGCGGTGGAGCCGGGCTCGTAGACGTCCTGGAGGGCGGCGTTGCCCATGGCGGCGGAGCGGGCCTTGGAGAGGTCGTTGGGGTCGAAGCCGGGGGCGTTGGCCATGGCGAGGACCTCGCCGGTGCGGGTGTCCTGGACGATGACGTAGCCGCGGTCGGCGCCGGACTTCTCGACCTGCTCGGTGATGGCGGACTGCGCGGCCCACTGGATGTCGCGGTCGATGGTCAGTTCGATGTCGTCGCCGGGGACGGCGGGCTTCTCGCTGGATCCGGCGGTGGGGACGCGGCGGCCGCCGGACTGGGCGTAGGTCAGCTCGCCGTCCTTGCCGGCGAGCTTCTTGTCGAGGGACGACTCCAGGCCGCCGGCGCCCTTGCCCTCGGCGTTGACGTAGCCCAGTATCCCGGCGGCGAGGGCGCCGTTCGGATACACGCGCTTGCTGCTGTTCTCGTTGAAGACGCCGGCCAGGACGTTGGCGCCGGGGCCGTTCTTCTTCTTGTCGGCGGCGGCCTTGTCGGCGAAGAGCTTCTTGAGGTCCTTGATCTGGTTCCAGACCTGGGGGGTCTGGCGCCGGGCGAGGACGACGTAGCGGGTGTTCTTCGTCTTCAGGCGCGCGGTGAGGTCCTTGGTGTCCGCGCCGAGGATGGGGGCGAGGAGGGCGGCGGCCTGCTCGGGGGCGTCGGGGGCCTTGCTCTCCTGCGGGGTGAACATCTTCGGGTCGGCGGTGATGTCGTACGCGTCGACGCTGGTGGCCAGGGCGACGCCCTTGCGGTCGGTGATCTCACCGCGCTCGGCGGCCAGGGTGTGGCTCGCGAAGCGGTTCTCGGAGGCCTTGGCGGAGTACGCGGAGGCGTCGACGGCCTGCACCTGGAGGAGCCGTACGACGAAGGCGAGCATGACCAGGGTCAGGCCGACGCCGACCAGCCGCAGCCTGGGCTTGGGGCTGCCCAGTCGGATGGTGTGCGGGGCGCGGGGCGCGGCGGGCCGCCGGGTTGCGGGGCGGGAGGCCGGTCGGGAGGTCGGACGGGCCGTGGCGCGGGCGCGCTCGCCGCCGGGCGCGGCCGGGCGGGCCGGGCACCCGCCGTCGGGGCGGCTCCTGGGGCTCACCGCGGGCTCCGGCGGCCTGCGGGGCGGGGCGGAGCCCCGCGATGGTCCGGGTCACGACGTCACCTGCCTGGGGTCGGGGTGGGCTGCACGGCGGCGGCGGCGGGCCCGAGGGCCCGAGGCGCGGGCCGGGGCCGCAGGGGTCCGGGTCACCGCGTCACCTGCCTGGGGTCGGGGTGGGCTGCGGAGGGCCGCCGGGGCCGGGCCGGGCGGCGCGGCGGCCGGCGGGGCGACGGGGGCGGGGGCGGCCGGGGAGGGGGGCTGGCTCGTCGGGGTGGCCGGGGGTGGGGGCGGCGGGGCCTCGGCCGTGGAGACGGCGCCCGCGACCTTGCCGTCGGGGCCGATGAAGACCGGGCTGCCGCCGGGTACGAGGCCCAGCTCGTGCGCCCGTCGCTGGAGCGCGTCCGGGGCGGAGTGGGCGTCGACGTCGCGCTGGAGGGCCTGTTCCTCGTCGGTGAGCGCAGTGGTCTCCCGCTTCAGCTTCGACAGCTGGAAGGAGCCCTCGTTGAGGGCCGAGTTCAGCAGCAGCAGGCTGATCAGCCCGCCCCCGAGCAGGGCCACGACCAGCAGGACGAACGGCATCCGCGCCGCCCCTCCCGTCGGCGCCGGGCCCCGCCCACCGCGGACCAGCCGGGCCGCCTGCCCACGCGTCAGCGTGGCCACCTTCCCGGCCTTGGTCACAGCCGCGCCTCCCGGATGCGCTCGACGCCGCGGAAGCGGGCCGGGGCCGCGCGCCGGTTCTCGGCGATCTCCTCCTCCGTCGGCAGCTCCGCGCCGCGCGTCAACAGCTTCAGCTTCGGCTGGTACTTCTCCGGCACGACGGGCAGCCCCGGCGGGGCCGTGGAGGTGGCGCCGGCCGCGAAGACCTGCTTGACCAGGCGGTCCTCCAGGGAGTGGTACGACAGGACCGCGATCCGGCCGCCGACCGCGATCCGGTCCACCGCCGCCGGAATGGCCCGCTCCAGGCCGGCGAGCTCGCCGTTGACCTCGATGCGCAGGGCCTGGAAGGTCCGCTTGGCGGGGTTGCCGCCGGTGCGCTTGGCCGCCTGCGGCAGCGCGTCGCGGATCAGTTCCACCAGGCGCGCGCTGTTGGTGAACGGCTCCTTCTCGCGCTCGCGCACGATCGCCGACACGATCCGCTTGGCCTGCTTCTCCTCGCCGTACTGGCGCAGGATGCGCACCAGCTCGCCCGGCGCGTAGGTGTTGAGGACCTCGGCGGCGCTGATGCCGGTGCTCTGGTCCATGCGCATGTCCAGCGGCGCGTCCTGGGCGTACGCGAACCCGCGGTCGGCCTCGTCGAGCTGCATGGAGGAGACGCCGAGGTCGAAGAGGATGCCCTGGACGGTCGGGAGCCCCAGCTTGTCGAGGACCTCCGCGAGGTCGGCGTAGATCGCGTGGACGAGGGTGGCCCGGTCGCCGAAGCGGGCCAGGCGCTCGCCGGAGAGCCGCAGGGCCTCCTTGTCGCGGTCGAGGCCGATCAGGCGCACCTCGGGGAACCGGGTCAGCAGGGCCTCGCTGTGGCCGCCGAGGCCGAGGGTGCAGTCGACGACGACGGCCCCCGGCCTCTCCAGCGCCGGGGCCAACAGGTCCAGGCACCGCTGGAGCATCACCGGGACATGTCGGGACTCGCTAGTCAAAGCGCCCTCTCAGATAACGGCGCGGCAGGCGTACGCCGCGCCGCGCACGCGGAGTGTTACCGGGTTTCACACGGTCCGGGGCGGCCGGTGAGGGCCGGGCTCCGGCCGGTTCGCGCCACTTTAGTGCAACGGTCGTCGCGGTCAACGAACCGCCCCGCGCCCGGTGCGCCCCTCCCCCGCCGAACCGACGAAAGCCCCGAATCACCCGATCGGGGGCACCCGTCCAACCTTGTGGGTTAGCTCACAACAAGCCTGGATGGCCTTCTTTGTCCACCCTCACTCCATGCCAGTCCGAGCTGTGACCATTACCGTCGTAGTCATGACGACTTCCGCATCCCTGCCCGCCCACTCCGCCCCCCAGGCAGCCGGCGACTCCGTCACCGATCGACTCGTCGCCGCCAACCGCCGATACGCGGCCGCGTTCACCGACCCCGGCATGGATGCCCGTCCGGTCCTGCGCGTGGCCGTCGTGGCCTGCATGGACGCCCGCCTCGACCTGCACAAGGCCCTCGGCCTGGAGCTGGGCGACTGCCACACCATCCGCAACGCCGGCGGCGTCGTCACCGACGACACCATCCGCTCCCTCACCATCAGCCAGCGCGCCCTGGGCACCCGCGCGGTCATACTCATCCACCACACCGGCTGCGGCCTCGAAAGTCTGACCGAGGACTTCCGCCACGAGCTGGAGGACGAGGTCGGCCAGCGCCCCGCCTGGGCCGTGGAGGCCTTCCGCGACGTCGACCAGGACGTCCGCCAGTCCATGCAGCGCGTGCGCACCAACCCCTTCCTGCTCCACAAGGACGATGTGCGAGGCTTCGTCTTCGACGTGCACACCGGACTCCTTCGGGAGATCGATCCCGCCTGCTGAGTGACACGGGACCGGAACGCCGTCAAGAATGCGGGGATGACGTCACCCGGAAAGCCTCCGGGTCGACGTCCGTGTTCAGGGGTGGGCCGGTTCAAGCGCCAGTGGCGTCGGCCCTGGAAAGGCCGAGGAGAACCTGGTGACCACCTATGACGATCGAGCGAGCCTCGCGGATCTGACCAGCACGGCCGAGCGGGTCCGCCACTCGGTCGAAAGCGTGATCGAGGGCAAGCCGGAGGTCGTCCGCCTGGCGCTGACCGTGCTGCTCGCCGAGGGCCACCTCCTCATCGAGGACGTCCCCGGCGTGGGCAAGACCATGCTCGCCAAGACGCTCGCCAAGTCCATCGACTGCTCGGTGCAGCGCATCCAGTTCACACCGGACCTGCTGCCCTCCGACATCACCGGCGTCAGCATCTACGACCAGCAGCGCCGCGAGTTCGAGTTCAAGCCGGGCGCGATCTTCGCGCAGATCGTCATCGGCGACGAGATCAACCGCGCCTCGCCGAAGACCCAGTCCGCGCTGCTGGAGTCGATGGAGGAGCGCCAGGTCACCATCGACGGCACCACCTACACCCTGCCCAGCCCCTTCATGGTCGTCGCCACCCAGAACCCGGTGGAGATGGAGGGCACCTACCCGCTGCCCGAGGCGCAGCGGGACCGCTTCATGGCCCGGGTGTCCGTGGGCTACCCCAGCGCCGAGGCCGAGCTCCAGATGCTCGACGTGCACGGCGGGCTCTCCCCGCTCGACGACCTCACCGCCGTCGCGCACGCACACGAGATCGTCAAGCTCATCGAGGCCGTCCGCGAGGTGTACGTGGCCGCGCCCGTACGCCGCTACGTGGTCGACCTGGTCGCCGCCACCCGCAGCCACCCGGACCTGCGCCTGGGCGCCTCGCCCCGCGCCACCCTGCACCTGCTGCGCGCCGTGAAGGCCTCCGCCGCGCTGGCCGGCCGGGACTACGTCCTGCCCGACGACGTCCAGCAGCTGGCCGGGCCCGTCCTCGCGCACCGCCTGCTGCCCACCGCGCAGGCCCAGCTGAACCGGCGCACCGCCGAGCAGGTCGTCCAGGACATCCTCCAGCGCACCCCCGTCCCGGCCGCGCACGGCCGCGGCGAGATGCCGCCCGGCGCGGCCCTCCGGGGCTTCTGATGGGGGCCGGTGCCGCGCACGGCGCCGGCGGGCAGGTGAGGGACCCGGAGGGGCTGCGGGCCTCGCTGGCCGGGCTGACCACCCGGGGCCGCTCGTTCCTGGCCGCCGGAGCGGCCGCCGCGGTGTGCGCGTACGTCCTGGGCCAGGGCCAGCTGCTGCGGGTCGGGCTGTTGCTCGTCGTCCTGCCGCTGATCTGCGTGGTGGCCCTGCACCGCACCCGCCACCGGGTCACCGCCGGTCGCCGGCTCAGCCCGGTGCGGGTGTCCGCCGGCGGCGAGGCGCGGGTGCGCCTGCGGCTGGAGAACGTCTCGCGGATGCCCACGGGGCTGCTCATGCTCCAGGACCGCGTGCCCTACGTGATGGGGCCGCGGCCCCGCTTCGTCCTGGACCGGGTCGAGGCCGGCGGCCGGCGCGAGGTCTCCTACCGGGTCCGCTCCGACCTGCGCGGCCGCTACCCGCTGGGCCCGCTCCAGCTGCGGCTGACCGACCCCTTCGGGCTGGTCGAGATCACCCGTTCCTTCACCGCCTACGACCTCCTCACCGTCGTCCCCCGCACCCAACCCCTGCCCCCGGTCCGCATGACCGGCGAGGCGGGCGGCTACGGCGACGGCAGCCGCCGCTCCCTGGCCCTGTCCGGCGACGACGACGTGATCCCGCGCGGCTACCGGCGCGGCGACGACCTGCGCCGCGTGCACTGGCGCTCCACCGCCCGCTACGGCGAGCTGATGGTGCGCCGCGAGGAACAGCCGCAGCGCAGCAAGGCCACCGTCCTGCTGGACACCCGCGACCTCGCCTACGAGGGCACCGGCCCCGACTCCGCCTTCGAGTGGGCGGTCTCCGCCGCTGCCTCCACCCTGCTGCACGTCCTCGAACGGGGCTTCTCCGCGCGGCTGCTGACCGACACCGGTGACGCGGTGCCCGGCGCCGGCGGCTTCTCCTCCGGCGGCTCCGAGTCCGCCGAGGCGGCCGGGCTGATGATGGACACCCTCGCGATCGTCGGCCACTCCTCGGGCCAGGGCCTGGCCGGGGCCTACGAGGCCCTGCGCGGCGGCGCCCAGGGCCCTGCCTCCCCCGCCGGCGACGGCCTGCTGATCGCGTTCTTCGGCGACCTGGACGACGTACAGACCGAGATGGCGGCCCGGATGCGGCAGCGCAGCTCGGGCGCGGTGGCGTTCGTACTGGACTCCGCGACCTGGGCCGGGGAGCCCTCGCGGGTGGAGGAGCGGCTGCGCCGGCTGCGGGACGCGGGCTGGACGGCGCTGGCCGTACCTGCCGGCGCCGCGTTCGACGAGCTGTGGCGACAGGCCGGGAACGCTCCCCTCGGCACGGCGAACACCGGAGGTTGGGGATGAGCGGGCGGACGCGCGTGACGCTCTTCGGCATGCTGGCGACGCTGCTGACCGCCTGGTCGCTGGCCCCGCTGGTGGAGAGCTCCGGCTGGCTGCTCCAGGCCGCCGCCCTGCTGGGCGTGCAGGCGCTGGTGGGCGCCGGCGGGCGGCGGATCCCGCTGGCGCGGTCGCTGACGGTGGCCGCGCAGGCGCTGGTGTCGCTGCTGCTGCTCGCCCTGCTGTTCGCGGGGAAGGCCGAGTCCACCGGGAGCGGGCCGATGGCCTTCCTGGTGACCGACTTCGGCGGTCTGTTCGGGCAGGGTGCGCGGGACGTCGCCGAGTTCGCGACCCCCGCGCCGCTGACGGACGGCATCCGGTTGCTGCTGCTGGCCGGGGTGCTGGCGATCGGGCTGCTGGTCGACGTCCTGGCGGTGACGATGCGCACGGCCGCCGCCGCCGGGCTGCCGCTGCTCGCGCTGTACTCGGTGGCCGCCGGGCTATCGGCCGGCCGGGGCGGGGCCTGGTTCGCGTTCCTGCTGGCCGGCGCCGGGTACCTGATGCTGCTGCTGGCCGAGGGCCGGGACCGGCTCGCCCAGTGGGGCCGGGTCTTCGGCGGGGCGCCCGCCGGACCGGTGTCGGCCGCCTCCGGCTACGGCGGCGCCTCGGCCTCCGGCGGCGGCCGGGCCGTGTCGCCCGTACGCACCGGCCGCCGCATCGGCGTGGCCGCCCTGGGCCTGGCCCTGGCGGTGCCGGCCGCGCTGCCGACGCTCGGCGGCGGGGTGCTGGGCGCGGCGGGAGAGGACGGCTCGGCGGCCGGCGGGGGCGGCACGATCTCGGCGGTGAACCCGCTGGTGTCCCTGCAGAGCAGCCTCAACGCCCAGGACAACCGGGTGATCCTCAAGTACCGCACGGACAGCCCGCAGCTGGGCGAGCAGTACCTGCGGATCCTGGCGCTGGACGAGTTCAACGGGGTCAAGTGGGAGGCGGCGGGCCGCCCGCTGACCGATGTGCCCGCCCGGCTGCCGAACCCGCAGGGGCTCGACGACCGGGTCCGCGGCAGCGCGGTCGAGGTGCGCACCACCCTCTCGGCCGCCGAAACCTACGCGCAGCGCTACCTGCCGATGCCCTACCCGGCGACGCAGATCGACATCGGCGGCAAGTGGCGCTACGAGCCCGCCGGCCGCACCCTCGTCGGGGACCAGCTGGGCAAGGACCGCTTCCAGAACGTGCAGGGCGCCCAGTACACCGTACGCAGTCTGCTGCTGCGGCCCACGGCGCAGCAGCTCCAGGCGGCGCCGGAGGCGAACCCCTTCGTGCGGGCCGAGTACACGAGGGTGCCGGACAACCTGCCGCCGGTGGTGGCGGAGACCGCCCGGCAGGTCACGCAGGGCTCGCGGGACAACTACACGCGGGCGGTGAAGCTCCAGGACTGGTTCGCGGTCAACGGCGGCTTCCGCTACGACACCAAGGTGTCCTCGGGGACGGGTTCGCAGGCCATCGCCCGCTTCCTGAACGACAAGGAGGGCTTCTGCGTCCACTTCGCCTTCTCGATGGCGGCGATGTCGCGCACCCTCGGCATCCCGGCCCGGGTGGCCGTCGGATTCACCCCGGGTGAGAAGCAGTCCGACGGCAGTGTGAACGTCTCCATGCGGGACGCGCACGCCTGGCCCGAGCTGTACTTCGAGGGCGTGGGCTGGACCCGCTTCGAGCCGACGCCCCGCGCGGGGATCACGGTGCCGGACTACAGCCGCGCCGACACCCCGGCCCCGCTGCCGGTGGCGCCGTCCGCGCTGCCCTCGCAGTCCGCCGCGGCTCCGGCGCCGGCGCCCTCCCAGAGCGACGCCTGCCCGCCCGAGCTGAGGAAGCTCGGGGAGTGCGGCGCCGCCGCGCCGACGCAGAACAAGGCGGCGGACTCCGGTGGGCCCTCGGTGGGCGCGGTGCTCGGCTGGGGCGCGGTCGCTCTTGCCGTCGTGGGGCTGCCGCTGCTGCCGGTGCTGTGGCGCCGCCGGGTCCGGACGCGGCGGCTGGCCTCGGGCGGGGCCCTGGCCGCGTGGGAGGAGCTGGGCGACGCGGCGTGGGACCTCGGTATCCCGCCGGACGAGGCGCTGTCGCCGCGTCAGGCAGCCGCCCGGCTCGTGCTGCTGGGCCGGCTGGACCGGGAGGCCGAGCAGGCGGTGCACCGGGTCGCGGGCGCGGTCGAACGGGCCCTGTACGCCCCGCCGGGCGCGCGCGTCGCCTCCGAGGGGCCGCGCGCGGACGTGGAGCTGGTCCGGGCGGCGCTGACTGCGGAGCCGGCCGGTGGGCGCGGCTGCGGGCCCTGTTCCTGCCCTCCTCGGCGGCGCGGGTCTCCTGGGCGGTCTCGGCCCGCTGGGCGGCGTACGCGCCGCCGCGGCTGCCGGTCACGCTGCCGCTGCCGCTGCTGCGCCGGCTGCGGTCGCCGCGGCGGTAGAGCCGGCGCGCGGCGGTACGCGAAACGCCGGTGGCGCCGGGCTCGTTCCCCCCGAGCCCGGCGCCACCGGCGTTCCGTCGATCCGGCCGGGGACCCGACCCGCTCCGCGGCCCCGTGTCCGCGGTGAGGGCCGAGTACCCCTGTCCGTCGCCTCCAGTCTGCTGTCTTCGCAGGTGGGAGCCATCCGTACGCGTACTCATCTCTCGCCGTAGGTACGGATACTCAGTTCTACGCCGCCCGCCCCCGCGAGCGGCACCGCCGACCGGGGGTCACCGGCTGCCGCTGACCCGGCCCCGCAGCAGCAGCGACAGCGCCGAGTGCACGTCGTCCAGCGACCGCTCGCTCTGGAACGCCTGCCAGTCCAGCGCCGCGACCAGGACCATCCCGACGAGCGCCGCCGCCGTGAGCGGTACGTCGATCTCCGCGCTCAGCTCGCCGCGTTCGACGCCCTCGCGCAGCACCGTCTCGACCACGGCCACCGCCTCCTGCCGGACCACCATGAGGGTGGACTGCCAGGCCCGGTTGGTCCGCCAGAGTTCGGCGACGTAGAGCTGGGTGAAGGCCGGGTAGCGGTCGATGAAGACGAGGCCTGCCCGGATCATGGCGTCGAGGGCCTCGACGCGGGTGCCGCCCCGCTCCTGCGTCTCGCGGGCCGCGTCCCGCAGCGAGGCGGTGAGCAGCCCCACGCCGTGCCGCAGCAGCTCCTCGAAGAGTTCGGTCTTGCTCGCGAAGTTGTAGTAGACGGTGCCCTTGGCGACTCCGGCCCGCTCTGCGATCTCGTCGACCGTGGTCGCGGAGAAGCCCTGCTCGGCGATGAGGGTGACGGCGGCCTCGTAGAGCTTCTGCCGGGTGGCGGCCCGGCGACCGCCGCCCGTGGTCGTGCTCGTGCCCGTGCCCGTGCCGGCGCTGCTGCTTTCCATGGCGTTGATTCTCACAGGTCAACAGCCCCTTACAGGCTCAGTTCCGGGTGCAGTCGGTCCATCGTCCACACCTGCTTGCCGCGTGCGGCGAGCGCCGTGAGGGCGAGGGCGCCGACCGTGAAGGCGGCCAGGACGGCGCAGCCCTGCCAGACCGGGGTGAGGTCGCCGCCGGTGATCAGGCGGCGCAGGCTCTCCACGATGTACGACATGGGCAGGTACGGGTGGATGGCGTTGAAGAACCCCGGGCTGGTCTGGACGGGGTAGGTGCCGCCCGCCGAGGTCAGCTGGAGCATCAGGACGGCCAGGACGAGGATGCGGCCGGCCGCGCCGAACTTGGCGTTGAGCCACTGGACGATCGCCGCGAAGCAGCCGGTGACCAGGACCAGGAAGGCGACGGTCAGGGCCGGTCGGGCCATCTCCAGGCCGAGGCCCCAGTGGAGTACGGACATCAGCGCACCCACCTGCGCGGCGCCGAGGCCGAGCACGGGCAGCCAGCCCGCGAGGGCGACCCGCCAGGGCGAGGCGCCGGCGGCGAGGGCCCGCTTGTTGAGCGGGACGATCAGCATGTACGCGACCATCGCGCCGACCCACAGGGAGAGCGGGATGAAGTACGGGGCGAAGCCGGTGCCGTAGTTGGGCGCCTTGTGCAGGGACTGGTTGGCGAGCTGGACCGGGTCGGCCATGACCTGGGTGCGGGCGTCGCGCTGCTTCTGGTCGTAGTCCGGGATCTTCCCGGCGCCGTCGTGCAGGCCACCGGCGAGTTCGCCGCTGCCGTCGATCAGCTTGAACATGCCGCCGTTGAGGTTGTGCGCGCCGTCGCCGAGCTTGCCGACGCCCTCGGTGAGGGCTCCGGAGCCGCCGGCGGCGTTGCCGAGGCCGGAGTGCAACTTGGCCATGCCGTCGGCGACCTTGTGGGCGCCGGCGTTGAGGGCGTTGACCTTGGTGACGGCCGTGTCGAGGTCACCGGCGAGGCCGGGGGCCTTCTCGACCAGCTCGCGCGCCTTGTTCTCCAGGTCCTTCAGCTGCGTGCGCAGCTTCGCGACGTCCCCGTTCGCGTTGCCGGCGAGGGTGCCGACGTCGCCGGCGAGCAGGGCCGCCTCGGCGGTGGTGTCCTTGAGGGTCTTCGCCTCGGCGCACGCGGCCGGCGGCAACTGGGGCGTGGGGGTGAGGCAGTACTTCGAGTGGAAGCCGTCCGCGCGGGTGGCCGCCTGCTTGGTCACGGCGGCGACGGCCGGGGCCTTCTCGACGAACTTCCCCAGGTGGTTCTGGACGACCACGGAGGTGTCCATGACCAGCTTGGCGGTGTCCGCGAGGTTCTTGGGGTCCTTGACGAAGGGACGGGCCTTGGCGGCGGCGCCGTTGACCTTGTCGGCCACGGCCTGGGTGCCCTCCGCGACCTCCTTGGAGCCCGTCTTCAACTGGCCGGCGGCCGAGTTCAGCTTCTTCAGGCCGCCGGCGAGCTCGCCGGACTTCTCCTTGGCCGTGTCAAGGCCGTCGGCGAGGTCCTTCGCGCCCTGCTGGGCCTTGCCGGCGCCGTCCTTGAGCTTGTCGGCGCCGTCGGCGGCCTCGGCGGTCTTGTCGTGCAGGTCGGAGAAGGACACGAAGATCTTGTCGAGGAAGCCGCGGGAGGCGTTGGTGGACGCCGCCGTGCGGACCTCGGCGAAGACGGTGCGCGAGATCGAGCCGACGATGTAGTTGTTCGCGTCGTTCGTACGGACCTGGAGGGCGCCGGTGGTGGGGTCGTCACCGGAGCTGGAGGCGACCTTCGCGCTGAAGTCGGCGGGCATGGTGAGGGAAAGGTAGTACTTCCCGTCCTCCAGGCCCTCGGCCGCCTCCTTCGCGCTGACCTCGCGCCAGTCGAAGGTCTTGCTGTCGTGCAGCTTCCTGGTGATCTCCGCGCCCGCGTCGACGCGCTTGCCGTCGACGGTGGCGCCCTGGTCGGCGTTGACGAGGGCGACGGGCACCTTGTCGAGGCGGCTGTACGGATCCCAGAACGACCAGAGGTACAGGGCCCCGTAGAGCAGCGGCAGCAGGAGCAGCGCGACGAGGGCGGCCCTCGGCAGCTTCCCCCGCCCGAACCGCTTCAGCTCAAGCGCGGCCAGCTTCGGCGATCGCATCGTCCGCCCCCTTCGTGTCGTCGGTGTCGGTGTCAGTGGTGTCGGTCGTGTCCGTCGCGTCCGTCGTGTCCGTCGCGTCCGTCGTGTCCGTCGTGTCCGTCTCCGGTGCGGGTTCCGGCTTCGCGTCCGGCTTCGCGTCCGGCTTCGGCTTTTCCGTCGCCTCGTCCGTGGTCTCGCCCGGGGTGCCCCAGGTGACCTTCGGGTCCTTGGTGAGCGGTACGGCCGGCGCGGGGGTCTTCGGCGGCTCCTGCTGCTCCTCCTGCTCCGGCGTCTGCGGCCTCGCGCCCGTCCGTACGACCGTCACGCCTTCCGGGGCCTCGCTGCACACGGCGAGGACGGTGGTCCCGCGCTCGGCGATCGAGCGGAGCAGGGCCCAGGCCTCGGCGCGTTCGGCGTCCGAGAGCTTCAGGTCGAGGTCGTCGAGGCCGAGGAGGCGGGGACCGCCCAGCAGGGCGATGGCCAGCGAGAGCCGCAGCGCCTCCAGCCGCTCCAGGTCGCGTACGGAGGTTCGCGGGCCCTTGGGCAGGGTGGCGAGGTCCAGTCCGACGACGGCCAGGGCGTCCGCGACGCGGGCGGCGGTGGAGGTGCGGGCCTCTCCGCGCGGGCGCAGCAGGGCGCGCAGGGGGCCGTCGTAGCGGCGCTGGAGCATGGCGCCCTCGCGCAGGTGTTCCGCGACGGTGAGGGAGGGGTCGAGGTCGTTGACGCCGGCGACCGGGCCGAGGGCGGAGATCCGGCGGACCGCCGCCATCTTCTTCGGGAGTCGGTGGCGGGCGATCTCGGCGTGGCCCTCGGTGGCCTTCATCCGCCCGGTGAGGGCGAGGAGCAGGCAGGTCCGGCCGCTGCCGGAGGGGCCTTCGAGCGCGACGAGGGAACCGGACGCGGCGTCGAGGTCCACGCCCCGGAAGACCCAGCCGCGCGGGCCCTTCATTCCGAAGCCCTCGGCCTTCACCGCCGCTCCGTGCGGGCTGTCCACACCGACCCCTCCCTTTTGAACTGACTGGTCAGTTCAAAAACTACCAGCTGTCGTAGCACGTCCGCACCTCAGGAGCTGCGGCGGGCGAAACCGCAGGTCAGCGGGATTGTCAGTGGGGGCCGTCACGATGGGGACACGAACGAACACGCACCCGAGCACCACGTCACGACAGGAGGTTCGTCATGGCCACACCGTCCCCGTCCCCTGTCCACCCCGTCCCGCGCAGGTCGGCCGCGCCACCCGCCGCCCTGGATCTGCTCGCCAAGGCCCGCGAGGGCCTGGCCGAGGCGGCGCTGCTGCCCCGGTCCAACGAGCGGTACGCCACCGCCCACCTCGCCGCGCTGCGCGCCGCCGCGGCCGTGCTCGCCGCCCGGGGTCGCCCCGAGCCGGTGCGCCCGCGCCGGCGGCCGCGGATCCGCAGCGCGTGGGAGGTGCTGCCGGAGATAGCGCCGGAGCTGACCGAGTGGAGTGCGCTGTTCGCCTCGGGCGCCGCCCGTCGGGCCCGTGCCGAGGCCGGCATACGGGGCGCGGCGACCGCCCGTGACGCGGACGATCTCGTCCGGGAGGTGGGGATGTTCGTGCGGCTGGTCGAGCGGATGCTCGCCCTGACGCCCGTGGCGCAGCCCCTGCCGCAGCCCCGACCGGAGCGTCCACACGCGGGATGAGCTGCCCGGCTGTCCGAGGCAATAGGGTGGGGCACGTATCGCTCTCCCACCCAAACGCGCCGAGGAGCCATCAGCCGTGTCGGACACTTCCCGCCCCCGTGCCTCCCTCCGCACCGCCGTGGTGTGGGAGGTCCTCAAGGAGGCCCTCGACCGCCGGGTGAAGGCGACCGGGCGGGAAGTGCTGGACGTCCTGGACACCGGCGGCGGCACCGGCAGGTTCGCGGTGCCGCTCGCCCGTCTGGGCCACCGGGTGACCGTGGTCGACCCCAGCCCGAACGCGCTGTTCGGGCTGGAGCGCCGGGTCGCCGAGGAGGGTGTCGCCGACCTGGTGCGCGGCGTCCAGGGCGACGCCCAGGGCCTGTTGGACGTCGTCGAGCGGGACGCGTACGACGTGGTGCTGTGCCACGGCGTACTGGAGTACGTGGACGACCCGGTCGAGGGCGTGACCAACGCCGTCGCCGCCCTGCGCCCCGGAGGCGTCCTCAGCCTCCTCGGCGCCGGAGTGGGCGGGGCCGTCCTCGCGCGGGCGCTGGCCGGGCACTTCACCGAGGCCCGTACGGCGCTCGGCGACCCGGCCGGGCGTTGGGGCGCCGGCGACCCGATGCCGCGCCGCTTCACCGCCGAGCAGCTCACCGATCTGGTGGGCGGGGCCGGCCTGCAGGTCGGCGCGGTGCACGGGGTGCGGATCTTCGCCGACCTGGTGCCGGGCGTGCTCGTGGACACCGAGCCGGGGGCCGTGGAGGCGCTGCTGCGTCTGGAGGAGGCCGCCGCCGAGCTGCCGGCCTTCCACGCGGTCGCCACGCAGTTGCACGTCCTTGGCGAGAAGCCCGCCTGATCTGCGCGCTTCCCGGGCACGGGCCGGCACGGACACCCTCCGATCCGGGGCTGATCCCCGTATGATCGGGGGCACCGTTCGGCATGGCGGACTACTCAGTGGGGAATAAGCGCCTCAGTGACCGCGCTGGCGACGGTACGTTTGACGCGTTGATGCTGTGCCGCCGCAGTTTCCTCCCCGGGGCTGTTCGCCACGGGCGTGGTCGCCGCAGTGGTTTTTCGGCGCTGTGGTTTGCAGAATGTGGCGTAGAGGGCGGGTATCACGGGGGCGATTCCCCGCCTATCCTGAAGGGGACCCCTGGTCGCTACCCCCCGCGACCGACGGATGAGGAGGACTCCCGTGCCGCTCTCGGAGCACGAGCAGCGAATGCTCGAGCAGATGGAGCGAGCGCTGTACGCCGAAGACCCCAAGTTCGCGACAGCGCTTGAGGGCAGTGGACTGCGCACGTACACCCGGCGACGGGTCTACCAGGCAGTCGTAGGCATTGTGGTGGGTATCGCGCTCCTCATGACCGGTGTCATCTGGCAGGAAGTGCTCTGGATCAGCGTGGTGGGATTCCTCGTCATGCTGGCCTGTACGGTCCTGGTGGTCACCGGTTGGCGCAAGGCACCCAAGCCCGGCGAGCAGCCCGTCTCCGGAAGTGCAGGCGGTTCGGCCCGTGGCGGCCAGAACCGGCAGCGTCGGTCGATGATGACCCGGATCGAGGAACGGTGGCAGCGCCGCCGTGACGAACAGGGGCAGTAGCCCCGTACAGACTCCGTCGGTGAGGGGACGGTCGCCCGCGTGCGGCCGTCCCCTCACCGTTTCGCCCCTCACCCGGCGCCCGTCTGCGGCATGATGATCGGGTGAGTGTGCTCCCCCTGGTCTTCACCAGCGGCTGGGCCAGCGGGATCAACGCCTACGCCGTGGTCCTCCTGCTCGGCATCTTCGGCGCGACCGGCCTGACCGACGAGGTCCCGGCCTCGCTCCAGCGCACCGACGTGCTGATCGTGGCGGCCGTGCTGTTCCTGTGCGAGGCCGTCGCCGACAAGATCCCCTACGTGGACTCGCTGTGGGACACCGTCCACACGGTGATCCGGCCCGTCTCGGGCGCCGTCGTCGGGGCGCTGCTCGCCGGGCAGAGCGGCTCCCTCTCCGACCTGGCCGCCGGCGCCGTCGGCGGATCCACCGCTCTGGCCAGCCACTTCGTCAAGGCCGGCACGCGGATGGCCATCAACACCTCGCCCGAGCCGGTCACCAACATCGTGGTGAGTACCGCCGAGGACCTCGGCGTCGCCGGGCTCGTCACCTTCGCCATGTTCCACCCGACGGCCGCCGCGGTCATCGCCGCCGTGCTGCTCGTCCTGGGACTGGCCCTGCTGATCTTCCTCTGGAGCCGGATCCGCCGCTTCCTGCGCCGCCGCGCCCAGCGCCGCGAGGAGAAACGCCTCGCGGCGGAGGTCCGCGCCCCCACCGGGGCACCACCGCTCTGAGGCCCTGACCTCCCTCGATAGGCTCATCCGCATGGCACGAATTGCGGTGATCGGCGCCGGCATGGGCGCGATGGCGACGGCGGCCCGACTGGCCGTGGCGGGGCACCGGGTGACGGTGTACGAGCGGGGGGAGACCTACGGCGGCGCCGTCGGCCGGTACGAGCGGGACGGTTTCTCCTTCGACACCGGGCCCGGCGTCCTGCACCTGCCCGCCGTCTACCGCGACCTGTTCGTGAAGACCGGCAAGCGGTCCCTGGAGGACAGCGTCGACCTCGTCCAACTCGACCCGGCCGTCCGGCACGTCATCGGCGACACCCGCGTCACCCTCCCGGGCGCGTCGCGCGGCGGGGTCGCCGCCGCCCTCGACGCGGCCTTCGGCGCGGGCGCCGGCGAGCGCTGGAACGACCTGCTGGGCCGGGCCCGCGACACCTGGGACGCCACCCGCCGCCCCCTCCTGGAGGAGCCGCTGCGCCCCGACTGGCAGGTGCTCGGCCGCGACCCGTACCCGGCGCTGCGCGGCGGCCTGCTGCGCCGCCGCCCGCCGACCCTGGCCGAGGTGGCCCGGCGGGAACTGGGCGGTGGGCTCGCGGAGCTGCTGTGCGGCCGGGTGCGCGCGTACGGGATCGACCCCGCCACGGCGCCCGCCTCGGCGGCGGCGCTGCCCTACATGGAGCAGACGTTCGGCACCTGGTACGTCCGGGGCGGCATGCGCGAGCTGGCGCGCGCCGTGTACGAGCGCTGCCGGGAGCGGAAGGTCGAGTTCGTCTTCGGCGCGGCCGTACGGGAGGTCCTGGCCCGCGACGGGCGCGCCGCCGGGCTGCTGCTGGCCGACGGCACCGAGGCGTCCGCCGACTCCGTCGTCTGCGGGGTCGACCCGCGCGGGCTGCCGGCCGGCTCCGTGCCGCCGCCCGGGGACGCCGTGCCGGCCCGGGGCGGCGAGCTGCCCGGCCGGATCACCCTGATGCTGGCCCTGCGCGGGGCCCGGCGGCCGACGCCGTCCACCGCACGCTGGTGCACTCCCGGGCTCGACGTCACCGTCCTGCGCCCGGACGACCCGGCGGGCCGGCCCGACGCCGACCACGAGGCGGTCACGGTGAGCGCCCTGTGCGGCCCGTCGGGCGGGGCCCCGGTCCCCGACCCCGGGCGGGTGCTGGACGTCGCCGCGCGGGCCGTTCCCGACCTGCGGGAGCGGCTGCTGTGGCAGGAGGTGCGTACGCCGGTGGACGTGGAGGCGGCCACCGGGGCGCCCGGCGGCGCCGTGCCCGCGCCCGCCCTCGCCGGGGCCGGGGGCCGGCTGCTGTACCCGGCCAACGTCACCGGCCTGCCCGGCCTCTACCTCGCGGGCGGCTGGGCGCACCCCGGCGGGGGGCTCGCCCACGCCGGGATGACCGGGGCCCTCGTGGCGGGACTCATCGTGGAGGGCGCGGAGTTCCGGGGCTCACAGTAGTTTCAGCGGTAGCCCCAGTACCGGTGGCCCTCAGTACCGGTAGCCGTTGTCCTGGTACGGGTAGCCCTGGGGCGGCTGCTGTCGGCCGTGGGGGTCGTACGGGTCCGGGGCGGGCTGCTGCTGCTCCGGCGGGCCGTCGGTGGCGCGCTGCTGCGGGACCCACACCCCGCCGGGCGGGGTGTCCATGGAGTACTGCTGCTGCGTGGGGTCGGCGTAGGCGGAGTAGTCGTAGGGCTGCGCCGGGGCGACCGCGCCGCCCGTGCCGATGTACGGGTCCGAGTAGGCGGCGTAGACCTGCTGGTCACCGTAGCCGCCGGGGTACTGGTAGCCCTGGCCCTGCTGCGGGTCCTGGTAGGCCGCGTACTGGTGGGCGTCCTGCTCGGCCGTGGTGAACGGCGAGGCGAAGGCGGCCGTCGCGTCGGGCTGCCGGTCGGCGAAGCTCTGTATCCCGTAGGAGCCGGTGTCCTCGGGGACCGGCTCCGGGGTGAAGACCGGGTCGGCCGCGTCGGCGCGGTCGCTCCGCCCGGCGCGCTCCGGCTCCCGCCCTTCGTACTCCAGGTCGCCGACCTCCAGCTTGGCCGCCTGGCGCGGTCCGCCCTTGGCGCCGCGACGCCGGCCGGACTCCTGCCGTACGGGCTCGCCGCCGCGGCGGAGGGCCCAGCCGGCCACGAAGCCCTTGCGGAAGGAGAGCGTCACCAGGGTCTGGCCGATGGCGAAGGCGGTCGCGCCGACGCCGATGACCAGCACGGAGGGCAGCACCACCCCCGCGACCACGCCGAGGAACCCGGCGAAGGCGAGCAGTCGCCACCGCAGCCGGGCCTTGTACTGCATCAGGACCTCGGCGAGCAGCCACAACGCGACGACACCGAACGCGATGTAGAGAACCGTCATTCCCATGCGTGGCCCACCCTCTCGGTACGGCCGCCCGCACGGGAACGGGGTACGGCCGATCAGGCCCGCTGGTGCAGGCCCAGGTTCTCGTAGATTTCGAGGGTCGCCGTGGAATTGTTCAGCGTGATGAAGTGCAGCCCCGGGACACCCTCGGACAGCAGCCGCGCGCAGAACTCCGTGGCGAACTCGATGCCAATGGAGCGTACAGCGGCCGGATCGTCCTTGACGGCGAGCATGCGCTCTTTCACGTCCGCGGGGAAGACCGCTGTACTCAATTGGGGCAGCCGATCGAGCTGCTTGATGGCCACAACAGGCATGACCTCGGGGATGATCGGGGTCTCACACCCCGCCTTCGCGACACTGTCGCGCAGCCGCAGATAATTCTCCGGATCGAAGAACATCTGGGTGATCGCGTAGTCCGCGCCGGCGCGGCACTTGTCCACGAAGTGCCGGATGTCCGTGTCCCAGTCCACCGAACGGGGGTGCATCTCGGGGAAGGCCGCGACGCCGACGCAGAAGTCGCCGGACTCCTTGAGCAGGCGCACGAGGTCGGCCGCGTAGTCCACGCCCTCGGGGTGGCGGACCCACGGGCCCATGGGGTCGCCCGGCGGGTCGCCGCGCAGGGCGAGCATGTTGCGGATCCCGGCGTCGGCGAACTGGCCGATGACGTGGCGCAGTTCGGCGACCGAGTGGTCGACCGCGGTGAGGTGCGCGACGGGCGTCAGCGTGGTGTCGGCCGCGATCTGCTGCGTGGCGCGTACGGTGCCGCCGCGCGTGGAGCCGCCGGCTCCGTAGGTGACCGAGACGAAGCTCGGCGAGACCGCTTCGATCCGGCGCAGCGCGTTCCAGAGGTTGCGCTCGCCCTTCTCGGTCTTGGGGGCCCAGAACTCGAAGGAGTAGGAGCTCCCGGACGCGAGGAGATCGCGGACCGTGTGTGCACGGTCCGACCAGGTGGAAGCGGTACCAAGAGCCATACGGGCAGGTTAGACGCGGGCCGGCGGTCCCCGAAGCGATGTCCAGCAAGTGGACAGCTTTTTGGACACTATGCCAGGTGGGCGCGGATCCGCTTGGAGAGTTCGGCGGCGGCGGCGTGCGGGTCGGAGGCCTCGGTGATCGCCCGGACGACGACGACGCGGGTGGCGCCGGCGTTCAGGACCTGGTCGAGGTTGCCGCCGTCGATGCCGCCGATGGCGAACCAGGGCCGGTCCTGGCGCAGGGAGGCCGCGTACCGGACGAGGTCGAGGCCGGGGGCGTACCGGCCGGGCTTGGTGGGGGTGGGCCAGCAGGGGCCCGTGCAGAAGTAGTCCACGCCGGGCTCGGCGACGGCGGCGTCCACCTCGGACTCGGCGTGGCAGGAGCGGCCGATCAGGACCCGGTCGCCGAGGATGGCGCGGGCGGCGGGGACGGGGATGTCGCCCTGGCCGAGGTGCAGCACGTCGGAGCCGATGGCGTGCGCGACGTCGGCGCGGTCGTTGACGGCGAGGAGCTTGCCGTGGCGGCGCGCGGCCTCGGCGAAGACCTGGAGGTGTTCGAGCTCCTCGCCGGCCTCCATGCCCTTGTCGCGGAGCTGGACGATGTCGACGCCGCCGGAGAGGGCGGCGTCGAGGAACGCGGGGAGGTCGCCCTGCCGCTTGCGGGCGTCCGTGCACAGGTAGAGCCGGGCGTCGGACAGCTGCATGGGTGTACCCCCTGGTATGGCGGCGTACGGGCCCGGTGGAGGCCCGTACGCCTGTGGATCAGCCGGTCAGAGGGCGAGCGCCTGGGCGCGTCGCTTCACCTCCGTGCCGCGATTCTCGCTCAGCGCCTGCGCGGGGGTGCCGGGCAGGGTGGGGTCGGGCGTGAACATCCACTCCAGGATCTCCGCGTCGGAGAAGCCGTCGTCACGCAGCACGGTCAGCAGACCCACGAGGCCCTTGACCACCTTGTCGCCGTCGATGAACGGGGCGGGCACCTGGAGGGAGCGGTTCTCGCCGCGGCGCACGGCGACCAGCTGACCTTCCTTGACCATCTGGCGGACCCGGGTCACCTCGATGTCGAGCATCTCCGCGATGTCGGGGAGGTACAGCCAGGAGGGGACGAGGGCTTCGATCTTTTCGTCAATCTCGGTCACAGGGACAAGCCTGCCACCTCGGACAGGCCGTCGGTACCCGGCCCCGTCCGTCCGTGGCGGGGACGGTGGGGTGGCGGGTCAGGCGGCGGCGCGTCAGGCGGGGACGGTGGGCCGGCGCGTCAGGCGGTGGCGGTGGGCCGGCGCGTCAGGCGGTGGCGGTCTTCAGGGCGACGGTCGGGTCCGCGACCTTGGCCGGGTCCACCGCGGCACCGGACTCGATCAGCTTGCGGCCCTGCGCCAGGTCCCGGGGCCGGCCCACGGCGAGGACGGCGACGAGCGCGCCGGCGCGCAGCCAGCACACCGACCAGGAGGCGTCCGCCGGGTCGCCGCGCCACAGCAGGGTGTCGGCCCCGCCGTGGTGGCCCGCGTACTGCACGAAGCGGCCGAACTGCTCGGACCAGAAGTACGGCACCGGGTCGTAGGCCCGGACGGGCTCCCCCGCGAGGATGTTCGCGGCGACCGCCCGGGGGCCCTGTAGGGCGTTGTCCCAGTGGTGGACCAGCAGCCGGGCCCCGTAGCGGGCGGAGGGGAAGGAGGCGCAGTCGCCGACGGCGTACACGTCGGGCAGGGAGGTACGCAGGTACGCGTCGGCGGTGACGGAGCCGTCCGGGCCGCGTTCGACGCCGCTCCCGGCCAGCCAGTCGGTCGCGGGGCGGGCGCCGATGCCGACGACCACCGCGCCGGCCGGCAGCTCGCGGCCGTCCGCGAGCCGGACGCGACCCGGTTCGACGGCCGTGACCTGCACGCCGGTGAGCAGCTCCGCGCCGGCCTCGGCGTACCAGCGGGCCATGGGGGCGGCGACCTCGGCGGGCAGGGCTCCGGCCAGGACGCGGTCGGCCGCCTCGACGACGGTCACGGCGCAGCCGGCCTCACGGGCGGCCGTGGCGAACTCGGCGCCGATCCAGCCCGCCCCGACGACCACGGTGGCGGGGGCGGCGGCCAGGACGGGCCGCAGCCGGGCGGCGTCGTCGAGGGTGCGCAGCAGGTGGACGCCGGGGACTCCCTCGGAGCCGGGCAGGGTCAGCGGGCGCGCCCCGGTGGCCAGGACGAGGACCTCGTACGGGACCGGGCCGGCCTCGGTGTCGACGGCGCGGTCGGCGGCGTGCAGTCCGGTGACCTCGACGCCCAGTCGCAGATCGATCCGGAGCCCCTCGAAGTCCACGTCGAAGGCGGAGTCCTCGGCCTTGCCGAGGAGGACCGCCTTGGACAGCGGGGGCCGGTCGTAGGGCTGGTGGGGTTCGGCGCCCAGCAGGGTCACGGGGCCGGTGAAGCCCTGTTCCCGCAAGGCGACCGCCGTCTGCACCCCGGCCATGCCGGCCCCGACGACGACCACGCCGGGCCCCGGCGATGGCGGGGTGGTTTCCGTCGACCTCTGCGTCGACCCCTGCGTCTGCCTCTGCGTCTGCTCGCTCACGGGGTCAGCCTAATGAACTGACGATCCGTCAGGAACAGGGGGCGGGGAGGCGGCGGGGACGCGGCGGGGAGGCAGCCTTACCGGCTCCGGCCGCCGGGGTTAGTCTGGCCACCGTACCTATCGCGGGAGTCCGGGCGCACCGGGCTGAGAGGGAGGCTGGCCGGCCTCCGACCGTACGAACCTGATCCGGGTCATGCCGGCGAAGGGAGGGGCTGGACGCCCATGCACTCATCACGGAACGGATCCCCCGAAACGGCCGGATCCGACGTCCTCGTCATCGGCGGCGGCATCATCGGCCTGGTCACCGCCTGGCGCGCGGCCCGGCGCGGGCTGCGCGTCGCGCTCGCCGATCCGGACCCCGGCGGCGGCGCCGCGCGGGTCGCGGCGGGCATGCTGGCCGCCGTCACCGAACTGCACTACGGCGAGGAGACCCTGCTCGGGCTCAACGTCGCTTCCGCCGAGCGCTATCCGCGCTTCGCCGCCGAACTCGTCGAAGCCAGCGGCGGCATGGACCTCGGCTACCGCGCCTGCGGCACCCTCGCCGTGGCCCTTGACGCCGACGACCGCCTCCACCTGCGGGAACTGCACGCCCTCCAGCGGCGCTGCGGTCTGGAGTCCGAGTGGCTCACCGGCCGCGAGTGCCGCCGCCTGGAGCCGATGCTGGCGCCGGGCGTGCGCGGCGGGCTGCGCGTCGACGGCGACCACCAAGTGGACCCGCGCCGCCTGGCGGCGGCCCTGCTGGCCGCCTGCGAGCGGACCGGGGTCACCGTCCACCGGGCGCGGGCGGTCCGGCTGCTGACCGGGGCCGACCGGGCGGTGGGCGCCGAGCTGGAGGACGGTACGGCGCTCCCCGCCGATCAGGTGGTCCTGGCGGCGGGCTCGCTCAGCTCGCGGCTGGCGGGCGTACCGCCGGAGGTGGCGGTGCCCGTGCGGCCGGTGAAGGGGCAGGTGCTGCGGCTGTCGGTGCCGGCCGCGTACGCGCCGTTCCTGTCGCGGACCGTACGGGCCGTCGTACGCGGCAGCCACGTCTACCTGGTGCCGCGCGAGAACGGCGAACTCGTCGTCGGCGCCACCAGCGAGGAACTCGGCTGGGACACCACGGTCACCGCGGGCGGCGTGTACGAGCTGCTGCGCGACGCCCACGAACTGGTCCCCGGCATCACCGAACTCCCCCTCACCGAGACCCGCGCCGGCCTGCGCCCCGGCTCCCCCGACAACGCGCCGCTCATCGGCCCGACCGACCTGCCCGGCCTGCACCTGGCCACCGGCCACTACCGCAACGGGGTGCTGCTGACCCCGCTCACCGGCGACGTGATGGCGGAACTGCTGACCACCGGGGTCGTCCCGGAGATCGCCCGCCCCTTCAGCCCGCGCCGCTTCTCCTCCACGCGTCAGGAGTCCTACGCATGACCATCTCCGTCAACGGCGAGCCGCGCGAGGTCGCGGCCGGCACCACCCTCGACGCGGTGGTCGCCACCCTCAGCACGGCGCCCTCGGGCGTCGCCGCCGCCCTCAACGAGACCGTCGTCCCGCGCGGACAGTGGTCGCACACCCCGGTCGGCGACGGCGACCGGATCGAGGTCCTCACCGCCGTGCAGGGAGGCTGAGCGCGATGGCGGACGATCTCTTCTCCCTCGGCGGCCGGACCTTCACCTCCCGGCTGATCATGGGCACGGGCGGGGCGCCGAGCCTGGACCTCCTCGAACGCGCCCTGATCGCCTCCGGCACCGAACTGACCACGGTGGCCATGCGCCGCCTGGACCCGACGGTGCAGGGCTCGGTCCTGTCCGTACTGGACAAGCTGGGCATCGCCGTCCTGCCGAACACGGCCGGCTGCTTCACGGCGGGCGAGGCGGTGCTCACGGCGCGCCTCGCGCGGGAGGCGCTCGGCACCGACTGGATCAAGCTGGAGGTCGTCGCGGACGAGCGGACGCTCCTGCCCGACGGCGTCGAGCTGCTGGACGCCGCCGAGATCCTGGTCGACGAGGGCTTCACGGTGCTCCCGTACACCAACGACGACCCGGTGCTCGCCCGCAAGCTGGAGGACGTGGGCTGCGCGGCGATCATGCCGCTCGGCTCCCCCATCGGCTCGGGCATGGGCATCCGCAACCCGCACAACTTCGAGCTGATCGCGGAGCGGGCGGGGGTGCCGGTGATCCTGGACGCGGGGGCCGGCACGGCGTCCGACGTGGCCCTGGCCATGGAACTGGGCTGCGCGGCGGTGATGCTGGCCTCGGCGGTGACCCGGGCGCAGCAGCCGGTCCTGATGGCCGCCGCCATGCGCGACGCCGTCTCGGCGGGCCGCCTGGCCCACCGCGCCGGCCGCATCCCCCAACGCCGCTTCGCGCAACCCTCCTCCCCGCCGGAGGGCCGCGCCGCCCTGGACCCGGAACGCCCGGCGTTCTGAGGGCGCGGGGGTACGGGTCATGCGGCGCGGGCCCGCTATCACCCCCTCGACCCCCGGGGGCGGGGCGGGGGCTGCCCACCCGCCCCCCCGGCCCGCCCCAGGGGGTCGAGGGGTGATAGCGGGCCCGCGCCGCAAGCTCCGTACGCCGCGCCCGCCCCCCTCATGTCACGGCTGCGCTGCAAGCCTGGACGCCCCGGACGGGGCAAACGTGCCGGCTCGTAGAATCGGCGGGTGGATACGACCCTGGATGACCCCCTCGTCGGGCGCGTGCTCGACGGCCGCTACCGCGTAGACGCCCGCATCGCGGCCGGCGGCATGGCAACGGTCTACCGGACCGTCGACACCCGCCTCGACCGCGTCCTCGCGCTGAAGGTCATGCACCCGGCCCTCGCCGCCGACGCCGCCTTCGTGGACCGCTTCATCCGCGAGGCCAAATCCGTGGCGCGGCTCGCCCACCCCAACGTCGTCGCCGTCTTCGACCAGGGCACGGACGGCCCGTACGTCTACCTCGCCATGGAGTACGTCTCCGGCTGCACCCTGCGTGACGTCCTGCGCGAGCGCGGCGCCCTCCAGCCCCGCGCCGCACTCGACATCCTGGAGCCGGTCCTCGCCGCCCTCGGCGCCGCGCACCGGGCCGGTTTCGTGCACCGCGACATGAAGCCCGAGAACGTCCTGATCGGCGACGACGGCCGCGTCAAGGTCGCCGACTTCGGCCTGGTCCGCTCCGTCGACACGGTCACCAGCACCACCGGCGCCGTCCTCGGCACCGTCTCCTACCTGGCGCCCGAGCAGATCGAGAGCGGTGTCGCCGACACCCGCGTGGACGTCTACGCCTGCGGCGTCGTGCTGTACGAGATGCTCACCGGCTCCAAGCCGCACATCGGCGGCACCCCCGCCCAGGTGCTCTACCAGCACCTCCACGAGGACGTGCCGCCTCCCTCGGCCGCCGTACCCGGCCTGCCCGCCGCCCTCGACGAGCTGGTCGCGCACGCCACCTCCCGCTCCCCCGAGCTGCGCCCGCACGACGCCGCGGCGCTGCTCGGGCTGGTCCGCGAGGCCCGCGCGCGGCTCGGCGACACCGAGCTGGACGCCGTACCGCCACAGGCGCGCGCCGAGGTGCGGTCGTCCACGGAGGACCGCACCAGCGTGATCCCCCGCCCGGTGGAGGAGCGGCAGCCGGTGCACCACACCTCGCGCCTGACGATGCCCCCCGCGCCACCCGCCCCGGCCCCCGCCTCCCGGCGCCTGCCCCGCCCGCGCCGGGGCGTGGTCCTCGTGGTGACCGCCGTACTGCTCGCCCTCGGGCTCGGCGTCGGCGTCTGGTACATCAACTCCGGCCAGTTCACGAAGGTCCCCAACCTCCTCGGCAAGACGGAGGAGCAGGCCCGCTCCCAGCTGTCCGCCGCCGGTCTCGGCGTCAAGAGCGTCGAGCGCAAGTTCAGCGACGCCTTCGACCGCGGGACGGTGATGAACACCGACCCCGGCGGCGGCAAGCGCATCCGCGGCAACGGCGCGGTGGCGCTCACCATCTCCCGGGGCCCCGAGACCGTCAGCGTGCCCGACCTGAAGGGCCGACCGCTCCAGGAGGCCCAGAGCGAGCTGACGAAGACGGGTCTGGCGCCCGGCATCGTCACGCAGGCCTTCAGCCAGGACGTCGCCCAGGGGTCGGTGATCAGCACCGACCCGGCGGGCGGCCAGAAGCGGGCCCCCGACACGGCCGTCGCGCTCGTGGTCAGCAAGGGCAAGCCGGTGCCGGTGCCCAGCGTGGTCGGCCTCGACCTGGCCGCCGCGAAGGCGCAGCTGGAGGGGATCGGCCTGAAGGTGGCCACCGCCCCGGAGGCCGTGAACTCCGCGCAGCCGGCCGGTCGCGTCGCGAACCAGTCGCTCGCCCCGGGCGCCCAGGCCGCCGCCGGCGACACGGTGACGCTGACCGCCTCCAAGGGCCCGCGCCAGGTCCAGGTGCCGGACGTGACGAACCAGGATGCGGACACGGCCCGCAGGACGCTGGAGGCGCTGGGCTTCAAGGTGAAGGTGGAGAAGCCGTTCCTGTCCTTCAGCAACACCGTGGACACCCAGTCGGTGCCGGGCGGCCAGAGCGCCGCCGAGGGCTCCACGATCACCCTACAGACCAAGGGACTTTGAAACCTCCCCCTCGTGAACGAGGGGGATTCCTAGCTCACTTCGCCTGACGCCTAGCAGGTGGCAGGGCTTACAAGATCAGCACTAGCCGGGTCGAGACCAGCCCGGACAAGCATCACGCGGGCGGAGTTCTTGTCCCTGGGCGAGACGGCTCCGCACGCGGTGCACGTATACGTACGTTCGGAGAGGGGGAGTGCGTGCTTGGCTCTCGCTCCGCACTGTGCGCAGTCCATGGTGGTGTGCGCGGGGTGGACCAGGTGCACGGTCCGGCCGTGCTTGCGGCCCATCTCCATCAGGGCACGCTTGGTCGCGCCGATCGCGGCGTCCGCCGCCTTCCTCGCCATGGTGGACTGCGCGAGGAACTTCGGCCGGAAGTCCTCCACCGCCAGAGCGTCGTGGTCACGGACCACGCGCTTGGCCCACTTTCGGGCCGTGTCCTGCCGCTGACCGGCGACCTTCTTGTAGAGCTTGGAGCGGAGCTTCTTCGCGTGCCGGTAGCCCTTCGAACCAGCATGGCCCCTCTTGGGCTTGCGCCTAGCCATCATCCGGTCGTAGCGGGTCAGCTTTTCCTGCGCCTTCCTGCCGTGCTGCGCGTGGGGCAGGTCGTGAGCGTCGGATGTGGTGGTCGCGGTCTCCTTGACGCCCCAGTCGATGCCGATCACCCTGCCCGTGGCGGCCAGCGGCTCGGTCTCGGTCTCGGTCGCGACGACGAAACCGGCGTACCACGCCCCGGCGCTGTCCTGGTACACGCGCACGGATGTCGGGTCGGCCGGAAGGCCCCGCGACCACACCACGGTCAAGACGATGCCGCCCGCCAGGTGCAGACGGCCGTCCCTGATCCGAAAGCCGCGCCGCGTGTAGTTCAGACTCGGCAAAGCCTCACGCTTCTTCTTCGGCCTGGGGATCCCGGCACGCTGCCGCACCGGCAGCCTCGCCCTGATGTCCTTCACCGCCTTCGCGCGGGACGTGCCGAAGTCCCGGATGATCTGCTGCTGAGGAACCGAGCTTCCCTCACGCAGCCATCCCATGGCGGTGCGGGCCTCGGTCAGCATCCTGTCGAGTCGCGCCGGACCGCACGTCGCCTTCTCCCCGGCCGTTTTGTTGCCGATGTGGACCCTGAGGGACACGGCAACGCACTCGTTCCACGGCCAACGGCACCGCGCCCACTCGCCTTCAAGCCCGGTGAGCGCGGTGGCCGACACACGCAGGCGGAAGGTGTACCGGGCGAGCCCGGCCCCCTGCGCTGTCTCCTACGTCGTCGCCATGGTCAAGACCGTAGCCCCGCCCACTGACAATCAACCGAAAGTGCAGGTCACAGCAGATGCGCAGAGAACTCCGCCGCTTCGCGGCTCCGCCCCGAGGACCCATTCCTCCCCGGCCTGAAGACCGGGGCCTCCTGGAAGAAATCAGGTGACGGGCCAGTGATACGCAATCCCGTGGGCGGGCACGTGCCCGTCGCCGGTGGGCTGGCTTCGGTCGGCCTCTCCTACGCCCGTGAGATGGGCGCCGAGGCCGTCCAGGTCTTCGTCGCGAACCCGCGCGGCTGGGCCACCCCCACCGGGAACCCGGCGCAGGACGAGCTGTTCCGCGCCGGCTGCGCCGAGGCGTCGATCCCGGCGTACGTGCACGCGCCGTACCTGATCAACTTCGGCTCGCACACCGAGGCGACGGTGGAGAAGTCGGTGGAGTCCCTGCGCCACTCGCTGCGCCGGGGCCGCGAGATCGGCGCCCTCGGGGTGGTCGTGCACACCGGCTCGGCGACTGGAGGCCGGCCGCGCGAGGCGGCGTACGCGCAGGTCAGGGAGCACTTGCTGCCGCTGCTGGACGAGTTGACGCACGACGACGACCCGTTCCTGCTGCTGGAATCCACCGCCGGCCAGGGCTCCTCGCTCTGCTCGCGGACCTGGGACTTCGGCCCGTACTTCGAGGCCCTCGACCACCATCCGAAGCTGGGCGTCTGCCTGGACACCTGCCACATCTTCGCGGCCGGCCACGACCTCGCGGAGCCGGGCGGCGCGAAGCAGACCCTCGACCTGCTGGTGGAGGCGGTCGGCGCGGGCCGGCTGAAGCTGATCCACGCCAACGACTCCAAGGAGGGCGTCGGCGCGCACAAGGACCGGCACGCCAACATCGGGCAGGGCCACATCGGGCGGGACGCCTTCGCCGAACTGTTCTCGCACGCCGAGATGGACGGCGTTCCGCTGATCATCGAGACGCCGGGCGGCAAGGAAGGGCACGCCGCGGACGTGGCCCTGCTGAAGGAGCTGCGCGACTCCCACTGATCCGGAGATCCCTTCACGCCGCACCGGTGCTCGGCATGGTCATCGGCACCGCGCTCGGCTGGGGGAACGTCCCGACGATGGCCCTCGCGATCGCCTCGCGTTCTTCTTCGGCCACGCGTTCACCCTGCGCGGGATCCTCGCCGCCGGAGTGGACTTCCGTTCGGCCGTTCGGGTGGCGTTGGCAGCGGACACCCTTTCGATCGCCGTCATGGAACTGATGATCCGCCGGACAGGCGCTAAAGCTCCGGGCCGTCCCCCGGCTCCTCCTGGTAGGAGTAGCGCTGTTCACGCCAGGGGTCGCCGATGTTGTGGTAGCCGCGCTCCTCCCAGAAGCCGCGGCGGTCGGCGGTCATGTACTCGACGCCGCGGACCCACTTCGGGCCCTTCCAGGCGTACAGGTGCGGCACGACGAGGCGGAGCGGGAAACCGTGTTCGGCCGTCAGTAGTTCGCCACCCATGTGGGTGGCGAAGAGGGTGCGCTCGGCCGCGAAATCGGCCAGTCGCATGTTGGAGCTGAAGCCGTACTCGGCCCACACCATCACGTGCGTGACCTGCGGAGCCGGCGGCGCCAGTTCGAGGAGGGTGCGCGCCGGCACCCCACCCCATTCGGCGCCGAGCATGCTGAACTTCGTGACGCAGTGCAGATCGGCGACCACGGTCTCGAACGGCAGGGCCGCGAACTCCTCGTGGTTCCAGCAGTGCTTCTCACCGTCCGCCGTCGCCCCGAAGACGCGGAACTCCCAGCGCTCCGGCTTGAACTTGGGCACGGGACCGTAGTGGGTGACGGGCCAACCCCGCTGCAACCGCTGCCCGGGAGGGAGCTCCAGCTGCTCTGCTCCCGGAGATTCCCGGCTTTCCGGCTGACCCATGCCTCCATGGTGACAGACGTCGCGGGGTGGTCATGACCAGGTCGCGGCCCATACGGGCATGTCAGGGCAACTCCCACTAAGGAGGCACTTACTGGACGACCCCCGGCGGCGGTGCAAAGATGCGCGCACCTGCCCAGTCACTAGCTGACATTGCTTGGAAGGAGCCTCTGCGATGCAGGGCGACCCCGAGGTCCTTGAGTTTCTGAACGAGCAGCTGACCGGCGAGCTCACCGCCATCAACCAGTACTGGCTGCACTACCGCATCCAGGACAACAAGGGTTGGACGAAGCTCGCCCACTACACCCGTGCCGAGTCCATCGACGAGATGAAGCACGCGGACAAGATCACCGAGCGCATCCTGATGCTGGACGGCCTGCCGAACTACCAGCGCCTCTTCCACGTACGCGTCGGCCAGACCCTGACGGAGATGTTCCAGGCCGACCGGCAGGTCGAGGTGGAGGCCATCGACCGGCTCCGGCGGGGCATCGAGGTCATGCGCGGCAAGGGTGACGTCACCTCGGCACGGCTCTTCGAGGAGATCCTGGAGGACGAGGAGCACCACATCGACTACCTCGACACGCAGCTGGAGCTCATCGAGAGCATCGGCGAGCCGCTGTACATCGCCCAGCTGCTGGAACAGCCCGAAAGCTGATCTCGCCGGCTACGGGGCGGACCGCCTCAGGCGGCGTCGACGAGAACGGGCTCCGCGAGAACGGGCTCCGCGAGAACGGGCTCCGCGAGAACCGGCTCGGCCACGAGCGGTTCGGCCACGAGCGGCTTGGCCGGCGCGGTCTCGGCCGCGAGCACCGCGGCGCCCTTGCCCTGGTCCAGCAGTTCCCGCCGCGGGCAGGCCCCGCGGCCGAGGAGGCCCTGGATGGTGCGCACGCAGGATCCGCAGTCGGTTCCGGCCTTGGTGGCCGAGGCTATCTGGCGGGGGGTGCAGGCCCCGGCAGCCGCGTGTTCCTTGACCTGCTGGTCGGTGATCCCGAAGCAAGAGCAGACGTACACGCGGTTCACCTCCCAAATGCGGAACGGTTCTACAGGGCCACCCCGATTCGGTGAGGCTTACCTAACCGTACCCAAAGTTAGGGTGGCCTAAAAGACCCGGGTATGACGATGGGGCGCGGATCACATCGATCCGCGCCCCATCGTCGTAGGAAAGCACCTACTGATCGCTCCTACTGGTCCCGGTACATCTCGGCGACCAGGAACGCCAGGTCCAGGGACTGGCTGCGGTTCAGGCGCGGGTCACAGGCCGTCTCGTAGCGCTGGTGCAGGTCGTCGACGAAGATCTCGTCGCCGCCGCCCACGCACTCGGTGACGTCGTCACCGGTGAGCTCGACGTGGATGCCGCCCGGGTGGGTGCCCAGCGCCTTGTGGACCTCGAAGAAGCCCTTGACCTCGTCGAGCACGTCGTCGAAACGACGCGTCTTGTGGCCGGAAGCCGCCTCGAAGGTGTTGCCGTGCATCGGGTCGGTGACCCAGGCGACGGTCGCACCGGACGCGGTGACCTTCTCGACCAGCTCGGGGAGCTTGTCGCGGACCTTGTCGGCGCCCATGCGGACGACGAAGGTCAGCCGGCCCGGCTCGCGCTCGGGGTCGAGGCGGTCGATGTACGTCAGCGCCTCGTCCACCGTGGTGGTGGGGCCGAGCTTGATGCCGATCGGGTTGGCGATCTGCGAGCAGAACTCGATGTGCGCGTGGTCCAGCTGGCGGGTGCGCTCACCGATCCAGACGAAGTGCCCGGAGGTGTCGTACAGCTTGCCGGTGCGCGAGTCGGTGCGGGTCAGCGCGCTCTCGTAGTCGAGCAGCAGCGCCTCGTGGGAGGCGTAGAACTCCACCGCCTTGAACTCGGCCGGGTCGGTGCCGCAGGCCTTCATGAAGTTCAGGGCGTTGTCGATCTCCCGCGCGAGCTGCTCGTAGCGCTGCCCGGACGGGGAGGACTTCACGAAGTCCTGGTTCCAGGCGTGCACCTGGCGCAGGTCGGCGTAGCCACCGGTGGTGAAGGCGCGCACCAGGTTGAGCGTGGAGGCGGAGGCGTTGTACATCCGCTTCAGGCGCTCGGGGTCCGGGACGCGGGCCTCCTCGGTGAAGGCGAAGCCGTTCACCGAGTCGCCGCGGTAGGTCGGCAGGGTGACGCCGTCGCGGGTCTCGGTGTCCTTGGAGCGCGGCTTCGAGTACTGGCCGGCGATGCGCCCGACCTTCACGACGGGCACGGAGGCCGCGTACGTGAGGACGGCGCTCATCTGGAGCAGCGTCTTCAGCTTGGCGCGGATGTGGTCGGCGGACACGGCGTCGAAGGCCTCGGCGCAGTCGCCACCCTGGAGCAGGAACGCCTCGCCCTTGGCGACGGCTCCCAGACGGGCGCGCAGCTGATCGCACTCACCCGCGAAAACGAGGGGAGGATACGACTCGAGGTCCGCGACGACAGCGCGCAGTGCCTCGGCATCGGGGTACGAAGGCTGCTGCGCCGCGGGAAGGTCTCGCCAGGTCGCCTGGTGGGCGGGGGCTTGGGATTCAGCGTTCACGGTCACCTCGTACACATTACGGCGTCTCACGTCCCGTCCGGCCCGACGCCCACCTGGTGAGACGGCGTGCCTCGAAGGCCGCAGGGCCCGAAGAGAACGGAATCCATGGTTCACACGCCCGTATAGAACGGATGCAGCGGGGTCGCGTCCGCTTGGGCTAGGGTGCCTCGCATGTACGCACACTCCGACCAGAACTGGTGGTGGTCCGCTCCCGGCGGCCCACACCTCGTGCGTACCCACTGACACGAGCGAAGCGAAGGCCGCCCCGAGGGGCGGCCTTCCGTGTTCCAGGACACGGGCACCGGGCGCCCCTCCCGCCGACACCGAGCCGGACCCACCGGCCGACCGGAAGGACCCGTCCACACCATGCCCGACACCCACGACCTCAGCCGGCTGCTCGACGACTCCTGCCCGCCCTTCGCGCTGCTGCGCCGGCGCACCCCGGGCCGCGACCACGACACCGTCGAGGTGCTCGTCGGCCCCGTCCACGCGGCCGAGCGGCTCGCCGACTTGCCCGTCCGGGAGCTGCCCACCCTCGCGCTGGTCCCGTTCCGGCAGATCCGCGAGCGCGGCTTCGACGTCCGCGACGACGGCACCCCGCTCAGCGTCCTGGCCGCCGAGGAGGCCTGGGAGCTGCCGCTGGACGCCGCCCTGGCCGCGCTGCCCGACCACGAGGTCCGCGTCGACGGCGGCGGCTTCGACGTCTCCGACGAGGAGTACGCGGCCACCGTCGAGCGGGTGATCCGCGAGGAGATCGGCCGGGGCGAGGGCGCGAACTTCGTCATCCGGCGCACCTACGAGGGCCGCGTCGACGGCTTCGGCCGGGCCGACGCCCTGGCCCTGTTCCGGCGGCTGCTGCTGGGCGAGCGGGGCGCGTACTGGACGTACGTCGTCCACACGGGCGACCGGACGCTGGTCGGGGCCAGCCCCGAGGTGCACGTGCGCATGGCGGGCGGCACCGTCGTGATGAACCCGATCAGCGGCACGTACCGCTACCCCGCCGAAGGCCCCACGCCCGAATCGCTCCTGGCCTTCCTCGGCGACCGCAAGGAGACCGAGGAGCTGTCGATGGTGGTCGACGAGGAGCTCAAGATGATGTGCACGGTCGGCGACATGGGCGGGGTGGTCGTCGGACCCCGCCTGAAGGAGATGTCCCACCTCGCGCACACCGAGTACGAGCTGCGCGGACGCTCGTCCCTGGACGTCCGCGAGGTGCTGCGGGAGACCATGTTCGCGGCGACGGTCACCGGCTCCCCCGTGCAGAACGCCTGCCGGGTGATCGAGCGCTACGAGAGCGGCGGCCGCGCCTACTACGCGGGCGCGCTGGCCCTCCTCGGCCTGGACGCCACCGGCGGCCAGACCCTGGACTCCCCCATCCTGATCCGCACCGCCGACATCGCCTCCGACGGCGCCCTGCGCGTGGCCGT
Organism: Streptomyces sp. RerS4; assembly: GCF_023515955.1. Classification (GTDB taxonomy): domain Bacteria; phylum Actinomycetota; class Actinomycetes; order Streptomycetales; family Streptomycetaceae; genus Streptomyces. The sequence goes on from NZ_CP097322.1 coordinate 2,133,966, forward strand.
CGGCGCCACCCTGGTCCGCCACTCCGACCCACTGGGCGAGGTGGCCGAGACCCACGCCAAGGCCGCCGGGGTACTGGCCGCCCTGGGCGTACGGGAGGCCGCGCCCCGGCCGGCCTTCGAGGGGGCCCGGCTGACGGACGACCCCCGGGTGCGGGCGGCCCTGGACGCGCGGCGCGGGGACCTGGCCCCGTTCTGGCTGCGGATGCAGGAGCGCCCGGAGCAGATCACGGGGCACGCCCTGGTGGTGGACGGCGAGGACACCTTCACCGCGATGCTGGCCCACGTCCTGCGGGTGACCGGGCTGGACGTGACCGTCCTGCGCTACGACGACCCCGGGCTGCGGGCGACCGCCCTGGCCTGGGAGGGCCCGATCGTGCTCGGCCCCGGGCCGGGCAACCCGGCCGAGGCCGACGACCCGAAGATGCGGATGCTGCGCGCGCTGGCCGGGGAGCTGCTGGCCTCGCACCGGGGCGGGATCCTCGGCGTCTGCCTGGGTCACGAGCTGCTCGCGGCGGAGCTGGGGCTGCCGCTGATCCGCAAGGCGGAGCCGGCGCAGGGGGCGCAGACCCGGATCGACCTGTTCGGGGTCGAGGAGGTGGTCGGCTTCTACAACACCTACACCGCGCACTGCTCCGACGAGTTGGCGCTGCGGCTGGCCGGGGAGGGCGTGGAGGTCGCCCGGGACCTGGCCACCGGCGAGGTGCACGCCCTGCGGTCGGGCGCGGCGAACATCGCGGGGGTGCAGTTCCACCCGGAGTCGGTGCTCACCCTGCGCGGGGTGGAGCTGGTGCGGGACCTGCTGAGCGGGGTGACGGCCCCGGCGTAGGTCCCGTCGTCCGCGGGGTGTCGTCACCGTCCCTCAGGAGGGGACCAGGGTGTTCTCGGAGCGGCGGCCGGCGAGGTAGTCGGCCACGTTGCGGACGGTGGCCTCGATGATCTGGCCGACGGCGTCGGCCGTGTAGTAGGCCTGGTGGCTGGTCACCAGCACGTGCGGGAAGGTGACCAGCCGGGCCAGGGTGTCGTCCTCGACCGGCTCCAGGGACTTGTCGAGGAAGAAGACCCCGGCCTCGGCCTCGTAGACGTCCAGGCCGACGCCCGTGAAGCGGCCCGCCCGCAGTTCGGCGACGAGGGCCTCGGTGTCGATGAGTCCGCCGCGGCTGGAGTTGACGAGGATCACGTCGTCGCGCATGGCCTTCAGGGCGGTCGCGTCGACGATGTGCCGGGTGGCCTCCAGCAGGGGGACGTGCAGGCTGATGAGGTCCGCCCGCGCGAACAGCTCCTCCTTGTCCACGTACTTCATGCCCAGCTCCAGGCAGGCCGGGTTCCGGGCGATGTCCCAGCCGAGCAGGTCCATCCCGAAGCCGCGGGCGATGCGGGCGAAGGCCTCGCCGATCTTGCCGGTGCCGAGGACGCCCGCCGTGCGGCCGTGGAAGTCACGTCCCATCAGCCCGTTCAGTCGGAAATCGAAGTCTCGGGTCCGGTTGGAGGCGCGGGTGATCTTGCGGTTGACGGCCATCGCGAGGGTCCAGGCGAACTCGGCCACCGAGTGGGGGGAGTAGTACGAGACGCGGCCGACCGTCATGCCGAGGCGGCGGGCCACGTCGAGGTCGATGTTGTTGAAGCCGGTGGAGCGCTGGGTGATCATTTTGGTCCCGCCGGCCGCGAGGGTGTTCAGGACCCGGCCGCTCAGGTCGGCGTTGACGCTGGAGGAGACGATCTCGTAGCCGGCGGCGATCGGCGCGGTGTCCTCGTCCAGGAACACGTCGAGGCAGCGGACCTCGTGCTGCCCGGCGAAGGCGCGCTCCAGGAGCGGCTTCTCGTCGGCGGTCACTCCGAAGGCCAGGATCTCCACGCTTGCTCCCGTACGTCGAGCCGGACGAACCATGGGTCGTTTCGTCACGATACGACCCACGGTTCGCGCCCGCCGTGCGGTGCGGCCCGTGTCAGACGAAGCCGGCCGCCCGGGTCGGGCCGCCCGGGTCGGCTCAGCCGAAGAAGACGCCGACCTCCGCGTACAGCGCCGGGTCCACCGTCTTGAGCCTCGCCGTGGCCTCGGCGATCGGCACCCGGACGATGTCCGTCCCCTTCAGCGCGACCATCTTGCCGAAGTCGCCGTCGCGCACCGCGTCGATCGCGTGCAGCCCGAAGCGGGTGGCCAGCCAGCGGTCGAAGGCGCTCGGGGTGCCGCCGCGCTGGACGTGCCCGAGGACCGTCGTACGGGCCTCCTTGCCGGTGCGCTCCTCGATCTCCTTGGCCAGCCACTCGCCGACGCCCGAGAGACGGACGTGTCCGAAGGAGTCCTTGGTGGCGTCCTTGAGGACCATCTCGCCGTCGGTGGGCATCGCGCCCTCGGCGACCACCACGATCGGCGCGTAGCTCGCCTTGAACCGGGAGGTCACCCAGGCGCAGACCTTGTCGATGTCGAAGCGCTGCTCGGGGATGAGGATGACGTTGGCCCCGCCGGCCAGCCCCGAGTGCAGGGCGATCCAGCCCGCGTGGCGTCCCATCACCTCCACGACCAGGACCCGCATGTGCGACTCGGCGGTGGTGTGCAGCCGGTCGATGGCCTCGGTCGCGATGCCGACGGCCGTGTCGAAGCCGAAGGTGTAGTCGGTGGCCGACAGGTCGTTGTCGATGGTCTTCGGCACGCCGACGCACGGGATGCCGTACTCCTCGTACAGGCGTGCGGCCACGCCGAGGGTGTCCTCGCCGCCGATCGCGATGAGCGCGTCGACCTCGTACTTGGCGAGGTTCTCCTTGATCTCGCGAACCCCGTGTTCCGTCTTGAAGGGGTTGGTGCGCGAGGAGCCGAGGATGGTGCCGCCGCGGGGCAGGATGCCCCGGACGGTGGGGATGTCGAGGGGGACGGCGTCCCCCTCGATCGGTCCGCGCCAGCCGTCCTTGAAACCGAGGAACGTGTATCCGTACTCCTGGACGCCCTTGCGGACGACGCCCCTGATCACCGCGTTGAGCCCGGGGCAGTCGCCGCCGCCCGTGAGCACTCCGACCTTCATGGAATCTCCCTTCGCCATGACGGTCACGCTAGTGGTGACGCAGGTCACAGCAAGGGCCCTGAAGTAGCCAATTCCGGTGGAACCGCGAGGTGTTGCTTTCACGCGTTCACTCGTACGAGGCCATGCGCGGTCGGGGCCGGCGCGCCCTCGGCGCTACGCGTCGTCGAGGCCCCGCTCTATGGCGTACCGGACGAGCTCCACCCGGTTGTGCAGCTGGAGTTTGCCGAGCGTGTTCTGCACGTGGTTCTGCACCGTGCGGTGCGAGATGACCAGGCGCTCCGCGATCTGCTTGTACGAGAGCCCCTTGGCCACCAGCCGCAGCACCTCGGTCTCGCGGTCGGTCAGCCGGGGGGCCTTCGGCTCGTCGGGGGCGGCGGGCGTCGGGTCGCCGGCCAGCCGGCGGTACTCGCCGAGGACGAGACCGGCCAGGCCCGGGGTGAACACCGGGTCGCCGGCGGCGGTGCGGCGGACCGCGTCGATCAGTTCCTCGGCGCCGGCCGACTTCAGCAGGTAGCCGGTGGCGCCGGACTTCACCGCCTCCAGGACGTCGGCGTGCTCCCCGCTGGCCGACAGGACGAGCACCCTCAGCGTCGGGTCGGCGCCGACCAGCTCCTTGCAGACCTGCACGCCGGGCATGCCGGGCAGGTTCAGGTCGAGGACCAGGACCCGCGGGGCGGCGGCGCGGGCCCGGCGGACCGCCTCCGGGCCGTCCCCGGCCGTGGCCACCACGTCGAAGCCGGCGGCGGCCAGGTCGCGGGCCACCGCGTCCCGCCACATCGGGTGGTCGTCGACCACCATCACCTTGATCTCGTGCGGCTCGGTCACTGGGTTCTCCCCCTCGGTACTTTCAGTTCCACTTCGGTGCCCTGTCCGGGGACGGACACCAGCTCGGCGGTGCCGCCGAGGTCACGCAGCCGGCCGCGGATGGACAGGGCCACGCCCATGCGCCCCTCCCCCTCCGCCTGGTCCAGCCGCCCGGCCGGGATGCCGGGACCGTCGTCGCGTACGGTCACGATCACCTCGTCGCCCCAGTCCTCGACCAGGATCCAGGCACGGGCGCCCTCCCCGGCGTGCTTGCGCACGTTGTCCAACGCCGCCCCGACCGCCGCCGCCAACTCCCGCGCGGCGGGCACCGGCAGCGGTACGGGCGTGCCCGGTTCGGCGAAGCTCACCCGCGAGCCGGCGTGCGGGGCAAGGAGGGACCGTAGGTCCAACTCGCCCTCGTCGGCGCCGGGCTCCTCCACCTCGTAGCTGTCCACCAGCGCGCCGAGCGACTCGTCGCGCGAGACCCGCGAGGGGTGCACCAGGCCGCTGGAGACCAGCGTGCGCAGCGCCACCTCCTGTTCCCCTGCCATCCGGCCGAGTTCGGCGGCCTCGCCGCCCAGTTCGGTGCCGCGCCGCTGGACCATGGCGAGGACCTGGAGGACCCCGTCGTGGATGTCGCGGGCGAGGCGTTCGCGTTCGCGGGTGGCGGCCTCGATCTCCAGGGCGCGGGCGAGGGTCGCCTCACTGGCGCGGGCGACCTCGACGACGTAGCCGATGGCGATGGAGGCGACCCAGACCAGCAGGACGTTGTGCAGGGTGTCGCGGGTCGGGTCGCCGCCGTGGACGACGAGGTTGGCGGCGGCCACGAACGTCGAGGCGAAGCCGGCCCAGCGCCAGCCGCCCTTGAGGGCGAAGGCGAGGACCGAGCCGGCCGTCCAGATGGTGGGGAGGGTGGGGCCGCCGGCGGCGATCCGCTCCTGGGTGTCCGCGAGCGGGGTGAGCAGGATGCCGACGACGGCGACGGTGAGGTCGGCGCCGAGGAACCCCTTCGTGCAGCTCGCGGCGTTCGCCACCCTGCGGTGGGTGGCGAGGGTCCAGACGGCGAGTACGGCCAGGTAGCCGGCGGCCGTCCAGGGGTGGTCGAAGCGGCGGTACGCGAAAGCGAAGAGGAGTACCGCGTAGACCATGGTGAGCAGTCGGTAGACCGTCAGGGCCCGCCACAGCGGTTGCTCCACCGACATGCGTACGACGCGCTCGCGCTTCGCCATCTCCCCCACCCCCGCGCGCGGCCCGTCCTACTCGGTCGGCTCCGCCTTCTCTGCCTTCTCCACCTTGTCGGCCTTCTCGGCCTTGGCCTTCGCCGCCTTCTCCGCCTTCTCCGCGTCGGCGATCTGGCGTTTGGCGGCCGTGGCGTAGATGTCCACGTACTCCTGGCCGGAAAGCTTCATGATCTCGTACATGACCTCGTCGGTCACCGAGCGGAGGATGAAGCGGTCACCCTCCATGCCCTGGTAGCGGCTGAAGTCCAGCGGCTTGCCGATCCGGATGCCCGGACGCATCAGCTTCGGGACCACCTTGCCGGGCGGCTGGATCTTCTCGGTGTCGATCATCGCGACGGGGATCACCGGGGCGCCGGTGGCGAGCGCCACCCGGGCCAGCCCGCCGGGCTTGCCGCGGTAGAGCCGACCGTCGGGCGAACGGGTCCCCTCGGGGTAGATGCCGAAGAGCTCCCCGCGCTCGATGACGTCGATACCGCTCTTGATGGCGGCCTCGCCGGCGCCGCGCGCGCCGGAGCGGTCCACCGGGAGCTGGCCGACGCCCTTGAAGAAGGCGGCCGTCAGCTTGCCCTTGACCCCGGGGGAGGTGAAGTACTCGGCCTTCGCGATGAAGGTCACCTTCCGGTCCAGCACGGCCGGCAGGAAGAAGGAGTCCGAGAAGGACAGGTGGTTGCTCGCGAGGATCGCCGGCCCCTCCGCGGGAATGTTTTCGAGGCCCTCCACCCACGGCCTGAAGGCGAGCTTCAGGGACCCGCCGATGGAGAACTTCATTGCGCCGTAGATCAACTCGAAAGCCTTCCTGTGTCTGTCGAACAGACCATATCCCCTGGCTCCGCCCGGAGCGGCCGACGACCCTGGTCGGTACCACCCCCGTCGCGTACGGTGAAGTCACACAGAGCAACGCACCCCCCACCCCCCGCCCCTCTAAGGAGACCCTGGTGCCCGTCCTCCCTGGAGCCGAGCCGTTCCGCCACGAGGGCGGAGACGTCGGCGTCCTCCTCTGCCACGGCTTCACCGGTTCCCCGCAGTCCCTGCGCCCGTGGGCCGACTACCTCGCCGAGCAGGGCCTGACGGTGTCCCTCCCGCTGCTGCCCGGACACGGGACGCGCTGGCAGGACATGCAGCTCACCGGCTGGCAGGACTGGTACGCGGAGGTCGACCGCGCGCTGCGGGAGCTGCTGGACCGGTGCGAGCAGGTGTTCGTCTTCGGGCTGTCGATGGGCGGCGCGCTGACGCTGCGGCTGGCGGCCAAGCACGGGGACGCGATCAGCGGCATCGTGCTCGTCAACCCGGCCAACAAGGTGCACGACCCGCTGGCCTTCGCCCTTCCGGTGGCCAAGCACTTCGTCCGGTCGACGCCGGGCATCGCCAGCGACATCGCGAAGCCGGGGTCGGCGGAGGTCGGCTACGACCGGGTCCCGACGCGGGCCGCGCATGCGCTGGTGAAGTTGTTGCAGGTCGTGGACGCGGAGCTGCCGCAGGTGACGCAGCCGCTGCTGCTGCTGCACAGCCCGCAGGACCACGTCGTTCCGCCGGTCGACTCGGCGCGGATCCTGGCCCGGGTGTCCTCGACGGACGTCACCGAGACCCTGTTGGAACAGAGCTACCACGTCGCGACGTTGGACTATGACGCGGAGCGGATCTTCGCGGACAGTTTTGCGTTCGTCGGGCGGCTCGCACAGAGCGTCGGCAGGGAGGGGGCGGCCAGCGGTGGCTGAGCAGGAGGAGCCGTCCGGGGGCGTTCCCCCGCTGGACGAGGAGGCGGCGTGGGCCGCGATCGTCGCCGGGTACGGGCAGGAGCCGCCGGACCCGCCGGGGTCGAGGCCGTTCCGGCCGATCGAGAACCTGATGCTGCCCGAGGAGGACGTGAAGCCGGAGCCGCCGACTCCGCCGGCACCGCCCGCCCTGGGCAGCTCGGTGGTGTTCGCCCCGGGCGTGGGCGTGGACGGACCCGTGGCGGGCCCGCGCGACCACTCCCTCGCGGAGCCGAAGGACGAGGACCTGACCTCGGCGGACGAGGGCCACTTCGTCCCGCCGGAGCCGGAGCTGCCGCCTGCGGACACGACGGCGAAGTTCGCGTGGCTCGCGGTGGTGGGTGGTCCGGTGCTGCTGTTGCTGGCGGTGCTGTTGCAGTGGGACATGACCTGGTGGCTGACCACCCTGGGCATCGGCGGCTTCCTGGGCGGCTTCGCCACCCTGATCGCCCGCATGTCCCACGACGACGAAGACGACGACGACCCGGGCCGCGGCGCGGTGGTATGAGCCTTTCCCAACGCCCCGGACTCCGTCCGTCGACCCGCCGGGCGGGGTCCGGGGCCATGGCCGGGGCCCGTCGTGGGATGCCGGTGCACGGGGCCGGCCCACTGCGGGCCGCCCTGCTTCCCGGGCGACGACACCCCGAGCGCGCCTCCGATCCGGAGCCTCCGTTCCGGCCCTGCCTGGTCGACACGTGGAAGGCCGACCCTCGGCGCATCTACGCCACCGGCATCTCCAACGGCGCGGACATGTCCTTCAAACTCGCCGTCGAGCTCCCGGGCACGCCGGCAGCGATCGCCCCGGTCAGCGGCGGCTGCATCGGCACGGCCGCGGAGAATCCGGCGTACGTACCGAAAACCCTGGCCTGGGCTGCGAGCCGGGTGGACCCGAAACGGTCACGGGCGTCGGGAGCCCGGCATGATCCACAAGACACGGCCTAGGTCGGCGCCGGGAGGCGGAGGGTGGCCAGGACCGGGAGGTGGTCGGTGGCGGTGTGGAGGTCCGCGGGGGACAGGCCCGGGAGGGCCGTGGGGACGCCGCAGGTCAGGACTTCGACGCCTGGCGAGGCGAACACCGCGTCGATCCGGGCCGACGGGGCCACCGCCGGGAAGGTGTCGGCGCCGCCCCACGGGGACACCGTCCAGCAGTCCTGGAGGGTGGAGGAGAGGCGGGTGAACGCCGGGCCGCCCGAAGGCTCGTTCACGTCGGCCGCGACGATCGCGTACGGCGCGTCCAGCGCCGCCGCCTTTTCCAGCAGCCGCTCCGCCTGGGCGAGCCGCTCCGTGCGGTCCAGTGACAGGTGCGCGCTGATCGCGCCGACCCGCGCCGCGCCGAAGCGGACCACGGCCGTGGCGAAGCCGCGCCGGTGGAGCCCGGGGCGCAGCGGGAGCAGGACGTCCTCGGTGCGTTCCACGAAGGCGCGTAGCGAGCACAGCAGCAGCGGGCCCGCTGCCGTGGCGCCGCCGCTCAGCACCACCAGGTCCGTCTTCGCCGCCAGCCGGGCCGCGTGCTTGCGCCAGCGGAAGAAGCGCGGGGCCTCCTGGATGAACACCAGGTCGGGCGCGCACGCGCGGATCACCCTCGCCAGCGCCTCCTCGTCGTCGCGCAGCGAGCGGATGTTGTAGCTGAGGGCCCGGATCACGGCTGAACCGTCGGGCTCCGTGCGGGAGTTCGGCAGTATGCGCATGCCCCGCAACATATGCGGCCGCCCGCCGCTCCCCCAGGGGGCGCGACGGGCGGCCGGGAAAGCGGAAATCAGCCCTGGCGGGCCAGGTCCGCCGCGCCGACGAGTCCGGCCTTGCCGCCGAGCTGCGCGGCCAGCACCTGCGCGTGCGGGCGCCACGCGCCGCCGACCAGCCAGCGCTTGAAGGACTTGCGGATCGGGTCGAGGACCAGGTCGCCCTCGTCGGAGACCCCGCCGCCGACGATGAACGCCGACGGGTCGAAGAGGGACGCCAGGTCCGCGAGGCCGGCGCCCGCCCAGCGGGCCAGCTCGCGGAAGGCGTCGATGGCCACCAGGTCACCGGCGCGCGCCGCGGCGCTGATGTGCTTGCCCTCGATGCCGTCGGGGGTGCCGTCGCCGAGCCCGAGGAGGATCGTCGCGTTCTCGGGCGTCGCGTTGGCGCGCTGCTTCGCGTAGCGGACGAGGGCGCGCCCGGAGGCGTACTGCTCCCAGCAGCCCTGGCTGCCGCAGCCGCACAGCAGGCCGTCGGGGACGACCCGGATGTGGCCGAATTCGGCGGCGACGCCGAAGCGGCCGCGGCGCAGTTTGTTGCCGATGATGATGCCGCCGCCGAGGCCGGTGCCGAGGGTGATGCAGATGACGTCCTCGTGGCCCTGGCCGGCACCGAAGCGGTACTCGCCCCAGGCCGCGCAGTTCGCGTCGTTCTCCACGACGACGGGCAGGCCGATGCGCTGCTCGACCTTGTCCTTGAGCGGCTCGTGGCGCCAGTTGATGTTCGGCGCGAAGAGCACCGTCGCCCGCTTGTCGTCCACGTAGCCGGCGGCGCCGATGCCGACGGCGTCGATGGTGTGGTTGCTGCTGACCTCGGAGACGGCGGCGCAGATCGCCTCCGTCACGCCGTCCGCGGTCGGCGGGGTGGGCACCTTGTACGTCTCAAGGATGGTGCCCTCTTCGTCGACCACGCCGGCCGCGATCTTCGTGCCGCCGATGTCGACGCCGATGGTGAGTCCCATTAGTCCCTCGGTTTCCGGTCAAGCCCCGCCACGGCCAACCGTACCCGAGGCCGACGGAGGATCAGTCGAGATCGATCCGCTCGGCCGGGCCCGTCCCGGGGTCGTCCGGGCCGTCGCCGCCGTCGTCGGCGCGGGGCTCGGACCTGCGGGGAGTCGGCGGCCGGTCGCTGGTCCAGCGGCGCTCGTGACCTTCGACGGCGGAGCGGTAGGCGGCCAGCAGTTCGGAGCCGGCGGCGGCGAGGTGGCCGAAGACCTCGGGGTTGCGCTCGACGACGGGCTGGGCGGCGCTCTTCGCCTGGTTGACGAACTGGCGTACGGCGTCCTGGGCGGCGGCGCCGAGGAGCGGGTTGTTGAGGGGGGTGTTCAGGGAGGAGACCTTCTCGGCGACGGCCTCGAAGAGCTTGAACAGCTCCTCGGCGGCGCTGCCCGTGCCGGCTCCCCGGTCCTGCTGTCCGCCCCGGCGGCGTTCCTTCTCGGCGGCGAGGTCCTCGGCGCAGGCCCGCGCCCAGGCGTCGTCGTCGGCGGCGCGGCCGGTGGGACGGTCGGTGGCCTCGCTCATCGCGGATTCTCCTTGCGGGGCGTTCGGTGCGGCCGTCTTCGACCTTACCCGAACGGTGGTACGGGTTTCAGTGGTGCCGGCCCGGGGGGAGGGCGGCGTCAGGCGGTCCGGGGCCACAGCCCCGGGTCCGGGGTGAAGCGTATGCGCAGCTCGTCGGCGGCGAGGGCGGCGCCGGAGACGGCGCAGCGGCGCAGCGCCGAGGGCAGGGAAACGGTCCTGCGGTAGGGGCCGACCGTGAGCAGGAGCTCGTCGCCGCGCCGTACGAGGTCCAGCTCGCTCTTGCGGGCGCCGGGCAGCGGGATCACCCAGACCAGCACTCCGTCCTCGGCGAGCCGGTCCTCGACGGCCCAGCGGGAGCGGGTCGCGGCCGGGCCCGGGACCAGGCCGTCGGCCTTGGCGAGGGCGTCGGCGTCGTCGGGGCCCTGGAGGTCGTGGCCGAGGTGCGGGAGGCGGGCCACGGGGAAGGCGGGGGTCCAGCGCGCGAGCGAGGCGTCCTGCTGGGCGGCGATCCCGGCCGTCCAGGGGTCGGAGGAGCCGGTCGGGGCGAGGCGGTTGCCCACCAGGGCCTCGACGTCGAGCCGGTGCAGGGCGAGCCCGAGCCGGCCGGCCCGCAGTGCCTTGTCGGCGGCGGGTCCCGGCTCGACGACGAGTCGGACCCGGGTGGTGTCGGCCTCTACGACGGCCTGGACGGCGGCGAGCTCCTCGTCCCAGCGGGCGGCGGTCTCGTAGAGCCACTGCGCGGGCATCGGCACCCCCGCGAGCTGGGCGAGTACGGGCCTCAGGGCGCGGGCCGCCTGCCGTTCGGCGGGCAGCAGCCGGGCGAGGTAGCGGCGCAGCTGCGCGGGGAGGGCGAGGGTGGTGAGGGCCTGGTGCAGCGGGGGCATGTCCACGACCACGAGGTCCGTGTCGGGGGAGCCGGCGGCCCGGTGCAGGGCGCGGAGCAGGGAGAACTGTTCGGCGCCGGGCAGTTCGGTGAGTTCCTCGGCCCCGAGGGGCTGACCGCCGAGCATGCCGATGAGGGCGGAGCCGCGTTCCTGGAGGGCGGCGAGCTCCTCGCGGAACTCCGTGCCGGAGTCGACGCGGGTGGTGCGCAGGCCCGGGGTGGGGGCGAGGTCGGGGAGGTCGTCGGCGGACAGCAGGAGCACCCGTCGGCCGGCGTGGGCCGCCGCGAGGGCGGTGGCGGCGGCGACGGTGGTCCGTCCCGCGCCGCCGGGGCCGGTGACGAGGAGGGTGTGCGGCATGCGGGTGCTCCGGATCAGGGTGTTGTTCGGGCTCGGCCCGGACCCCCGCGCCTCGCCGGCGGGGCGGGGTAGGCGGGTGCTGCGCCGCTTCCCGGGGCTCCGCCGCAGACCCCGCGCCTCAATCTCCCCCAGACTTCGTCCGGGGGGATCCCCGGGCGGGGCTGGATTTTGCCGGGCTCCGCCGGCAAGTGCCGGCAGAGGAGACGCCGGGGCCCGGCGGGGGTGGATTTTGCCGAGCTTCGTCAGGCCGACTCGACTCGCTTCTTCAGGCCGGCCAGGGCGCGGTCGATGATGACCTTTTCCGCCTTGCGCTTGATCATGCCCAGCATCGGGATCTTGACGTCCACGGTGAGCTGGTAGGTGACCTCGGTGCGGCCGCCGGCCAGGGGGGCCAGGCGGTAGGAGCCGTCGAGCTGGCGCAGCATCTGGGACTTGTCCAGCGTCCAGCTGACCTCGTCCGTGCCCGTCCAGGTGTAGGCCAGCGTGTGGTCGTCCTTGATCGCGCCGGCGTCCAGGAGCAGGCGTACCTTCTCGGCGCGGCCGTCGGCGCCGGTGGACAGCACCTCGGCCTCCTTCACCTCGCCGGTCCACTCGGGGTAGCGGGCGAAGTCGGCGATCACGGCCATGACGTCGGCCGGCGCGGCCTCGATCGTGATGCTCGAGCTGGTGTGTTCCGCCATCGCGGTCGCTCCTCCGGGGGGCATTCGACAAGTGTGCGGGCGGCCTCCGGCCGCCGCGTGCAGGCTACCGTGCGTGCGAGTGCGGCCACGCCGGCGCCTCCCGCCAAGATCCACCGGGCGTCGAGGGCACGCTGACGGCCCCGCTGACGGCTCAGCTCACCACTCCAACGCCCACGGCCGTCCCGTCGCCGCGAAGTGCCCGACGTTCACGCATTCCGTGCCGCCGATCCGGACGCGGCGCGCGAGCGGCTGGTGGACGTGTCCGAACAGGGCGTAGCGCGGTTTCGTGCGACGGATGGCGGCGAGCAGGGCCTCGCTGCCCCGCTCGAAGCGGCGCGCGACCGTGTCGTAGCAGAGTTCCGGAACCTCGGGCGGGATGTGCGAGCACAGTACGTCGACCTCGCCCAGGGCCTCCACCTTGGCGGCGTACTCCTCCTCGTCCACCTCGTACGGGGTGCGCATGGGCGAGGGCAGGCCGCCGCCGACGAAGCCGAAGACCCGGCCCCCGATCTCCACCCGCTGCCCGTCGAGGACGGTGGTGCCCGGTCCGGCGTACTCCTGCCACAGGACCGGAATGTCGACGTTGCCGTAGGTGGCGTACGTGGGGCTGGGGAAGGCGGCGAACATCTGCGCGTACTGGCGGCGTACCGCTTCCTCGATCAGGCGCTCCCTGTCCAGCCCGTCCCACAGCCGGCGGCCGAATTCACGCGCCTCGCCGAAGCGGCGCGCGGTGCGCAGGGCGACGATCCGGTCGGCGTTCTCGACGCCGAAGAGGTCGGGGAAGATGCCGCGCGAGTGGTCGGCGTAGTCGAGGAAAAGCACCAGGTCACCGAGGCAGATCAGCGCGTCGGCGCCGTCGCCGGCGCGGGCGAGCGCCTCGGTGTTGCCGTGGACGTCGCTGACGACGTGGACCCGCGTACGCATCGTGCTGCCACCCATGCCCGCCACCCTAGGGGGGCGCGGCGCGGACGGGTAGAGCACCGGTCGAGTGGCCCGGGGCGTGACCGGCGGGTGCCCGTACAGGCGGCCGGACCTGCGGTTACTTCCGAGTCGGACGGCGGGTCGACTAGTGTCGGCAGCGTCGTTCCGGGTTCCGCGCGCCTCGGTGATGACTTGGGCAATGTCTGACGATGTACAGAATGTGACGCACGGAACATCTGGCCGGTTCCCTCTATCCGGAACCCACTACCGGTGGGTAACGTCCGGTCGGTCCACACGGTGGCGATGGCGCCCAGAGGAGCAGCAGTCTTGCGCGAGTTCAGCCTTCCGGCCCTGTACGAGGTCCCTTCGGACGGGAACCTGACGGATCTCATCCGCCGCAACGCCGCCCAGCATCCCGACACCGCCGTCATGGCCCGCAAGGTCGACGGCCGGTGGCAGGACGTGACGGCCACCGAGTTCCTCGCCGAGGTGCGGGCCGCCGCGAAGGGCCTGATCGCCTCCGGTGTCCAGCCCGGCGACCGCGTCGCGCTGATCTCCCGCACCCGCTACGAGTGGGTCCTGTTCGACTTCGCGATCTGGAGCGCGGGCGCGGTCACCGTCCCCGTCTACGAGACCAGCTCCCCCGAGCAGATCCAGTGGATCCTCGGTGACTCCGGGGCCGTCGCGGTCGTCGTGGAGAGCCCGGCGCACAGCGCGAACGTGGCCACCCTGCGCGACCGCCTGCCGGAGCTGCGCGAGGTCTGGGAGATCGAGCGGGACGCGCTGGGCACGCTCAAGGCGGCCGGCGCCTCCGTCACGGACGCCGAGGTGGACGCGCGCAGCGCCCTCGCGAGCGCCGACGACCCGGCCACCATCGTCTACACCTCGGGCACCACCGGCCGCCCCAAGGGCTGCGTGCTGACCCACCGCAACTTCTTCGCCGAGTGCGGCAACGTCGTCGAGCGCCTGAGCCCCCTCTTCCGCACCGGCGAGTGCTCCGTCCTGCTGTTCCTCCCGGCCGCGCACGTCTTCGGCCGGCTGGTGGAGGTCGCGGCGGTGCTGGCGCCGATCCGGCTGGGCTGCGTACCGGACATCAAGAACCTCACCGACGAGCTGCAGTCCTTCCGGCCCACGCTGATCCTCGGCGTGCCGCGCGTCTTCGAGAAGGTCTACAACTCGGCGCGCGCCAAGGCGCAGGCCGACGGCAAGGGCAAGATCTTCGACGCCGCCGCCGAGACGGCGATCGCCTACAGCCGGGCGCTCGACACCCCGGGCGGTCCGTCCTTCGGCCTGAAGCTCAAGCACAAGCTGTTCTCGAAGCTGGTCTACGGCAAGCTGCACGCGGTCCTCGGCGGTCGGGGCGAGTACGCCATCTCCGGCGGTGCCCCGCTCGGCGAGCGGCTCGGCCACTTCTTCCGCGGCATCGGCTTCACGGTGCTGGAGGGCTACGGCCTCACCGAGTCCTGCGCGGCCACGGCCTTCAACCCGTGGGACAAGCAGAAGATCGGTACGGTCGGCCAGCCGCTGCCCGGCTCCGTGGTGCGCATCGCCGACGACGGCGAGGTGCTGCTGCACGGCGAGCACGTCTTCAAGGAGTACTGGAAGAACGAGACGGCCACGGCCGAGGCGCTGACGGACGGCTGGTTCCACACCGGCGACGTCGGCACCCTGGACGAGGACGGCTTCCTCGCGATCACCGGCCGCAAGAAGGAACTCATCGTCACGGCGGGCGGCAAGAACGTCGCCCCCGCGGTGATCGAGGACCGCATCCGCGCGCACGCCCTGGTCGGCGAGTGCATGGTGGTCGGTGACGCTCGCCCCTTCGTGGCGGCGCTGGTCACCATCGACGAGGAGTTCCTCGGCCGGTGGGCCGCGGAGAACGGCAAGCCGGCCGGGGTGACGGCGGCGGAGCTGCGCGAGGACGCGGATCTGATCGCCGCCGTCCAGAAGGCCGTCGACGACGGCAACGCGGCGGTGTCGAAGGCGGAATCGGTGCGGAAGTTCCGCATTCTGGGCTCCCAGTTCACGGAGGAGTCCGGGCACATCACGCCGTCGCTGAAGCTCAAGCGCAACGTGGTGGCGAAGGACTTCGCGGACGAGATCGAGGCCCTGTACCGGGGCTAGGAGGTGTCGGTCCTCAGCGCGGGTCCTCGGCGAGGATCCGCTGCATGTTCCGCTCGGCGAGGGCCGTGATCGTCACGAACGGGTTCACGCCGAGCGAGCCGGGCACCAGGGAGCCGTCGACCACGTACAGCCCCTGGTAGCCCTTGGCCCGCCCGTAGAGGTCGGTGGCCTCGCCCAGGACGCAGCCACCCAGCGGGTGGTAGGTGAAGTTGTCGGCGAAGGGCTTGTTCTCGCCGAACAGGTCGTAGCGGTAGATCGTGACGTTGCGCCGGTTGATCCGGTCGAAGAGGTTCTTGGCCGCCTGGACGGCCGGCGCGTTCTGGCTCCGGCTCCAGCGCAGGCGCGCGGAGTCGGTGGCGGCGTCGTAGGTGAAGTACCCGCGCTCCGGGTTCCTGGTGATGGCCAGGTACAGCGAGATCCAGTGCTCGAAACCCATGGGCAGCGGCGCGATCTCGGCGAACACCGGGTTGGCGGCGTTGTCCCAGTCGTCGATGCCAAGGGCCGGCATGGTGGCCTGGTTCGCGCCGACGGTGTCCCACAGGTGGTTGGCGCGGGCGGTCATGACGTTGCCGTTGGGGCCCCAGTTCAGCCCGACCCTCTCGCTCAGCGCCGGCAGCGTGCCGGTCTCGCGGGCGCGCAGCAGGATCTCCGAGGTGCCGAGGCTGCCGGCGCCGAGGAAGAGCTGCCGGCAGCCCAGTTCACGGACCTGGGTGACCTTGCCGCTCAGGTCGCTGGTGCGCACGGTGACCACGTAGCCGCCCGCCGGATCGGGTCGTACGCCGACCACCCGCTGCATTGTCTCGATGGTGACGTTGCCGGTGCCGAGGGCGGCGGCCAGGTAGGTCTTGTCGAGGCTCTTCTTGCCGTGGTTGTTGCCGTAGATGACCTCTCCGGCCAGCGCGGACCTCGTGGCGGTGCCGGCGGCCTCGCGCTTCATGTGGTCGAAGTCGTAGACGTTGGGCACGAAGGTGGTCTTCAGGCCGGTGTGGTGCGCGTGTTTGCGCGAGACGCGGGCGAAGCGGTACCACTCCGTGGACTCGAACCAGGCCGGGTCGATGTCGTTGACGCCGAGCATCGCGCGGGCGCGCGGGAAGAAGGTGGCGTACATCTCGTCGGCGTCCACCCGGGGCAGCACCTCGGAGAAGTACGAGCGGCGCGGGGTCGGGGCCATGCCGCCGTTGACCAGGGAGCCACCGCCGACGCCCCGGCCGACGTAGACGGACATGTCGCCGTGGTTCACCCGGTCCAGGACCCCGGGATAGGGGCTGATGTCGCGGTTGACCACGTCGAGCCAGAGGAACTGGGCGAGCGGGGCCTCGGTGCGGGTGCGGAACCACATGGAGCGATGGTCGGGCGCGGAGGTGGCGGGGAAGACCTTGCCGTCGGGTCCGGGGCCGTCCCACAGCCGCCCCATCTCCAGGACGACCGTACGCACCCCCGCCTGCCCGAGGCGCAGCGCGGCGACGGCCGAGCCGTAGCCGGAGCCGACGACGATCGCGGGGGCGTAGTGGGCGGCCGGGGGTTCGGCCGCGGCGGCCGAGGACAGCCCGATCCGGGTGAAGCCGAGCGCCGCGGCGGTCTGGAGCGCGGTGACGCCGAGGAAGTGACGGCGTGTCAGGTTGGGTGTCATGGCGGCATCATGGGCGCGTCCGCGCGAACCGGCCAGAGGGGGTGGCGCCATTCATGTCAGGCACAGTCGGACATGGCGCATGCCGCGCCGCGCCGGGCGTACGGGGCCCGTACGAGCCCCCGTACGCGCCCTCCGGCCGCCGAAGCCGTGCCCGCGGGGCCACCGGCCCCGCCGCGTTCTCGTCGGTCGCCTACAGCAGCTCGCGCAGCCGGTCGGCCAGCAGGTCCCAGCGCCACTTCTCCTCGACCCAGGCGCGGCCCCGGGCCCCCATGCGGGCGCGCAGTTCCGGGTCGCGGAGCAGGGCGACGATGCGCTCGGCGGCCTCGTCGGGGGCGCCGCCCCGGACCACCCAGCCGGTCTCCCCGTCGAGCACCGCGTCGGGGGCGCCGCCGGAGTCGCCGGCCACCACGGGCAGGCCGGTGGCGGAGGCCTCCAGGTAGACGATCCCGAGCCCCTCCACGTCCAGGCCGCCGCGCCGGGTCCGGCAGGGCATGGCGAAGACGTCGCCGGCGCCGTAGTGGGCGGGCAGTTCCTCCCACGGCACCGCTCCGGTGAAGACCACCGAGTCCGCGACGCCGGTCGACTCGGCCAGCGCCCGCAGGTCGTTCTCGTAGGGCCCGCCGCCCACGATCAGCAGGACCGCGTCCGGTACGGCGGCCAGGATGCGGGGCATGGCCTCGATGAGGGTGTCCTGCCCCTTGCGCGGGACCAGGCGCGAGACGCACACCACCACGGGCCGGTCGCTCAGCCCGAGCTGCTCCCGGACCTGCGCGCCGCCCGAATCGGGGTGGAAGGTCTTCTCGTCGACGCCGGGCGGCAGTTGCGTCATGCGGGCGGCCGCCCGGTCCGTGAGCGCCGAGGCGATCCGCGAGCGGGTGTACTCGCCCAGGTACGTCAGGGTGTCGGTGCCCTCGCCGATCCGCCGCAGCAACTGCCGCGCCGCCGGCAGCTGCGCCCAGCCCGCCTCGTGCCCGTGGGTCGTCGCGACCAGCCGACGCGCGCCCGCCCGACGCAGCGCGGGCCCCATCAGGCCCAGCGGGGCGGCCGCGCCGAACCACACGGACTCGCAGCCGTGTTCGCGCAGCAGCGACACCGCCCGGCGGGTCACGCGGGGGGTCGGCAGCAGCATCGTCGTCCGGTCGCGGACCACGGTGAAGGGCTGCTCGGCGTCGAAGGCGGCGGTGGCGGCGCGGCCCTCCGCGCTGTGCTTCCAGGTGGAGGCGTAGACGACGACCCGGTCGGGGTCGAGGCGCAGCGCCATGTTGTGCAGGAAGGCCTGGATACCCCCCGGGCGCGGCGGGAAGTCGTTGGTCACGATCAGCGTCTTGTGCATCCCGGCCAACGTACCGGACGCGCCGGAGCGGTCCGAGCCCTGACCGGCGGACCAGGGGCCGGGTGCCGGCAACGCCTCGCACGGCTCCTCGCCGCGCAGCGTCCCTCGGCCCTGCGGGCCTGGGGAGACCTCCCCAGCTGCCGCTGGGAGGTGCCCCGGGCCGGCGGGCGGCCGACGCTCCTTTGCCGACGCCCCTAGGGGGTGTCCGGCGGATCAGGGTCGGATGGGCCGCGGCGTCTGGTGCGCGGGATCGCAAGGCGCCGGAGCGTCTTGACAGCGGAGCCATCGGGGCGTTTCGGCAACGCGGCGAGGCGCCGTGCCAGGCCTCGCGGGCCCGGCCATGATCCGCCGGACACCCCTAGCGCAGCTGCTCCCGCAGGGCCCGCTGCCAGGACCGGGTCAGTTCGTCCCGGTCGATGCCGAGGGCGCGGTCCAGGGCGACGGGTAGGGCCTCGTGGCCCGCTTCGGTGTAGAGGCGTACGAGCGCCTCCTCGCCCCACCGGTCGGCGATGAGGCGGCAGGCCAGCCAGGCGCCCTCGTACGCCCGCGCCGTGGCCTGCGGGTCGCCGCCGAAGGCGAAGTCCGCGTCCGGCGGGAGCGTCGCCGGGACCTGGCCGGCGCGTACGGCGCGGGCCAGCGTGGGCGCCGCCGGCGCCGGGCCGGGGCCGCCGGAGCGGTACGCCGCCCAGTCGGCGAAGCCCTCCGAGAGCCACTGCGGGGTTTCGGCGGTGGTGGCGGCGCGGGTCGCGACGTGGGTGACCTCGTGGGTCAGCACCACCCGCCGCCCCTCCGCGCTGAGCTGCGCGTACCCCTCCGGGTTGATCACCACCCGGTCGGCGGGCGCGGGCCCGGTCCCCACCCGGCCGGTGGTGACGGCGCCCAGGCCCCGGTACTCCTCGGCGGGGCGGCCCAGCAGCCGGGCCATCGCGTCCAGCGAGGCGGGCGCCAGGACGACCACCCGCCTGGCCCACGCTCCCGGCCAGGCGGCGCCCACGGCGGGCACCGCCCGGTCCGCCTCGGCGGCGAGCGCCCGGGGCCTGCGAAGCCGACGCCCGCGCACCCGACGCCTTCGCGGCCAGGACCAGCGCGTGCTCGCCCCGGACCACCTCCACCGCCCCCTGGTCCCACAGCTGCGGCAACGCCCCGGGCGCGGGCCGGTCCCCGAGCACCCGGTACGCGCCCCCGGCCTCGCTCCGCGCGACCTCGACCTCCCGCTCCGCCTCGACGGGCGCCGCGTCGTAGCCGGCCAGCCGGTAGCGCAGTCGCGCCTTGACGCGGACCTCCGCGCCGGGGCGCGCCGGCACCTCGGTGACCTCGTAGGACCAGCCCTCCAGCGGGAGGTCGGCCAGGCTCTCGGGCGGCCCGTCCGACCAGGCGGCGACGGCCTCGCGGATCTGCCGCCCGGCGGTGTCGGGGGCCGCCGGGGCCCCGCATCCGACGGCGGCGAGCACCGCGCACAGCAGGAGCGCGGGCGCGTGGCGGCGTACGGCGGAGCGGAGGACCGGGAGCATCAGCCGATCGTACGCACCGCCGGCCCGCACGCCCTCGCCGTCGCCCTCGCCCTCAAGGGCGGGTCACCGACGACACCGGCATCATCCCGACCGGGTCATAGCGCACCCGGGCGCCGGGGTAGGGGGCGTGCACCACCTGGCCGTTGCCCACGTACATGCCGACGTGGCTGGCGTCCGAGCGGTACGTCACCAGGTCCCCGGGCTGCGCCTGCGACAGCGGCACCTGCCGGCCGGCGTGGCGCTGGGCCTGCGAGGTGCGCGGCAGGGAGACGCCCGCCTGGCGGTACGACCACACCATCAGCCCGGAGCAGTCGAAGCCGGAGGGGCCGGTGGAGCCCCACACGTACGGCCGGCCGACCGCCGCGCGGGCCGCCATCACGGCGGCCATGGCCCGCCCCGAAGCCCGCCCGCCGCCCTCGAAGGCCGGGGCCGGTTCCGGCAGGCCGTCGACGCGGCCGCCGGAGCGCGAGGCCCGCTCGAAGTCGGCGCGCTCCGCCGCGGGCATCGTGTCGAGCAACCGGCGGGCGGCGGCGAGCTTCGCCGTGACGGACCGCTTGTGCCGGGCCACGTCGGCGCGCAGGACGTCGAGGGCGGCGAGCTTGCGGGAGGCCTCCTCGCGCTGCTGCCCGATCCGACGCTGTTCCTCGCGCAGTTCGCCGAGCTGCTGGGCCTGGCGCCCGCTGAGCCGGTTCAGGACGGCGGCCTTGTCGAGGTAGTCGCGGGGGTCGTCGGAGAGCATCAGCTCGACGGTGGGGTCGATGCCGCCGGAGCGGTACTGCGCTCCGGCGAAGGTGCCGAGCACCCCGCGCATGGTGTTGATGCGGTCCTGGCCACGGGCCACCGCGTCCTGGGCCCGGCCGATCTCGGCCCGCAGCCGGTCGGCCTTCTCGCCCGCCTCGTTGTAGGCCTCGGTGGCCTTCTCGGCCTCCTCGAAGAGCCGGTCGACCTGGGCGCGGGAGCCCTGCGGTTCCTGCGGGAGGGCGGGGGCCGCGCCGGCCGGTGCGCCCGTGAGGGCCACGGCGGCGCCGGCCGCGGCGGCGGTGAAGACGGTGACCTTGGTGTTCCGGTCGAGGCCGCCCGGCCCGGTCCGGCGATGGGACGCCACGAAACCGCTCCCTTCCGCTGCGCGGCCCCGGGTCCGCCCCCCGTGGACGGCCGTGTGCCGGGGTTCCGCGCTGGCAGACAGTAGCCGCGCCGCCACACACCGGCCAACGACCCCGGGCGGGCCCGTACGGGCAGACCCCGCCGCGTTCCCAGGTCACCGGCGGGTCGCGGGGTCAGGCCGGGTCCGCGTAATTCGCCCGGATGGGCGGTGTACGGCGCGTCCCGCGGGCGCGGGAACGACGACCTCGGGCGCCTCTGCCCGCCGCGACCTCAGACGCGGACGCCGAACTGGAACGGCATGTTGTCCATGGACTCGTACTTGACGCCGCCGCGCGGGTTGGAGGCGTGCAGGGTCAGGTTGTTGCCCGCGTACAGGCCGACGTGGTGCAGGTCGCCGTAGAAGAAGACCAGGTCACCGGGTTGGAGCTGGCTGCGGCCGATGCGCGTGCCGTCGTTGACCTGGGTGTACGTGGTGCGGGAGATGCTGACGCCGGCCTGCCCGTACGCCCACTGGGTGAGCCCGGAGCAGTCGTAGGCGCTGGGGCCGGTGGCGCCCATGATGTACGCGCTGCCCAGCTTGGTCTTGGCCGCGGCCAGCGCCGCTCCGGCGCGGCCGGAGGCGCTCACGGGCGGGGCGGACGTGGCCCGGGTCTCCTTGGCCTCCTGCTCCTTCAGCTGGGCGCGCTCCCGCGCGGTCAGCGTGTTGAGGAGGGCCTGCGCCTCGGACAGCTTGTCCTGGGCGGCCTTCTTCTTCTCGCCGAGCTCCTTGCGGGTCGCGTCGAGGTCCGCGAGTTTGCCCGCGGCCTCCTGGCGCTGCTGGGCGAGGGTGCGCTGCTTGGCCTGGATCTTCGCGACGGCCTCGACCTGCTTGCCGCTGAGCTGCTGGAGGGTCGCGGCCTTGTCGAGGTAGGTCTCGGGGTCTGCGGAGAGCAGCAGGGCCACGGTCGGGTCGAGTCCGCCGCCGCGGTACTGGGCGGTGGCCATGGAACCGAGCGTGTTGCGCAGGTCGTTGAGCTCGCCCTGACCTCGGGCGACCTGGTCCTGGAGCCGCGCGATCTCCTTCTCCAGCTTCTCCTGGCGCTCGCGGGCCCCGTTGAACTTCTCGCCGGCCTGTTCCGCTTCGTCGTAGAGGGCGTCGACCCGAGACTTGACCTCGTCCTTGGTCGGTTTGTCCGGAGCGGCCACGGCCGACTGGGAGGAGAGGGCGACGGCCGCCGCCGCGGTGGCGGTGAGCACGCTGACGCGTGCGCGGGTCGGCTGCTTGGGTCGACGGTGGGACGCCACGGGGGCGGTCTCCTTCATCCTCCGGCCGCCGAGGACGGGAAGCGCACACGACGGCACACCCCCGCCCGACACCCCGTATGAGTGACCGACCGAACGAAGGTTTGAGCGCACCCTAGTGACCCTCGCTTGATCACTTCAAAGGTCCGTACGCAAAATTCCGCTTGCGTGCCGGCTTCTTTACCCACGACGCACGCTGCGTGCCGACGGCCTGACGTTACGTCTCCCACACACGCACTCAATTCAGGCATAGCGAGCAGCCGTTACAAGCCCGCCCAAGACCGCAGCAGTCAGGACACGCGTGCGAGGCGCTTCAACAGCAACGCCGACGTCACCGGCCGGGCCCCCGCCTTCGCCACCCCGTCGGCGACCTCACGGTCGGTGGAGACCACCACCACCGGCCGACCCGGCGGCTCCGCCCGCACCAACTGGCGGATCAACTCGTCCGCCGTCACCCCGGCCTTGGAGAACAGCACCCGCACCCCGCGCGGTGGCGCGAGCAGCACCGGCGCCGCCAACTCCGCCCCGTCGAAGACGCAGGTCATCTCCGCACCCGTCTGCGCGGCCAGCATCGACAGCCCGCCCAGCAGCCGCAGCCGCTGCTTCTCCAGCGGCATCGTCGGATAGCCGGTCTTGGTCACGTTGTAGCCGTCGACCACCAGGTGCGCCTGCGGCAGCGCCAACAGCTGGTCCAGCAGCGCCGGATCGGTCTCCGACAGCGCCCGCGCCGCGATGTCCTTCGGGGTCATCCGGCCCGGCTCGACCGCCTCCACCGTGTCCGCGGGCCGCGTCGAGACCGGCGGCAGCGCCAGCTCGCGCCGCAGCCCCGCCGCCGCGTCCAACACGGTGTCCAACAGGAGCCGCAGCCGCATGTCCTCGATGCTGCGCCCCTCGCGGGTGGCCCGCCGCGAGGTCTCCAGCGCCGACTCCACCTCCGCCAGCCGGGACTTGAGCCGACGGCTCTCGCTCTCGGCCGCCGTCACCTGCGCGGCCGCCTCCGCGCGGATTCCGTCGATCTCGGCGGCCACCTTGCGCAGGGCCGCCTCACCCCGCTTGACGTCGCTGAGGGCACTGCGCAGTTTGCGCTGAAGCGATTCCGCTTCCTTGCGGGCGGCCTCCAGCTCGGCCCGGACCTGCTCACCGCCGGCCCGCCGGCTCTCCCGTTCGTGGGCCAGTTCCTCGCGCAGCCGCTCCAGCTCGCGGCGGGTCTCGTCACCGACCCGCTCGGCGTCGGCGCGCTGCGCCTCCTCGCCGGCGGCGGCGACCAGCTTGACCCAGCCCGCCGGGCGCAGCACGTACGCCGCGGCCGCCACGTCCAGCGGATCGGCGGCGGCCGGCGGGGCGCCCGCTTCCAGCGCGCCCGCCAGCTCGGGCTGCGCCTCGCGCAGCTTCTCCGCGATCCGGCCCCGGAAGACCGCGTCGGTCTCCACGGCCGCGGCCATGGCGTTGCCGGCGAACTTGGCCCGTCGGCTCGGGGTGAAACGGGCGTACTGGCGCAGCTGCGCCGGGAGGTCCGCGATCGTCAGCGCGCCGAAGGCGTCCGAGACGAGCGCGACGACCCGGCGCCGCACGCCTTCCGGCAGCGGGCGGTCGAGGACCTCCGCGGCGTCGCCGGCCGCGTCGGCCGGCCCAGCGCCGCTTGCTGGCTCCACAATCCGTCACCCCTACCGTGATCTACTGTGGGCCCGGCTCCGTCAGGAGTCGGCGCCCGGCCTGTCCACGAGCTCGATCTGGTCCACCGCGTTGCACCAGCGACAGCGGACCGACTCGATGGTCTCACTGACCACCTCGCGCTCCTCGACCTTGGGCTCCCCGGCGAGGTCCAGGTGGACGTACTCCACGACCTTCGACGAACGGGTGACGTCGAACCGTGTGAGGTTGCCGCACAGGGTGCAGCGCCACCGGGTGGTGTCGGTCGGCAGGGGAACCGTCATCAGGCCGCTCTCTCCTTCGTAGCTCATTCAATTAAAGCCTTCCGCGGCGATCGACGGACCGCAGCACGTAACCCTACGGCCTGGCACCACCCTCGGGTGGGTCCGCCTGCGTCATGCTCTGTCGCATGATCGTAAGGTGGCGGACCGTGCGCGATGCCGCCCGGGGCCCGGTGGTCACGTACGCGCTGATGGCCGGATGCTGCGTGGCGTTCCTCTTGAGCCCGGCCTCCGGCCTGAATCCGACGTACGGGACGGGCGAGCGGCTGCTCACGACGGGCACGGCGTACTTCCGGCACTGGGGGGTGGTTCCCGACGAGCTGTTCTCCGGCGCGGGGCGACCCCTGCTGACGCCGCTGACGGCCCTGTTCGTCCACGGCAGTTGGCTGCACCTGCTGGGGAACCTGCTGTTCCTCCACGTCTTCGGCGCGATGACGGAGCAACGGATGGGCCGGATCCCGTTCCTGCTGTTCTACGTCTGCGCGGGCTACCTGGCGCTCGCCGCGTACGCGGCGGCCAACGCCTCCTCGGACCAGACCCTGGTCGGCGCCTCCGGCGCGATCTCGGCGGTGCTCGGCGCCTTCCTGTGCCTCTTCCCGAAGGCCCGGGTGACGAGCCTGTTCCCGTTCCTGCTGTTCCTGCCGCTGCGCTTCCCGGCGTGGATCGTGCTGATGTTCTGGTTCGGGCTCCAGTGGCTGGCCGCGCACCGGGCGGGAAGCGGCCCGGGAGTGGCGTACCTGGCCCATGTCGTGGGCTTCTCGGTGGGGTTCCTGTACGCGTGGGTGCGCTATCGGCGTACGACTAGAGTGGGACGACCAGTGACAGCAGTCGAGGGAGACAGTCAGCCGTGATCACCGCGATCGTGCTCATCAAGACCAGCGTGGACCGCATCCCCGAGATCGCCGAAGCCATCGCCGCGCTGGACAGCGTCAGCGAGGTCTACTCCGTCACCGGTACGTACGACCTGATCGCTCTGGTCCGCGTGGCCCGCCACGAGAACCTCGCGGACATCATCCCCGGCCGCATCAGCAAGATCCCGGGCGTCGAGGCCACGGACACCCACGTCGCGTTCCGCACCTACTCCCAGCACGACCTCGAAGCGGCCTTCGCCATCGGCCTGGACGCCTGACGGCGACGGCGCGCGGTCAGGAGACGGGCACGCAGCGGCCCTCTTCCGTGCGGTACCGCCACTTGGCGCCGTCCTCGACCAGTTCCCTCACGGCCCGCACGAAGCGCTCGACGTGCTCGTCGGGGGTGCCGGCGCCGAAGCTGACGCGGATCGCGTTCAGGGAGGGATCCCCCGGCGCCGCCTCCGGGGCTCCGCACTCGCCCTGGGCCTGCGGCTCGCCGCCGAGGAGGGTACGGACCAGCGGGTGGGCGCAGAACAGGCCGTCGCGGACGCCGATGCCGTACTCGGCGGAGAGCGCGGCCGCGAAGTGGGAGCTGTTCCAGCCGTCCACCACGAACGAGATGACGCCGACCCGCGGGGCGTCGTCGCCGAAGAGGGACAGGACGCGGACGGCCGGGACCTCCGCCAGGCCCTCGCGGACCTTCGCGATCAGGTGCCGCTCCCGCGCGACGAGGTGCTCGAAGCCCGCCTCGGTCAGGGTCTTGCAGGCGGAGGCGATCGCGTAAGCGCCGATGACGTTCGGGGAGCCGGCCTCGTGGCGGGCGGCGGTGGTGTGCCACTCGACGTCGACGCCGCCGTCCTCGCGGCGGGCGACCTTACGGGAGGCCCCGCCCCCGGCGAGGTACGGCTCGGCCTCCCGCAGCCAGTCGGCGCGGCCGGCGAGCACGCCCGAGCCGAAGGGCGCGTACAGCTTGTGCCCGGAGAAGGCGACCCAGTCCACGTCGAGGTCCCGGACGGACACCGGGTGGTGCGGGGCCAGCTGGGCGGCGTCCAACACGATCCGCGCGCCGTGGGCGTGCGCGGCGGCGGCCAGCTCCTTGACGGGCCACAGCTCGCCGGTGACGTTGGAGGCGCCGGTGACGCAGACCAAAGCCGGGCCTTCCCCCGCGAGCGCCCGCTCCAGGGTGGCGACGGCCTCGCCCGGGGTGCGCGGCGCGTCGAGGTAGGTGACGCGCGCGTTCGTCCACGGCAGGAGCGAGGCGTGGTGCTCGGTCTCGAAGACGAATACCCGGCAGTCGGCCGGGAGCACGGCGGCGAGCAGGTTGAGGGAGTCGGTCGTGGAGCGGGTGAAGACCACCTGGTCGGTGGGGCGGCAGTCGAGGAACTCGGCGACCGCGGCCCGGCTCTGCTCGAAGAGGTCGGTGGAGAGCTGCGAGAGGTACCCGGCGCCGCGGTGCACGCTGCCGTAGTACGGGGCGTACGCGGCGACGTCGTCCCAGACGCGCTGGAGGGCGGGGGCGCTGGCCGCGTAGTCCAGGGCGGCGTAGGTGACCTCGCCGCCGGTGACGAGCGGGACGGTGACGTCACGGCCGAGGACCGGGAGCGGCCCGTCACAGGCGGGGGCGGGGGCGGCGGCGGTGGCGGCGGCGGTGGTGACGTTCGGGGATGCGGACGCGTATGCGGACATGGCGGTGTCTCCCGGCAGGCAGGGCTGAATGGCTTCGGTGTGCCCGTACGCGGGTACGGCTCGACGGCCGTCCGGGGTACGGGAAAGTCCTCGGAGATCGAAGGCGGGTACACGGAAGCGACCCTGGTCCGAGGGGGTGAAGAAGGGGCGGAGTCGCCCTATCGCATTCGCTTGCTCACGGAAAAACGCTCCTCTAGAGACCAGGACCCCTGGCCTCATCTCATTCAAGAGATGTGAGGGATCCGCGCTTGCCGTAGACCTCGCTGCCTACGGCCTGGTCATCACCCGGGGCACCCCGCCACGGAAGGAGGGTTGCCGGACAGCAAGCCGGGGCCTAAACGCTGTCACTCGTGACCTGGAGAGCATCTTGCCACAAGATCCTCCGATGACAAGACCCCGGTCCGCCATCCGGACCGGGGCCGTCGATCACCCGCCTTACGCGTTGCTCGCCGTCACCCAGCGCTCCAGGGCCGCTCGGGCGGCGCCCGAGTCGATGGCCTCGGCCGCGCGGGCGATGCCCGCCGCGATCTGCTCCTCCAGCGAGCCCGTACCGGGGTCCAGCGCCACCAGCGCCGCCGCCGAGTTCAGCAGGACGGCGTCCCGTACCGGGCCCGTCTCACCGGCGAACAGCCGGCGGGCGACGTCCGCGTTGTACGAGGCGTCCTCGCCGCGCAGTCGGGACACGTCGACGAGCTCGATCCCGACGTCGCGCGGGTCGAACGGCAGCTCGGTGACGGTTCCCTCGCGCACCCACCACACCCGGGAAGTGGCCGTCGTCGTCAGCTCGTCGAGGCCGTCGTCCCCGCGGAAGACGAGCGCCGAGGAGCCGCGCTCGGCGAGGACGCCCGCGACGATGGGCGCCATCCGGGCGTCGGCGACGCCCGTGGCCTGGGCCCGGACCCGGGCCGGGTTGGTGAGGGGGCCGAGGAAGTTGAAGGTGGTCCGGATGCCGAGCTCCTTGCGGGCCGCCGCCACGTGCCGCAGCGCCGGGTGGAACTTCACCGCGAAGCAGAAGGTGATGCCGGCTTCCTCGGCGACCTGCGCCACCCGGGCCGGTGCCAGGTCCAGGTTGACGCCGAGCTTCTCCAGGACGTCCGAGGAGCCGCTCGCGGAGGACGCGGCCCGGTTGCCGTGCTTGACGACCTTCGCGCCGGTACCGGCGACGACGACCGCCGACATGGTCGAGATGTTGACCGTCTTCGCGCCGTCGCCGCCCGTGCCGACGATGTCCACCGTCCGGCCCGGGACCTCGATCAGGTTGGCGTGGTCGTACATGGCCCGCACCAGACCGTTGATCTCCGCGACCGTCTCGCCCTTGGCGCGCAGGGCGACCGCGAAGCCGGCGATCTGCGCGTCGGTGGCCTCGCCCCGCATGATCCGGTCCATGGCCCAGGCCGCGTCGTCCGCGGTGAGGTCCTGGCCCGTCAGCAGCGCGTCGAGGACGCCCGGCCAGCCACGGGCCGCCACGCTGTCGCCGCCTGCCGGGGTCGCAACGTTCATGGTCCGCTCCTGCTGTTGGTCGGCCGCCCGATGTCGGGGTCCACGTCGTATGGGAACGATCTCAGCCTATCCAGTGCCCTGGGCGGCAAAGAGCCCCGTCCAGACACTGGACGGGGCTCTCGCCGTGGCGACACCAGGATCGACCGGAATCAATCCCTCAAGCGGTCGTGCCGGAGATCAGTGGTGGCCGTGGCCGCTCTGGATCTCCTTGTACTCCTCCACGGTGGGCTTCGGAATCTGGTTGCCCTCCGCGAACATGCCCTTGCTGAGCTTCGCCCGCAGCTTCTCGCCGGACGTCACCTTGCGCTCGACGCCGTTCTCGTCGACCGTCGGGCCGATCTCGATCGGCTCGTACTGCTCGTGCGAGGTGAGCGTGTGCAGCTTGGCCTGCGAGAGCGGCTCGTGGACCTCGACGAACTCACCGTGCGGCAGACGCTTGATGATGCCGGTCTCGCGACCGTGCAGCACCTTGTCGTTGTCCCGGCGCTGGAGGCCGAGGCAGATCCGCTTGGTGACGATGAACGCCAGGACCGGGACGACGAAGAAGCCGATCCGGACGAACCACGTGATCGCGTTGATCGACAGGTGGAAGTACTGGGCGAACATGTCGTTGCCGCCGCCGATGAGGAGCACGATGTACTCCGCGATCCAGGCGACACCGAAGGCCGTACGGGTCGGGACGTTGCGCGGGCGGTCCAGGATGTGGTGCTCGCGCTTGTCGCCGGTGACCCAGGACTCGATGAACGGCCAGACGGCGATGGCGCCCAGGACCAGCGGGAAGAGCACCAGCGGGATGAACACGCCCAGGACGAGCGTGTGGCCCCACAGGTTGATCTCCCAGCCCGGCATGGCTCGGATGAGGCCTTCCGGCATACCCATGTACCAGTCGGGCTGTGCGCCGGTGGACACGTGGTCCGGGCGGTACGGGCCGAGCGCCCAGATCGGGTTGATCGAGGCGATCGCCGCGATCGCCGCGATGACACCGAAGACCAGGAAGAAGAAGCCTCCGGCCTTGGCCATGTAGACCGGCAGCAGCGGCATGCCGACGACGTTCTTCTCGGTCTTGCCGGGGCCGGCGTACTGGGTGTGCTTGTGGAACACGACCAGGATCAGGTGCGCGACCAGCAGACCCATCATGATGCCGGGCAGCAGCAGGATGTGGACCGAGTAGAAGCGAGCGACGAAGTCGCCGCCCGGGAACTCGCCGCCGAACAGGAACATCGACAGGTAGGTGCCGACGATCGGGACGGAGAGGATGGCGCCCTGCATGAAGCGGACACCGGTACCCGAGAGCAGGTCGTCCGGCAGCGAGTAACCGGTGAAACCGGTGAACATGCCGAGGACCAGCAGCAGGAAGCCGAAGATCCAGTTGACCTCACGCGGCTTGCGGAACGCGCCGGTGAAGAAGACGCGCATCATGTGCACGACCATCGCCGCGACGAAGATCAGCGCCGCCCAGTGGTGGATCTGTCGGATGAGCAGACCACCGCGGACGTCGAAGCTGATGTCCAGGGTCGAGGCGAAGGCCTCGGACATCATGACGCCCTGCATCGGCACGTACGAGCCGTGGTACTCCACCTCGTTCATGCTCGGGTGGAAGAACAGCGTCAGGTACACACCCGTGAGGATGATGATGATGAAGGCGTAGAGGCAGATCTCACCCAGCATGAAGGACCAGTGGTCCGGGAAGATCTTGCGCATGTTCGCCTTGGCGAGGCTGTAGATGCCCAGGCGGCCGTCCGCCCAGTCCGCTACGCGCTCGCCGGCCGGCGCTTTGCGCTTGTTGTTGTCGCTGGTGCTCATCCGCGCTCCCAGAATGCAGGACCGACGGGCTCTTCGAAGTCGCCGTGCGCCTCGAGGAAGCCTTCGTCATTCACGCCGATCCGCAGCTGCGGAAGCGCGTGACCGGCCGGGCCGAAGATGACACGGGCGCCGTCGGAGAGGTCGAAGGTGGACTGGTGGCACGGGCAGAGCACGTGGTGCGTCTGCTGCTCGTACAGGCTGATCGGGCAGCCGACGTGGGTGCAGATCTTGGAGAAGGCCACGATGCCGTCGTGGGACCACTCCAGTTCCTTCTTGTCCTTGATGTCCTCCGGCTGGATACGGACGATCATCAGGGCGGCCTTGGCGATCTGCACCTGGAAGTCGTGCTGTTCCTCCTCCAGGCCTTCCGGCATGGCGAAGGTCAGCGAACCGACCAGGACGTCCTCGGGACGCAGCGGCTCCATCGTGTTCTGGTTGATGAGCAGCTTGCCCTTGGACCACAGGGTCTTGCGGAGCTTGTCCTCGGGCAGGGGGCCGAGGTCGCGCATGATCACGAGGGCCGACAGCGGCAGCATGGCCAGCGCGCCGATCATCGTGTTCTTGATCAGGGGGCGGCGGGCGATGCCGGACTCGTTCGCACCATCGGCGAAGTCCTGCATGACCTGCGCCTTGACCTCCGGCGAAGCGGCGATCTCGTGCCGGTCGTCTGCGACCTCCACGTCGGACATCAGGGTGCGGGCCCAGTGGACCGCGCCCGCGCCGATGCAGAACAGAGCCGCGCCCAGGGTCAGACCCAGGGCGAAGTTCAGGGCGCTCACCTTCCCGAGCGGGAAGATGTAGACGATCTTGTCGACGGGCAGGGTCACGAACGCCGCGATGAAGCCGACCGTGGCCAGCATCGACAGCGTGAACAGCATCGCGACCGTACGCTCGGACCGCTTGGCGGCCCGCTCGTCGATGTCCTGGATACGCGGCTTGTGAACCGGGAGGCCGGGGTCGGCGAACGGGTCGTCCGCGACCGCTACGCCACCGTGGTGCGCGTCGCCCTGCTCGCTCGGCAGGTGCTTGTCTTCGGGAATGTCTTGGCTACTCATGACTTCTTGGCCTTAGCGGTGTGGGCCGCGACCCAGACGGCAACAGCGATCAGCGCACCCAGACCGAAGATCCAGCCGAACAGACCCTCGGAGACGGGACCGAGGCCGCCGAGCTTGAGGCCACCGGGGCTGGTGGACTTCTCGCCGTTGACGTTCTCGAGGTACGCGATGATGTCCTTCTTCTGCTTCTCCGGCATCGTGCTGTCCGGGAAGGAGGGCATGTTCTGCGGGCCGGTGAGCATGGCCTCGTAGATGTGCTTCGGCGAGACGCCCTCAAGGTTGGGGGCGTACTTGCCGTTCGTCAGCGCGCCACCCTCGCCGGTGAAGTTGTGGCACTGCGCGCAGTTGTTGCGGAACAGCTCACCACCAGCGGCGATGTCGGCACCCGCGGGGTCGTACTGCTTCTCGGTCGGCGTGATCGGGCCGGCGCCGAGCGACGCGATGTACGCCGCGAGCTGGTCGATCTGCGCCTGGTCGTAGACGACCGGCTTCTTCGGCACCTGCGCGCCGGGCTGCTGGGCGGGCATGCGGCCCGTGCTCACCTGGAAGTCGACCGCCGCGGAGCCGACGCCGACCAGGCTGGGGCCGTCAGAGGATCCCTGACCGCCGGTTCCGTGGCAGCTTGCGCAGCCCACGGCGTAGAGCTTCTTGCCCTCCTCGATGGCGAGGGACTGGGCGGTTACATCGGCCTGCGCCTTGCTCGCGGGCGCGAAGGCGGCGTACAGCCCCCCAGTGACCGCCAGCGCGAAGAGTAGAACGACGACCGCCGCCAGCGGATGGCGTCGTCGTGCGGAGAGCTTTTTCACGGATTACCCCGGTGTCAGGATCTTCTGCGTCGGTGTTTCTGGATGGAGTGCCGGGCTCGGACCCGGCGACGTGTTCGCTACTTGATCAGGTAGATCGTCGCGAAGAGGCCGATCCAGACGACATCGACGAAGTGCCAGTAGTAGGACACGACGATGGCCGACGTGGCCTGTTCGTGGGTGAACCTCTTGGCCGCGTACGTCCGGCCGAGGACCAGCAGGAAGGCGATGAGACCGCCCGTCACGTGCAGACCGTGGAAGCCGGTGGTCAGGTAGAAGACCGAGCCGTACGGTCCGGACGAGAGCGACATGCCCTCGTGCTTGACCAGCTCGGTGTACTCGAACACCTGGCCGCCAATGAAGATCGCACCCATGACGAACGTGATGATGAACCACGTCCGGAGCTTCTTCACGTCACCGCGCTCGGCGGCGAACACGCCGAGCTGGCAGGTGAGCGAGGAAAGCACCAGGATCGTGGTGTTCGTCGCCGAGAAGGGCAGATTCAAGGCCGAGGCCTGCTCTGTCCAGTACTCGGCGCCCGTCACGGATCGCAGGGTGAAGTACATCGCGAAGAGGGCCGCGAAGAACATCAGCTCGGAACTCAACCAGATGATGGTTCCGACGCTGACGAGGTTCGGCCGATTGACCGTCGGGTGCGCGTGCCCGGTATCTACTGTCGTTGCTGTCGCCACGACCGACATTATGTCGGTCGCTTATCCCGCCCTCACCCCGGGGGGTGCCGTTCGGAGTGTCAGGGGCGTGTGCAAGGCCCGAACGGCCCATCAGACGAGTGATCGGGAGGCTGTCCGAACCGATGTTGACAGCGGGTCGGACGGAGTAGCATCCCGCGCATCATCAGCGTGATTCACGGACACGTGGAGGAACGAAATGCGGGCGACTGCGCGGGTTCTGGTCTACAGCGACGACGCGGGCACCCGGGAGCAGGTGCGGCTGGCGGCCGGGCGCAGGCCGGCGGCGGACCTGCCGCCGGTGGAGTTCCTGGAGTGCGCCACGCTTCCGGCGGTTCTCAAGGAGCTCGACGCCGGCGGCGTCGACGTGTGTGTGTTGGACGGCGAGGCGGTCCCGGCCGGGGGCATGGGCGTGTGCCGGCAGATCAAGGACGAGATCTTCCGTTGTCCCCCGGTGCTGCTCCTGATGGGGCGCCCCCAGGACGCCTGGTTGGCCACCTGGAGCCGCGCGGACGCGGCGGTGACCCTTCCGGTGGATCCGGTCGACTTCCCCGAGGTCCTGGCGGGCCTCCTGCGCGCCCGGCTCTCCTCGAACGCCGCCTGACCCACCGCTTGACCCATCGCTCCCCCGTAGGGCCCCTGCAGGGCCCCACGGTTGACGTTGACGGCACGGTCGGGTGAGCCGAAGGGCCGCCGACAACGGCGGCCCCGAGGCGAAGTCGACCTAGACCGTGGGCCGCAGGCGGGCCTGGTCGAGGGGGCTGCGGCCTTCCTGGGTGCCCTTCAGGAGGGCGCTGCCCTCACGCCAGTCCTTCCAGTCCATGTTCCAGTCGCCGTAGCCGTTGCCGAAGGTGTCCATGTCCTCGCCGATGCTGTTGATCACCCTGACGATGTCGCCCTCGGTGATGTTCTCGTAGAACCAGGCGGCGTTGCCGGTGCTCATGCCGGTGCACCCGTGGCTGACGTTCGCGTAGCCGTGGGAGCCGACGGACCACGGCGCGGCGTGGACGTATTCACCGCTCCATGTCACCCGTGTGGCGTAGTAGACGGGCAGGTTGTAGTACTCGCTGCCGCCGATGCCGACGGTGTCGCCACGCATCCGGACGAAGTACTGCTTGCCGAGCACCACCTTGACGCCGTTGCGGGTGGAGAAGCCGGGCTTGCCGGTGGTCACCGGAATGGTGTTGATCACTTCGCCGTTGCGCTCGAACGTGAGGTAGTGCGAGGCGGCGTCGGTGGTGACCTCCACCCGGTCGCCGATCTCCAGTTTCACGGGCTTCGAGGCGGTTCCGTGCAACTCGTCGCCGATCCTGATGCCTTCCAGGTTGCTCCGTACGGAGACGGTGGTGTGCGCCGGCCAGTAGTCCTTCGGGCGGTAGTGCAGGTTCTTGTCGTCCACCCAGTGCCAGGCGCCCTCGACGCCGCTGGGCGCGTCGACGACGAGGCCGCGCTCGACGAGGGCCCGTTGGGCCTTGTCCTTGATGGGCTCGCTGAGTTCGGCCGTGAAAGGCTGTCCGACGCCGTACGTGCCCTCGTCCGGGCCGAACTCGACCTGGAGGACCTTCTTCGCCGGGGTGGTGTCGAAGGACAGGGTGCGGCGGCCTGACGCGCCGTGTTCGTCCTCGGTGCCGACGGTGACGGTGTAGTGGACGCCCGCGGCCATGGGGGCGGTGCTGTGCCAGCGGTCGCCCTTCGCGGAGAGTTCACCCGCCAGACGCCGCCCGTGAGTGTCCACGACGGTCACGTCGGTCAGTCGGGCCCCGGGGGCCTTGGCGGTGACTTCGATCGGCTTGTCGGGGTCCACGGCCCTGCCCGCAGAGGCCCGGTTGAAGGTGATCTGGTCGCCCGCGTCGTACGGACGGGCGGACAGCGGGTTGTCGTCGGACCCGCAGGCGGTGGCGCCGGCACCAAGGGACGCGACCAGCAGGGAACAGCCGATGACCGTCCAAAGACGCGGTGAGTGCTTCATGGAGCCAACGCTATGAAGATATGACATTTACGGCGCGCGGGGTGACTGCAAACGAGGGGCCCGGACTCCTCCGAAAAGGTGTCCGGGCCCCTCGACGATTCACGGCGGCTGCCGTCGCGTACCGCTCTTACTGGTTCTGGTTCTCACCGCGGTAGTACTCGTACACCCAGCCCCACAGGCCGATCAGGATGATCGGGGCCGAGAAGTACATGAGCCACCAGCCGAAGACGACACCCATGAACGCGAGCGCGCCACCGATCGCCAGCGAGAGCGGCTGCCAGCTGTGCGGGGAGAAGAACCCCAGCTCGCCCGCCTCGTCGGCGACGTCGGCCTCCAGGTTGTCCTGGGCCATCTCGTCCACGCGCTTGGCCGTGAAGGCCAGGTAGTAGCCGATCATGGCGCTCAGGCCGAAGGCCAGCGCGAGCGCGGTGGTTCCGACGGGCTCCTTCGACCACACGCCGTACACGACGGTCATGATCAGGATGAAGACGGAGAGCCAGAGGAACATCTTGCCCTGGATCTTCACTTGCCGGCCTCCTTGTCACCGGTCAGCGCCATGGTGCCGCCGGCCGCGTGGTCCTCCAGGTGGTCGAGGGCCGCGATCTCGGGGTGGTGCAGGTCGAACGCCGGCGATTCACTGCGGATGCGCGGCAGCGTGAGGAAGTTGTGCCGCGGCGGCGGGCAGGAGGTCGCCCACTCCAGCGAACGGCCGTAGCCCCACGGGTCGTCGACCTCGATCTTCTTGCCGTACTTCGCCGTCTTCCAGACGTTGTACATGAACGGCAGCATCGACATGCCCAGCAGGAACGAGCTGATCGTGGAGATCGTGTTCAGCGCGGTGAAGCCGTCGGCGGCCAGGTAGTCGGCGTAACGACGCGGCATGCCCTCGGCACCCAGCCAGTGCTGGACCAGGAAGGTGCCGTGGAAGCCGATGAACAGCGTCCAGAAGGTGATCTTGCCGAGGCGCTCGTCCAGCATCTTGCCCGTGAACTTCGGCCACCAGAAGTGGAAGCCGGCGAACATCGCGAAGACCACGGTGCCGAAGACGACGTAGTGGAAGTGCGCGACGACGAAGTACGAGTCGGAGACGTGGAAGTCCATCGGGGGCGAGGCCAGGATGACGCCGGTCAGACCACCGAAGGTGAAGGTGACCAGGAAGCCGATCGTCCAGAGCATCGGGGTCTCGAAGGACAACGAGCCCTTCCACATGGTGCCGATCCAGTTGAAGAACTTCACACCGGTCGGTACCGCGATCAGGAAGGTCATGAAGGAGAAGAACGGCAGCAACACACCACCGGTGACGTACATGTGGTGGGCCCACACCGTCACCGAGAGACCGGCGATCGCGATCGTCGCGGCGATCAGACCGATGTAACCGAACATCGGCTTGCGCGAGAAGACCGGGATGATCTCGGAGACGATTCCGAAGAACGGCAGCGCGATGATGTACACCTCTGGGTGTCCGAAGAACCAGAAGAGGTGTTGCCACAGCAGGGCGCCGCCATTGGCCGCGTCGAAGATGTGCGAACCGAACTTACGGTCGGCCTCCAGCGCGAAGAGCGCGGCGGCCAGCACCGGGAAGGCCAGCAGGACCAGGACACCGGTCAGCAGGACGTTCCAGGTGAAGATCGGCATGCGGAACATCGTCATGCCGGGGGCGCGCATGCAGATGATCGTGGTGATGAAGTTGACCGAACCGAGGATCGTGCCGAAGCCGGAGAAGGCCAGACCCATGATCCACATGTCGGCGCCGATGCCCGGCGAGCGGACGGCGTCCGAGAGCGGGGAGTAGGCGAACCAACCGAAGTCGGCGGCGCCGTTCGGCGTCAGGAAGCCGGCCACCGCGATGGTCGAGCCGAAGAGGTACAGCCAGTACGCGAACATGTTGAGCCGCGGGAACGCCACGTCGGGCGCGCCGATCTGCAGCGGCATGATCCAGTTGGCGAAGCCCGCGAAGAGCGGGGTGGCGAACATCAGCAGCATGATCGTGCCATGCATGGTGAAGGCCTGGTTGAACTGCTCGTTCGACATGATCTGCGTGCCCGGCCGGGCCAGCTCGGCGCGCATGAAGAGCGCCAGGAGACCGCCGATCAGGAAGAACACGAACGAGGTGACCAGGTACATCGTGCCGATGGTCTTGTGGTCGGTGGTGGTGAGCCACTTCACGACCACGTTGCCCGGCTGCTTGCGCCGTACCGGCAGCTCGTTCTCGTACGAGTCGGCGGCGGCACCCTGGGATTCGTTGAGGATGCTCACAGTTTGTTCGTCTCCGCATTCCGGGCCGGGTCAGTCTGCTTGATGCCGGCCGGCAGGAAGCCGGTCTGCCCCTTCTCCGCCAGCTCCTTCAGGTGCGCCCGGTACCTCTCCGGAGAGACGACCTTCACGTTGAACAGCATGCGGGAGTGGTCGACACCACAGAGCTCGGCACACTTGCCCATGAAGGTGCCTTCCTGGGTCGGGGTGACCTCGAAGACATTGGTGTGACCGGGGATGACGTCCTGCTTGAACAGGAAGGGCACCACCCAGAAGGAGTGGATGACGTCGTTCGACGACAGGATGAAGCGGACCTTCTCGCCCTTGGGCAGGTAGAGGGTCGGCCCCGGGTTGTTCGTGTCCGGGTTCCGGTCGCCGGGAACGCCCTTCTCGTAGACGCCCTCGGCGCCCGCGGGGAAGGCCTTGGTGTAGCGGTCCGGCAGGGAGGCGAGTTCCTTCGGAACCTCGCCCGCCTTCGGCGTCGCGGCGTCACCGTCGACGTTCTCGACGTAGTTGAAGCCCCAGCTCCACTGGAAGCCGATCACGTTGATCGTGTGTGTCGGCTTGGCGGAGAGGGCGAGCAGCTTCGACTCGTCACGCGCGGTGAAGTAGAAGAGCACCGAGACGATGATGAGCGGGACCACGGTGTACAGCGCCTCGATGGGCATGTTGTACCGGGTCTGCGCGGGGACCTCGATCTTCGTCCGGCTGCGCCGGTGGAAGATGACGCTCCACATGATCAGGCCCCACACCAGGATGCCCGTGATAAGAGCGGCCGCCCAGGATCCCTGCCACAGGGAGAGGATGCGAGGCGCCTCCTCCGTGACCGGGGTGGGCATTCCGAGGCGGGGGAAGTCTTTCCAGGTGTACGAGCAACCAGTGGCGGTCGCCAGGACCACGCCCGCAGTCAGCGCCTGCAGCAGCTTCCGCCGCATCGGGCGCCGCGGCGAGCGGTCGGAGCCGTAGGGACTCACGTAGCGCCTTCCCGAGAGTCTCGGCCCGCGCGGCCGGCCGCGGCCGTGTTCGGGTCGGTCGCCGGCCCTGACGCAGGCAGGGGTTTGGATGTTTATGCGGACCAAACCCTACTGGACGCTATTTGGGGTCGCGCGGGGAGGGTGCCCAACGCGCCGCTACTGCCCCCGAAGGGATGGATCCGCCGTACGGGGGACGGTCCATACGGCCCTGAACGGTGGGCTCCGCCGGACATCTGACGGCCCCTGACCCCGCCCGGCGGGCGGCCGGGTTAGCGTGGCCGGATGCCCTACTTCGACACCGCGTCCGCCGCCCCGCTGCACCCCGTCGCCCGGCAGGCGTTGCAGGCCGCACTGGACGAGGGCTGGGCGGACCCGGCCCGGCTGTACCGGGAGGGGCGGCGGGCGCGGCTGTTGCTGGACGCGGCGCGGGAGGCGGCGGCCGAGGCGGTGGGCTGTCGCCCCGACGAGCTCGCGTTCACTCCTTCGGGGACGCACGCGGTTCACTCGGGGATCGCCGGGGTCCTCGCCGGGCGGCGCCGCGTCGGCGGGCACCTGGTCGTCTCGGCGGTCGAACACAGTTCTGTCCTGCACGCGGCGGAGGTGCACGCGGCGGCCGGTGGGACGGTGACGGAGGTTCCGGTCGACCGGTTCGGCGCGGTGACGCCCGACGGGTACGCGGCCGCGCTCGGCGAGGGCACCGCGCTGGCCTGCCTCCAGTCGGCCAACCACGAGGTGGGCACGGTCCAGCCGGTGGCGGAGGTCGCCGGCGTCTGCGCGGAGGCGGGCGTTCCGCTGTTGGTGGACGCGGCGCAATCGCTGGGCTGGGGGCGGGTGGAGGGCGGCTGGTCGGTGCTGGCCGGCAGCGCGCACAAGTGGGGCGGGCCGGCGGGGGTGGGGCTGCTCGCGGTCCGCAAGGGGGTGCGCTTCGCGCCCCAAGGCCCGGTCGACGAACGGGAGTCGGGCCGCTCCCCCGGCTTCGTCAACCTGCCGGCGATCGTCGCGGCGGCGGCGTCGCTGCGGGCGGTGCGGGCGGAGGCGGACACGGAGGCGGCGCGGCTGCGGGTGCTCGTGGACCGGATCCGGCGGCGGGTCGCCCGGCTGGTGCCGGACGTCGAGGTCGTCGGCGACCCGGACCGGCGGCTGCCGCACCTGGTCACGTTCTCCTGCCTGTACGTCGACGGGGAGACGCTGCTGCACGAGCTGGACCAGGCCGGGTACTCCGTCTCCTCCGGCTCCTCCTGCACGAGCTCGACGCTGACCCCGAGTCACGTGTTGCGGGCGATGGGGGTGCTGTCGGAGGGGAACGTACGGGTGTCCCTGCCGATCGGTACCTCCGCCGACGAGGTCAACGGCTTCCTGGAGGTGCTGCCGGGGGCGGTGGCGGGGGTGCGGGAGAAGCTCGGGGTGGGGGAGCCGCCGTCGGTGGCGCCGGTGGCGGAGTCCCTGGAGGTGGACGCGCTCGGGTTGCGGTGCCCGCAGCCGGTGATCGAGCTGGCGCGGGCGATCGGTCGGGTGTCGGTCGGCGGCACGGTGACCGTCCTCTCGGACGACGAGGTGGCCCGCCTGGACATCCCCGCCTGGTGCACGATCCGCGGCCACGCCTACCTGGGCGAATCCCCAGCCCCAGGCGGCGCGGCCTACACGGTCCGCCGCCTGCGGTAGCCCTGGCCGGGCGGCACGGGCGCCGCTGCGCGGGGCTGTCTCCCCGCCCCGCCCTCTCTCCATCCCCCGGACTCCGTCCGGGGCCGCCAGCCGGGACTCCGCCCCGGCCCCCTACGGGGGCTCCGCCCCCGAACCCCCGCGCCTCAAACGCCGGCGAGGCTGAATTTCCGCCCGACAGATCCAGCCCCGCCGGCACCCCTCCAGCCGGGCCGGCACCCCCCAGCCCCGCCGGCGTTTGAGGCGCGGGGTCTGGGGCGGAGCCCCGGCTGGGGGTCCCCCCGGACGGAGTCTGGGGGATGGAGGAAGGGCGGGTAGGGGACGGCCCCGCGCAGCGGCAAACCCGACGACGGACCTCAGCCACGGCCCCGGACCCCGCCCGGTCGACGGACGGAGTCCGTCAAAAGGAGCGGGTCAGGACGGGAGGTGGGAGCGGACTTCCGTTGCGGCCTCGTCGCCGTAGGCCTTCGTGAAGCGGTCCATGAAGTGCGCGCGCGCCAGGGTGTATTCCTGGGTGCCCAGCGTCTCGATGACGAGCGTCGCCAGCATGCAGCCGACCTGCGCGGCCCGCTCCAGGTCGACCCCCCAGCCGAGCCCGGTCAGGAAGCCCGCGCGGAACGCGTCGCCGACGCCCGTCGGGTCGACCTTCGCGGTCTCCTCGGGGCACCCGACCAGGATCGGCTCGTGCCCGACCCGCTCGATCCGCACGCCCTGCGAGCCCAGCGTGGTGACCCGGGTGCCGACCTTGCTCAGGATCTCCTCGTCGGTCCAGCCGGACTTCGACTCGATGAGGCCCTTCTCGTACTCGTTCGAGAAGAGGTACGTCGCCCCCTCCATCAGGGTGCGGATGTTCTCGCCGTCCATCCGGGCGATCTGCTGCGAGAAGTCCGCCGCGAACGGGATGCCGCGCGTACGGCACTCCTCCGTGTGGCGGAGCATCGCCTCGGGGTCGTCGGCGCCGATGAGGACGAGGTCCAGCCCGCCCACCCGGTCGGCGACGGCCTTCAGCTCGATCTGCCGGGCCTCGCTCATCGCGCCCGTGTAGAAGGAGCCGATCTGGTTGTGGTCGGCGTCCGTCGTGCAGACGAAGCGCGCGGTGTGCAGGACCTCGGAGATCCGCACGGATTCGGTGTCGACGCCGTGCCGGTCGAGCCAGGCGCGGTACTCGTCGAAGTCCGAGCCGGCCGCGCCGACCAGGATCGGGCGGCTGCCGAGCTGCCCCATGCCGAAGCAGATGTTCGGGCCGACACCGCCCCGCCGGACGTCGAGGTTGTCGACGAGGAAGGACAGGGAGACCGTGTGGAGCTGATCGGCGACGAACTGGTCGGCGAAGCGGCCCGGGAAGGTCATGAGGTGGTCGGTGGCGATGGAGCCGGTGACTGCGATGCGCACGGCGTGGATGCTCCTGCGGAGGACGGCGGAGGGACAGTCAAAGCTACCCGGTCACGGGGCCCGCGGCCGACCGTACGAAACTACCCCGTAGTAGGACTTCCTTCGCCCGTGACGGCGTGCCTAACGTGCCCCCATGACCTCCACCGATGGCTTCGGGCACACCGAGTACCCCGAGTACACCGCCGACGCCCGCCCCGGCTTCGCGCGCCTGCTGGGCGACTGCGCCCGGATGGCCCCGCACTGGCCGGTCCCGCGCGAGCCCCGGCCGGCCCGGGTGGCCCCCTCACAGATCCACGGCGTCAGCGTCCCGCCGGCCTCGGCCCGCCTGATCGCCTCCACCGCCGCGTACGGCGACTGAGGAGACCGGGGAACCGGTTCCGGGTCCGCCGCGTCACACCCGCATCACGTACGGCGGGATACGCGAAGGAGCGAATCGGTGACCAGCGAACAACCCGACACAGCACGCGCCACACGACGGCGGCCGCCCTGGGCCATCGGCTCGATCGTGGCCGCCGTCCTGGTGGCCGGTGGCGGCACCGCCTACTGGGCGTCGACGGCCCACGGCGACGCCTCGCCCGCGGAAAGCCGTACGGGTGACAGCGCGGCCTCGGCGCCCCGCGCGGCGGGGACCCCTTCGGGGCCCGGCATCGCACCCGGCGAGCCGGATCCGTCCGGCGGGCCGGTGGTGTACCGGGCCGACGTGAAGCTGCCCGAGGGCCCGGACAGGGCGCCGGCCTTCGTGGCGTCCGGGGAGGTCTCCTCCGACGAGGTGGCGCGGCTCGCGAAGGCCCTAGGCATCTCCGGGGTGCCCCGGCTGAGCGGCGAGACCTGGACGGCCGGCGAGGTCGCCGACGGTTCGGGGCCCCGGCTCACGGTGACCCGTAAGGCCCCCGGCACCTGGAGCTTCACCCGCTTCCAGGCGGCCGGCGCCGGGGACGACTGCGTACGCGGCAAGGACACCTGCGGTCCGGCGACCCTGCCCAAGGCCGACGGCGCCGGCGGTACGCCGGTCTCCGAGCAGGCGGCCAAGGCGTCCGCCGCGCCGGTGCTCGCGGCCGCCGGTCAGGGCGACGCGAAGCTCGACGCCCGCCTGACGCAGGGCGCGGTCCGGGTGGTCAGTGCCGACCCCGTGGTGGGCGGGCTGCCCACGCAGGGCTGGTCGAGCAAGGTCAGCGTGGGCGCCGACGGCCAGGTCGTGGCGGGCAGCGGGGAGCTGAAGGCCCCGGCGCGCGCGGCCGAGAAGCCGGTGGTCGGGGCCGTCGAGGCGCTGGCCCGGCTCAACGAGGCGGCCAAGGGCGGCGACGGTACGGGTCCGGGCCCCAGCGGCTGCGCCACGTCCGTCCCGCTGACCCCGGACACCCCGACGGGGGCCACGGACACGCTGCCCTGCAACCCGGAGCCGCGGCCGATGAAGCCGCCGCGGACGGAGACGGTCACGGGGGCGGTGCTCGGGCTGGTCCCGGGGACGGTGGACGGCGGGCGGGGTCTCGTGCCGGCCTGGCTGTTCGAGGTGGCGGGCAAGGGCGGCGCCCCGGCCCGTACGGTGGCCCAGCCGGCCGGGGCCGAGGACGGCGCGACGACCGCCCCGGTGCCGCCGGCGGGGCGTACCGTGCCCGGGTTCTCGTACAAGGAGGCCGACCGGAAGCTGACGGTCAACTTCTGGGGCGGGGTGTGCAGCACGTACGCCCTGGAGGCGCGCGAGGAGGCGGCCTCGGTGCTGGTGAAGATCACGGACACGCCGAACAACCCGGGTCAGGCCTGCATCCTCATCGCGCAGGAGATGTCCCTGACGGTGACCCTCCAGCAGCCCCTCGGCGACCGGAAGGTGGTCGACGCGACCACGGGCAAGCCGCTGCCCCACCAGTAGGAGCGGTACCGGACATGACGAAGGCCTCGGTACCGGTCGGAAGCGACCGGCACCGAGGCCTTCGTCATACTGCCTGGCTGAACGCCGCCTAGCTGAAGGAGTCGCCGCAGGCGCAGGAACCCGTGGCGTTCGGGTTGTCGATGGTGAAGCCCTGCTTCTCGATGGTGTCGACGAAGTCGATCGAGGCGCCGTGCAGGTACGGGGAGCTCATCCGGTCCGTGACGACCTTGACGCCGTCGAAGTCCTTGACGACGTCGCCGTCGAGGGAGCGCTCGTCGAAGAAGAGCTGGTAGCGCAGGCCGGAGCAGCCGCCGGGCTGGACGGCGACGCGCAGCGCCAGGTCATCGCGG
Source organism: Streptomyces sp. RerS4 (assembly GCF_023515955.1). GTDB lineage: Bacteria > Actinomycetota > Actinomycetes > Streptomycetales > Streptomycetaceae > Streptomyces. The sequence goes on from NZ_CP097322.1 coordinate 2,176,640, forward strand.
CCTTCCTGCTCCAGCAGGGTCCTGACCTTCTCGGCGGCGGCGTCGGACAGGAGGATGCCGTCGCTCACAGTGGTCTTGTCGTCCTGTACGGACATCTGCATTCACTCCCGAAGTGGGCGGCTCCCCGCCGGAGGCTGGGGAAACGTCGGACTCTTGCCGTCGGTGGCAACCAGCCGGCCCGCGGATTCATTCCGGGTCCGACTCCTTGTTTCAGACATTCATGCTCGCACACACCGGCGGAGCGGTGGACCCCGCGAAGAGGGCCGGTGGAGCGAGTCCCGAAAGAGAGGGGCGAATGCGTCACATCGACACTATGGCCATCGTCAAACTGACATGAAGCAGTTATGATAGATAGCGTCATATAGACGAGAAGTCGTGAGTGAAGTCGAAGCGAAGCCTTCAGGATTTCCCTTGTCGCGGAACAGAAAGGGTGCGGTCGTGACCACCGCCCAGCCTTTGGACGTCCAGCCGACGCCCCTTGCCCTGCTGCTGCTCGGCCGTGAGGCCGACCCCAAGAGCGAGCGCGGGGTGGAGTGCCCCGGCGACCTGCCCTCGCCGTCCGACCCGAACCTGGTGGCCCGCGCCCGCGCGGCCAAGGAGAAGCTCGGAGACAAGGTCTTCATCCTCGGGCACCACTACCAGCGTGACGAGGTCATCGAATTCGCCGACGTCACCGGTGACTCCTTCAAGCTGGCCAAGGACGCGGCCGCCAAGCCGGAGGCCGAGTACATCGTCTTCTGCGGCGTGCACTTCATGGCCGAGTCGGCGGACATCCTGACCTCCGACGACCAGAAGGTCGTCCTGCCCGACCTGGCAGCCGGCTGCTCGATGGCCGACATGGCCACCGCCGAGCAGGTCGCGGAGTGCTGGGACGTGCTGGCCGAGGCGGGGATCACCGACATCACGGTGCCCGTCTCGTACATGAACTCCTCCGCCGACATCAAGGCCTTCACCGGCAAGCACGGCGGCACGATCTGTACGTCGTCCAACGCGAAGAAGGCCCTGGAGTGGGCCTTCGAGCAGGGTGAGAAGGTCCTCTTCCTCCCGGACCAGCACCTGGGCCGCAACACCGCCGTCCGCGACATGGGCATGTCCCTGGACGACTGCGTGATCTACAACCCGCACAAGCCGAACGGCGGCCTGACCGTCGAGCAGCTGCGGGACGCCAAGATGATCCTGTGGCGCGGGCACTGCTCGGTGCACGGCCGGTTCTCGGTCGACTCGGTGAACGACGTGCGGGCGCGCATACCCGGCGTGAACGTGCTGGTCCACCCCGAGTGCAAGCACGAGGTCGTGGCCGCCGCCGACTACGTCGGTTCGACGGAGTACATCATCAAGGCGCTGGAGGCGGCTCCGGCCGGCTCGAAGTGGGCCATCGGCACCGAACTGAACCTCGTCCGCCGGCTGGCGAATCGTTTCGCGGCCGAGGACAAGGAGGTCGTCTTCCTCGACAAGACGGTCTGCTTCTGCTCGACGATGAACCGCATCGACCTCCCCCACCTGGTGTGGACCCTGGAGTCCCTGGCCGAGGGCAACCTCGTCAACCAGATCCAGGTCGACCCGGAGACCGAGAGCTTCGCGAAGCTCGCCCTGGAGCGCATGCTCGCGCTGCCGTAGCGGTCACCCGTACGACCCCCGAGGGCGCCCGGCACGTGCCGGGCGCCCTCGGCGTTCTCTTCCCGCGGTCAGACCGTGGCCGGCTCCTCTTCGGTGGTCGGCGGGGCGACCAACGTCAGGCGGGCCGTCTTCTTCGCGCGGCGGCGCTCCTTGCGCAGTTCGACCATCGTGTAGAGGGTCGGCACCAGGAGCAGCGTCAGCAGGGTGGAGCTGATCAGGCCGCCGATCACCACGACGGCGAGGGGCTGCGAGATGAACCCGCCCTCGCCGGTGACGCCGAGCGCCATCGGCAGCAGGGCGAAGATCGTCGCCAGGGCCGTCATCAGGATCGGGCGCAGGCGGTGCCGGCCGCCCTCGATGACCGCCTCGACGACGCCCAGGCCCTGGGCGCGGTACTGGTTGACCAGGTCGATCAGGACGATCGCGTTGGTCACCACGATGCCGATGAGCATCAACATGCCGATCATCGCCGGGACGCCCAGCGGGGTGCCGGTGACGAGGAGCAGGCCCAGCGCGCCGGTGGCGGCGAAGGGGATGGAGACCAGCAGGATCAGCGGCTGGATCAGCGAGCGGAACGTCGCGACCAACAGCATGAAGACGATCGCGATGGCCGCCAGCATGGCCAGCCCCAGCGAGCCGAAGGCCTCGTCCTGGTCCTCGGAGACACCGCCGATGGCGGCCGTGGCGCCCTCGGGCAGGTCCAGCGCCTTGAGCTTGGTCTGGAGCGCGGAGCTGATGGCGCCGGTGTTCTCGCCGACCGGCTTGGCGGTGATGGTGGCGGCGCGAGCGCCGTCGATGCGGGTCATGGCGACCGGGCCGGGGACGATCTTGACCTCGGCGATGTCACCGAGCTTGACCGGTCCGACCGGCAGCGCCTGGAGCTGTGCCAGGGTGCCGGCCGGGTGGGCGGAGCGCACGAGGATGTCCCGCTCGGTGTTCTCCAGTACGGCCTTGCCCACCGGGTTGCCGCGCACGGCCTGCGCGACGACGGCGCCCAGCGCGGCCTGGTTCAGGCCCGCCTCGGCGGCCTTGGGGGTGGCGGTGACGGAGATCCGGGGCACCGACTGGGCGAGGTCGCTCTGGACGTCGGTGACGTCCTTGAGGGTGGCCACCTCGGCGCGTACCTGCTCGGCGGCCTTGTTCAGGATGTCGGCGTCACCGGCCTTGACGACCACGCTCAGGTTCTGGCCGCCGAAGCCGCCGCCCGCCGAGAGGGAGGTGTCGCCGATGCCGTCGACGCGGCCCAGGGCGTCCTGGATGCGCCGCTTGACGGCGTCGGACTGGCTCGCGTCCTCCAGGGTGACCTGGAACGAGGCCTGGTTGGTGCCCGTACCGCCGCCGAAGGCCGCGAGGAAGCCGGAGGAGCCGACGGTGACCTGGTGGTCCTTGACGCCCTCGACGGAGTCGAGGACCTTCTCCACCTTGCGGGCGGCCTCGTCGGAGGCGGCCAGCGAGGTGCCGACGGGCAGCTGCTGCTTGACGGTCAGGACGTCCTGGTCGCCCTGGTCGAAGAAGTTCGTCTTCAGCAGCGGGGTCATCCCGAAGGTGACGACCAGCACGACGATCGCGATGGCGACACTGGTCAGGCGGCGCCGGGTGGCGAAGCCGAGGACCCGGACGTAGAACCGCTGGAGGCGGCTGCGCGCCTCCTTCTCCTCCGCCTCGCGCCGCGCCCGCTCGGGGTCCGCCGACGTGCCCTTGGGGGCGCGCAGGAACCAGAACGACAGCACGGGGACGACGGTCAGGGAGACCAGCAGCGAGGCCAGCAGGGCGGCGGTGACGGTGAGCGAGAAGGAGCCGAACAGCTCGCCGATCATGCCGCCGACCAGGCCGATCGGCAGGAAGACGGCGACGGTGGTCAGGGTGGACGAGGTGACCGCGCCGGCCACCTCCTTGACCGCGGTGATGATGGCGGCCTCGCGCTCCTCGCCGTAGCCGAGGTGGCGCTTGATGTTCTCCAGGACCACGATCGAGTCGTCGACGACGCGGCCGATGGCGATGGTGAGCGCGCCCAGCGTCAGCATGTTGAGCGACAGGTCCCGGGTCCACAGCACGATCAGGGCGAGGACCACGGACAGCGGGATGGAGACCGCGGTGACCAGCGTCGAGCGGATCGAGGTGAGGAACACCAGGATCACGATGACCGCGAAGGCCAGACCGAGCAGGCCCTCGGTGGTCAGGCCCGAGATGGAGCGGGCGACGGCCGGGCCCTGGTCGCTGACGACGGTCAGCTCGGCGCCGGAGCCGAGGGTGGAGCGCAGCTCGGGGAGCTTGTCCTTGACGGCGTCGGAGATGGCGACGGCGCTGCCGTCCTTGTCCATGGTCAGGACGAGGGCGAGGCTGGGCTTGCCGTTGGTGCGGGTGATCGAGTCGGCCTTGGCCGGCTCCTGCTTGACGGCCGCCACGTCACCGAGGCGGACGGCGGGCCTGCCGGCGCCGGCGGTCAGCCGCAGGTCCTCCAGCTGGGCGAGGGAGGTGTAGCCGGAGCCGACGCGGACGGTGCGGTTCTTGCCCTCCTCGTCGAAGGAACCGGCGGGGACGGTCGCGCCGCCCGCCTTGAGGCCCTCGGCGAGCTTCATCGCGTCGAGCCCGGCGGCGGCGAGCTTCGCGTCGTCCGGGGTGATGGTGACCTGGAGGTCGCGCACGCCGTCCACGCTGACCTGGCCGACGCCGTCGATGTCCTCCAGGACGGGGACGACGGAACGGTTCAGCTGGTCGGCCAGGGCCTGCTGGTCCTTGTCGGCGGTGACGGCCAGGACGACGGTCGGGATGTCGTCGGTGGAACCGGCCACGACCTGCGGGTCGACGTCGGAGGGCAGCTTGGCGCGGGCCCGGTTGACGGCCTGCTGGACGTCCGCGACGAGCTGCTTGGTGCCGCTGTCGCCGTAGTCGAACGTGGCCCGGATGAGGGCGTTGCCCTCGCTCGCGGTCGAGGTGATGCCCGTGATGCCGTCGACACCCTTGAGGGTGGCCTCGATCGGCTCGACGACCTGCTTCTCCACCACGTCGGGCGAGGCGCCCTGGTACGGCGCGAGCACGGAGACCATCGGCAGTTCGATGGACGGCAGCAACTGCTGCTTGAGCTGGGGAATGGCTATGGCACCGAAGAGGAGCGCGACGATCGACACGAGGCCGATCAGCGCTCTCTGGGCGAGGCTGAAGCGGGACAGCCAGGACATGGATGTGGGATCTCTCTGCAGTGGCGTATGCGAGCTCATGCCGGGCGGTGCGGCGCGCGCGAGGGCTCTTCAGCCTCGCCCACGCCGCCACGCCCCGGCGTCGATCCCAGGTGCCGTCCTTATGTGCGGCATACCGCGTCCGCAGTACGTCCCCCGTACTCCGCGCGCCGCCGAGACCGGGGGGGCTCAGTCGGAGCGGGGCCGGACCAGTCCCGATTCGTACGCGATGACCACCAATTGCGCCCGGTCGCGGGCGCCGAGCTTGGCCATGGCCCGGTTGACGTGGGTCTTGACGGTCAGCGGGCTGACCTCCAGCCGGGCGGCGATGCCGTCGTTGGGGAGTCCGGCGGCGACGTGGACGAGCACCTCGCGCTCGCGTCCGGTCAGCGTGGCGAGCCGTTCGGCGTGCGCCGAGCCGGTGACGGGGGCGTCGGCGTGGCCGCCCTGGGCGAGGAAGCTGGCGATGAGCCCCTTGGTCGCGGCCGGGGAGAGCAGGGCCTCGCCGGCGGCGGCGACGCGGATGGCGTTGAGCAGTTCGTCGGGCTCGGCACCCTTGCCGAGGAAACCCGAGGCGCCGGCGCGCAGCGCCTGGACGACGTACTCGTCCACCTCGAAGGTCGTCAGCATGACGACGCGGACGGCGGACAGTTCCGGGTCGGCGGTGATCATGCGGGTGGCGGCGAGTCCGTCGGTGCCGGGCATGCGGATGTCCATCAGGACGACGTCGGCCCGCCGGTCACGGGCCAGGGCGTAGGCCTGGGCTCCGTCGGAGGCCTCGCCGATGACCCGCATGTCGGGCTCCGAGTCGACGAGCACCTTGAACGCGGAGCGCAGCAGCGCCTGGTCGTCGGCGAGCAGGACTCGGATCGGGCTTACGGCGTGGGCGTCGGCAGGCTCGGTCATGTGCCCAGAGTAGGGGCGTGGACGAACCGGTCCCCCGGTGGACCGTGCCCCGGCCGGCCATTGCGAAGATCGTTTCCGTGGGGGTCGTACGGGCCTCCGGACAGGGGAAGGCAACGATGGCCGCACACATCGGCCGCTTCACGGACGACGCTGCGCGGGCACGCGTCCTGGCCGCCTACGACCGGGCCATGGCGTACTGGCCCGAGCCGCGCGAGGAGCTGGACGTCCCCACCGGTTTCGGCAGGACCCGGGTCCACACCTACGGTGCGGGTGACCGGACACCGGTGGTGCTCCTGCACGGGCAGAGCGCGACGCCTGCCGAATGGGCTCCGCACATCGTCGCGTTGGCCGGGCAGGGCCGCCGCGTACTGGCCGTCGACCGCGTGGGCGACCCGGGATACAGCACGCAGGTCCGCCGGATCGGCGACGCCGACGACACGGCCGCCTGGCTGGAGGAGACCCTCACCGGGCTGGGCCTGGAGCAGGTCCACCTGATCGGGCACTCGTACGGTGGCGGCGTCGCGCTGCGGCACGCCGCGCGCAAGCCGGAGCGCGTGGCCTCCGTGACGGTGTACGACCCGCCCCGGGCCCTGGCCCCGCTCAGGCCGGGCTTCCTACTGGGCTCCGTCGCCGCCTTCATGAGCGGCTCCGAGAGCCTCCAACGCCGTTGGTTCGCCGGTCTCATCGGTGAGACGGGCGCGCCCGCGGAGGAGGCCGAGGCACAGTTGCGGCTGTCGCTGGAGGCGATACGCGGCTTCAGGGTCGGACTGCCGCAGCCACAGCGCATGAGCGATGAGGAGTTGCGCTCGGTCGCCGCGCCCGCCCTCGTCCTGCTGGGCGGCGCCGACCGCGTGATGGACTCCCTCCGCGCCGAGGCCCGTGCGCGTCGCCTGATCCCGAACGTCCGGACCGAGGTCGTCCCCGGCGCCGGACACGGCATCCCCGTGAGCACCTTCAACACCCGGGTTCCCGAGTTCCTCCACGACACGGAGGAGTCCCGCAGGAGCGGGTGACCGTCAGCCCAGGGCGAGGACGAGCAGGACGGTGGTCGCCGAGACCTCGGCCAGGGCGCCGAAGACGTCCCCGGTGACCCCCTCGAAGCGGCGGACGCAGCGGCGCAGCAGCAGGTTCGCGACGAACAGGGCCGCCAGGACCGCGGCGGCGGCGCGGGCGGCCGCCGGGAGGCCCAGCGGAAGAGCGGCCGCCGCGGCGGCCACCGTCGTGAGGGCGGCCAACGCGCCCGCCGTGGCGCGCGGGACCACGCCGGCGACGGCGGCGCCGAGGCCTTCGGGGCGGGCCGGCGGGACGCCCTCTCGGGAGGCCAGGGTCATGGCGAGGCGGGCGGTGACGGCGGCGGTGACGGCGGCGAGGCCGCCGCGCACCCAGCTGTCGGCGTAGGCGTCGGACAGGGCGGCGACCTGCACCAGCAGCAGCATCACCAGGGCCACGACGCCGAAGGGGCCGATGTCGGACTGCTTCATGATCCGCAGGGCGGTTTCGGCGGGTTTGGCGCTGCCCAGGCCGTCGGCGGTGTCGGCGAGGCCGTCCAGGTGCAGCCCGCGCGTCAGGGCCGCCGGGACGGCGACGGTGACGGCCGCCGCGAGCAGGGGTCCGCCGTCGAGGAGCAGCAGGAGCGTGCCGGGGAGGGCGGCGAGCAGGCCGACGGCGAGGCCGGCGAGGGGGGCGCAGGCCATGCCGGTGCGGGCGGCGGGCCGGTCCCAGCGGGTGATCCGGGCGGGGAGCACGGTCAACGTGCCGAACGCGAAGCGGATCCCGTCGAGGAGGGAGGCCCGTTCGGCGGGCGGCACCGGCGCTGGATCATCGATCGAATCTGTCATCGGCGCGAACGCTACCCGCTTACGGTGGGCGGTAAATTGCGCATTAGATGTCAAATCGGGAGCTGGTGTCGTGGGTCACTGGTGGTATCGCAACATCATCGAGCCGGGCAAGCTGCCGCTCCTGTTGGCGTTGCTGTCCTTCGTGACGTCGTTCCTGGTCACGCGCGTGATCACGCGGCTCATCCGGGCCGGGAAGGGCCCGTTCAAGAACATCACGCCGGGCGGGCTGCACGTCCACCACGTGGTGCCGGGCGTCGTGCTGGTGATCATCGGAGGCTTCGGGGCGATCGGCACCGGCGCCCACAGCTTCGGGGCGGGGCTGTCGGCGGTGCTGTTCGGGCTGGGCGCGGGGCTGGTGCTGGACGAGTTCGCGCTGATCCTGCACCTGGACGACGTCTACTGGAGCGAGCAGGGACGCAAGAGCGTGGAGGTCGTCGTCCTGACGGCGGCCGTGGTCGCGCTCGTGCTGGGCGGCTTCCTGCCCTTCGGCGTCAACGAACTCACCACGGACGAACGCCACAGCCGCGGTCTGGTGGTCATGAACACCGCGACGAACTTCTTCCTCGCCCTGGTCGCCCTGTGGAAGGGCAAACCGCGCACGGCGGTGTTCGGGACGGTCATCCCCTTCGTGGCGCTGATCGGCGCGCTCCGCCTGGCCCGACCCGATTCGCCCTACGCGCGGAAGTTCTACGGGAACCGGCCGCGCGCCCGCGCCAAGGCCGCGCTACGGGCCTTCCACCACGACCGGCGCTGGGCGCGACCGCGCCGCCGGTTCGAGAACTTCATCGCCGGCACCCCCGACCCCGTCGGCACCCCCGACCCGGACCGCGACCGGTCGTGAGCCGCGAAGGGCCCGCACCCCGGTGACTTCGGGTGCGGGCCCTTCGCGGTCGGTGTCAGCCCGGGATCAGGCCGTCGTCGCCGAGGAGCTCCCGGACCTCGTCCAGCGTCGCGTCCGGGGCGGGGAGGATCAGCTCGGACGGCTCCAGCGCGTCGTCCGGGAGCGGTGTGCCCAGCCGCCGCACGGCGTCCAGGAGCGCGCCGAGCGTGCGCCGGAAACCGGACTCGTCGCCGCTCTCCATCTCTTCGAGGAGTTCGTCGTCCAGCTTGTTGAGCTCGGCGAAGTGGCCGTCGGCCACCTTCACCTGGCCCTCCCCCATGATGCGGACAATCATGACGGGCCCCGTCCTACTGCTTGTCGAACCGGTGCTGGGTCTGGGACGTCTGGGCCGTGCCCGGCGCGCCGCCCTCGATGGCCTGCTGCTGCGCGGACGGGCCGCCGGCCAGCTCGGCCTTCATGCGCTGGAGCTCCAGCTCCACGTCGGTGCCGCCGGAGAGCCGGTCGAGCTCGGCCTGGATGTCGTCCTTGGAACCCAGACCGCTCTGGTCGTCCAGGGCGCCGGAGGCGAGCAGCTCGTCGATCGCGCCGGCGCGGGCCTGGAGCTGGGCCGTCTTGTCCTCGGCCCGCTGGATGGCCAGGCCGACGTCGCTCATCTCCTCCGAGATGCCGGAGAAGGACTCCGCGATGCGGGTCTGCGCCTGGGCCGCGGTGTAGGTGGCCTTGATGGTCTCCTTCTTCGTCCGGAAGGCGTCCACCTTGGCCTGCAGGCGCTGGGAGGCGAGGGTGAGCTTCTCCTCCTCGCCCTGGAGGGTCTGGTGCTGCGCCTCCAGGTCGCTGACCTGCTGCTGGAGGGCGGCGCGGCGGGAGAGGGCCTCGCGGGCGAGGTCCTCACGGCCCAGTGCGAGCGCCTTGCGGCCCTGGTCCTCCAGCTTGGCGGACTGGCCCTGGAGCTGGTTCAGCTGGAGTTCCAGGCGCTTGCGGGAGGTCGCCACGTCGGCGACGCCCCGGCGGACCTTCTGCAGCAGCTCCAGCTGCTTCTGATAGGAGTAGTCGAGGGTCTCGCGCGGGTCCTCGGCCCGGTCCAGGGCCTTGTTCGCCTTCGCGCGGAAGATCATCCCCATACGCTTCATGACACCGCTCATGGGCTTCGCGCGCCCCCTTCTGACGGACTTCGCTCCAGGTCACCAACAGTCGCGGTCCTCGGTCACCCGTGAGGACCACCACAGAACCCACAGTACGGGCCCTGTCTCCATTACCGCACTGTTCGAGTGCGGATGCGCTCCTCCTCCAGGACGACTACACCCGCGCCGTGTCAGGCGTAAGGAGTAGGTGATCCCCGAGAGTCGGGTACCCCGTAAGACGCCCGCCGTTGTCGGATCGTTCCCCACCGAGGTGGGGCCCGTGCCCGCGACCACGTAGGCTTGCCGTTGTGTTTGGTAGCCGCTCCTCCAAGGAAGAGAAGGCCGCCGCCGCCGACAAGGTGAGCGCCGACCTCTCGCAGCCCCGTGACCCGCAGGCCCCGAAGGGCCGCCCGACGCCGAAGCGTGCTGTGGCCCAGTCGCAGCGCAAGGCCGTGGTGGCCTCGACCGGCAACCGCAAGGAGGACGCCAAGCGAGCCCGTGAGCGTCGCCGCGAAGAGATGGCCAAGCAGCGCGAGGCCCTGGCCAGCGGTGACGAGCGCTACCTGCCCGCCCGCGACAAGGGGCCGGTGCGCCGGTTCGTCCGCGACTTCGTGGACTCCCGCTTCTCCGTCGCCGAGATGTTCCTGCCGCTCGCGGTGATCATCCTGGTGCTCAGCATGGTGCGGGTCCCCTCGATCCAGAACATCGCGCTGATGCTCTGGCTCGGCGTGATCGTCCTGATCGTCGTCGACTCCATCGGGCTGGTGTTCCGCCTGCGCAAGGCGCTCACCACCCGCTTCCCGAACGAGCCCCGCCGCGGCGCCGTCGCGTACGGTCTCATGCGCACCCTCCAGATGCGCCGACTGCGTCTGCCCAAGCCGCAGGTCAAGCGCGGGGAACGACCCTGAGCCGAGCGACGCCCGGATCGGACGGGGCGTCGCCGGAGGGCTTCTCGGGGGGAGCCCGGCTCTGGCTGGAGGGTCTGGGGGGACTGCGCAACGCCGTCCGCCAGGAACTCGTGGGCCGGCAGGTCGAGGAACAGATCACGCACCGCTTCCCGGTCGGGCAGCGGCTGCGGGTCCTCGACGTCGGCATGGGCCAGGGCACCCAGGCGTTGCGGCTCGCCCGTGCCGGGCACAAGGTCACCGGCCTGGAGCAGGACCCGGCCATGCTGGCGGTGGCGCACGCGGCGCTGGCCGCCGAGCCCGCCGGGATCCGCGACCGGGTCAGCCTGCTGGAGGGCGACGGCCGCGAGACGGGCGCGCACTTCGGGCCGGGCAGCTTCGACGTGGTGCTCTGCCACGGCGTCCTGATGTACGTGTCCGAGGCGGACGCGATGCTCGCCGGGCTGGCCCGGATGCTCGCGCCGGGCGGCCTGCTGTCCCTGCTGGTGCGCAACGGGGACGCGCTCGCGCTGCGACCCGGCCTCGCCGGTGACTGGACGGGCGCGCTGGCCGCCTTCGACACGGTCGACTACACGAACCGGCTCGGCCTGGAGGTACGGGCGGACCGGCTGGCCGACCTGACGGCCACCCTGTCGGCGATCGGCGCCCCGCTGCACGCCTGGTACGGCGTAAGGGTCTTCACCGACGGCACGGAGGCCGGCGCGGCGCTGCCGCCGGAGGTGGAACTGGAGCGGCTGCTCGCCGCCGAGGAGCGCGCCGGCCGCACCGACCCCTACCGTTCGGTGGCGGCGCTGCTGCACCTGTGCGGCGTACGGGGTTAGACCGAATTCGACCGGCTTGGACCGTCTTCGTCGAGGCCCGGGATCGGGCCTCGACGAAGGTCACCGCACGGGTGTCAGGCCTCCGCGGCCGCGCGCAGGCTCATCACGTAGATCTGCGAGTCGTCCTCGAAGAGGGTGACCTGCTCGGCGCCGCCGTCGAGGAGCTCCTTCCAGACCTCACCGATCCACGATTCCGCGTCCCCCTGGGTGGTGAACTCCTCCGGTTCCACCGCCGGGGTCGTCTCGGTGCCGTCGGCCTTCTCGAACCGCCACGTCCACGCCATGTCCGCCTCCGTTGCTCGTCCGCTTCTCACGTTGAGTCTGCCCGCAGAGTAGCCGGGCGCGCACCAGTGCCGGGGACGCGGGAAGATCTCCGTGTGGAACTCACCCTGCTCGGTACCGGTACCCCCGAAGGACTGCCCCGCCCCGGCTGTCCCTGCGCCGCCTGCGCCGTCTCCGTGGGCCCCCTGGCCCGCGCCGCGACCTCGGTGCTCGTCGACGGGGCGCTGCTGCTCGACCTGACCCCCGGCGCGGTGCTGGCCGGGGCCCGTGCGGGTCATTCGCTGGGCGGCGTACGGCAGGTGCTGCTGACGCACCCGCACGACGGTCCGCCGGTGGAGTTGCCGCCCGGCCTGCCGGCGGCGGGGCGGGTGCCGGACGGGCGGGAGCTGGCGGTGATCAGCGGGCACCGGGTGCGGGCGGTGGCGATGGACGCGCCCGGGACCGGGTACGAGGTCACGGGCCCGGACGGGAGCCGGCTGCTGTACCTGCCCCCGGGCGGCGCGCCGGCCGGGACGAACGGGACGGTGGCGCGGCGCCCGTACGACGTGGTCCTCGTGGACGTGCTGGGTCGCCCCGAGGCCCTGGCCCGGCTGCGGGCGAGCGGAGCGGTCGGCCCGACCACGGACGTGATCGCCGTGCACCTGGACCACACCGCCCCGCCCGGGTCGGAGGTGGAGCGCCGGTGCGCGTCCGCCGGGGCGCGGGCGGTCCCGGACGGCACGACGGTGGTGGCGGGCGCGTACCGCGCGCTGCCCGACGTACCGCGCCGCACGCTGGTGCTGGGCGGGGCCCGCTCGGGCAAGTCCGTCGAGGCGGAACAGCGTCTGGAGGCCTTCCCGGAGGTGGTCTACGTCGCCACGAGCGGCACCCGCGAGGGCGACGCGGAGTGGGCGCAGCGCATCGGACTGCACCGGGACCGGCGGCCGGCCGGCTGGCGGACGGTGGAGACCTGCGAACTGGTGCCGCTGCTGGAGCAGGACGGCCCGCCGCTGCTGATCGACTGCCTGGCGCTGTGGTTGACCGACGCGATGGACCGGGCCGACGCCTGGGACGAGGCCCTGTGGTTGGCGGACGGGCGGAAGAAGCTGCGCGCGCGGGCCGAGGGCCTGTTGGCGGCCGTCCGCGCGACGCGGCGGACGGTGGTGCTGGTGAGCAACGAGGTCGGCTCGGGCGTGGTGCCGGCGACGCCGGCGGGGCGGCGCTTCCGCGACGAGCTGGGCCGGCTCAACGCGCGGATGGCGGGCGAGTGCGAGCACGTCCTGTTGGTGGTCGCGGGTCAGGCGCTCGTCCTCAAGGAACCCCCGCGCTGACCCCGCGTCACACGGGAGTCACACCCGAGTCGCACCGAAGTCCCACGGGAGTCCCGGTGGAGCCCGGCCGGCGTCGCACCCCGGTCCGGCCGGGCCCTGAGGGAGAGCCTCACCGGCTGTACTCTCTGGCAAATGACCACGCTGAATCTCGACGAGTTCTCCGATCTGATCGAACGCCCCGACGGGGGCGTCCGGCGTGACGCCGAGGATCGCCGTGAGCGGCTGGCGGTGCCGCCGGGCGCGCTGGGCCGGCTCGACGAGCTGGCCGAATGGCTGGCCGCCGCCCAGGGCCGGGTGCCGGTGAAGCCGATCGAGCGGCCCCGCGTCGTCCTGTTCGCCGCCGACCACGGGATCGCAGCCCAGGGCGTCTCCGTCCGCGCGGCCGGCACCGCCCACACGCTGGTACGGGCCGTGCTCGACGGCGTCAGCCCGGTGTCCATCCTGGCCGGCCGGCTCGGCGCGAGCGTACGGGTCGTGGACGCGGGCCTGGACTGCGATCCGCAGCTGCTTCCCGAGGACGTGGTCCGCCACCGCGTACGGCGCGGCAGCGGGCGGATCGACGTGGAGGACGCGCTGAGCGCGCAGGAGGTCGAGGACGCGCTGCGGCTCGGCATCCGGATCGCCGACGAGGAGGCCGACTCCGGCACGGACCTGGTGGTCCTCGGCGACCTCAGCGTCGGCGGCACCACGGTGGCGGCCACCCTGGTGGCGGCGCTGTGCGGTACGGACGCCTCCGTGGTCACCGGCCGGGGCGGGGTCCCGATCGACGACCTGGCGTGGATGCGCAAGTGCGCCGCGATCCGCGACGCGCTGCGCCGGGCCCGCCCCGTACTGGGCGACCAGCAGGCGCTGCTGGGGGCGGTCGGCGGCGCGGACGTCGCCGCGATCACCGGGTTCCTGCTCCAGTGCGCGGTACGCCGCACCCCCGTCATCCTCGACGGGATCGTTTCGGCGGCCTGTGGACTCGTCGCCCAGCGGGCCGCGTTCCGCGCCCCGGACTGGTGGCTGGCGGGCCAGACCAGCGGCGAGCCGGGCCAGGCGAAGGCCCTGGACCGGATGGCACTCAACCCCGTGCTCGACCACGGCGTCACAGTGGGAGAGGGAACCGGGGCTCTGCTGGCGCTCCCCCTGGTCCAGGCGGCCGCCGCACTCGCGGCGGAACTCCCGGAGCGGGCCGTGGAACAACCGAACGACTGACACACCGGGCACTACGGGCTGCCTGACCGGTCCGCAGTGCTCGCACTGCCTACGGACGGCCGGCCGCCCCATAACATCGCTTTTCATGGGAGAGGTCCGCTTGACCAGCGCAGACACCGACCGGAGCCTCGATCAGGCCTCCGGCAAGGTTTCCAACGGCAGGAAGGAAGCCGGCGGGGAATCCGCCGGGAAGCCCGAGACCCGCAGGGGCACACCCCGATCGCGGCGCGGCGCCGCCTTCGCGGTCTGGTACCTGCGGGCCGTCACCTTCGTCAACTTCCTCAGCGCGGTGTGGCTGTCCCTGGGGCAGGACCTGCGCCGGCACAACACCGCCGACTTCTACACCCCGTACCTGCTGACGGCCGGCTTCGCCTCCGGGCTGTTCTCGCTGCTGCTGGCCGTGACGATGGGCCGCCGCAAGCGGGCCGCGTGGATCCTCAACCTGGTGGTCAGCGGCATGCTGCTGCTGGCGTTCTCGGTGGCCGCGTTCGCGCCGTGCGTCGGCGGAGACATGAACGTCTGCTACCCGGAGTTCCGCGACCACGCCCAGAACTGGGTCTCCCTGGCCCTGACGGCGGCCTTCGTCGGCGCCCTGCTGGTGGGCCGCCACGAGTTCTACGCCAAGGGCGACCGCTCCAACCCCAAGCTGGCCACCGCCGTCGCCGCCGTCGGCCTGCTCGTCACCTCCCTGATCGCGGCCCTGCTGGTCGGCGCCACCAACACCGACGCCGACCGGGCCGACGCCACGTTCCTGGCGCGCTGGCGCTACGGCGTGATGCGGCTGATCACCCTGGCGCCCGACGACAAGGCCTACCACGCGATCACCACGCCGGCCTGGGTGGACGTCTTCATCAACGTGATGTCGATGCTGCTCCTGCTCGCCGTGCTGTTCGCCGCGTTCCGCTCGCGCCGCGCCGTCGACCCGATCACCCCCGAGGACGAGGAGCGGCTGCGGGCGCTGCTCGCCAAGCAGGGCGAGCGCGACTCGCTGGGCTACTTCGCCCTGCGCCGCGAGAAGTCCGTCATCTGGTCCCCGACCGGCAAGGCCGCCGTCACCTACCGCGTCGTCGGCGGGGTCTCGCTGGCCTCCGGCGACCCCATCGGCGACCCCGAGGCCTGGCCGGGCGCGATCGAGCCCTGGCTCGCCGAGGCCCGCGAGCACGGCTGGGTGCCCGCCGTCATGGGCGCGAGCGAGGAGGCCGGGCAGATCTACGCCCGCCACGGACTGGACGCGCTGGAGCTCGGCGACGAAGCCATCGTGGAGACCGCCGACTTCACCCTGGAGGGCCGGGCCATGCGCACCGTCCGCCAGGCGTACAACCGCGTCAAGCGGGCCGGGTACACGGTCCGCATCCGCCGGCACGCCGACATCCCGGCGCAGGAGATGGAGGTCCTGCTGCGCAGGGCCGACGACTGGCGCGACGGCGCGACGGAACGCGGCTTCTCGATGGCGCTGGGCCGACTGGGTGATCCGGCCGACGGCCAGTGCGTGATGCTGGAGTGCACCGACGGCAACGGCGACCTGCGGGCCGTGCTGTCGTTCGTGCCGTGGGGTCCCAAGGGGCTCTCGCTGGACCTGATGCGCCGTGACCGGGACTCGGAGAACGGCCTCATGGAGTTCATGGTCATCGAACTCCTGGAGCGCTCCAAGGAGATCGGCGTCACACAGGTCTCACTGAACTTCGCGATGTTCCGTTCCGTCTTCGAGCGGGGGTCGAAGCTCGGCGCCGGCCCGGTGCTGCGCATGTGGCGGTCGCTGCTGAGCTTCTTCTCCCGCTGGTGGCAGATCGAGTCCCTCTACCGGGCCAACGCCAAGTACCGCCCGATCTGGGAGCCGCGGTTCATGCTCTTCGAGAAGAGTTCCGACTTGCTGCGGATCGGTATCGCGGCGGGCCGGGCCGAGGGCTTCCTGGAGGCACCTGGCCTGCCGAAGTGGCTGCACCGCAAACATCTGGAGACGATTCGTTGACGGCATGGACGTCGGCCCCACCGCGGCGGTTCGCCCGCCGTGAGTGGGGCCCCTGTTCCGGACCCTGAAGGACGCCCTCGCCCGTGAGTTCGTCCCGGCGCTGGACCCGTCGGTGTCCTCCGGAACGCCCCGTGGGGTCCGGCGAGGCGTAGTCGGCCCGCGGGGCGGGCGCGGGGAGCCCGTACCGTATCCGGGTGACGACAGACCTCGGGCCCTTCGCCCCCACCCGGGAGTGGATGCGGTTCCACCCGCTGGCCACCGACGCCGTGCTGGCGCTCGGGGCGCTCGTCGCCATGGTCGTCGGCTCCTTCGCCGATCCGCACGGACCGCACGGGCCCACCTTCGGGACCAGGACCCCCGAGCCCTTCTCCCTGCTGCTGATGCTGCTCGGCGCGGCCACCCTCGTCTTCCGGCGCCGCCGGCCGCGCGCCGTGCTCGCCGTCACCTGCGGGCTGTCCCTGCTGGAGCTGACCACCGGGGAGCCGAGGGCGCCCGTCGCGATGTGCGCGGTGATCGCCCTGTACACGGTGGCCTCGCGCACCGACCGGCCCACGACCTGGCGCGTCGGCCTGCTCACGATGGCCGGGCTGACCGGGGTGGCCATGCTGGCCGGGCCGCTGCCCTGGTACGCGCAGGAGAACCTCGGCATCTTCGCCTGGACCGGGATGGCCGCGGCCGCCGGCGACGCCGTACGCAGCCGCCGGGCCTTCGTCGACGCCATACGGGAACGGGCCGAACGCGCCGAGCGCACCCGTGAGGAGGAGGCCCGACGGCGCGTCGCCGAGGAACGGCTGCGGATCGCCCGGGACCTGCACGACGTGGTCGCCCACCACATCGCCCTGGTCAACGTGCAGGCGGGAGTGGCCGCGCACGTCATGGACAAGCGGCCCGACCAGGCGAAGGAGGCCCTGGCCCACGTACGGGACGCCAGCCGCTCGGCGCTGAACGAGCTGCGGGCGACCGTCGGGCTGCTGCGCCAGTCCGGCGACCCGGAGGCGCCGACGGAACCCGCACCCGGGCTCGGCGTTCTCGACGAACTGCTCGACACGTTCCGCCACTCCGGGCTGCCGGTGGAGGCGATCGTGCAGCTGGGCGCGGAGCGGGCGGCGGAGCCGCTGCCGGCGGCCGTGGACCTGGCGGCGTACCGGGTGATCCAGGAGGCGCTGACCAACGTGAGCAAGCACGCCGGGCCGGGCGCGCGGGCCGAGGTCAGCGTGGTGCGGGTGGGGGCCTCCGTGGAGGTGACCGTCCTGGACGACGGCGGCAGCTCCGCCGACTCCTCGCCCGGCGCGACGGACGCGGGCGGCGGACACGGGCTGCTGGGCATGCGCGAACGCACGGGCGCGCTCGGCGGCTCCTGCTTCGCCGGGCCCCGTTACGGGGGCGGGTTCCGGGTGCACGCGATCCTGCCCCTGTAACGGCGTAGGGGCCTTTTCAGCACGCCTTGCGCCAGGCTCCCAGTTCGAGCTTCTTCTCCAGGGAGCTGAGCTTCAGGGCGCGCGATTCCTTGCAGAAGCGGCGCGTCGGGAGTTCGTACTCGGCGTGGAAGACGGCCTTGCCCGCCTCGATGAAGGGGGTCAGCCGCTCGCACTCGCGGTACTGGGCGCACTGCTCGTTGACCGCGAAGTCGAAGTCGCCGACGAGCTCGGGGATCTGGTCGAGGTCGTTCTTGAGGCCGACGGCCAGGCCCCGGTCGTGGGCGAGGCGGGCGATGAGCCGGTTGAACTTCAGCTGGTCGTCGGCGGTGACGGGGAAGCCGGACCTGTTGCGGTAGGCGTCCATGTTGTCGGGTTCCACCGCGTCGAAGCCCTTGTCGCGGCACATGTCGAAGCGCTGCGCCATGATCGGCTCCAGCTCGGCGGTCGCCCGGATGTCCAGCCAGCGTTCACCCTCCCAGCCGTTGCCCTCGCCGAGCAGGGCCTTCGGGAACTTCCCGGCGTCGGGGCGGAAGTCCTCGTAGGCGCCGGCGGAGATGTAGCAGATGGTCTTGCGGCCGTCCTTCTTGAGGCGGGCGACCTCCTCCTTGGTGGTGTTGAAGCCGTCGATGTCGTAGACGGGCACGTCCACCGACGGGTCGAGCCTGCCGGTCAGTTGCCACTGCCAGGCGGTGCCCGGCCGGGGCTGCCAGCGTTCGCCGGGCGCCTGGTCGGGCCAGGGGCCGGGGCCCTCGTCGTCGTCCGGTTCCGTGGCACAGGCGGCCGTGAGCAGCAGCAGGCCGGCGACCAGGGCGGTGGTGAAACGCTTCGTCCGGCGCTCCGTCCAAGGCTTCATCCGGCCGCCTCCAGGGCGTACGGGAGCGTGCCCCAGGGGTGCGCGCCGGTGCCGGGGACCGCGCAGTGGACCCCCGCCCGCCGCTCGGCGGCGAGTTCGGCGGCGGGCGCGCCCGGCGGTACGGCGTACACGAGGTGGCAGAACGTCCGGGCGGGGTGGTCGGCGGTCCAGGGCGGCGGCGCGGCGGCCGCGTCCCGGTAGGCGTCCCAGGGGCCCTCGAAGGTGACGAGGAGATCGGCGAGCGGTACGTAGCCGGGGTGCGGGTGGACGCCGTGGTTCAGGACGAGCGTACGGGCCCCCGCCGCACGGGCGGCGACGGCGAGCCGCCCGTAGTGGGGCAGCAGGTCCGGCCCGGCGGCGACCTGGTCGAGGAAGGCGCCGTCGGTGGCGTACCAGTCGCGGTGGCGCAACAGGTCCTGGACGACGACGGCGTGCGGGCGGCGCCCGTAGTCGGTGTCGGCGTAGCCGAGGACGGGCACGCCGGCCTCCTTCAGCCGGGCGGCGACGGCCGCGAAGCGGTCGTCGGGAGCCGCGCCCGGCCCGCTGTCGGGGTTGAGCACCACCGAGTGCAGCAGACCGGCGCCGGCGCCGTGGATGAGCCGTTCCCACTCCTCGGGGCGGTCGGCGGGATGCTCGTAGAGCGGTACCAGCAGCATGATTCCTTCTTCTCGGCTTATCGGCCGGACTCACGGGGCCGATGACTCACGGGCTCGATGACGCACGGGGTCGATTGCGGGTACGGGTCACCGGTGCGCGGTGGCCCGACCCAGGAGCAGGCACACCAGCACCGCCAGGGCGATCGCCGCCGTGGCCGCGACCGCCGGCTGGACCAGGCTCGGCCGGCCGAGACCGACCAGCAAGGCCACGCTCTGCGCCACGGCCGCCGACGCGCAGACCACGGCGGCCGGCCGGACCGCGCCGAAGGACTGCAGCAGCAGCCCGGTCCACATGACGGCGCCGAGCAGCAGCAGCGTGGCGACGCGCAGCCCCGTCAGCCCGGGGCTGTCGGGCCACAACAGGGTCCCGGTGACGCCGAGGAACAGCAGCACCACCAGGTAGAGGGCGAGGCAGCGGCCCAGGGTGACGAGCATCCGCCGCCGAAAGGCCCGCGGGGAGCGGGCCGCGCGCAGCCCGGCGAGGCTGCCGCTGCGGAAGCGGTGGAGCAGCCATTCGGCGGGACCCATGCTGAGGGTGAGGGCCACGGCGGAGGGCGCGGCGACGGCCTCGGCGGGGCCGCCGGCGAGGACCTCGCCGAGGGCGGCGTACAGCACGAGCAGGCCGGTGCCCAGGCCGAAGACCCCGTAGGGCACCGAGTCGCCGATGCGGGGGCCCCGGCGGCCGGGGTCCTCCCCGTCGGGGCGCAGCATCCGCCAGCGCACCGGACCGCGCTCGCCGGGGCGGCGTACGGCACGGGCCCGGTCGCGCACGCGCCGCGCGCCGGCCCGTAGGCCCGCGGCCAGCGGGAGTTCCCGCACGGCGAGGACGCAGGCGGCCAGCAGGGACGCCACCAGCAGGGCGACCCGCAGGGGCACGGGCAGGTCGACGAAGAGCGCGAACAGCGCCCCGAGGGCCATCGGGGCGAGGGCGGCGAGCAGCACCCGCTCCCGGCCTAGGACGAGCAGGACGGTCGCGGCCCCGACGTACAGG
This sequence comes from Streptomyces sp. RerS4, assembly GCF_023515955.1. Taxonomy (GTDB): domain Bacteria; phylum Actinomycetota; class Actinomycetes; order Streptomycetales; family Streptomycetaceae; genus Streptomyces. The sequence goes on from NZ_CP097322.1 coordinate 2,196,541, forward strand.
GCCTGACCGGCGGCGAAGGCGTACGAGAACGGCGGCCCGCCCGGCACCGCGACCGCGGCCGCCGTGCCGAGGAGGGCGCCGACGGGGGCGCCGACGAGCAGGGTGCGCCCGGCGGCGGCCCGGTCGCCGAGGCCGAGCCAGGAGTAGGCGCGGTGGGACAGGGTCTGGTCCCAGACCCAGCCGATGAGGGCGCCGGCGAGCAGGGGCAGGGTTCCGGCGGGCAGTCCGAGCCGGTCCGGGGGGCCTTCGAGGAAGGGGGCGCCGAGGAGGTAGGCGAGTCCGGGCAGGGCGAAGATCAGTCCGCGCAGCAGGCAGGCGGTGAGGGGCACCTTCCAGGGGTCGGGCAGGCCCTCCGGCTCCGGGAAGGAGCGGGGCACCCGGGCGTAGAGCTCCTCGGCGAGGGTGAAGGAGTCGGGGCGGCCGTAGGTGAGGCGGATGTACTCGTCGTTCATCCCGTCGGATTCGAGGACGGCGGCGATCTCGTCGGGGTGGACGGCGGCGGCGATGAACGCGTCGAGGCGTTCGGCGAGTTCGTCCATCGGGTCGGCGGCCGGCCCCGCCGGGCGCGGCCGGGCCAGCGCCGGGAGGGTGTCCGTGGGGGAGCCGGCCGGGGCGGCGGCGTGGCGCGCCGCCGCGTGGCCGACGTGGACCCAGGTGCCGTCCGGGCCGGGGGGCTTGAGCCACAGCGATCCGCTCACCACAGGCTCCCGTCCGCCGCCAGTTCCCTGTACCAGGGGTCGGCGATGCGCCGCGTCCAGTCGTCGCCCGCGTGGACAGGCGGGACGAACCGGCCGCCCCGCGCTTGATCGGCGAGGCCGCGGTAGATGTGCCGGAAGCCGTCGACGGACTGGTGGAGGGTGAACTTCTCCACGACCCGCTTGCGGGACATCCGGCCCAGCTCGGCGCGGCGTTCGTCGTCGCGGAGCAGGGCGAGGGTGGCGCGGGCCATGGTCTCGGGCTCGCGGGGCGGGACGACGAGCCCGGTGTCCCCGACGGCCTCGCGGACCCCGCCGACGTCGGTGGAGACGGTGGTGCGGCCGCAGGACATGGCCTCGATGATGCTGAAGGGGAAGCCCTCGCTGATGGAGGAGAGCATGACCACGCTGCCGGCCGCGTACGCGGTGGCGACCTGGTCGACGCGGCCCTCGTAGGTGATGCCGTCGGTGACGCCCAGTTCGGCGGCGAGCTTCTCCAGCCGCAGCCGGTACTCCTCGCAGCCGGCCGGGACCGGGCCGAAGAGGCGCAGGCGCAGGGCGGGAAGCTCCTCGCGCATGAAGGCGTAGGCGCGGATGAGGGTTTCGAGGTCCTTGATGGGGTCGATGCGGCCGCACCAGCTGAGGGTGGGCACCTCGGGTTCGGGGCCGGCCTGGGGGAAGGCGTGCGGGTCGACGCCGTTGTAGACGGTGCGGATCCGGTCGGAGGCGGCGCCTCCGCGCTCCTCCCAGCGGCGGTTGTACTGGTTGCACGGGGTGATCAGGTCGGCCTGCCGGTAGCCCTCGCTGTTCAGCTCGCGGTAGAAGCCCAGCACGAGGGCCTTGACGGGCCAGCGCTGGGCGGCGCTGCGGTAGCCGAGGTAACGCTCGCGCAGGTAGATGCCGTGTTCGGTGAGGAGGAACGGGACCCCGTCGAGGCGTTTGGCGGCGAGGGCGGGGAGGGTGGCGAGGCCGCTGCTGACGGCGTGCGCGACGCTGTCGGGCGGGATGCGTACGGACAGCGGGCGCAGGGCGTGTTCCAGGAGGTCGGTGGCGGTGAGCGCGTCGTGGATCGTGGGCTCGGCCGCGGCGGTGGGCAGTCCGGGGCGGGTCCATACGTCCATCAGGAGGCGCAGGACCGATTCGGAGCGCAGGGCCGGGGCGAGGCGGCCGGCGCGGGCGAGGCGGATGAACTCGCCGAGCGCGTCGGAGAAGCCGCCGCGGGTGGGGTCGATGAGGGAGAGCAGGAAGGTCTCGTAGGTCTCGTGGAACAGGCGCCGGGCCTTGCCGCGGAGGGCGAGGCGGCGGCTGCGGGGCGGCGGCGGGCCCCAGAGCGGGACGGCGGTGTGCCGGTAGACGTTGCGCGGCAGTTCCCAGGTGACCGGCTCGCGTCCGGAGCCGGTCAGGGCTATGACGTTGAAGTCGACCTCCGGCATGCCGCGCACCAGTTGGTCGCACCAGGTGCTGACGCCGCCGTGGACGTGCGGATAGGTTCCTTCGGTGAGCATGGTGACGTGGCGCCCATGGCTCATGCTGGTGTGTCCCCCCGGACTCTCTCTTTTTGGGGTTCGTTCGCCTCCGGGGGCGCGTCCGTCGGCGCGCCCCCTTCGGCTCACTCACCCGTGCATGTGGTACTTGAGGCTCAGCTGGGCAGGCGGAGTGACACGGCGGACTGGAGCAGGGCCGGGCCGGTCCAGCCGGAGAGGTTGCCGGCGTAGGCGGCGCCGAAGTCGGTGGTGCCGAGCAGGACCTGCTTCTTCGTCCCGTTGGGTGCGGTGATCGGGGCGAGGACGCCGGCGGGCGCCTTGACGGTGACGTCGTTGCCGATCTTGTAGGCGGTGACCTGGCCCGCGGCGAGCGCCTTGTCCCAGGCGGCGCGGCGGCTCAGTTCGACACCGGTGTCCTTCATGGTCTGGTTGACGATCGGGGCGCTGGGCGCGTACAGGGACCGGTAGGTGTCGAGGACCTGGTTGAGCACCGGGTAGAGGGTGCGGTCCTCGGCGAGGTTGGACTGGTGCACGTAGTGCGGGCGGGGGTCGTTGGCCAGGACGTGGCGCAGGGCCGTACGGGCCTCGGCGGGCACGATGTGGTCCAGGTAGCCGGTGGTGACGTCCAGCGGGGCCGGCAGGCAGGTCGAAGTGGCCGGGTTGTCCTCGCAGACGCCGCTGCCGCCGTCCGCGCGACTCGTGTAGATCCAGTTGTACTCGTCGGCCATCTCCGCGTTGGTGCCCGTGTTGTAGTACACGTTCATCGGGTGGCGCGGGACGGTCAGGGCGGCGCCGACGGGCCGCTGGACGGGCTCGCGGGAATTGTCGCTGCCGGCCCACTTGATCCCGTTGTCGGCGAAGGCACCGGCCAGGTTGGGATTGTCCGCGGGCTGCTGGGGGGCGGTCTTGAGGCCCGAGTGCTCGCCGGTGACGATCTCCGTGCGGTCGAGGGCGATGCCCTTGGAGGCGGCCCAGTTGACGTTGTCGCGGATCTGCGCCGCGATCTCGGCGCGGCTCATGTACTGGACGGCGCCCTGGGCGTTCTTCGTGCAGGTCCACGGCACGGTGGTGGTGTCCTGGACGCAGCCGAGGAAGGGATGCGTGTAGGTGTGGTTCATCCAGCGGTACTGGGCCCGGTCGGCGACCAGCTGCGCCGTCAGGGCGTCGACCCCGCCGTTCTCGGCCTTCCACTCCTCGCCGGCGCCCCCGTTGAAGAGCATGTCCAGCTTGAAGTTCTTCGACGTCTGCCACTGCGCGGCGTACTGCGCGTCGGCGGCCGTCATCCGGATGCTGCTCTCCTTGCCCTCGCCGCCCGGACAGGCGTAGTCGCCGGGCGTGCAGTTGAGCTCCTTGTTCCAGCGGGCGTCGGGCGCGAACACGTCGTCGACGTGGACGGCGAAGTAGTTGCGGCTCTGCCCGAGGTGGACGCCCTGGGTGAGCCAGTCCACGATGCCCCGGGCGAGCAGCCGGAACTGCCGCTGGTACTGGTTGTAGCCGAAGGTGACGACCAGTTCGCTGCGCCCGTCGTGGGTGTACTCGCCGACGAGCGAGGCCCGTCCGGAGCCGACGGGGGCGTCGAGGTAACTCGTGTAGCCGGCGCGCGGCCTGCCCATGAAGCCGTAGCTCTCGGGCACCAGCGGGGAGTTGTCCTCGAAGGCGACCTGACCTCCGAGGTAGGCGAACGGGCCCGCCTTGCCGGCGGCGGTGACCGTGGCCGGCGTGCCGTCCAGGGTGCCGCTGTAGCCGCCGTTGTCGGTGTAGTCCAGGCCCACGCCCGGGTGGGCCCAGGTGTAGGCGTCGACCTGGCGGATGCCGTACGTCGTCTCGTACGCGCTCAGCGCGGTCATCTCGGCGGAGCCCTCGCCGAAGGGGTTCTCGTTGGGCAGGACCACCCCCTGGTACTTGGCCCGGGGCCGGCCGTCCACGGTGTCGCTGAGGAACGCCGCGTTGATGACCGGGCGCGTGGGGCTGCCCAGGACGACGCGGGTGTACGGCACTCCGGTGTCGCGCAGCTCGGCGGTGATCGCCCCGACCGAGCTCCCCCCGTCGTCGACGACCAGCACCTTGAGGTCGACGCGCGGTGTCGCGGTCGCCGCGTGCGCGGTCGCGGCGGGTACTGCGACGGACAGCAGGGCTGTCGCTGCCATGGCGGCGGCGACCCTGTTCATCCGGTTCCTGTTGACCATTTCGGCCTTCCCCCCGCAGGCGTCCCTCGACGACGGCCACAGGCGGAGGACCGTGTCGGGGAGGCTCTGTGGAAATCATGCAAAAGGACCCCGCGTCCCCTTGCGAGAGTGGCTTGAGTCTCTCGGACCTCGTCAGGTCCACAGGGCAAACCTGGGGCAGAGTCCACAGATGGGTGAACCTGACGACCCATCGATCGAACACGTTGCCAAACCTTCGAGTGACGTACGGCGGCGAAGTGGCGCGTAGGCTCATTTCCGGCGGCCGACGCGCCGGAATACGATCGCTGCGGAGCCGCCGGCGATCCCGGTACCACCACAGCTCCCCTTCACACAAACGGAAGCGAGACCTCACCACCGTGACTGCTCTGACTCTCAGCACTGCCGGCGCAGCGACGCTGCGTGCCGACGCCCTCGTGGTCGGCGTGGCGAAGGGCCCGAAGGGCCCCGTCGTGGCCGCCGGCGGCGAGGCCGTGGACAAGGCTTTCGACGGAAGGCTCGCCGCCGTGCTCGACGCGCTCGGTGCCTCCGGCGCCGAAGGCGAGATCACCAAGCTGCCCGCACCGGACGGCCTGAAGGTCCCCGTCGTGCTGGCGGTCGGGCTGGGCTCCGCGCCCGAGGAGGACGAGTCCTTCGACGAGGAGGTGCTGCGCCGCGCCGCCGGCTCCGCCGCCCGCGCCCTGCACGGCTCCAAGAAGGCCGCCTTCGCGCTCCCCCTGGACGACGCCTCCGCCGTCACCGCCGTCGCCGAGGGCGCGCTGCTGGGCGCGTACGCCTTCACCGCCTACCAGGGAGGCGAGAAGAAGAACGGCAAGGGCGGCGAGAAGAACGGCGGACCGAAGCAGCCGCTGGCCGAGGTGGCCCTCCTGGGCGCCAAGCCGCGCGACAAGGAGCACAAGGCCGCGGCCGAGCGCGCCGCCGTCGTCGCGACCGAGGTCAACATCGCCCGCGACCTGATCAACACCCCGCCGAACGACCTCACCCCCGAGTCCTTCGCCGCCGTCGCGTCCGCGACCGCGAAGGAGAACGGCATCAAGGTCCAGATCCTCGACGAGAAGGCCCTCCTCAAGGGCGGCTACGGCGGCATCATGGGCGTCGGCAAGGGCTCCGAGAACCCGCCGCGCCTGGTGAAGCTCACCTACACCCACGCCAAGGCGGAGAAGACCCTCGCCTTCGTCGGCAAGGGCATCACCTACGACTCGGGCGGCATCTCCCTGAAGCCGGCCGGCCACAACGAGACGATGAAGTGCGACATGGCCGGCGCCGCCGCCGTCTTCGCCGCCGTCGTCGCGGCCGCGAAGCTCGGCCTCCGGGTCAACGTGACCGGTTGGCTCGCGCTCGCCGAGAACATGCCGTCCGGCTCCGCCACCAAGCCCGGCGACGTGCTGCGCATGTACAGCGGCAAGACCGTCGAGGTCCTGAACACGGACGCCGAGGGCCGCCTCGTCCTGGGCGACGCGCTGACCAAGGCCTCCGAGGACAACCCGGACGCGATCGTCGACGTCGCCACCCTGACCGGCGCGATGGTGCTGGCGCTCGGCGACCGGACCTTCGGCATCATGGCGAACGACGACGCCTTCCGCACCTCGATCCACGAGATCGCCGAAGAGGTCGGCGAGGCCTCCTGGCCGATGCCGCTCCCCGAGGACCTGCGCAAGTCCATGGACTCCCCCACCGCCGACATCGCCAACATGGGTGTCCGCATGGGCGGCGGCCTGGTGGCCGGCCTCTTCCTCCAGGAGTTCGTCGGCGAGGGCATCACCTGGGCCCACCTCGACATCGCGGGTCCGGCGTTCCACGAGGGCTCCCCGTACGGCTACACCCCCAAGGGCGGCACCGGCTCCGCCGTGCGCACCCTGGTGCGCCTCGCCGAGCGCACCGCCACCGGCGACCTGGGCTGACGTACCGGCTGAGGTACCGACCCCGGAACCAGCCGGTGTGACGTGCGGAACGCGCCCCGGGACCGAGATCACGGTCCCGGGGCGCGTTCGCTCTGGAAGAAACCTTGAGGATCAGTAGCTTTCTACGCAGCGGTAACCCTCACTTCGGACGGAACGACCGTCCACAGCCGGGGCCCGGCGTCCCGCGTTCCCCCGACAAATGCGAAGATGGGTTCTCGGCAGGACAGGGCCCCCACCACAGGGCCGAAGAAGCAAGCGGCCGATCACCAGCCGCCGCCCGGTCACAGAGGACCGGTGCCCGGCGCACATGCATGGAGGACGTGACGTGGCGAACGACGCCAGCACCGTTTTCGACCTAGTGATCCTCGGCGGTGGCAGTGGCGGTTACGCCGCGGCTCTCCGCGCGTCCCAGCTGGGTCTCGACGTTGCGCTGATCGAGAAGAACAAGCTCGGCGGCACCTGCCTGCACAACGGCTGCATCCCCACGAAGGCTCTGCTGCACGCCGGTGAGGTCGCGGACCAGGCGCGCGAAGCGGCCCAGTTCGGTGTCAAGACCTCCTTCGAGGGCATCGACATCGCGGGCGTGCACAAGTACAAGGACGAGGTCATCTCGGGCCTGTACAAGGGCCTGCAGGGCCTGGTCGCCTCCCGCAAGGTGACCTACATCGAGGGTGAGGGCCGTCTGTCCTCGCCGACCTCCGTCGACGTGAACGGGCAGCGCGTCCAGGGCCGCCACGTCCTGCTGGCGACCGGCTCCGTGCCGCGGTCGCTTCCGGGCCTGAACATCGACGGCAACCGCATCATCTCCTCGGACCACGCGCTGGTCCTGGACCGCGTGCCGCAGTCCGCCATCGTCCTGGGCGGCGGCGTCATCGGCGTCGAGTTCGCCTCGGCGTGGAAGTCCTTCGGCACCGACGTGACCGTCATCGAGGGCCTCAAGCACCTCGTCCCGGTCGAGGACGAGAACAGCTCCAAGCTGCTGGAGCGGGCCTTCCGCAAGCGCGGCATCAAGTTCAACCTCGGCACCTTCTTCGACAAGGCCGAGTACACCGAGAACGGCGTCCGCGTGACGCTGGCCGACGGCAAGACCTTCGAGGCGGAGGTGCTGCTGGTCGCCATCGGCCGCGGCCCGGTCTCGCAGGGCCTGGGCTACGAGGAGCAGGGCGTCGCGATGGACCGCGGCTACGTCCTGGTCGACGAGTACATGCAGACCAACGTGCCGACCATCTCGGCCGTCGGTGACCTCGTCCCGACCCTCCAGCTCGCGCACGTCGGCTTCGCCGAGGGCATCCTGGTCGCGGAGCGTCTGGCCGGTCTCAAGACCGTCCCGATCGACTACGACGGCGTCCCGCGCGTCACGTACTGCCACCCCGAGGTCGCTTCCGTCGGCATCACCGAGGCCAAGGCCAAGGAGATCTACGGTGCGGACAAGGTCGTGGCCCTCAAGTACAACCTGGCGGGCAACGGCAAGAGCAAGATCCTGAAGACCGCGGGCGAGATCAAGCTCGTCCAGGTCAAGGACGGTGCCGTGGTCGGCGTCCACATGGTCGGTGACCGGATGGGCGAGCAGGTCGGCGAAGCCCAGCTGATCTACAACTGGGAGGCCCTGCCGGCCGAGGTCGCGCAGCTCATCCACGCGCACCCGACCCAGAACGAGGCGATGGGCGAGGCCCACCTGGCCCTCGCCGGCAAGCCGCTGCACTCCCACGACTAATCGTCTCGGGCGCGACGACCACTACCGCACTTTCGTAAGGAGCAACAGAAACCATGTCGGTTTCCGTAACCCTTCCGGCGCTCGGCGAGAGCGTCACTGAGGGCACTGTCACCCGCTGGCTGAAGGCCGAGGGCGAGCGCGTCGAGGCCGACGAGCCGCTGCTCGAAGTCTCGACCGACAAGGTCGACACCGAGATCCCGTCGCCCGTCTCCGGCATCCTGGCCTCCATCAAGGTCGCCGAGGACGAGACCGTCGAGGTCGGCGCCGAGCTGGCCGTCATCGACGACGGCTCCGGCGCGCCGGCGCCCGCCGAGGCCGAGACCGTCGTGGCCGAGGTTCCGGCCGCGGCCCCGGCTCCGGTCGCCGAGGCCCCGGCCGCCGAGGCCCCGGCGGCCCCCGCACCCGCCGAGACCCAGGCTGCTGCCGCTCCCGCCGCGTCGGGCACTGATGTCGTGCTCCCCGCGCTGGGCGAGTCCGTCACCGAGGGCACCGTCACCCGCTGGCTGAAGTCGGTCGGCGAGACCGTCGAGGCCGACGAGCCGCTGCTGGAGGTGTCCACCGACAAGGTCGACACCGAGATCCCCGCGCCGGTCGGCGGCACCCTGCTGGAGATCCTCGTCGGCGAGGACGAGACCGCCGAGGTCGGCGCCCGTCTGGCCGTCATCGGTGTCGCGGGCGCGGCCCCCGCCGCCGCCCCGGCCGCCGCGGCTCCGGCTCCGGCCGCCGCCCCGGCTCCGGTTGCCGCCCCGGCGCCCGCCGCTCCGGCCGCCCCGGCTCCGGTCCAGGCCGCCGCCCCGGCCGCCGCTCCGGCTCCGGTCCAGGCCGCCGCCCCGGTGGCCGCTCCGGCTCCGGCCGCGCCGGTCGCCCCCGCCGCTCCCGCCGCCCCGGTTTCCGCCGGTGACGAGGGCGCGTACGTGACCCCGCTGGTGCGCAAGCTCGCCTCGGAGTCCGGCGTCAACCTGAACACCGTCACGGGCACCGGCGTCGGTGGCCGTATCCGCAAGCAGGACGTCCTGGCCGCCGCCGAGGCCGCCAAGGCCGCCGCTGCCGCCCCGGCTCCGGCCGCTCCGGCCGCCAAGGCTCCGGCCGCCGCGGTCTCCGAGCTGCGCGGCCAGACCGTCAAGATGACCCGCATGCGCAAGGTCATCGGCGACAACATGATGAAGGCCCTGCACTCGCAGGCGCAGCTCAGCTCCGTGGTCGAGGTGGACATCACCAAGATCATGAAGCTGCGCGAGAAGGCCAAGGCCGGCTTCCTCGCCCGCGAGGGCGTCAAGCTGTCCCCGATGCCGTTCTTCGTCAAGGCCGCCGCCCAGGCGCTGAAGGCCCACGCGGTCGTCAACGCCCGGATCAACGACGACGAGGGCACCATCACCTACTTCGACTCGGAGAACATCGGCATCGCCGTGGACTCCGAGAAGGGCCTGATGACCCCGGTCATCAAGGGTGCCGGTGACCTCAACCTGGCGGGCATCTCCAAGGCGACCGCCGAACTGGCCGCCAAGGTCCGCGGCAACAAGATCACGCCGGACGAGCTGTCGGGCGCGACCTTCACCATCAGCAACACCGGCTCGCGCGGCGCCCTGTTCGACACGGTCATCGTGCCCCCGAACCAGGTCGCGATCCTGGGCATCGGTGCCACGGTCAAGCGTCCGGTCGTCATCGAGACCGCCGAGGGCACCAACATCGGCATCCGCGACATGACGTACCTGACCCTGTCCTACGACCACCGCCTGGTGGACGGCGCGGACGCGGCCCGGTACCTCACGGCCGTCAAGGCCATCCTGGAGGCCGGCGAGTTCGAGGTCGAGCTCGGCCTGTAAGGCTCTCGCGCACAGCCCCGGCTGTCGCTCGCGGCGCCCCCGCCCGGATCCGTCCGGGCGGGGGCGCCGTCGTTGTAACGAGCCTCACCCTGCGTCCCTGCCGACGAACGCATCGCAGCGGTCCACGGCGGCCTTATTGTCTAGGCATCAGGCACCGCGTGTCCGCACACAGGAGTTGAACCGCCGATGATCACCCCACCCGTCGTGCACTCGCTGCGCGAGCAGATCCGCGAGCACATCGTGGAGGGGATCGTCAGCGGCCGCTGGAAGCCCGGTGAGCGGATCGTCGAGCGGCGGATCGCGGTGGAGCTGGAGGTCAGCCAGACGCCCGTACGGGAGGCCCTGCGCGAGCTGGAGACGCTGCGGCTGATCGAGTCGGCGCCGAACAAGGGGGTCCGCGTACGGAACCTCTCGGCGGCGGACCTGGAGGAGATCTACCCGGTGCGGGCCGGCCTGGAGCAGATCGCGGCGGAGCTGGCCGCGCCCCGGCTGGCGGCCGACTGCTCGGCCCTGGAACCGCACGTGGCGGCCCTGTGGGAGGCCGACCGGATCGAGGACGGCACGGCGCAGGTGCGACACACGGTGGGCTTCCACCGGGAGATGGTGCGCGCGGCCGGCAACAGCGTCCTCCTGCACACCTGGGAGAGCCTGGGCATCGAGGTGTTCACGGCCCTGTCGATCCGGTGGCTGGGAACCGTCCAGAAGTCCTACGCGGAGGAGCACGAGGCGCTCGTGGCCGCCTTCCGTGCTCAGGATCCGGAAATCGGCGTGCTCGTGAAGCGGCACGTCCTGGGCTGCGCGCCCCGCGCCTGACCTGCTGTTTTGAGGGGCTCTCCAGGGGCCCTCCGGCACTTGGCCCTGTACTGGATCCACCGGCACGGCGTGCCCGACTTCATGGCACCGGGTGCCGACTTTTCGCGCAAGGCCATTTATTCGTCACTTTTATTTGATCGATCATCGATCAGCGCTTTACAGTCGACCCGGACCCCAACCGGGTTCATCGACCCTGTCCTGCCCGTCAGGGTTTTCTTCACCACCTCCTCTCCTTTGTCCGGAAGGCGGCGCACACCGATGTCCGACCCCGTAGGAAAGCTTCCGAGCGAGCTCGACCAGCTCCCGGACCGCGACACCGAGGAGACCGCCGAATGGGCGGCCTCCCTCGACGCCGTCGCCAAGGCCGCCGGTTCGCGCCGCGCCGAGTACCTGCTCCGCCGCACCCTCCAGCACGCCGAGGCCGCCGGCCTCGCCCTGCCCAAGCTGCTGGAGACGGACTACGTCAACACCATCCCGACCTCCGCGGAGCCCGAGTTCCCCGGTGACGAGGCGATGGAAGCCAGGATCACCGCGTGGAACCGCTGGAACGCGGCCGCCATGGTGACCCGCGGCTCCAAGTACGGCGTCGGCGGCCACATCGCCACCTTCGCCTCCGCCGCGTGGCTGTACGAGACCGGCTTCCAGCACTTCTTCCGGGGCAAGGAGGCCGACGGATCGGGCGACCAGCTCTACATCCAGGGCCACGCCTCCCCCGGCATCTACGCCCGCGCCTTCCTCGACGGGCGCGTCTCCGAGCAGCAGCTCGACAACTTCCGCCAGGAGTCCGGCGGCAACGGCCTGCCGTCCTACCCGCACCCGCGGCGCCTGCCGTGGCTGTGGGAGTTCCCCACGGTCTCCATGGGCCTCGGCCCGCTCTCCGCGATCTACCAGGCGCGCTTCAACCGCTACCTGGAGAACCGCAACATCAAGGACACCTCCAACTCGCACGTCTGGGCCTTCCTCGGCGACGGCGAGATGGACGAGCCCGAGTCGACCGCCGCCCTGGCCCTGGCCTCCCGCGAGCGGCTCGACAACCTGACCTTCGTCATCAACTGCAACCTGCAGCGCCTCGACGGTCCGGTCCGCGCCAACTTCCGCGTGGTCCAGGAGCTGGAGGCCCAGTTCCGCGGCGCCGGCTGGAACGTCATCAAGTCGCTGTGGGGCTCCGCCTGGGACGAGCTGTTCCAGCTCGACACCACGGGCGCGCTCGTACGCCGCCTGCGCGAGGTACCCGACGCGCAGTTCCAGACGTACGCGACGCGCGACGTGGCGTACATCCGCCAGCACTTCTTCGGCGCGAACGCCGAGCTCGTGCGGCTGGCCGGCGTGCTCTCCGACGCGAAGATCGCCGAGTGCTTCCACAGCTCCCGCGGCGGCCACGAGCCCCGCAAGGTCTACGCCGCGTACAAGGCCGCCCTGGAGCACAAGGGCGCGCCGACGGTCATCCTCGCGCAGACCGTCAAGGGCTACACGCTGGGCGCCGGGTTCGAGTCGAAGAACGCGAACCACCAGATGAAGAAGCTGACGATCGACGAGTTCAAGGACATGCGCGACCTCCTTGGCCTCCCGATCCCCGACAGCGCCTTCGCCGACGGCCAGGTCCCGTACGGCCACCCGGGCGCGGACAGCCCCGAGGTGCGGTACCTGAACGAGCGCCGCGCGGCCCTCGGCGGTCCGGCCCCGGCCCGCAAGGTCCACCACGTGGCCCTGCCCGCGCCGGCCGAGCGTTCGTTCGCCCCGCTGCTCAAGGGCTCGGGCAAGCAGGAGATGGCCACCACCATGGCCTTCGTCCGGCTCGTCAAGGACCTGATGCGGGACAAGGAGACCGGCAAGCGCTGGGTGCCGATCGTCCCCGACGAGGCCCGTACCTTCGGTATGGAGTCCCTCTTCCCGTCGGCCGGCATCTACTCGCCGCTGGGTCAGACGTACGAGCCCGTCGACCGCGACCAGCTCATGTACTACAAGGAAGCCAAGGACGGCCAGATCCTCAACGAGGGGATCACCGAGGCCGGCGCCATGGCCGACTTCATCGCCGCCTGCACGTCGTACGCGACGCACGGCGAGCCGATGATCCCCTTCTACATCTTCTACTCGATGTTCGGCTGGCAGCGCACCGCCGACCAGATGTGGCAGCTCGCCGACCAGCTCGGCAAGGGCTTCATCGTCGGCGCCACCGCCGGCCGCACCACGCTGACCGGTGAGGGCCTCCAGCACGCGGACGGCCACTCGCACCTGATCGCGTCCACGAACCCGGCGTCGCTGAACTACGACCCGGCCTTCGCGTACGAGATCGCGGTGATCGTCAAGGACGGTCTGCGCCGCATGTACGGCGAGAAGCCGGAAGACGTCTTCTACTACCTGACGGTCTACAACGAGCCGAAGGTGCAGCCGGCCATGCCGGAGGGCGTGGAAGAGGGGATCCTCAAGGGCCTCTACCGCTTCAACACGGCGGCGGACCTGGCGGAGGCGGCCCCGGCCGCCGACGCCCCGAAGATCCAGCTCATGGCCTCGGGTACGGCGATCCACTGGGTGCTGGAGGCGCAGAAGCTGCTCGCCGCCGACTGGAACGTGGCCGCCGACGTCTGGTCCGCCACCTCCTGGGGCGAGCTGCGCCGCGACGCGCTGGAGTGCGACGAGGCCCTGCTGCGCGGCGAGGTCCGCACCCCGTACGTCACCCGCGCGCTGGAAGGCGCGCAGGGCCCGGTGCTGGCCGTCTCCGACTGGATGCGTCAGGTCCCGGACCAGATCAGCCAGTGGGTCGAGCAGGACTACACCTCGCTGGGCACGGACGGCTTCGGTCTGTCCGACACCCGCGAGGGCGCCCGCCGCCACTTCGGCGTCGACGCCCAGTCGATCGTCGTGGCCGCGCTGGCTCAGCTGGCCCGGCGCGGCGAGGTCCCGGCGTCCTCCGTCAAGGAGGCCCGGGAGCGCTACGGCCTCTGAGGCCGCTGTCGTTCGAGTACGCCGAAGGCCGGTGTCCCCCCCCCCTCACGGGGGTGGACACCGGCCTTTGGCCGTATGAGCGGTGGCGGCGAGGGGGTCGACCCGTGATGCTTGTCCCGTGATGGACGAGACGGAGTTCTGGGAGATCGTCGACCGTACCCGCGAGGCCGCCGAGGGCGACCCCGAGGAGCACGCCGAGCTGCTCGTGGAACGGCTGACGCAGCTCGATCCCGACTCCGTGCTGGACTTCGCGCGACATTTCGAGTCGCGCTACAACCGGGCGTACACCTGGGACCTGTGGGGCGCGGCGTGGGTGCTGCTGGACGGGGCGAGCGACGACGCGTTCGACTACTTCCGGTGCTGGCTGATCGGCCAGGGCCGGGAGGTGTTCGAGGGCGGCGTCCACGACCCGGACCGGTTGGCGGAGTTGCTGGGCGAGTTCGACGAGGAGATCGACGGGGACGGCGAGGAGCTGGGGTACGCGGCCGACGAGGCGTACGAGCAGCTGACGGGCGCGGTCGCGCCGGACCTGGGGATCCCCCTGCAACCGGCCGAGCCGGAGGGCACCGCGCTGGACTTCGAGGACGAAGCCGTGTTGGCGGAGCGCTTCCCCCGGCTGTGGGCGCGGTTCCGGGGCTGAGGGTGCTGAGGATCCCGTCCCGGGGCAGCCGTCGATCAGTAGTGGGTGCCGCCGTCGATGCGGATCTCGGTGCCGGTGATGAAGGCGCCGTCCTGCGAGCCGAGCATGGCGACGACGCCGGCGACGGTCTCGGGGCCCGCGAAGCCCTGGCCGAGGGCCGGGGCGAGCTTGGCGAACAGGCTCCAGTCGGTGTCCTCCGGCAGGCCGGGACCGTTGCCGGTGGTCATGCCGCTCTCGATGGAGCCGGGGGCCACGGCGACGAAGCGCAGGCCCTGCTTGCTGTACTCGGCGGCCAGCGCGTGGGTCATGGACTGGATGCCGCCCTTGCTGGCCGCGTAGGCGGACATGTAGGGGTGGGCGAAGTTCGCCGAGGTGGAGCTGAAGTTCACCACGACCGGCTGTGCGCCGGCGAGCAGCGCCGGGAGGGATTCGCGGATCATCAGGAAGGTGCCGGTCAGGTTGACCGCGATGACCTTGTTCCAGAGGTCGAGCGTGGTCTGGTGGGTGTGCGCGGAGCGCAGGATGCCCGCCGCGTTGACCAGGACGTCGATCCCGGTGAGGGCGTCCACGGCGGCGGCGACGCCGGCCCGGACGGCGGCCTCGTCGGATATGTCGAGGACGGCGGTCGTCAGCCGGTCGGCGTGGCCGTCGGCGAGCGCCCGGTCGGCGGTGGCCTTGAGGCCGGCCTCGTTGACGTCGACGGTGTGGACGCGGCCGCCCTCGGCGAGAATGCGGTGCACGGTGGCCTGGCCGATGCCGGAGCCGCCGCCGGTGATGAGGACACGACGTCCTTCGTAACGGTTCATGGGGCGAGCGTACCGAGTCGATGACACGTTTTGCCATAGTGGCATCGAATGCAATCGTCTGACATCCCGGGCGGTACGCTTCACCCGTGAGATCTCTCCGCCCGTACTCTCCCCCGAGCGGCCCCGGAACCCCGTCGCTGACCGAGCGGCGCAAGGCCGCCACGCAACTCGACATCGCCCGCGCGGCCTGCGAGCTCTTCGCCGAACAAGGCCCCGACGCCACCACCGCCGAGGACATCGCCCACCGCGCCGGGGTGGCCCTGCGCACGTTCTACCGCTACTTCCGCAACAAGCAGGAGGCGGTGGCCCCGCTGCTCGCGGGCGGCGGCGACGCGTGGCGCGCCCTGCTCTCCGAAGAGGACCCCGGCACCCCCCTGGCGGCGGCCCTGGAGCGCGCGGTGACGCGCGCGCTCAGCGATTCCCAGGCCGTCGAGGAGGGCCTTGAGGTCACCCGGGGGCTGCTGCGCGCCGCCACGGGCGACGAGGCGCTGCGGGCCGTCTGGTACCGGGTGAACCAGGAGTCCGAGGAGCGGCTGGTGCCGGTGGTGGCCCGGCTGGCCGGCCCGGAGGCGAGCGAGGTGTCCGTACGTCTGGTGGCGGCGGCCGCCACGGACGCGATCCGCGTCGCGCTGGAGGTCTGGTCGGCCGGCGACGACCCGGTCTCGGGCCCCGGCTCCCCCGCCGACCTGGCGGTGCGCTGCCTGCGCGAGCTCACGGGCGCGATGCCCCTGCTCCGCTGATCGCGGAACAGGGGCATCGGGGGGAGGCTACGGGTGCGGCGGGTCAGCGCCAGCCGCCCCAATCGTCGTACCGGTCGCCGTGGTGCCAGTTGGCGTGGTCCCAACGGCCCCAGTCGTCGTCCCAGTCGTGGTCGTGGTCGCTCCAGCGGCCGTTCCCGCCGCCGCCACAGTCGTCGTCGTTCCAGTGGTTCGAGTGCCGGTAGTCCGAGCGCCCGCCCCAACCGCCGTCGTGGGCGGAAGCACTGGTCAGCGGCAGCAGGCCGAGCGTGAGCCCGGCGGCCCCCGCGACAACGGCTCCAACGATCCTACGGCGCATCCTGACGCACCTCCGAACGTGTCTCGCTTATAGGGCGTTTACGTCGCTATCCACCGTCACCCGGACAGACCTGCCTGTCAAAAGCAGAAGGCCCCCGACCCCTCTCCGAAGAGAGCGGCGGGGGCCTTCCCTGCCTACGCTGACCTGGGGTTCTTACAGGTCGAAGTAGAGCTCGAACTCGTGCGGGTGCGGGCGCTGCGCGATCGGGGCGATCTCGTGCGTGCGCTTGTAGTCGATCCAGGTCTCGATCAGGTCCTGGGTGAAGACACCGCCGGCGAGGAGGTACTCGTGGTCCTCTTCCAGGGCCTTGAGGACGGCGTCCAGGCTGGTCGGGACCTGCGGGACGCTCGCGTGCTCGTCGGGCGAGAGCTCGTAGAGGTCCTTGTCGATCGGCTCCATCGGCTCGATCTTGTTCTTGACACCGTCGAGGCCCGCGAGGAGCAGGGCCGAGAAGGCGAGGTACGGGTTCGAGGACGGGTCCGGCGCGCGGAACTCGACGCGCTTGGCCTTCGGGTTCGAGCCCGTGATCGGGATGCGCATGGCGGCGGAGCGGTTGCGCTGCGAGTACACCATGTTGACCGGCGCTTCGAAGCCCGGCACCAGGCGGTGGTAGGAGTTCACCGTCGGGTTGGTGAAGGCCAGCAGCGACGGGGCGTGCTTGAGGATGCCGCCGATGTAGTAGCGCGCGGTGTCCGACAGGCCCGCGTAGCCGGCCTCGTCGTAGAACAGCGGCTCGCCGTTCGCCCACAGCGACTGGTGCACGTGCATGCCCGAGCCGTTGTCACCGAAGATCGGCTTCGGCATGAAGGTCGCGGTCTTGCCGTTGCGCCAGGCGACGTTCTTCACGACGTACTTGAAGAGCATCAGGTCGTCGGCCGCGGCGAGCAGCGTGTTGAACTTGTAGTTGATCTCGGCCTGGCCACCGGTGCCGACCTCGTGGTGCTGGCGCTCGACCTGGAGGCCCTGGGCGTCCAGTTCGAGGGAGATCTCGGCGCGCAGGTCGGCGAAGTGGTCGACCGGGGCTACGGGGAAGTAACCACCCTTGTAGCGGACCTTGTAGCCGCGGTTGTTCTCCTCGGAGCCCGTGTTCCAGGCGCCGGCCTCGGAGTCGATGTGGTAGAAGGCCTCGTTCGCGGAGGTCGCGAAGCGCACGCTGTCGAACACGTAGAACTCGGCCTCGGGGCCGAAGAACGCGGTGTCGGCGATGCCGGTGGAGGCGAGGTACGCCTCGGCCTTCTTCGCGATGTTGCGCGGGTCGCGGCTGTAGGCCTCACCCGTGATCGGGTCGTGGATGAAGAAGTTGATGTTGAGCGTCTTGTCCTTGCGGAACGGGTCCAGGCGCGCGGTGGTGATGTCGGCGCGCAGCGCCATGTCGGACTCGTGGATCGCCTGGAAGCCGCGGATCGAGGATCCGTCGAAGGCGAGCTCCTCCGCCGGGTCGAACGCTCGCGCCGGGATGGTGAAGTGCTGCATCACACCAGGCAGGTCGCAGAAGCGGACGTCGACGAACTTGACGTCGTTCTCCTCGATGTACTGCTTCACTTCGTCGGCGTTCTTGAACATCCAACTCCTCCTACTCCCGTCCCGGGGAGGGGGCGGGCTTTATAGCTCGTGGTGCGTCAGTGCGGTGCCGCACGCTGACCCGACCATAAGCAGGCGGGATTTCCCAAGCATGACCCATTTGTTTCGCACAAGTTAACCAGGGTCCCGTCGGAGGGCCGGGAAGCACCACCGGTACCGTGGTCGGGTGGACAACAGGCAAGCAATCGGATCCTGGCTCTCCGGCCCCCGCGCGGCAGCCGAGGAGATGGGCGTCGACTTCGGGTACCCGGGCCAGCGGCTCGGTCTGCCCCGGTCGGGGCCCGGCTCCGTGGCCCGCTTCGGGCGCCGGCTCGGCGCCGTCGCCATCGACTGGATCGGCTGCCAGCTGATCGCATACGGACTGATCACGGGCGGCGACCTGGCCGCCGCGGGCAACTGGACGCTGGGCCTCTTCCTGGCCCTGACCCTGCTGACCGTGAGCACCGTGGGCTTCACCCCCGGCAAGCGGATCGTCGGCCTCCGGGTGGTCGGGCAGGACGGCGGCCGCCTCGGCGTCCCGCGCGTGCTGCTCCGTACGGCGCTGCTGGCCCTGGTGATCCCGGCCCTGATCTGGGACCGCGACGGCCGCGGCCTGCACGACCGGCTCGCGGGCGCGGTCCAGGTCCGGATCTAGACACACAGATCCAGACGGACACACAGGGGCGCCCCCGAAGCCATCCGGCTTCGGGGGCGCCCCTGTGTGTATACGGCTGTGTGTATACGGAGTCAGCGCATCTTTCCGCCGCGCGGCATGCGCGCGCCCTTCGGCATGGGGCCCTTTGGCACCGGCATATTGCTCATGAGGTCCCCCATGGCCCGGAGCTTGTCGTTGGCCTGGGTGATCTGGGGGCCCGACAGGACGCGCGGGAGCTTCAGCAGCGTCGTACGGACCTTCTTGAGCGGGACCTCGCCCTCGCCGGTGCCCACGATGAAGTCGTGGACCGGCACGTCGGGCATGATGCGGGCCAGCTTCTTCTTCTCGGCCGCCAGGAGGGTCTTGACCCGGTTCGGGTTGCCCTCCGCGATGAGGACGACGCCCGCCTTGCCGACGGCACGGTGGACGATGTCCTGGTTCCGGTTCATCGCGACGGCCGGGGTGGTGGTCCAGCCCCGCCCCACGTTGTCCAGTACGGCCGCGGCCGCGCCCGGCTGTCCCTCCATCTGCCCGAAGGCAGCCCGCTCGGCCCGACGTCCGAAGACGATCGCCATCGCGAGGAACGCCACCAGGAAGCCCAGGATGCCCAGGTAGACCGGGTGGCCGATCAGGAAGCCGATCGCAAGGAAGACACCGAAGGTGACGATTCCCAGGCCCGCGACGATCAGACCGACCTTCGGGTCGGCCTTGCGCGTCATCTTGTACGTCAGGGCGATCTGCTTCATTCGCCCGGGGTTCGCAGCAGTCTCTGCGTTTGACTTCCTCGCCATAGGGCGAGTTTACGTGGCCTGCGGGGTACGGGTCGCCGCGGCCTCGAGTACGTGCTCGGTTTCGACCCGGTCCTTGGCCCTGCGACGGTCCTCCAGGACCGCCGTCCAGGCGTTGCGCCGGGCGCCGCTCATGAGCAGCGACTCGATGCCGCGGAAGGCTTCGGTGAAGGACGGGATGGCGATGGCGCGGACGGGCGCGGCCTGCATGATGTCGATCCCTCTCTCGGAACTCGCATCGGAATGTGAGCGGTGCGTGGACCCAGCGTCACTGACAGGTGTTACCAGGGCGTGACCGGTCGGTCAACTGTGATCGACGTGTTCCACACAATGGCGCGGCCCGCCAGGCTCTTCCTCGAATGAGCCTAGGGGCCGCGCCACTACCGGGTTACCCCCCGGTAAGGTTTTGTGCGTGAGTTCACACAGTCCGCCGCGTAGCGCGCGTCACACGCTCGCGACTCCGCCGCGCTTCCCGTGTCGTCGGTCGAGCTCCGCCTCGCCACCGCTCCGGCCGCGTGCCCACCCTCGTACCTCGGGCGGGCCCGCAACCTACGCTACGGCTCCGCCGCGCTTCTCCATCGCCTGGGTGTAGAGGCGCCCGGCGCGGTAGGAGGACCGGACCAGCGGGCCGGACATCACGCCGGAGAAGCCGATCTCCTCGGCCTCCTTCGCCAGCTCGACGAACTCGGCCGGCTTCACCCAGCGCTCGACGGGGTGGTGGCGCGGCGAGGGACGCAGGTACTGGGTGATCGTGATGAGTTCGCAACCCGCCGCGTGCAGGTCGCGCAGCGCCTCGCTGACCTCCTCGCGCTCCTCGCCCATGCCGAGGATCAGGTTCGACTTCGTCACGAGGCCGTACTCGCGCGCCTTGGTGATCACGTCGAGGGAGCGCTCGTAGCGGAAGCCGGGGCGGATGCGCTTGAAGATCCGGGGCACGGTCTCGACGTTGTGCGCGAAGACCTCGGGGCGGGAGGCGAAGACCTCTTCCAGCAGCTCCGGGACCGCGTTGAAGTCGGGGGCCAGCAGCTCGACCTTGGTGTGGCCGCCCTCGCGGCCCGCCGTTTGCTCGTGGATCTGGCGCACGGTCTCCGCGTAGAGCCAGGCGCCACCGTCGGCCAGGTCGTCGCGGGCGACGCCGGTGATCGTTGCGTAGTTGAGGTCCATGGTCACCACGGACTCGCCGACACGGCGCGGCTCGTCGCGGTCCAGGGCCTCGGGCTTGCCGGTGTCGATCTGGCAGAAGTCACAGCGCCGGGTGCACTGGTCGCCACCGATGAGGAAGGTGGCCTCGCGGTCCTCCCAGCATTCGTAGATGTTGGGACATCCGGCTTCCTGGCACACCGTGTGCAGTCCTTCGCCCTTCACCAGGGCCTGCATCTTCGTGTACTCGGGACCCATCTTCGCCCGGGTCTTGATCCACTCGGGCTTGCGCTCGATGGGGGTCTGGCTGTTACGGACCTCCAGGCGCAGCATCTTGCGTCCGTCGGGTGCGACTGCGGACACGACCGGCTCCCTGTGACTTCGATTCTTCGGCGCCCACCAGGGTACGCCCGTAATTTCGTACGCTCTTACGTCGGGCAACCCGGGGGTCGCCGGACGCATTCCCCGCCCGGTTACCCGGCGGCCGGCTCGATCTCGCGCGGCCGCAGCTCTGCGTTCTCCAGTACGTCCTTCAGGTGGCGCTCCACCACCGGCAGCAGCTCGGCGATGGTGACCTCGCGGCCGAGCTCGTAGGAGAGCGAGGTCACACCGGCGTCGCGGATGCCGCACGGGACGATGCGGTCGAACCAGGTGTTGTCCGGGTTCACGTTGATCGAGAAGCCGTGCATCGTGACGCCCTTGGCGACCCGGATGCCGATCGCGGCCAGCTTGCGGTCCTCGCGGCGCTGGCCGGCGTTGGACGGGGCGTACTCGGGACCGTTGAGGCGGGCGTCGAACTCGTCGTCGTGCAGCCGCGGGTCGAAGTCCAGGGAGAGCCCACCGAGCTTCGGGCGCTCCTCGACCGGGTCGCCGAGCACCCAGACCCCCGAGCGGCCCTCGACCCGGGTGGTCGCCACGCCGAAGTCGGCGGCGGTGCGGATCAGGGCCTCTTCGAGGCGCCGCACGTGGGCGACGACGTCGACCGGGCGGGGCAGCTTCATGATCGGGTAGCCGACGAGCTGGCCCGGCCCGTGCCAGGTGATCTTGCCGCCCCGGTCCACGTCGATGACGGGGGTGCCGTCGAGCGGGCGCTCGCTCGGGTCGGTGCGCCGGCCGGCCGTGTAGACGGGCAGGTGCTCCACGAGGAGGCAGGTGTCATCGATCTCGTCGGCGAAGCGGGCGGCGTGCACGCGCCGCTGCTCCTCCCAGGCCTCGGTGTACTCGACGGATTCCGGCCCGAAGCCCAGATGGACAAACCGAAGCTCAGTCACCGCAGCGCCTCCTCGTTGAACCTGCTGTGTGGAACCTGCTGTGTGCACGTATCGCACTCGGCAAGGGTACGGCGACCCCGGCGCGAGCCGTCAGGCCCCTCCGTCGGCGCCTTCCGCCGGGCCCTGCGGGGGCGGGCTCGGCCACTGTCGGGGGCGCCTGCGGCCCTGGGGCGGCCGGTCCGGGTCCTCGTCGGCACGGGGCAGCCGGCGGTGGCCCTCCGAGTGGTCGTTGACCCAGCCGCACACCCCGCACGCGTAGCGCCCGTCCAGACCCGCGATGTACGTCCCGCACCGCCGGCACTCGGCCTCGGTCAGCTCGGGCGCGGGCAACGGCGCCGTGGATTCTGCGTACGCGTCGGGGAGGTGCGCCCCCTGGGGTCGGCGGGTCATGGCCCGCAGCGTACGTGGACGCCTTGGGTCGACCCGTAAAGGGTCCTCCCCGATCCGCACACATCCGAGTGAGCGAGCCCCTGTCCTCCCCCGAGAGCGCCGCAAGCTGCTAGAGGGTGTCCGGCCGGCCCGCGACGGGGGTGGCCCGGGGAACGGTGGTGAACCAGGTGTAGACGGGGGCGAGGGTCGGGGAGACGGGCCATCCGTTGATCGTCGCCAGGAGCCGCCAGTAGCGCTCGGCAAGCGGGGCGGCCGTCATCCCCAGGCGGGCGAGGAGCCAGCGGCGCAGATCGCCGCCGGCGGCCCCCGCGAACGCGTGACCGTAGAGGCCTCCCAGCGCGTCGGCGGGGCGCGCGCCCGGCTCGGGGGCGGGGAGGACGCCGGCGGCCACGGCCTCGTCGATCCGTTCGCGCATCGCCCGGTCGATGCCGTCGTGCAAGGCCCCGACGTCCTGCCGGGAGGGCTCCCGCGCCTGTTCCTCGGCCATGCGACGTACGGCGGTGCGGAAGTCCGCGTTCCGGCAGAGTTCGGCGAGTTCCACCCAGGCCTCGATCTGTTCGGGTGCGGGATCGTCGGGCAGCTCGGGCACGGCGGACCGCATCAGGGCCACGAACTCCGGGTTGTCGTCGAGGCCGGTGAAGGTCTCGTCGACGAAGTCCGCGACCAGTCGGCGTTGTTCGCCCCGGGAAAGGTGGGCGAGTCGGTGCATGAGGTCCATCTCCTTGGTGGTGGCACGGCCGTTGGCGACTGCCCGCAGGACTGCCCGGCGCAGGCGGAGCGTGTGGATCCGTACGTCCAGGGCGTCGGCATGTGCCTCCGCGACGTCCCGGACGGACGCCTCCCGGTCCAACACCCGGCGCACGGTCGCCAGGTCGAGGCCGAGATCGCGCAGTGTGCGGGCCAGGTCCAGGCGGGCGAGGGCGTCGGCGTCGTAGAGCCGGTAGCCCGCCGGGGTCCGGTCGGTCGGGGGGACGATGCCCTGGTCGGAGTAGTACCGGATGGTCTTCACCGGCAGGCCGGTCCGGCGGGATAGCTCTCCGATGGAATAGAGCGTGTCGCTGTCCATGCCCCCAGCCTGGTGTCTCCCCCTGGGGGAGACTCAACCGGGCGCCGGGGCCACGTCAGGCGCGGTCATATTGACTGCTTGGCTCCTTCCTTGTCATGGCGATTTGTCCACCCCGAGGTTGGTTCTGCACACGATCGGATGAATGTGGGGCAGACAGGACGGTGCGGGCGAAGTTCGCCGCTACATTCGCGCCGTTCACAGGGCCGGGACTCCGGTCCGTCACGTCAGGAAACCGTGGAGCCGATGACGGAACGACCTGCCCAGCGTGTCCCCAACCGGCAGCTCGCGGCGCTGATCGCCGAGGCCGGGTTCTCCAACGCCGGGCTCGCCCGCCGCGTCGACCAGCTCGGCCTGGAGCACGGTCTCGATCTGCGGTACGACAAGACCTCCGTGACCCGGTGGCTGCGCGGCCAGCAGCCCCGCGGCACCACCCCCGCGCTGATCGCGGAGGTCTTCACCCGACGCCTCGGCCGCCGGCTGTCCGCCCAGGACCTGGGCCTGGACGCGTGCGCGCCCGTCTACGCCGGACTGGAGTTCGCGGCCACCCCCGAGGAGGCCGTCGACATCGCGAGCGGCCTGTGGCGCAAGGACTCCGGGTCGCACGCCGAGCTGCGCAAGATCGCCTTCACCCCGGCCGGGCTGGTGGTCCCCAGCCGGGACTGGCTCATCGGGCGGGCCGACGAACGCGTGGGGCGCGGCGCCGACGCCGCCGCCCGGGTGCCGGCGCAGGGCCGCACCACCGTCCCGCGCCAGCGCCAGATCGACCGGGGCCCCGGGCAGCGGGTGACCAGCGGGGACATCGCGGCGCTGCGGTCCGTGAGCGAGCTGTTCCGCACCCTCGACCACACCTACGGCGGCGGCCACGCCCGCCAGGCCCTCGTGCGCTACCTGGAGCACGAGGCCGAGCCGATGCTGCGCGGCACGTACGGGGAGACCACCGGGCGGCGGCTGTTCGCCGCCGCCGCCGACCTGACCCGGCTCGCGGGCTGGACCTCGTACGACATCGCCGCCCACGGGCTCGCCCAGCGGTACTTCGTGCAGGCGCTGCGGCTCGCCCAGGCCGCCGGGGACCGGGCCTACGGCTCGTACGTGCTGATCACGATGAGCCGTCAGGCGGTGTACCTCGGGCACGGCCGGGAGGCCGTCCAGCTGGCCCGGGTCGCCCAGCAGGGCGTCGGTTCCGGTCCGCCGCCGGTGGTGCAGGCGCTGCTGCACGCCTCCGAGGCGCGCGGGCACGCGGTGCTGGGCGAGGTCCGGGCGGCGACGGCCTGCCTGGTGCGGGCCGAGCGGGCGCTCGGCGCGGCCCGGCCGGGGGACGACGTACCGCACTGGGCCCGGCTGTTCGACGAAGGGCAGTTGGCGGACGAGTTCGGGCACTGCCACCGGGACCTCCAGCAGTACCGGGCCTCGGCGCAGCACGCGGAGCGGTCGTTGCAGTTGCGGGCGCCGGGGTTCGCGCGCTCGCGGCTGTTCTGCCGGGTGGTGTTGGCGACGGCGCGGCTGGGGCTGGGCGAGCTGGACCAGGCGTGCGCGCTGGGCGCGGAGGCGGCGCAGCAGGCGATGGAGATGCGATCGGTGCGGGCGGTGGAGTACGTACGGGACTTCGAGCGGCGGCTGGAGCCGTACCGCGACGCGGCGGCGGTCCGCACGTACCGGGACCGCGTGGCCGCGCTGTCCTGAGCCGCCTCGGGGTGGTCGGGACCCGGCCCACCGGGACCGGGTCCCGGTGGGTCAGGCCGCCGCCGGGACGGCGGGGCGGGAGTGGGTGGGGACCGGGATGCCGAAGTCGCGCAGGAGGGCGCCGGCGGCCCGGCGGGCGGAGTGCAGGGCGCCCTGGACGGTGTTGGAGTCGCGGTGGTCGCCGCAGACGTAGAGCCCGGCCAGCACGCGGACCGGGCGCCGCAGGTCGTGCGGCGGGGGCATGGCGGGGACGGCCTCCGGGGTGTGGTGGACGGCCAGCAGGTCCCAGTCCCGGGTCGAGGTCTCGTAGAGCCGGGCCAGGCGGGCCGCGACGGTCCGGGTGGGCGGGGGCGGGCCGTGGACGGTGGTGGTGACCAGGCCGCGGCCGGCCGGGGCCCGGGTGGGGTCGACGGCGCTCATGACGGTGGTGTGGGCGACGGGCCACTTCGGGTCGGCGTCCAGGAGCAGCGAGCCGTCCCAGGGCAGGGGCGCCGGCGTCGCGTGGTGGATGACCGTGACCTCGTGGAAGGCGGGTACCCGCAGGCCGGGCAGCAGGTCGGCGGCGGCGCGGGCGCCGGTGGCGAGCACGACGGAGCGGCAGGCGAAGTCGCCGTGCTCCTCGGTGGTGACGAGGTGGGTGGACACGGAGCGGACCCGGACTCCGGTGCGGATCGTGCCCGCCGGCAGCCCGGCCGCGAGCAGGTCGGGCAGGACGCGGGCGCCGCCTTCGGGGACGGCGAGCCGGCCGCGCGCGAAGGTGCGCAGCGCGAGGTCGGCGACGCGGCTGGAGGTGGTGAGCTCCGGGTCGCGCAGCAGGGCGGAGAGCAGGGGCCGCAGGATCCCGTTGACGGTACGGGGCGGCAGGCCGCGGGTGCGCAGGGCGGCGTGGGCGGTGCGTTCGGGCCGGGCGAGCACCCGGTCCGGGGGCAGGGCGGCGAGCCGCGCGAGGGCGGCGCTGAGGCGGGCCTGGTCGAGGGAGCCGCTGGCCAGGGCGCGGGCGGGGGTGAGGGCCCCGGCCCGCTGCTGCCTGCCGTCGGCGCCGGCCACCAGGACGCCGGGTGCGAAGGGGCGCAGGACCAGCCCCTCCAGGCCCGGGGTGCGGGCGGGTTCGGTGTACGAGGTGTTCAGGAGCTGGCCGACCCGGTCGAGGTGGAAGCCGTCCACCGACGCGGTGGCCATCCGGCCGCCGGGATCGGCGGCGGTCTCCAGGACGCTGACCGTGACCCCCGCCGCGATCAGGTGGTGTGCGGCCGCGAGTCCTGAGACTCCGGCTCCGACGATGACGACGTCCGCACGGTGTGCGGCGTGGTGTACGGCGCGGTGTGTGCTGCTGAGCACGTGCCCCTCCCCGAGGTCGGCGCGGCTGTGTGGGGATCCTCCTTCCCCCAACGGGCTCCAGGAGAACCCGAGTCCGGCCGGGTATTACGCACAACTCCGGTCGCATGACGGTCGCATCCGGGTCACGAACGGTCGCACGTGGTCAGTCGGTGCGCCTGACCGACCGACCTAATGCAGCGCTGCCCTGATCGCCTGCTCGATGCCGGGGTGGGTGAAGGCGAAGCCGGACTCCAACAGGCGGGTGGGCACGGCACGCTGACCGACCAGCACGTCTTCGGAGAACTCGCCGAGGACGAGGCGCAGGGCCGGCGCCGGTACGGCGAACACCGTCGGGCGGTGCAGGACCCGGCCCATGGCGGCGGTGACCTCACGGTTGGTCAGGGGCTCGGGGGCCGCGAGGTTGACGGGGCCGGAGAGGGAGGGGGTGTCGATGATGTGCCGC
The DNA here is from genome assembly GCF_023515955.1 of Streptomyces sp. RerS4. Lineage (GTDB taxonomy): Bacteria > Actinomycetota > Actinomycetes > Streptomycetales > Streptomycetaceae > Streptomyces. Next base: position 2,222,929 of record NZ_CP097322.1, read on the forward strand.
AGGGCGGCGATCTCGTCGTGCAGCGAGATGAACGGCCAGTACTGACGCCCGTCGCCGAGCCGGCCGCCGAGCCCTGCCCGGAAGAGCGGGAACATGCGCCCCCATGCGCCGCCTTCGGCGGAGACCACCAGGCCGGTACGGGCGTGCGCCGTACGGATCCCGGCCTCGCGGGCGGGGCGGGCGGCGGCCTCCCACTCCACGCACACGGAGGCCAGGAAGCCACGGCCGGCCGGGGCGGACTCGTCGACGCGCCGGTCGCCGGTGTCGCCGTAGTAGCCGACGGCGGAACCGCAGACCAGAACCGGCGGCGGGGTGGGGTGGGCGGCCATGGCGCGGGCGATGGCGGCGGTGCCGAGGACCCGGCTGTCGCGGATCTCCTTCTTGTACGCGGCCGTCCACCGGTGGTCCCCGACGCCGGCCCCGGCCAGGTGCACGACGGCGTCACACCCGTCGAGCCCGGCCGGGTCGACGTACCCCTCGCGGGGGTCCCAGCGCGCCTCCCCGGCCCCGGAGGGCGCGCGCCGCACGAAGCGCACGAGGTCGTGCCCGTCGGCGCGCAGGGAGCGTACGAGGGCCTGGCCGAGGAGTCCGGAGGATCCGGTGAGGGCGATACGCATGCCCCCCAGTGTGGGCCCGGCCACAGCCCCGCGCGCCGTGCGACTCAGCCCGTACCCAGCCACGTGCCCACCGCGTACGTGACGGCCATGGCGACCGCCCCGCCCAGGACGTTGCGCAGGACCGCCCGCCCCGCCGGGGCGGCCCCCAGCCGGGCGCTGACCAGCCCGCACAGGGTGAGCGCCGCCAGTACGGCCCCCACCGTCACCGGCACCCGCTCCGACGCCCCCGGCAGGACCACCGCCAGCAGCGGCAGCAGCGCCCCCACCGTGAAGGCGACCAGGCTGGCGAACGCCGCGTGCCACGGGTTCGCCAGCTCGTCGGGCTCGATGCCCAACTCCACCCGTGCGTGCGCCCGCAGCGCGTCCCGCTCGGTCAGCTGCTCGGCGGCCTCGCGGGCCAGCTCCCGTTCCAGGCCCCGCGCCATCAGCAGGTCGGTGAGTTCGTCGAGCTCCGCCTCCGGCTCCTCGGCCAGTTCCCGCCGCTCCACCTCCAGGGCGGCCCGCTCCGAGTCCCGCTGGGAGCTGACCGACACGTACTCCCCGACCGCCATCGACAGCGAGCCCGCCAGCAGCCCCGCCACCCCGGCGGTCAGGATCGCGGTCCGCGAGGTGGTGGCTCCTGCCACGCCCACCACCAGGCCGGCCGTCGAGATGATCCCGTCGTTGGCGCCGAGGACCCCGGCCCGCAGCCAGTTCAGCCGGGTGCTGATAGCGGCGCTCCGCGGGTCGGTGCTCTGTGTGTCCGTCACGGCACCACTGTCGGGGCCCCGGCCCGCCGCGGCCACCCGGCGTGCGCGGGCCGGGCCCTCGTACCAGGGTGGAGGGGTGAGACGCGGACGGCAGGAGCCGGGCGGGCTGCACGGGTCGCCGCCACCGCGCTGGGCCCGGTTCGCGCCCGCGGTGGCCATGGTCGTGCTGTGCGTCACCCAGTGGCTGACCCCGGGCGACGTCGAGGTGGGCTACTTCCTCGCCGGCCTGCCCCCGGTCGCCGCCTTCTCGTACGGGGCGACGGGCACGGCCGTCTTCGCCGCGCTGGTCCTGGCCCTGCTCGGCCTGCCCCAGCTGAACGTGGCCCACGCGCGCGGGACGGACCTGGCCACCGTGGCCCTCGTCGGCGTGCTCAGCGTGGTCATCGCCTGGGTGCGGCGGCGTCGGGACGCCCAGCTGATCAGCGTCCGCACGGTCGCCGAGGCGGCCCAGATGGCGGTGCTGCCGCCGGTTCCGGAGCAGGTCGGGCAGGTGCGCTGCGCGGCCCTGTACCGGGCGGCGCAGACCGGCACGCTCGTCGGCGGCGACCTGTTCGACGTACGGGCCGGCCCGTACGGGGTACGGGCCGTGGTCGCGGACGTGCAGGGGCACGGGCTGACGGCCGTCGGTACGGTGGCCGCGCTGCTCGGCGCCTTCCGCGAGGCGGTGCTCGACGACGCCGAGCTGGTGGCGGTCGCGGCCCGGCTGGACCGGCGTCTGACTGCGGACGCGCAGGCCGTCGCCGACTGCGCCCCGCACCCGGAGCTGTTCGCGACGGCCGTGCTGCTGGAGTTCCCGCCGGGGCTGGACCTCGTACGCGTCGTCTCCTGCGGCCATCCCCCCGTCCTGCTGCTACGGGGACCCTCGGTCGCGGAGGTGGCGGCGGAGCCGGGCCCTCCGCTGGGCCTGGGCCTGGCCGGGCCGGTGCTCCCGCCGGTCAGGGAACTCCCGCTGCGGCCCGGCGACCGGCTGCTCGCCTACACCGACGGCGTCACCGAGGCCCGGGACGCGGCCGGCCACTTCTACCCGCTCGCCATCCGGGTCCGGGTCCTCGCGAACGACCCGGCGGGCCTGGTCCCGGCGGTCTGGCGGGACCTCGCCACCTTCAGCGGGGGCGGTCCGCGCGACGACGTGGCCCTGCTGATGCTGTCCCCGGACCCGCACGGCCCTGGGAATGCCTACTCGGCGTAACCGATCACGACGAATGGGAGTCACCATGTCCATGTTGATCATCAGGGGAACCTTCCGGGCCAAGGGCCTCCAACCGGACGGCGACACCGTCGCCTTCACCCCCGACAACGTGGCGGACTGGCGGCTCGTGCCCGGCGCCCGCCCGATCCTGCCGAAGGCCGACGGCCGCGCCGCCATCCGGCTGGAGGCCATCGACGCCCTGGAGACCCACTACGGGGACGACACGTCGGGGATACGGCACCAGCCCCTGCCCTTGGCGCACCAGGCCGCGGACGAGTTGCTGAAGTGGCTCGGCTTCACGGACTTCCACCGTGACGACAAGGAATTCATCATCTCGACCATCCCCGAGACCGTGCCCGGCTTCATCCTCACCGGCGGGGCCGACATGTACGGCCGGTGCGTGGCCCTGGTCGGCCGCAAGAACCCGCCGGCCTTCAACGGGTACGAGATCGACGTCGACGTCGAGCAGCTGAAGAAGACGGCCAACCACCACCTGGTCAAGGAGGGCCTGGCCTACCCGACCTACTACACCGGCTTCCCCGACCACCTGCGCACCGCACTGACCGTCGCCGCGCTGGCGGCGCGGAACTCCACGCCCAGGAAGGGCGTGTGGGCCAAGGACGCGACCACCGAGGGGGCGAAGGTCGTCGACATGGCCTCGCTCACGGCCGACGACGGGGCCGTGATCCTCCCGAAGCTGTTCCGTCGGCTGAAGGACTACCTCGACCTAGGCCTGGAGGGCGCGCCCCTGGCCTGCCTGCCCGCCTTCCTCGCCGGGGCCGGTGACGCGTACTACCTCCAGGGGAAGGCCGACCCGTTCACCGGCCTGCAGCACATCGTCAAGGTCTCCGACGACGGCAGGACCGTGAGGATGACCCACCCCGTCGAGGAGATCACCTTCGAAGAGGCATGAGCGGAGGCGTGAGCGAGGTCCGGACGGCCGGACCGGACAAGACCAGACCACCGCTCCGCCGGGCGTGCGGCCCCGGCGGAGCGGCCGGCGCGTCAGACCTGGGCGGCGATGAAGGCGCGGACCATCCGGCAGGTGAGGTTGGACGGGCGGTGGATGCCCACGCGTACCGCCATCGTCCGGATCTTGCGGTTGGTGGCGCGGCGCGGGTCGTACGTGCCGGTGTCGAGCAGGGATATCGCCAGGCGCATCGCCTTCAGGCGGCGGTTGTGGCTCTCGTACCACTCGCGCGGCAGACCCGCCGGCAGCGGCTTCTTCTTCGGCATCACAATGATCGCGGCAGCGGCCATCTACAGCCTCCCAAACGGTAGTTGGCTTCCTGTCGTGCTCCCTCGATTTTACCGGCGGGCACTGACAAAAGCCCCTGGCCGGACGGGGTCGCGCCGCCCTTCTCCTAGGCTGGTGGGCATGGAGATCTGGATCAATCCCGCATGTTCGAAGTGCCGGAGCGCGCTGACCCTGTTGGACGCCGAAGGAGCCGCGTACACCGTGCGCCGCTACCTGGAGGACGTGCCGTCCGAGGCCGAGATCCGCGAGGTGCTGGGCCGCCTCGGGCTGGAGCCGTGGGACATCACGCGCACCTCCGACCCCCTCGCGAAGGAGACCGGCGTACGGGACCTGCCGCGCGAGGAGACGGAGGAGGCCCGGCAGCGCTGGATCACCCACCTGGCCGCCCACCCGAAGCTGATCCAGCGCCCGATCATCACCGCCGAGGACGGCACGGCCGTCATCGCCCGCTCCGACGAGGCCGTGCGCGAGGCCCTGTCCCGGAAGGGCTGAGCCCCGGGGGCCCTTCCGCCCGCGCCGCCCCCGCCCCCGCCCCGCCCTCACACCGTCCCCATCCCGCGCCTCGTAGGGTGGGGTCCGCAGCAAAAAGGAGCAAACCACACCAAACCACACCATCGACCCCCCAAGGACGGCCCTTCGTGAACGAGTCGCCCCGCACCCCTCCCCCGCAGCCGGAAGCCGGTGGGTACCCGATCCCCCCGCCCCGGCGGGGCGCCGACTGGATGTTCGGCGGGGTGTACGGGACCGTGCTCGCCAGTGGGCTGCTGGCCGCGCTCACCCAGGAGGGCGAGGAGTACACGCCCTTCTACGACGCCAGCTGGGTCCTGGTCACCGCCGCCACCGCCGCGCTCGCGCACGGGTACTCCCACCACATGACCGGCCACCCGACCGCCTCCGTCGGGCACCGCCGGCGGGTGCTCGCGCGGGCCCTGTGGAACGAGTGGCCGATGATCGTGGCCGCCCTGCCCACCGTGCTCCTCCTGGTCGTCGCCGGATTCGCGCACTGGGAGTCCTACGGGGTCACGGCCGTCGGCCTCGGCGTCAACACCGCGCTGCTCTTCGCCTGGGGCGCCTTCGTCGCCGTCCGCGTCGGCCACCGGCTCGCCTCGGCGCTGCTGATCGGCCTGACCGACGCCACCATCGGCCTGGCCGTCATCGTCGCCAACGCCCTCATCAAGTAGCGCCGTGACGGCCGCCGCTCAGGGGGCCAGCTGCGCCTCCGCCCGCTCCAGGATCTCCGTCAGCCGGGCCCCGAACGCCGCGTCGCGCGGGTCCGCCACGCCCGTACGGGCCGCCGTCAGGAGCGCGTCCAGGGCCCGCCCGTAGGCGCCCGGTACGTCGCTCCAGTCGGGCAGCGCGAAGACGCCCTCGGCCCCGCGCAGTTCGAGCCCCACCCCGGCCGCCGCGCGCGGCGCGCCCAGACTGAGCACGGCGGTGCCGGCCGCGCCCGAGGTGTGCCGCAGGGCCAACTGGACCAGGTCGGACGGGCCCCGCGCGGCGGTGACGGCCTCGACGTCGCCGAGGATCGGGATCAGGACGGACAGCGCGTGGGGGCCGACGTCCCACAGCCCGCCCTTGGCCCTGCGCCAGGGCGATTCGGCGTACGCGCCGGTCGCGCCGTCGGGCGGGAAGACCGCGCCGAGCCAGTGCGCGGAGGCGGTGTACCAGCCGGAGCGCGCGGCCTGTTCGGCGACCCAGCCGGCGGTGGGCTCGGCGAAGCGCAGCGTCAGGAAGACGACGGAGGCGACGTGGTGGAGCGCGGCGGCGTCGACGACGGCCCGTGCCGCCTCGCTCGTGGTGGCGACGGGCTTGTCGAGCAGGAGGTGGCAGCCCGCGGCGGCCGCGCGGACGGCGAGCGGCGCCTGTACGTCGGGGGGCAGGGCGAAGGCGGCGACGTCGCAGTCCGCGAACAGCGCCTCGGGATCTTCGTACACCTTCACGCCGTACGCGCGCGCCAGTTCGGCGGCGGCTTCGGGGCGGCGGCCCCACACGCCGGCGAAGTCGGAGCCGGTGTGCGCGGCGAGCGCCGGGGCGTGCGTGCGTCGAGCCCAGGGGCCGGTGCCGAGCAGGCCGACGCGGGGGCGGGGGGTGGTGGGGCCGGTGCCGGGGTCGGCGGCCGACTCGACGGCAGGGGCGGCGGCGGAGGCGTTCAAATCGTACGAAATGCTCACCCGCCCAGTCTGCCGCACTCGGACGGTCGTACGACATGCGACCCGCACAGACCGTCCGAGCTGCGGCGTAAACCTCGGTAACACGGGGTTCACACACGGGCAACGGACGGGAAATCGCGGCGGGGCACGCTGCCGTCAACACCATGGCGATCCGCAGCGGCGATCCGCAGCACCCGCAGAGTCAGGATGGGGCCCGTGAGCTACAAGGCTGAGTACATCTGGATCGACGGCACCGAGCCGACGGCGAAGCTTCGCTCCAAGACGAAGATCCTGGCCGCCGGAGCCGAGCTGCCGATCTGGGGCTTCGACGGATCGAGCACCAACCAGGCCGAGGGCCACGCCTCGGACCGCGTGCTCCAGCCGGTCTTCTCCTGCCCGGACCCGATCCGCGGCGGCGACAACGTCCTCGTGCTCTGCGAGGTCATGAACATCGACATGACCCCGCACGAGTCGAACACGCGCGCGCTGCTGCGTCCGATCGCGGAGAAGTTCGCGGACCAGGCCCCGATCTTCGGCATCGAGCAGGAGTACACCTTCTTCGACGGGATCCGCCCGCTGGGCTTCCCCGTCGGCGGCTTCCCGGCGGCGCAGGGCGGCTACTACTGCGGTGTCGGCGCGGACGAGATCTTCGGCCGCGAGATCGTCGAGAAGCACCTCGACCACTGCCTGGCCGCCGGCCTGGAGATCTCCGGCATCAACGCCGAGGTCATGCCCGGCCAGTGGGAGTTCCAGGTCGGCCCAGTCGGCCCGCTGGAGGTCTCCGACCAGCTGTGGATCGCGCGCTGGCTGCTGTACCGCACGGCCGAGGAGTTCAACGTCTCCGCGACGTTGAACCCGAAGCCGGTGAAGGGCGACTGGAACGGCGCGGGCGCCCACACCAACTTCTCCACGAAGGCGATGCGCGAGGACTACCGCGCGATCATCTCCGCCTGCGAGGCGCTGGGCGAGGGCAGCAAGCCGATGGACCACGTCAAGAACTACGGCGCGGGCATCGACGAGCGCCTGACGGGTCTGCACGAGACCGCCCCGTGGAACGAGTTCAGCTACGGCGTCTCCGACCGCGGCGCCTCGGTCCGCATCCCGTGGCAGGTGGAGAAGGACGGCAAGGGCTACATCGAGGACCGCCGCCCGAACGCCAACGTCGACCCGTACGTGGTCACCCGCCTGATCACGGACACCTGCTGCACGGGCCTGGAGAAGGACGGTCTGGTCTGATCCGGACCCGGACCCGACCCCGCCCCTGACCCCGCGGCGCCCGCCCTCCCCCTCCGGAGGCCGGGCGCCGCGCTGTCGGTGGCGGCCGGCAGGGTGTCCCCATGCAGGCGATCAGCATCAGAATCGAGACCGAGCGCGGCGAGCGCCACGACCGCCCGACGCTCGCGAAGCTGTCCGAACTCGTGGAGCGCGTCGGCGGGGACGGGGACCACTTCGTCGTCGTGTCCCGACTGCCGGATGATCCGGACGTCTTCGTCCAGGTCTGGCACGAGACGGGTGGCGACTACCAGCTGGAGCACCGGGCGGGCGCCCCGGACCGGCACTTCCAGGCGTTCGTCCCGACGGCGGCGGAGGTCGTCGAGGTGATGCGCCGTTGGGCGGCGCGCGACAAGGGCTGGGACCTCGGCCCGGCCTGGAAGCCGCTGGACTTCCCGGTGGAGGACGTGCCGCCGCTCGACCCCGTCCTGGAGGAGCGGCTTTCCGAGACCGTCCGGGACTGGCTGCGGTGCGGTTACGCCGGTCGGGCGAGGCTGATCGAGGACGCCGAGGAGAACCTCGTCGCGGACGGGGTCCGGCCGGTGTCCCGCGCCCAGGCCGAGCAGCTGGTCAACCGGCTGTGGCGGGAGCGGGTCGAGGAGCAGGCCGGCTGGGTGGGCGAGACCGATCCCGAGCGGCTGGGGCGGGCGTTCGCCGCCTTGGAAGCGGCCGGCGTCACGGCCCGGGAGAACTTCACCTGTTGCCGCACCTGCGGTCTCGCGGAGATCGGGGCCGAGGCGCGGGCCGGGGCGCGGGGGTTCGTCTTCTTCCACAGCCAGTGCACCGAGGGAGCGGCGGCCGGGCACGATCTGTACCTGCTCTATGGGGGGTTCGAGTCCGGCGAGGGGCTCACCGTGGCCGTGGGGCGGGAGGTGACGGCCGCCCTCGACGCCGTGGGGCTGGAGTGGCGGTGGGACGGATCCGCTCAGGATGCGATACGGGTCACCGGGATGGACTGGCGGAAGCGGCTGACGGGTTGAGGGTTTTGCCGGGAATGTAGCGGCTTGACGAAACCTTGATTGCTGAATTTGAGATTCCGCTCCAGCACGTGAGACGGAGCCTGCCTCGGGCCGCGTCCGTCTGCTTCAATGACGTCCATGGCCGGCTACTCGTACACCTCGACAGGTCGCAGCGACCTCGAACCGTTCTGGCCGTCCCGTCAGGACCACGATTTCGACCGGGTGTGTCGCCGCGTGAAGAACGCGCCGACCCTCTAAAGCCTCCGGGACTCCGACCGGATCAGACCCGGGGCCTTCGGTCTGCGCGGAAAGCGATGACGACGTACGGACGCACGTCTCCTGCCGACCACTCCGCGTGAAAGAGCTGACCACTCATGGCGAACACCCGCTCCCTCACCTCTGCTGCGACCTCCGCTCCCCTGCCCTTCCCGAACGGTCCGCGTCATCGACTGCGGGCCGTGGACCACGACGAGCCGGCCCGGGTCGTGGACCTCCTCCCGCCCGGCGCCACCTGGCTGCCCGCGCCCCAGCACACCGTTCCGGCCCTGCCGGGCCGACCGCCGATGGTCGGCTACCTGGTCCTCGTACCGGCCGACCAGCAGCCGCCGATCGCCTTCGCCCCGCAGTCCGTTCCCGGCCCGACGGAGCCGAAGGCGGAGCCGGAGCCGGTCACCACCGGCGACGCGCTCGTACGCATCGACACCGCGCGGCGCACCGCCGAGGTGGACGGCGCGGTGCTGGACCTGACGTACCTGGAGTTCGAGCTGCTGGCCCACCTCGTGGCCCACCCCCACCGGGTGCACAGCCGGGACCAGTTGGTCACCACCGTGTGGGGCTACGGGCACGTAGGCGACGGCCGTACGGTCGACGTCCACATCGCCCGGCTGCGCCGCAAGCTGGGCGCCGCCCACCGGGGCGCGATCCAGACGGTGCGCCGGGTGGGGTACAAGTACTCGCCGCTGACGTAGGGACGGACGACGGTGGGCCCGTACTCCCCCCCCCGGGAGTACGGGCCCACCGTGCGCTACGCCGCCTACGCCTGCTGCGGCGCCTTGGCCCGGCGGCGCGCGGCCGCGAAGCCGAGGGCGATGTCACCCGCGAGGAAGACCAGCAGGCTGATCCCCAGCAGCGGGACGAACCACCCGACGAGCGCCGTCACGCACGCGAGCGGCAGCAGCGCCGTCACCGGCAGCCGGCGCCAGGCGCCGCGCGGCTGCGGGCGGCCGAACGACAGCCCGCGCTCCTTGGTGGGCCGACGCATCCACCACATCCGGTAGCCCCACCCGACGAGGAACATCACGGCGACGGCGAGCGCGGCCAGCGCGAGCTGGTTGACGATCCCGAAGGTCTGGCCCATGTGCAGGTCGATGCCGAAGCGGGTGAGCTTCGCGAGCAACGGGTAGTCCGCGAACCGCAGTTCGTCCATGATCCGGCCGTCGGCGGGGTCCACTGCGACGGTGTCCAGGTGCACCGGCACCTGCTTGTCGGCCTCCTTGATGACGTAGCCCTTGCCCTGGGCGGGCAGGGTCACGCGCAGGCTCTCGGTGACCCCGGCGGCGCGGGCGGCGGCGACGGCACGGTCGATGCCCACGTCGGCGGTCGGGGGCGGCGGAGGCATCTCCATGTCCTCGGTCATCACATGGCCGGCGTGCTCGTCGGAGCCCGCAGACGCCGCGCCGTCGAGCTTGGCGGAGACGGACGGGGTGGCTCCGCCGAGCCGGTCCTGGACCTGTCCGATGTTCTCGCCCGCGTACTTCGACCAGGTCAGGCCGGTGGCGGACAGGACGACGAGCCCGGCGACGGCCCACAGGCCGACGGTGCCGTGCCAGGACAGCGTGCGGCGGCGGCCGGTGGCCTTGCGGTCGGGCAGGACCAGGTCCGCCTTGCGGGCGCGGCGCCGGCCGATCCACAGGGCGAGGCCGCCGAGGGCGACCACCCACAGCCAACTGGCGGCCAGCTCGCTGTAGTTCCGGCCGAACTCGCCGAGTTGGAGACTGGAGTGGAACTCGCTCAGCCAGGCCCGCAGCGGCAGCGCGTCACCGGCGGTGGTGAGCTGTCCGCGCACGTCGGCGGTGTACGGGTCCACGAAGACGGTGAGGGTCTCACCCTCGCCGAGCCCGGGGCTCTCCATGATCACGCGCGTGGTCGCCTCGGCCTCGGGGGCGGGCCACACGCCCAGCACCTTGCCCTCGGGGGCGGCGCTCTGGGCGGCCTTCACCTGCTGACCGAGCGGGAGGACGCTCCCGCCGACGCGGTCGACGGTCAGCTGGTCGGAGTAGAGGATCCGTTCGGCCTGCCAGGAGCCCGCGTACAGCAGGCCGGTGGTGGCGGCGAGGAAGAGGAGCGGGGCGACGAGCAGCCCGGCGTAGAAGTGCAGCCGCAGGAGCAGCGGGCGCAGGGCGGCCCAGGTGCCGCCGGTGGTGGGCGGGACGTCTTGTGCCTCGGCGTCCCGTGCGGGGACGGGGACGTCCTTGATTTCGTCGAGGGACATGCGGGTCCTAAGGGTTGGCGAAGACAGGGGTGATCGGCCCCGTGGTCTCGCCCCCCTCGCCGACAGGAAGAAGACGGGCAGGAAGGGAAGGGTGTGCCGTCGGACCGGCTCAGGCCGGCTGCGGGTGCGGATGCGCCGCGTGGGTGGCGGCGGCCGCACGGCGACGACGGCACGGCCTCGGGGCCGTGGTGCGGGCGTCTCGCCGCGCGGGCGGACCGCGCCGGACGACGGTGTGGGCGTGCACGGCTCCGCGCAGTCGCCGTGGTGGTACGTACGGGGCCCGGTGCGCGGGCGGGGCCGGTACGGGGACCACCCGCGCGCGCAGCAGAGCGAGGACGCGGGCCAGCGGCCGAGCGGCGACCAGCGCGGTCGCGCCGAGCGCGGCGGCGACCCGGAAGACGGCCGCCTCCCCCCAGGCCAGCCACGCGGCACAGAACAGCCCGGCCACCAGGTGCGCGACGACCATCCCGAACCCACCATGCCCGGCCGCGCCGGCAAGGTCGGCGAGCGCCGAAGGGTCCGCGAGCGCGGAGGGGTCGACGAGGGCGGAGGGTCGGCCGCGCCGGTCGCGTGGCCCGCGTCGGACGCGGCGGCCGGGTCAAGGCCCGCCGGGCCGTGGGCGGTGCGCCCGGGGTCCGTCCGCCGTGGGCGTGGCCGTGCCCGGGAGCGGCGGCGTGCGCGCCGGGCACGTGGTGGTGGCCGGGCATCGGCTCCGATGGGGACGCCGGGCCGGGGGGCGGCGTCGACATGGCCGCGTGGGCCCCGCTCGCCGAGAAGGCCAGGTGCAGCATCCCCTGGACGGAGAGCAGCGCCGCGGTGATACCGACGGGCCCGCACCGTCCGCGGCCGGCGGCCACCCAGGCCGGTACACAGGTCGCCACAAAGGCACCCAGAAGCCAGGGAACCGGGATGTCCGTCCCGGACATGTACGAATGCCCCACCGCGCCCAAAGCCACGCACACGGCCGCGAACATCGCGGCCCGTGCGACGCGCATCGGCGCGCGGGATCGGGATTCAGACATGTCCCGGTCATCGTCGCACGGGGGCCGCCCTCACCCACAAGGGGGCCGTATCAGATCATGATCCGGTGAATCCATCGCCATGGTCATGGTCATTGCCCCTGGGCGCTCTCTACTCCGGCGGGGTCCAGCTCGGGGCGTACGCCCTGGAACGACTGGCTCCGGCCGAGCGGGAACGCGTCCTGCGCACCTGCTCGACGAACGTCGACAATCTCGACGCCGGCCACTGGCAGACCCTCCTGACCAGTGCCTTCGTGGTCGAGGAGCCGATGCCGCTGCCCTACGCGCTGCTCCTCGTCGCCGTGCTCGGGTACGCGGAGTACGCGTACGGGGCGTGGTGGACGGCCGCCACGTTCCTGTTCGGGCACGCCACGGCCACCCTCCTCGTCCACGGCGTCCTGCGGCGCACCGCGGACACCGAGACCCGCCGGGCCGTGGACGTCGGCACGAGTTACGGGTTCAACGCCGTGCTCGGCACCCTGACCTCGGCCCTGCCCCGCGGCCCGGTGCGCCACGGCACGCGCGCGGCGCTGCTGGCGGTGGGCGCGTGGCCGGTGCTGCGGCGCGAGCGGACCTTCACGGACGTCGGGCACCTCGTGGCGCTGGGCCTCGGGATCGGGCTGTCATTCGCCGTCGATTGTCTTTCCGAAAAGAATCATCGGAAAATCGCTCTTGCCTGACCTGAATGCCGTGGATGGACACATTCATCCGAGTAACACGAGTAACCAAGTAACTGAGCAACCGAGTAGCCCGATCGCTGGAGCCGCAACGATGACCGCCAAGCCCTCCACCACCGTCGCCAACCTCCGCGACCTCGGTGGCATCCCGCTCGCAGGCGGCCGCAGCGTCCGCCCCGGCCTCGTCCTGCGCTCCGGCGCGCTCGACCGGCTCGACCTCGACGCCGACCCCGTGATGGCCGGCCTCGGCCTGCGCACCGTCATCGACCTGCGCAGCGCGCCCGAGCGCGCCGACCACCCGGACCTGCTGCCCGACGGCGCCCGGCTGCTGGTGCGCGACGTCCTCGCGGACAAGATGAGCGAGAGCCGCATGCCGGCGGCAGCGCAGCTCAAGGACCTGCTGGCGGACCCGGTGGTGGCCGAGGAGCGGCTCGGCAACGGCAAGGCGCAGGCCCTCTTCGGGTCGGTCTACCGCTCCTTCGTCAGCACCGCGTCGGCGCAGGACGCGTACCGGACGCTGCTGACCGAGGCCGCCGACCCGCAGGCGGGCCCGCTGCTCTTCCACTGCACGGCCGGCAAGGACCGTACGGGCTGGGGCGCCACGGTGATCCTCGCGCTGCTCGGGGCGGACGAGGAGACCCTGATGGCCGAGTACCTGTCGGTGAACCCGGCGGTGAAGGAGGCCTTCGCCCCGCTGATCGAGGGCTTCACGGCGGCCGGCGGGGACCCGGAGATCGCGCTCGCGCTGATCGGCGTCTTCCCGTCCTACCTGGAGGCGGGCCTGGACGAGGTGCGGGTGCGCTTCGGTTCCATGGAGAAGTACGTGCGCGAGGGGCTGGGCGTTCCCGACGAGACGGTCGAGGCGCTGCGCGCGCGGCTGATCGCCTGACGGCACCCGGCCGCCGGGCCGCCGGCCGCCAGGGAACTCGTGTAACCCGCGTAACCCGTGTAAGCCTCCGCCACCGCGATTCGTCCGAACGTGTGCGCTGGAGGCGGGTGACCATCCGACGATTCGCTCGTTCTGCTGAACGTGACTGCGCCGGACACCGCCACCCGCCCCCTGCCTCCCGACGTCGAGCAGGCCGAGGCCGCCATCGTCGAGCACTACCCGCGGCTGGTGCGGCTCGCCTACCTGGTGCTGCCGCCCTCCCTCGGCCGCAACCGACGGGTCCTCACCGCCCATTCGCTGACCCAGCGGGCCCTGCCGCGCGGCCGTCGCGCCGTCGACCCCGCCGCCGTGCGGGGCGGGGTCCCGGCGCAGCGCGACGGGGTGGACGGGCCCGAGTCCGGGTACGCGTACGTCCGGCTGCGCGTGCTGCGTTCGGCGCTGGAGGCGGGGATCCCGCTGACGTTCAAGGCGCTCCCGCTGCGCGGGCAACTGCCCGCGCTGCTCCCCCAGGTGTGGGGGCTTCGGCTCTTCCCGCGCTCGGGCGGGGCCGAGGAGCTGGCGCTGGACCAGTGGCTGGCGACCCTGAACGGCCCAGGGCGCGCCGCCTGCGTGCTGCGGGCCCTGGAGGGGCTCGCGGAGGCGGACGTGCTGCGGGTGCTCGCCGAGGCCGGGGTGGCGGATCCCGAGGCGGCGGTCGCCGAGTCGGGGGATCCGGTGCACGACGGCCTCTTCGCCTCCCCCGAGTTCGACCCGTGCGTGCTCCAGGCCCGGCCCACCGACCTGCTGCGGCGGCGCCGGCTGGTCCGGGCCGGGCTGGCCGGGGCGGTGGCCCTCGCGGTGTGCGGGGCGCTGCTGGCGCTGCCGGGCGGCGGGTGGGGTCCGACGGGCCGGCCGCCCCGCTGTACGCGCGCAACGCGGCGGCGGAGCAGGCCCTCGACCCGGGGCAGCTGACGCGGGTGGCGCCCACGGTGTGGCGTACGGCGTCCCGTACCGACTACGCGGCCTGGCCCGCGCGCGGCGACCGCGTCGGCGACACGGAACTGCTGCGCCGCGCCCTGGCCACCTGGGCCCGCCCCGGCAGGACGGTGGTGGTCTCGGCGACGCCCGGCACGCCGTCCGGGCCGCCGATGGGACCGCCGCAGCTGCTGTTCGCGGGCACCGTCGACCAGGCGGTGGTGGTCCTCTTCCACGACGGCCTGCGGGTGGTCCGCTACGCCGAACCGCGCTCCGGGACCGCCGGCGCCGCCCTGGACCTCGCCCGGACCGACGGGGCCTCGGCGGACACCGCGACGGGGCTGGTGCTCAGCCGGGTCGACGGCAACGTCCGCTACCTGACGGCCCCCTGGGTGACGGGCGCGGCGCTGCGGGACCTGCTCAAGCCCGCCGAGGACCCGGCCCCGTTGAAGCTCACCCCGGACGGGATCACCCCGCCGGTGGTGGGTCCGGCCCCGGGCGGGACCTGTACGAGCTGGAACGCGCTGGCCCTGACCGGCGACGGGACGACCCGGCTGGTCACGGACCTGGGCGAGCTGACGCCGGCGCGGCTGACGTCGGGCGCTCCGGGGGCCGCGCGGGACGTGTCGGAGGCGGCGGAGCTCGGCGAGTGGTCGAGGATCGCTTGTCTGCTCCCCTCGGTGCGCTCGCACGGGGTGCGCGCGGTCAACGCCTGGACGTACGCGAAGCAGCCGCTGCCCGAGGGCGACGGGACGGCGACCTGGCTGTGCACCCGGGCGGAGACCTGGCGGGGTACGGCGGACCGGGTGCAGGCGCAGTTCCTGGCCCCGGGCGCGCCGCTCGCCGCCCAGGCGGCCAAGGCGGAGGGCTCGGCGGCGTGCGGGGCGCGTGAGCCGCGGGTGCTGGCCGGGGTGCTGTGGAAGTCCCGGGCAGGTCAGTGGTACGTCCTGGCGGCGGGCAGCGCGCAGTTCACGTCGCTGTCGGTGTCGGGCGGCGGGGTCAGCGGGGCCGCGAACGGCAATCGACTGGCCCTCAAGGCCAAGGAGGGCGCACAGGTCGACCTCTCGGGCAAGCTGACGGACGGCACGACGGCGGGGGTGCTGCGCTAGGCGAGCGGCCCGGGGCGGTAATTTCGGCGTCGCACAGGGGTTCACCTCTTCGGTACCGCTCAGTACATTGACGCCATGTCTAATACGCCGCTCGTGCCCGCCCCCGTGGCGTCGGAACACATAGACCTCCAGGTGCGGAACGTCTCCTTCTCCTGGGAGGACACCCCGCTCCACTGGTTGCCCGGCGACCCCTTCGCCGGGCACACCATCAACGTGCTGCACCTGCTGCTGCCCGCCGGCGAGCGCTGGTTCGTCCACGTCTACAAGCAGGTGCTCCCGTACATCACCGACGACCGGCTGCGGGCCGACGTCATCGGGTTCATCGGGCAGGAGGCGACGCACGCCGCCGCGCACGACGACGTGCTCCCGCACCTCAAGCGGCTGGGCCTGGACCCGACCCCCTACACCGCGCAGGTGGACTGGCTCTTCGAGAAGCTGCTCGGCGACCGGACCCTGCCGCCCGGTCGGGCCCGCAAGTGGTGGCTGATGGAGCGCGTCGCGATGATCGCGGCGATCGAGCACTACACGGCGTTCCTCGGCGACTGGATCCTCAACGCCGAGGAGCTCGACCGGCGCGGCGCCGACCCGATGATGCTGGACCTCCTGCGCTGGCACGGCGCCGAGGAGGTCGAACACCGTTCGGTGGCCTTCGACCTGTTCATGCACGTGGACGGCAACTACCGGCGCCGCGTCCGGACCTGGGCCACCGGCTTCGCGGCCCTGGTCTTCCTGTGGCAGCGCGGCGCCCGCTTCTTCATGGAGAACGACCCCCACCTGCCCGCCGCCAAGGCCTCCCTCGGGCAGCTCTTCCGGGCCGGACAGCAGGGCGTCCTCCCCTCGACGGGGGCCATGCTGAAGTCCATCCCGACCTACCTGTCCCGTACGTACCACCCCTCGCAGGAGGGCTCGACGGCGCAGGCCGAGGCCTACCTCGCCGCCTCCCCCGGCGCCAACGGCGGGGTGCGCCCGTGAAGCGGACCCTCGCCGTCACGGTGGCGGCCGGCGCCGCCGTGCTGGCCCGGCGCGCGCTGCGCCGGCGCATACGCCGCTCCCCGCTGTGGCCGCTGCCCGCCCTGGACACCCCCGTGTCGGGCCACTCCCCGCGCCGGACCCTGTACGCCCGGATCGTCTCGCGGACCGAGCCGGCCGAGGGCGTCGTACGGATCACGCTGGAGTCGGACGAGTTCCCGGCCTGGACCCCGGGCGCGCACGTGGACGTCGTCCTGCCCTCCGGGCTCGTACGCCAGTACTCGCTGTGCGGGGATCCGGCCGACACCGGGCGGTGGACGATCGCGGTCCGGCTGGTCGAGGACGGTCGCGGTGGCTCGCGCGAGGTGCACGAGGCGCTCGTGGAGGGCGCCGAACTCCCGGTGCGGCCACCGCGCAACCGCTTCGAGCTGGTGCCCGCGCCCGCGTACGTGTTCGTCGCGGGCGGCATCGGGATCACCCCGATCCTCCCCATGCTGCGGGCCGCGACGGCCGCCGGCGCCGACTGGACCCTGCTGTACGGGGGCCGCTCGCGCGCCTCGATGCCGTTCCTGCCCGAACTCGCCGCATACGGCGAGCGGGTCACGCTGCTGCCCGAGGACGAGACGGGCCGCCCCGACCTGACCCCGCTCGCCGGGATCCGGCCGGGCACCCTGGTCTACTGCTGCGGCCCGGAACCGCTCATGCGGGCGGTCACCGAAGCCGCCCCGGACCCCTCGGCCGTCCGCCTGGAACGCTTCGTCCCGGCGGCCCCCGTCGCCGCGGGGCCCTTCACCGTGGAACTGCGCCGCTCGGGCACGGAGGTGGCGGTCGCGGCGGACGAATCGACCCTCGCGGCGGTGCGTCGCGTACGGCCCGACACCCCGTACTCGTGCGAGCAGGGGTTCTGCGGCACCTGCCGGCACCGGGTCCTCGCGGGCGAGGTCGACCACCGTGACGACCTCCTCACCGACGCCGAACGCACGACCTCGATGCTCCTGTGCGTCTCCCGCGCCTCGAAGGACCGCATAGCGCTCGACCTGTGACGCCCTGCCCGGGAAGGTGAGAAGTAGGGTGTCCGCATGACAACCGGGGTGCGGCGCAGGATGGGTGTCGAGGAGCGGCGGCAGCAGCTGATCGGGGTTGCCCTGGAGCTGTTCAGCAACCGGTCGCCCGACGACGTGTCGATCGACGAGATCGCCGCGGCGGCCGGGATATCGCGGCCGCTCGTCTACCACTACTTCCCCGGCAAGTTGAGCCTGTACGAGGCCGCGCTGCGGCGGGCCGCCGACGAGTTGGCGCAGCGGTTCGAGGAGCCGCACGAAGGGCCGCTCGGGGCACGGCTGTTGCGGGTGATGGGGCGGTTCTTCGCGTTCGTCGACGATCACGGGCCGGGTTTCTCGGCGCTGATGCGCGGCGGTCCGGCGGCCGGCAGCAGCCGGACCAACGCGATGATCGACGAGGTGCGGCAGGCGGCGTACGAGCAGATCGTCGCGCACATCGGGGTGCAGGACCCGCCGGCACGGCTGGAGTTGGTCGTGCGGTCGTGGGTGTCGCTGGCCGAGTCGACGGCGTTGCTGTGGCTCGACGGCCGCCGGATCCCGCGCGGGGAGCTGGAGTTGCAGCTGGTGCACGACTTCGCGGCGCTGGCGGCGGTGAGCGCGGCGTACGACGCGGAGATGGCGGGGATCCTCGTACGGATCCTGGCGGACGAGCCGGCCGACGGGCCGTTCGGGGAGCTGGTCGGACGGCTGGCCGCGCTGGTGCCGGGGCCTCGCGGGGACGCGTAGGCGGGTCGTGCCGATAATGCCCAGGTGATCATTGACGACGGGTTGTTGTTCCGGCCGGCCGGTGAGAAGGATGCCGGCACGCTGGTGAAGCTGTACGACGGGGCCGCCCGTTGGATGCTGGCGCGCGGGATCGAGCAGTGGAAGCCGGGCGAGAAGGACGCCGCGCACTTCCGCGACCGGATGCGCGACGGCGAGGTGTGGCTCGCCGAGGACGGCGACGGGCGGATCGTCGGCGGGTACGAGCTGTGGTGGTCCGACGAGGAGGCCTGGGGCGTCCAGCCTCCGGTCGCGGGGTACGTGCACCGGCTGATGGTGGAGCGCGAGGCGGCGCCGGCCGGGACCGGGATGCGGCTGCTGGTGCACGCCGAGCGGCGGATCGCCCGTACGGGACGGGAGCGGGCGCGGCTGGACTGCGTGGCGACCAACCCGCGGCTGTTGGCGTACTACCGGTCGGCCGGGTACCGGATCGTCGGGGAGTGCCCGCACAAGGAGGCCGAGGACGGCCGGGTCTACGGGGTGATCCTGCTGGAGCGGCGCCTCGACGTGTGAGGCGCCGCTCCGGCGGGTGTGCGCGCCGGTCAGGAGCGCTTGAAGACCGCCACCGTGCGGGCCGGGACGGTGAACTCGCCCGCCGTCGCCTCGTACGCCGCCCCCTTCACCACCGGGTCGGCGCCGCCCGCCTGCACCGGGTGCAGGGCGTGACCGACGCCCGCGAGGGCGGGGACGCGTTGGGCCTGGCGGTCGGGGGTGGCGTTGAAGACGACCACCAGGTCACCGACGGCCATGGTGAGCACGCCCGGGGTCTCCTCGGGGCCCGACAGCGGGAACGAGAGCCGCGCCTGGACCGCCTCGGCGGTGGTGAGGGCGAAGGCCGGTTCCGTCGTACGGATCCGCAGCAGGTCGCGGTAGGCGGCGGAGGCTCCGCTGATCTCGGCGCAGCCGGGGGCCGGGCCGGTCAGCAGCGGCTTCGCGTAGGTCCACTTGGGGCGGTTGTCGGCGGCGGGCGGCAGGCCCCGGCCGAAGCCGTTGCCGTCGCGGCAGTCCCAGTGCAGGGCGTTGAACCAGTCGCCGCTGTCGTAGGAATTGCGGTCCAGGGACTTCGAACGGAGCAGGTCGGTGCCCGCCTGGGAGAGGGCCGGGCCCTGCGAGAGGGCGGCCGTGGCCATGGCCAGGACCTGCGCGCGGGCCCGGTCGGCGGGTGCGGTGGCGGGCGGGAGCTTGAAGGTGAGGGCGTCGGCCAGGGTCTCGTTGTCGTGGGCGTCGACGTAGGCCAGGGCGTCGCCGGGGGCGGCGGCGTAGCCGGCCGGGGCGCCGTTGTAGTCGACGTCGGAGCCCTTGACGCGGCGGCCGGTGGTGTCGGTGAAGGTGTACGGGGCCAGGTTGCCGGAGAGGCCGACCTTCAGGAGGTCCTGGGCGTGCAGCAGGCGGGCCCGCTGTTCGGCGGGGGTGCCGTTCGCGGGGGAGGCGTTCGGGTCGGTGAACAGGCCGGTGGCGAAGCCCTGGACGCGCGGGTCCTCGTCGAAGGGGCCGCCGCCGCGTACGGCGTCGCGGGCGCGGTCGGAGAAGGTGGCGATGCCGGTGCCGGCCATGTTCTTCTGGGTGGCCTGCACGAAGCGGGCGTCGTCGGCGATCTCGCCGAAGTTCCAGCCCTCCCCGTAGAGGATGATCTTCTTTCCGTCGACCCCGTCCTTCTCTGGCGTCAGGGCGTCGAGGGCCTTGCGGACGGCCAGGATGTTGGCCTTCGGGTGGTGGCCCATCAGGTCGAAGCGGAAGCCGTCGACCTTGTACTCCTTGGCCCAGGTGACGATCGAGTCCACGACGAGGCGGCCCATCATGGCGTTCTCGGGCGCGGTGTTCGCGCAGCAGGTGGAGGTGGCGACGCCGCCGTCGGCCAGCAGCCGCTGGTAGTAGCCGGGGACGACGCGGTCCAGGACGGACTTGTCGTCCTGTCCGGCGGCGACGGTGTGGTTGTAGACGACGTCCATCACGGTGCGCAGCCCGGCCCCGTTAAGGGACTGGACCATCCTGCGGAACTCGACGGTGCGGGCGGTGCCGTTCGGGTCGGAGGCGTAGGAGCCCTCGGGGACGGTGTAGTGCAGCGGGTCGTAGCCCCAGTTGTAGGCGTCCTTGGCGGCGGCGGCCGCGACGCAGGCCTGCTGCTGCTCGGAGTCGGGTGCGTAGACCTTGAGGTCGCAGGCGGGTTCGGTGCGGTCGGCGGGCTTCTCGGGGATGGTGCCGATGTCGAACGCGGGCAGGAGGTGGACGTAGGAGGTGCCGGCGGCGGCCAGGTCGCGCAGGTGGGTCATGCCGGCCGATGCGGTGTCGGTGAAGGCCAGGTACTGGCCGGGGTGCTTCGAGGTGCGGTCCGCGACGGAGAAGTCGCGGATGTGGAGCTCCTGGATCTGGGCGTTGGTGAAGGGGACGGCGGCCGGCTTGCGCAGGTCCTTCCAACCGGGCGGAGCCAGCTTCGGGTCGGCGAGGTCCACGACGAGGCTGTGGGTGGAGTCGGCGGTCAGGGCGGTCGCGTACGGGTCGGTGACCAGGTTGCGGACGACGGCGCGGGTGCTCGGGGCCCAGACGGTCACGGCGTAGCGGTACGGCTTGCCGGACCAGGAGCGCTCGCCGCGTACGGACCAGACGCCGGTGCGGTCGTCGCGGCGCATGGCGACGGTGCGGCCGTCGAGTTCGAGGGAGACCTCGCGGGCGGTGGGGGCCCAGACGGCGAGGGTGGGGCGGCCGTCGTGGAAGACGGGGCCGAGCGGGGTGTCGTTGGCGTACAGGTCGTCGAGGACGCCGGCGAGCTGGACGCCCGTGGCGGCGAGGACGGCGCCGTTCGCGGCGCGGGCGCTCGCGACGAGCTGCCCGCGCAGGGCGTCGCGGACGCGGTCGCGGTCGCGGGGGTCGACGGTGTAGGCGCCGTACGCCGCCAGGTGCGGGAACTTCTGCTTCTGGGCGGCGGTGAGCGCGGAGCGGTTCAGCCGCAGCCAGGCGGCGCCGTTCTCGCGCAGGGCGCCGTTCTCGGCGGTGACCTTGCCGTCGCGGGAGGCGAGGAGCTGGACGGAGGCGGCGGCCTCGGGGGCGTTCCAGGCGAGGGTGTCGCGGTCGATCCAGACGGCGTGGGACTTGGTGAGGTCGACGGCGGCGGCCGATCCGGCGGGCTGCGGCAGCAGGTACTTCTCCTTGCCGCCGAGCATCCACACCTCGTGACCGGTGCCCGACAGGTCGAGTGACTGGTCGGAGGGGAGGTCCTTCTCGTCGCCCTTGTGGAGGATGTAGCTCAGGCTCGTCGCGCCGGCGGCGAGGGGGACCTCGTAGACGGCGCCGTAGGAGTCGACGCGTACGGGCATCAGCGGTTTGGCCCAGTCGGTGGGCTGCGCGGCGCCGGCCCACACGTGCAGGCCCCAGCCGTCGTAGGCGCCGTCGGGGCGCTGGTAGTGCAGGACGGCCTTGGACTTGTCCTGCGGCGGGTAGGCGGGGCGGTCGGTGCGGGCGGGCTCCTTGCCCTGTTCGAGCCAGATCTCGCCGGTCTTCGTCACGTCGATGACGCGGTCGGCGGCGACGTCCTTGTTGCCGTCCTTGTCGATGACGAGGTAGCCGACGGAGGAGGCGCCGGGCTTGAGGCGGACGTAGGCGAAGGCGCCGTAGGCGTCGCGGCCGGTGAAGGCGTGCCCCTCCGGCCAGGGCTTGGCCTCGCCGTCGGCGAGGTCGCCCCAGGCGTAGAGCCGCCAGTTCGTGTAGTCGCCGTCGGGCCGGTTGTAGTGGACGACGGCGTACTCGCGCTGCGTGGCGGTCGGGACCTCCACGGGCGGGACCTGCCCGGCCGTGGACGCGGCGAGCGCGCTCGCGCGGTGCCCGGCCGAGTCGACGGCGACGGCCTTGTACCGCAGCGGGGTGCCGGCGGGAGCCTCGACGTGCTGCGTGACCTTGTACGGGGCGTGGTCGGCGGAACCGAGCACCTGCCAGGGGCCGTTGCCCGCCTGCGCGGCGAAGACGACCCGGTTCAGGCCGCCACCGCCGACCTCGGCGCTCACCTCGACGGTGCCGGTGGCGCCGGCCGCCGGGGCCTTGAGGGTGAGGGTGGGGCCGGTGGCGGGCTTGGCCTGCGGGGTCTCGGCGCGCAGCACGACGGAACCGTACGCGGGCACGGGCACGGTGAGCTTCCCGCCGGAGGACGCGCGCAGCAGCGCGGTGCCCCCGTACAGGGTCCGGTACTGGCTGCCGGCCGGGGCGGCGAGCTCGACGGTGCGGGCCTCGGCGGCGTTGTTCGCGGCGACGAGGTACTCCGTACGGGACTTCGCGTCGGTCCGGGCGAAGGCGTACACGGAGCCGTCGGCGAGGCGCTCGCTCTGGACGCCGTCGCGCAGCGCCGGGTGCTCGCGGGTCAGCTTCGAGAGGGCGGCGATCTGCCGGTAGAGCGGGTGCGCGGGGTCGTAGGCGTCGCTCGCGTGGGTGCGGTCGGTGCCCAGCTGGTCGTCGTCGAGGTAGTCGGCGACGCGGGAGGCGAAGAGCGGCTGGCGGGCGTCCTTGTCGCCGCCGGCGCCGGTGAAGCCCTGCTCGTCGCCGGAGTAGATCACCGGGTTGCCGCGGGTGAGGAACATCAGCTCGTTGGCGAGGCGGTAGCGGTCGAGGAGTTCCTTCTCCCCCGCGCCCGGCCGGTCCTGCTTGAGGAAGGTGCCGAAGCGGCCCATGTCGTGGTTGCCGAGGAAGCTGACCTGCTCGTAGGCGTTGGCCTTGTCGGTGGTGTACCGGTAGTCGTCGGCGAGGACGGAGCCGAGCCGGGAGGCGGGCGCGCCCTGGGAGGCGTAGGCGCGCAGGGCGTCCTGGAGCGGGAAGTCGAGGGTGGCGTCGAGGCGTCCCCGGGTGACGTAGGGGGAGGTGACGGCGGTGTCGGCGGAGTAGACCTCGCCGAACATGAAGAAGTCCTTGCGCCCGCGCTTGTCGGCGTACTTGTCGAGGGCGGTGGCCCATTGGGTCCAGAAGCGGGTGTCGACGTGCTTGACGGTGTCGATGCGGAATCCGTCGATGTCGAAGTCGCGGACCCACTTCTCGTAGATCTTCTCCATTCCTTCGACGACCTCGGGGCGCTCGGTCCACAGGTCGTCGAGCCCGGCGAAGTCGCCGTGCTGCGAGGACTCGCCGGCGAAGGTGGAGTCGCCGCGGTTGTGGTACATCGTCGGGTCGTTGAGCCAGGCCGGAACCTTCAGGTTCTTCTTGGCGTCGGGAACGAAGGGAGTGCGCGGAAACGAATCCGAATCAACAGCCGGCAACTTCCCCCCACCGGCGTCGTCAAAAGGAACGCCGTCCTTCTTCAGATAGGGAAAGGCCCCCTTGGACAGATACCCATACGCGCCCTCGCGATTGTCGATGACATCGGCGGTGTGATTGGTGATGACGTCGAAGAAGACCTTCATCCCCTTGGCGTGCGCCTTGTCGATGAGCCGCTCCAGATCGGCGTTGGTGCCGAAGTGCGGGTCGACCTGGGTGAAGTCGGTGATCCAATAGCCGTGGTATCCGGCGGAAGCGTCGCCGCCCTTGCCCTGCACGGGCTGGTTCTTGAAAATGGGCGCCATCCAAAGGGCGGTGGTGCCCAGCCCCTTGATGTAGTCCAGCCGATCGGTCAGCCCCTTGAGGTCGCCGCCCTGGTAGAAGCCCTTGTCGGTCGGGTCCAGGCCCGTCTCCAGTCGGGAACCGGTCAGGCCGCCCCGGTCGTTGCGCGGGTCGCCGTTGGCGAACCGGTCCGGGAGGACGAAGTAGAACTGCTCCCGGGTCAGGTCGTGCCGGGCCGGCTCGGCCGCCAGCTTCGCGTCGGAGGGCGGGGCGGGCGCCCGGTCGGCGGCCGCCGCGGGCAGGGCGGGCAGGAGCGTCACGGCCAGCGCGGCGGCGACGGCTCCTGCGGCGGGGCGTATCAAGGCGGATCTCCTTGGGTACGGGGTGAGGGCCGCCCGGCGGTGGCGGGTTCTTGGATGCCGGGCGGCCCTGGTCGGTGGGGCTGCGGCTCGGGCGCGACCTGGCTTCGGCCGAGCTGCGGCTTGGGCCTGGCCGGGGCTCAGACGCGCCAGGTGTCGGTCAGCGTGACCTTGCCGTCGGCGGGGACGGTGGCGGTGCGGTTGGCGCCGGTCTCCCAGGTGACGTTCCCGGCGGCGTCCTTGCGGACGTACTTGTACGCGAACGCCGTCCCGGCCGGCAGCGTGACGTCCAGCTTCCAGACGGGGTACGCCGCCGGGTCGAGCTTCAGCGCGCTGCCGGTGTTCCAGCCGCCGAGCTCGGGGCGGTCGCCGGTGACGTAGACGTTCTGGCCGGGGACGGTGGTGACGTTGACGGCGAACGAGGCCCCGGCGCCGGCGGTGGGCGGGGTCCCCGTACAGCTGCGGGCGTTGACGTGGAGGGCGAGCGCGGTCCCGGCACCCACGGTGGCGGTGAACCGGCCGGCGGAGTCCACCGTCACCGCGCGCCCGCTCTGTACGTCGCAGTAGGCGCCGGCGGGCAGGGTGGTCTGGAAGGTGCGCGTCAGGGCGGAGGTGTCGTGGTTGATCACCACGTAGCCCTTGTTCCCGCGCCCGAAGGCGATCCGGTCGCCCCCGTCGTCCCACCAGCCGGTGACGGCCTGGCCCCGCACGGCGTTGCGGAATCCGACCATGGAGGAGATCTCCCGCCAGGCGTGCTGGCACTTCCACCCGTCGAGGTAACAGCCGTTCACGGCGCCACCGTTGGGCGGCCCGGCGTCCTTGTCGGTCCACTCGTACCCGGAGTGCACGTCGGGCGCCCCGTAGGGCCAGGCCAGCATGAACACACTGGCGAGGGTGTAGGCGGAGCCGTCCTTGTAGCTGAGGGTGTCCCCGACGCGCTCGGTGTCGTGATTGTCGACGAACACACCGGCCTGCCCGTTCGCCATGTACCCCCACGCCTCGCCGAAGTTCTTCAGATAGGCCAGGTTCTCGTTCTGGAAGACCCGCTTCAGGTCCCGGGCGTACCGGAACTCCTGCACGTCCCCGTTCCCGAGGTACTCGCCGGGCGAAACGGCCTCGCCGGCCCCGTGGATCGCTTCCTGCTTCCAATAGACACTCGGGTTGCTCAACCGGGACTTGATGTTGGCGAGATCGGCGGCCGGCATGTGCTTGGCGGCGTCAATCCGAAACCCGTCGACCCCGAGCGACAACAAGTCATTGAGATATCCGGCGATCCGCCCCCGAACGTACTCCTCGCCCGTGTCGAGATCCGCGAGCTGCACCAACTCGCAGTTCTGCACGTTGCCACGGTCCCGGTAGTCGGAGATGACGGCCCGACAGTCGTCCATGTCCGCGCCGGAGTAGACCCCCGGGTACCCGTACTTCGTATACGAGGACCCTCCGGTTCCCACCCCGTCACCGGCGGCCATGTGATTGATGACCGCATCGGCGACGACCTTCACACCGGCGGCATGGCAGGTGTCGACCATCGTCTTGAACGCGGTCCGATCCCCCAGCCGCCCGGCGATCTTGTAACTGACGGGCTGGTACGAGGTCCACCACTGGGCCCCCTGGATGTGCTCCTGCGGCGGCGACACCTGCACGAACCCGTACCCGGCGGGCCCGAGCGAGTCGGTACAGGCCTTGGCCACCGACTCGAACCGCCACTCGAAGAGCACGGCGGTCACGTCCCGCTCCCCGGGCGGAGCGGCGTACACCTGCGGCACCTGCACACCGAGCGCGGCGGCGGCCAACGCGACAACCACCGGCAGGGCTCTGCCGGCACGTAGCGATCTGGACATGTGGGGGTCCTCCTGGCGGGAAGGTGTGGGGGGTTGCTGGCGACCGTAAGGGCCACTCCGAACTGTTGCAAGAGTTTGCGCAAGAGATTGCAGAATTGTTTCCGACCAGCCGTCGGCACGGCCGGCGCCTACCGAGGCTCAACCACGAGACGAGGGCGACGCAGTGTCGTTTTTGCAGGTGAACCTGGACAGCCGGCCGGCCTAGCCCCTGGCCCGTCCCCACCCCCGGGCTCCTGAAGGACCGCTACATCCGAGGATGTGATCAAGAACCTCCTGCTGCGCGGCCTGCCCGCGCTCGCCCTGACCGCCCTGCCCCTCCTGGCCGGCACGCCCGCCCACGGCGCTCCGACCCTCCAGCGCCACGTCTTCCCCGAACCCCCGGCCCCCGACGTCGCCCGCATCGAGCTCGATCGACTCACCGTCGAGCCCCCACACTCCATGGCCGGCTACAGCCGCGCCATGTTCCCCCACTGGGCCAAGCAGTACGGCGAATGCGACACCCGCGAGGTCGTCCTGTCCCGCGACGGAAAGGGCGTCACCCAGGACTCCGCCTGCCGCGCCACCGAAGGGACCTGGTACAGCGACTACGACGCCAAGACCCTCGACTCGGCATCCAAGATCGACATCGACCACATGGTCCCGCTGGCCAACAGCTGGCGCTCCGGCGCCGACACCTGGACCACGGAGAAGCGCAAGAAGTTCGCGAACGACCTGGACAACTCCCAACTCATCGCGGTCTCAGCCTCCTCCAACCGCTCCAAGGGCGACCAGGCCCCCGACCAGTGGGCCCCACCGAACCAGGACTACTGGTGCACCTACTCCAGAGCCTGGACCCACATCAAGAGCGTCTACCAACTGAGCATCACCACCCCCGAGAAGGAGAAGCTGATCACCATGCTCGACACCTGCGCCTGACCTGAGCCCCACCCGGTCCGGGACCTCCGAGTCCCGGACCACCCGCACCCGGGAGGCGGGTGGGCACCCACCGCCCCGCCCCGAGGCGGGCCCGCGCGGGGCGGCGTAGAGGCGCTGCTCTACTCCGCCACCGGGCCCGTCGAGCCTCTTACCACCAGTTCCGGTTGGAAGACGTACTCCGTGCGTTCCACCGGGGTGCCGGCGACCGCTTCCAGGAGGGCGCCCACCGCCGCCGTCGCCATGGCGCGTACCGGCTGGCGGACGGTGGTCAGCGGTGGGTCGGTGAAGGCGATCAGCGGGGAGTCGTCGAAGCCGACGACCGACACGTCCTCCGGAACCCGAAGCCGCCGTTCGCGGGCCGCCCGGATGACGCCCAGCGCCATCGGGTCGCTCCCGCAGACGATGCCCGTGCACCCCCGGTCCAGCAGGGCGCCGCCCGCCGCGTGGCCGCCCTCGACGGTGAACAGCGTGCGCTGCACCAGCCCTTCGGAGTCGGCCCCCGGCAGCGCGGCGAGGAAGCCCTGCTCCTTGCGCGCCGACGGGACGTAGCGGGTCGGCCCGATGGCCAGCCCGATCCGCCGGTGTCCGAGTTCCTCCAGGTGGCGCACGGCCATCTCCGCCGCCGCCCGGTCGTCCGGGGAGACGAACGGGGCGCTGATCGCCGCGTTGAAGCCGTTGATCAGCACGAACGGCACCCCGCGGTTCGCGAGGCGCCGGTAGCGCTCCGGATCGGCGGCCGAGTCGGCGTGCAGCCCGGACAGGAAGACGATCCCGGTGACCCCCCGCTCCTCCAACTGCTCGACCAGCTCGTCCTCGGTGGCCCCGCCCGGCGTCTGCGTGCAGAGCACCGGGGTGTACCCGTGCCCGGCCAAGGCCTGCTCGATGACCTGCGCGAACGCCGGGAAGATGGGGTTCGTCAGCTCGGGGATGAGCAGCCCGACCAGGCCGTTGCTGCGTCGCTTCAGCCGGACGGGCCGCTCGTAACCCAGCACGTCGAGGGCGGCCAGCACCTTGTGCCGGGTGCCGGTCGCCACCCCCGCCTTGCCGTTGAGCACGCGGCTGACGGTCGCCTCGCTGACCTGGGCCTGCGCGGCGATGTCCGTCAGCCGCAACGGTGATGTCACACCCGCCACCACACGGTGCTGTCAGCGCCCAGGACCACGAAACCGTCGCCATCGACCACCGGCGGCTCTCCACCGCTCGCCAGCAGCGCCACGCTCGCCACGCCCCCCGGCACGGCCACCCGTACCGACTCGCCCGTCGTGTTGACGGTGCAGGCGAAGCCGCCCCTACGGAACGCCAGCGCCCCGGCCGGCGCGTCCAGCCACTCCACCGCGTCGCCGGCGCCCAGGTCGGGGTCCTCCCGGCGGATCCGCAGCGCGGCCCGGTACAGCTCCAGCGTCGAGGCGGGGTCGCCCGTCTGCGCTTCGACGCTGAGCCCCGCCCACTCGGCCGGCTGCGGCAGCCAGCTGCCGCCGTCGCCGAAGCCGTACGGGGCCCGCGTACCCGACCACGGGATCGGGACGCGGCAGCCGTCGCGCAGCCCCTCCTGGCCGTTCTCCTTGAAGAAGGAGGGGTCCTGGCGGACCTCGTCCGGCAGGTCGGTCACCTCCGGCAGGCCCAGCTCCTCGCCCTGGTACACGTACGCCGACCCGGGCAGCGCCAGCATCAGCAGCGCCGCCGCGCGGGCCCGCGCGAGGCCCTGCTCGCCGCCGCCGTACCGCGTCACGTGTCGCACCACGTCGTGGTTGGACAGCACCCACGTCGTGGGCGCGCCGACCGGCCGCATCGCGTCCAGCGACTCGTCGATGGTGGCGCGCAGCGCCTCCGCGTCCCACCCGGTGCTCAGGTAGTGGAAGTTGAAGGCCTGGTGCAGCTCGTCGGGGCGCAGGTACAGGGCCGTACGGTCGGCACTGGGCGTCCACGCCTCCGCGACGCCGATGCGATCACCGGCGTACTCGTCGAGAACGGTCCGCCACGACCGGTAGATCTCGTGGACGCCGTCCTGGTCGAAGAAGGGCAGGACCTGGTTGCCCAGCAGCTTGAGCTGCTCGTCTCGGCCGAGGTCGGGCAGGCCGGGGGCCTTCACCAGTCCGTGGGCCACGTCGATCCGGAAGCCGTCCGCCCCCAGGTCGAGCCAGAAGCGCAGGATGGAGCGGAACTCGTCCTGGACGGCGGGGTGTTCCCAGTTGAAGTCGGGCTGCTCGGGGGCGAAGAGGTGCAGGTACCACTCGCCGTCGGCCACCCTCGTCCACGCCGGGCCGCCGAAGATCGACTCCCAGTCGTTGGGCGGCAGCTCGCCGTTCTCGCCCTGTCCGGGGCGGAAGTGGAAGCGGTCGCGCAGCGGCGTGCCCGGCCCCTCGCGCAGTGCCTGCTTGAACCATTCGTGCTGGTCGGAGCAGTGGTTGGGGACGAGGTCGACGATGATGCGCAGCCCGAGTTCGTGGGCCTCGCGGATGACGGCGTCGGCGTCGTGGAGGGTGCCGAACATGGGGTCGATGGCCCGGTAGTCGGCTACGTCGTAGCCGGCGTCGGCCTGCGGGGAGGCGTAGAAGGGGCTCAGCCAGACGGCGTCGACGCCCAGCTCCTTGAGGTAGGGCAGGCGGCCGCGGATCCCTTCGAGGTCGCCCATGCCGTCCCCGTTGGAGTCGGCGAAGCTGCGTGGGTAGACCTGGTAGATCACCGCGTCTCTCCACCAGCCGGGCAGGGTGCCGGAGGTGGTGGGAAGTGCGTCGGCGAGGTGCTGGGTCATGGTGTCCTTGGAGAGATCGGGCCGGGATCGAGCGGGCGCGGCCGGTGGCGGGAGACCAGCGGGAGATCGGCGAGAGATCAGCGGGTGCTGATCGGTACTGATCGGGTGCTGGTCTCCGGCCCACCGGCGGGTGGTCAGCCCTTGGTGGCGCCCGCCGTCATGCCGGCGACGAGGTGACGCTGGGCGAAGAGGAAGAAGACCGCCGCCGGGATCGCGATGAGGACGGAAGCCGCGCTCATGGCGCCCCAGTTGGACGTGTACTGCGTGACGAAGGTCTGGAGTCCGCCGGCGAGGGTGAGGTTCTCCTCGCCGACCATGAAGGCGGAGGCGTACGCGACCTCGCCCCAGGCGGTGATGAACGCGTAGAAGCCGGTGACGGCGAGGCCGGGCTTGGCCAGGGGCAGGATCAGACGCCAGAACGTGCCGAAGGGGTTGAGTCCGTCGACCCGGCCGGATTCGTCGATCTCGACGGGGATGGTGTCGAAGAAGCCCTTCATCATCCACGCGCAGAACGGCACGGCGATGGTGAGGTACGTGATGATCAGGCCGAGCGGCTGGTTGAGCAGCCCGAGGTCGCCCATCAGGTTGTAGAGCGGGACGATCAGGATGGCCATCGGGAACATCTGCGTGATGAGCAGGGTCCACATGAGCGGCTTCATGCCCGGGAACTTGAAGCGGCTGACCGCGTATCCGGTGGTGGCGGCGATGAACACACCGAGGACGGTGGTGACGCCGGCGACCAGGACGGAGTTCGCGAACCAGCTCAGGAAGTGGCTCGACTCCAGCAGGTACCGGTAGTTGTGGAGCGTCGTTTCCTTGACGAAGTCGGTGCTGATGGCGTGCTGCGGGGGCTTGAGGGAGGTCAGCAGGATCCACAGCACGGGGAAGACGGCGATCACGGACGCGACGACCAGGGTGGCGTGCAGTCCGAAGGAGGCGAGCGGGGAGCGGCTCCCGCGCGGGCGGTTGCCCGTCGTGGTCGTACGGGTGCTGGTCACGGTCACCACACCTCTCCCTGCTTGCGCAGCGAACGCCGGTAGACCAGCGCGAAGATCATGAGCAGGGCGAGGATGAGGACGCCCCAGGTCGCGGAGCCGGCGAAGTCGCGCGGGCTGGCGATGAAGGCCTCGCGGAACGCCTGGGTCACGAGGATCTCGGTGGAGTCGCCCGGTCCGCCGCGGGTCAGCAGGAAGATGACCGGGAACATGTTGAACGTCCAGATGGTGGAGAGCAGGATCACCGTCATGCTCACCGCGCGCAGTCCGGGCAGGGTGATGTGCCGGAAGCGCTGCCAGGGGCCGGCGCCGTCCATCTCGGCGGCCTCGTACAGCTCGGCGGGGATGGACTGGAGGCCGCCGAGGAGGGCGACCATCATGAAGGGGACGCCGAGCCAGACGTTGACGGCGATGACGGAGACCTTGGCCCAGGTCGGGTCGTCGAGCCAGGGGATGGCGGCGATGCCGCCGCCGTCGAGGAGCTTGTTGAGGATGCCGTTGTCGCGGTTGAAGAGGAAGCGCCACGCGAAGACGGACACGAAGCCGGGGACCGCCCACGGCAGGATGAGGGCCATCCGGTAGGCGGCGCGGCCGCGGAACTGGCGGTTGAGCATGGTGGCCAGGGTGAGGCCGAGGACGAAGGTGATGGACACGCAGCCGACGGTCCACAGCACCGTCCACACCAGCCGCTGCCAGAAGACGGGGTCACCGAGGACGGCCGCGTAGTTGTCGAGGCCGACGAACTCGTACGTGGCCTCGATCTGGCGGACGCCGATGGTGCGGGCGACGTTGCGTTCGTTGGCGTCGGTCAGCGAGAGGTAGATCCCGCGGACGAGCGGCCAGCCGATGATCACGCCGAGCACGAGCACCACCGGGGCGATCATGGCCCAGGCGTACCAGTGCGTGGCGAGGGCCTGCTTGAGGCCGCGGTCGCTTCTGGCAGTCGTGCGGCTGGGGCCGCGGGCGGCACCGGTGTTCCCGGTGCCCTCGCCCGCGGCCTTCGCCACCGACTGGCTGGTGTGAGCAGCCATGTGTCGTTACTTCCAGCCCTTGAGGATCTTGCGGAACTCGACGCCGGCCGCCTTGGCCGCGTCCTCGGGGGTGGCGGTCCCGGTGACGGCCTTGGTGTATTCGACCTTCAGCGGCTCGAAGAGGGAGCCGTTCTCCGGGATCCAGGCGCGCTCGACGGCCTTGTCGACGGCCGGCTTGAAGAACTGGACCATCTCGCTGGACTTGACGTCGGGCTGCTCGTAGGCGGCGGTGCGCGTCGGGAGCAGGCTCAGGTCCTTGGCGGACTGGACCTGGATCTCCTGGGAGGTCATGTACTCGACGAAGGCGTGCGCGGCGGCGGTGTTCTTCGAGCCGGCGTACACGGCGAGGTCGTGGCCGCCCTGCGGGGCGCCGGCCTTGGCGGAGCCGGCCGGGACCGCGGCGACGCCGAGGTTCGACTTGTCCTTGAACTGGTCGCCGGCGTAGCTGTCGGCGACGGCCCACGGGCCGTTGATCATCATGGCGGCCTCGCCGGACTTGAAGGCCGTCTGCATGTTGGTCCAGCCGTCGGTGGCGTTGGTGGTCGCCGCGCCGGAGGTGATGAGGTCGCGGGCGGCCTTGAAGGCCTTGACGCCGGCGGCGTTGTCGACGGTGACCGTCTTGGTCTTGGCGTCGACCAGGTCGCCGCCCTCGCCGTAGATGAAGGGCAGGAACCAGTAGGAGTCGTCGCCGCGCAGGTAGAGGCCGGTCTTGCCGCTCTTGGCCTTGATGGCGGCGGCGGCGGTCTTCAGCTCCTCCAGCGTCTTGGGCGGCTGGACGCCGGCGTCGGCGAGCATCTTCTTGTTGTAGAAGAGGCCGAGGGTGTCGATGACCTGCGGGACGGCGTAGGTCTTGCCCTCGAACTTGCCGCTGGCGGCGGCCTGCGGCAGGAACTCGGCGTCGATCTTCTTGGCGGTCTCGGCCGGAACCTCGTCGAGGTAGCCGAGCGAGGCGAAGTCGGCGACCCAGCCGACGTCGGCGCGGATCACGTCAGGGGCTTCGGAGCCGCTGCTGAAGGCGTTCTTGACCTTGTTCTGCGCGTCGCCGTACGGGACGTTGACGTACTTGACGGTCACCTTGGGGTGCTTCGCGGTGAACGCCTCGGCGATCTTCTGGAAGCTCGCCTTCTCGGCGTCGTTCGACGTGTCCCACCAGGTGACGGTGCCGCTCAGCTCGCCGCCGGCCTTGGTCTCCTGGCCGTCGTCCTTGGTGTCACCACCGCACGCCGTCGCCGCGAGCGCCAGGGTCGCGACCAGCGCGGTGGCCGCTATGCCACGCCGCATATGAACTCCTTCGATGATCCCGGCCGCGCCCTCGCGGTCCCGAGTTGCCAGGAACGTAACAAGCCTGAAAGCCGTCCGAAAGACCTTGCGGCAAATTTCTGCAAGACGAGCTGATCGTTACATCCGTGTGTCCCTACGGTTGCCGCAGCTTGCTGTTAGTTCGAGTCCCCTTCTATCGCACGGGCCCGCAACCAGGGGGTGTGTACCCGCGTTGACCCCGATATGACCCACGAGTTGACGGCCGTCCGTCTTGCAAGCGCTTCCAGCAACACGACGACGAGCGGCGGGCAGGGGCATTGCTGGTGGCGCGATGCCGTCATCTATCAGGTGTACGTACGATCCTTCGCGGACAGCGACGGAGACGGCGTCGGAGACCTGCGCGGCGTCCGCGAGCGGCTCCCCCACCTGGCCCGGCTCGGCGTGGACGCGGTGTGGCTGACCCCCTTCTACGTCTCCCCGCAGGCGGACGGCGGCTACGACGTCGCCGACTACCGGGCCGTCGACCCCCTCTTCGGGGACCTCGCCGACGCCGACGACCTCGTGCGCGCCGCGCACGCGCTCGGGCTGCGGGTCATCGTGGACGTGGTGCCGAACCACACCTCCGAGCGCCACCCCTGGTTCCTGGACGCCCTCGCCGGGCGGCCGGGCGCCCGCGAGCGCTACCTGTTCCGCCCGGGGCGAGGCGCCGGCGGCGCGCTGCCGCCCAACGACTGGGAGTCCGTCTTCGGCGGTCCGGCCTGGACGCGGGTGCCGGACGGGGACTGGTACCTGCACCTCTTCGCCCCCGAGCAGCCCGACCTCGACTGGCAGAACCCCGAGGTGGCGCGCGAATTCGCCTCGGTCCTGCGCTTCTGGCTGGACCTGGGCGTGGACGGCTTCCGCGTGGACGTGGCGCACGGCATGGTCAAGGCCCCCGGCCTGCCCGACATCGGGCACGGGGCGCAGGCCACCCTGATCGGCACCGAGCCGCTCCCCTTCTTCGACCAGGACGGCGTCCACGACATCCTCCGCTCCTGGCGAAGGCTCCTCGACTCCTACGAGGGCGAGCGCATCGGAGTCGCCGAGGCGTGGGCGCCGACCTCGGAGCGGCTCGCGCTCTACGTCCGACCCGACGAGCTGCACCAGGCCTTCAACTTCCGCTTCCTGAACTGCCCCTGGGATCCGGCCGCGATGCGCACCGTCATCGACGAGTCCCTGGCCGCGACCGCCTCCGTGGACGCGCCGACGACGTGGGTGCTGTCCAACCACGACGTGGTGCGGCACGTGACCCGCTACGGCGGCGGGAAGCGGGGGCTGGACCGCGCCCGCGCGGCGGCGCTGCTGATGCTGGCGCTGCCCGGGTCGGCGTACGTCTACCAGGGCGAGGAGCTGGGTCTGCCCGAGGTGACCGACCTGCCCGATGAGGTCCGCCGGGACCCGGCCTTCCACCGCGCGACCGGGCAGGAGGGGCTGCGCGACGGCTGCCGCGTCCCGATCCCGTGGTCCGGTACGCGGGCCCCGTACGGCTTCGGCGACGGCGGCAGCTGGCTCCCGCAGCCCGCCGAGTGGGCGGGCCTGAGCGTCGCCGCGCAGACCGGCGACCCGCACTCCACGCTGGAGCTGTACCGCGCCGCTCTGGAGCTGCGCCGGGCCACGCCGGGCCTCGGCGCCCCGGAGGCCGGCCCGCTGACCTGGCTGTCCGCCCCCGAGGGGGTCCTCCTCTTCAGCCGCCCCGGCTTCGCCTGCACCCTCAACACCCGCCCCACCGCCATGGAACTGCCCTCCCCCGGTCGCCCCGTCCTCTCCAGTGCCCCTGTGGAAACGGACGGGCGTACCGTGCGGGTTCCCGCGGATTCCTGCACGTGGTGGGCTTTGTGAGCCCGCTACCGGTACAGTCCAATCCCGTGACCGCACGGCTAGCCGACATCGCAGCCCAGGCGGGGGTCAGCGAAGCCACAGTCAGCCGCGTGCTCAACGGCAAGCCCGGTGTGGCCGCCGGCACCCGTGAATCCGTGCTGGCCGCGCTCGACGTGCTCGGCTACGAGCGGCCCGTCCGCCTGCGCCAGCGCAGCGCCGGCCTGGTCGGGCTGATAACCCCCGAGTTGGACAACCCCATCTTCCCGGCGCTCGCCCAGGTCATCGGGCAGGCCCTGACCCGCCAGGGGTACACCCCCGTACTGGCGACGCAGACGCCCGGCGGGTCCACCGAGGACGAGCTGACCGAGATGCTGGTCGACCGGGGCGTCTCCGGCATCATCTTCGTCTCCGGGCTGCACGCGGACACCACCGCCGACATGGGCCGATACGACCAACTGCGCGCGCAGGGCGTCCCGTACGTCCTCATCAACGGCTTCTCCGACAAGGTGCGGGCCCCCTTCGTCTCCCCCGACGACCGGGCCGCGATGCAGCTCGCCGTGACCCACCTGACCGCGCTCGGGCACACCCGGATCGGTCTCGCGGTCGGTCCGAAGCGGTTCGTGCCGGTGCTGCGCAAGATCGAGGGCTTCCGGCTCGGGATGAAGGAGCGGCACGGCCTCGACGAGGACGCGGTGGAGGAGCTCATCCAGCACTCCCTGTACACGCTGGAGGGCGGGCAGGCCGCCGCGACCGCGCTCATCGCCCGGGGCTGCACGGCGATCGTCTGCGCGAGCGACATGATGGCGCTCGGCGCGATCCGCGCCGCCCGCCAGCAGGGCCTGCGGGTGCCGCAGGACGTGTCGGTGGTCGGCTTCGACGACTCCCCTCTCATAGCGTTCACCGACCCCCCGCTGACCACGATCCGCCAGCCGGTGCAGGCGATGGGGCAGGCCGCGGTGCGCACGTTGCTGGAGGAGATCGGCGGGACGCCGGCCCCCCACAGCGAGTTCGTGTTCCTGCCGGAACTGGTGGTGCGCGGGTCGACGGCCTCGGGGCCGGGCCGGCGGGCCACGCCCTGAGGGGTGCGGGTCGTCCGCAGGGCGGAGAGCAGGCGTCGAAGACCGTCCCGAGGGATGATCGGAGGGGAGGACGCATCTGGCAGACTCTCTCCCCATGGGTGAAGCGAGCGTGAAGACACTGGAAACCCGGACGGACGTCGCGTCACCCCCCGTGACCGAGAGCGAGGCCCGTCCGAAGGCCGAGGGTGCCCTCCTGACCCGCCTGCGCGCACCGCGCCGGCCGCGGATCTGGTTCGAGGTCCTGCTGATCGCCATCAGCTACTGGACCTACTCGCTCATCCGCAACGCGGTGCCGGAGCAGAAGGCCGTCGCGCTGGCGAACGCGGACTGGATCTGGAGCATCGAGCGCGGTCTGGGCATCGCGGTGGAACGGTCCGTCAACCACGCCGTGAACTCGGTGACGTGGCTGGTCGTCGGCATGAACTACTACTACGCCACGCTCCACTTCATCGTGACCATCGGCGTCCTGGTGTGGATCTACCGTTTCCATCCGGGGCGTTACGCCGCCACCCGCCTCGTCCTCTTCGCCACCACGGGCGTCGCCCTGGTCGGCTACTACTTCTACCCGCTGGCGCCGCCCCGCCTGATGAACGGCGGCGGGTTCGTGGACACCGTGCTGGTCCACCACACCTGGGGCTCGATGGCCTCGGGCAACCTCAAGAACATGTCGAACCAGTACGCGGCGATGCCGTCCATGCACATAGGGTGGTCGCTCTGGTGCGGCCTGACGATCTACGCGGTCGCCTGCGCCCCCTGGGCCCGCATCCTGGGCCTGCTCTACCCGACGGTGACCCTGGTGGTCATCGTGGCCACCGCCAACCACTTCTGGCTCGACGCGGTGGGCGGCCTGCTCTGCCTCGCCTTCGGCTACTGGCTCTCGCGCAGCTGGTACGGCGCCCTCCCCCACCGCCTCCCCCGCCACCCCCTCCACACGGGCCCGCACCCGGCGACGTCGGCCGTCCTGAACCGAATCCGCGCCCGGGGCTGACGAACACTCCTCGCCCATTCCACGCCGGCGCCTTCGATCTTTGTTCTACCGTGAGACCTCCACACCTCCAGGGGGATCACACGTGGAACCACTGACGGGGGAGGATCCCGCTCACATAGGCTCGTACCGCCTGATCGCCCGCCTCGGCGCGGGCGGGATGGGACTGGTCTACCTGGGTCGCTCCGACCTGGGACGGACGGTCGCCGTCAAGGTCGTCCAGACCGAGTACGCCCAGCACACCGAGTTCCGCAGGCGCTTCGCGCGCGAGGTGGCCGCCGCCCGACGGGTGGGCGGACTCTGGACGGCCGACGTCCTGGACGCCGACACCGAGGCCGCCGTGCCGTGGGTGGCGACCCAGTACATCCCGGGTCCCGACCTGACCACCGTCGTGAAGCGGGACTTCGGGCCGTTGCCCGAGCAGTCGGTCCGCACCCTCGCCAACCGCCTCGCCCTCGCCCTGCGGGCCGTGCACGAGGTGGGCCTGATCCACCGCGACCTCAAGCCGTCCAACGTCCTGATCACCGTGGACGGCCCTCGCGTCATCGACTTCGGCATCGCGCGGGCGATGGACAGCCTGGCCGGGGACAGCCTGCACACCCGCACCGGCATGCTGATCGGCTCGCCCGGCTTCATGTCGCCGGAGCAGGTGCGCGGCCTCGACCTCACCCCCGCCAGCGACGTCTTCTGCCTGGGTGCCGTCCTCGTCTACGCCGCCACCGGGCGCCTCCTGTTCGGCGCCACGGAGACCGGCCTGAACGCGCACCTCTTCCGGATCGCCGAGGAGGAGGCGGACCTGACCGGGGTGCCGGAATCGCTGGTCGATCTCGTACGGGCATGTCTGGACAAGGATCCGGCCAAGCGGCCCACCCCGCACGAGGTGGCCGAGCGCACGGCGACCGACGCGGCCGGTGAATGGCTGCCGGGAGCGGTGCTGGCCCAGCTCGGCCGCCGCGCCGCCCATCTGCTGGACTACGCCCCTGCCCCACCGCAGGGTGCGCCCGCCGCCCGGCCGGACCCCCGCGTCCCAGCTGTCCGAACGACGCCCCCACCGCCCGCGTACGTCCCGACGACCCCCGCCCACGCCGGCCCCCACCGCCCGAACCCGGAGGTCCCCCATCCCCGGCGCTGGTGGGGCCTGGTGGTGCTCGCTCTGGTTCAGGTGGTCGTGCTGATCGATGCGACGTGCTCCACTATGGCGCTGGTGTGGACCGGCCCCCTGAGGCGCTCCGATGACCTGAAGGTGGCATCCACCGTCTACCTGGATGTGATCCCCATCGCCTATGCGCTGGGCTTCGTCGGGCTGCTGCCGTTCGGCGCCCGCGTCGCGGACCTCATGGGCCGCAAGAGGATGCTGATCGTCGGCCTGGTGGGGTTCGCGGCGGCCGCCACACTCAGCGGCACGGCGACCTCCGCCGGCACGGGGCTCACGGGCCGTGCCCTACAGGGCGCCTTCGCCGCGCTGATCTCGTCGTCCGCCCCGATCCTGGTGTCCACCTCCTTCACCGA
This sequence comes from Streptomyces sp. RerS4, assembly GCF_023515955.1. GTDB lineage: Bacteria > Actinomycetota > Actinomycetes > Streptomycetales > Streptomycetaceae > Streptomyces. The sequence continues at coordinate 2,261,148 of NZ_CP097322.1, forward strand.
CGCGCGGGAACGCCGCAAGGCGTTCGGGATCTACGTCGCGATCGCGGGCGTCGGCCCGGCGCTCGGCTTGCTGGCGGCCTGGCTGCTCCCTCCCATGGCCTACTGGCGTTGGTGCCTCTTCGCCGCGACCCCCTTCGTGATCGCCGCGATCGCAGCGACACTCCTGGTGCACGACCGTCCAGGTCGCATCGGCGTCCGCTTCGACGGGCGCGGGGTGCTGCTCGGCGCCGGCGGTATCGCCGCAGTCACCGGGGCTGTTCCGCACTTCACGGGCTACGTCATCCTGCTTCCGGCCGCCGGCATCCTGCTCGCCGCCTTCGTGTGGTGGCAGACCAGGACGAACGGCGCTCTGGCTTCGCCTTCCGGCGTCGGAGCCCAGGCACACGTCGGATACTTGCCTGCGATGGCCCTGGCCAACGTCGGCACCTGGGCCCTGCTCGCAGCCATGGGATACATCGAAGAGACAATGGTCCTGCCCATCAGGTGACTGGGCGCAGGTCCTAGTCTGCGGCGTGAGCCACGAAGCCGGCCCAAGCGGCGGGGCTGAGCGACAGCAGGTCGCCGTCGGCGACCTTCGAATCGCGCACGAGGATGGTCCCGGGCAGGTGGGCGACCTCGACACAGTCGTTGCTGTCACTGGCGCTGTAGCTGCTCTTGACCCACGTCAGTGCGGAAAGGCCGCTGCCGAGGGCTTGATGCTCATGTCTCTCCCAGCACTTTCTCGACCGGGCCATCCGTGCGGCCACGTGTCGCTCGACCTCATCAGACGAGTAGGCGGGCCGCCGGATCTCGTACAGCGCCCTCGCGTACTCCTCGGTCTGGAGCAGTCCGTGCAGATTGTGGTTCCCGTACGCGCCAAGTTCAACCGCGTCCGACTCCCACTTGGCCAGATCGCGGACCTTCTTGGGGTAGCGGCCTTTTCGATGTCGACCTTCATGGCCGCGATTTTCCCAACCGCACCAAGAATCTCGTCCGCCTTGTCCAGAAACTCAGGGCGGGGAACTCGGGAGCCACGCTCGATCTTCTAGATCAGGTTCGCGCCGCAACCCATCCGTTTTCCGAACTGCGCACGGTCCAGTCAACTGGCGTCCCACGGTCGCGATTACCGCTCCCGATTCATCCTCCGGGTCGAGCTCCCAGCTCGACTCATCCGCTTCGTCTGTGCTCACGTCCGCCTCCATGGGCCGGTGGGACAGGACAGGACCGTCCTGGACAGCCGCCGTACACAGCGGCCTCAGCTCTGTTCAGGTTACGCACGGATGGCCACGCTGAGTCACGTGAATCAGGAAATCTCCCTCGTCGCCGAGCTGGCCGCGAACGCCGTGACGCACGGGAGGGTGCCGGGGCGGGGCTTCCGGCTCCGGCTGGGCTTCAGGGCCGACCCTACGCTGCGTATCGAGGTATCGGACACGCGTTCGGAGGCTGTACCACCCGGCGCGCCCCAACCACCCGACCCCGAGGCGGAATCGGGGCGGGGTCTGCTCCTGGTCTGCGCGCCGGCCTCGCGATGGGGAACGGAACACGGTCCCGTACCCGTGAAAACGGTGTGGGCGGAAATGGATCTATCGAGTCCGATTTCACCGGATCGAGGTTTCCACGACCCGGTGGACGGCTCACCGGTATCGCTCGACGCCTAAAGACAAACAACCGGGGGAAATGACCTTCCCCAACCACCCCCCTCCCCCTCTCACTCGGTCGAGCGAAAGGAGCCAACAGGGCTGGCGCATATGCCAATTCGGGGTGCAATCTCAGATCGACAACCCCATACATGCAAATCGGCCCTCGCACGGGACGGCAATCCCATCGCGAGGGCCTCACCACAGTGGAAGAAGAGCCCTTCCCCATGGCTGACCAGCAGCTTAGCGCGCCCGTGCGCGTCTCGTCGGGCATCCGACACATCAACCGCGAGCACCGCTCGCGGTACGTCAAGATCGGCAACCACCTCGCCCAGCACCGCGAGTTGAGCATCACGGCGATCGGACTGGCCACGCACATCCAGTCCCTCCCGGCCGGTGCCAAGGTGACCATCAAGGCCCTGGCCGAACGCTTCCCGGAGGGCGAGGTACGCATCGCCACCGCCCTGCGGGAGCTGGAGCGGCACGGGTATCTGGCCCGCTACCAGGAGCGGCTGCCGTCGGGCCGCGTCGTCACCTGCACGGTGTCGTACAACAACCCGTCGGCCCTCACGTCACAGGCCGACGACGACGAGCCGCCCCCGGAGCCCCCGGCCCCGAAGCGCGACAGGCCCGAGGTGCGGCCGGAGCCACGTCTCCCGGAGCCGGACACCGACCCGGCTCCCGAAGTGCACGCCGAAGCGGCTTCGTTGCTGGCCGGGCTGCGCCTGAGGGATCCCCGGCTGGTCCTCTCCGAGCGGGACGTGACCCGCCTGGCACCCGCCGTGGCGGCCTGGCTGGAGCGGGGTCTGCCGCCGAGCGCCGTGGCCGCCACCCTCACCGGCAGTCTGCCGCTCACGCCGATCCACTCCCCGTACGGCCTGCTCGCCCACCGCCTGCGCGAGCTGCTCCCGCCCCGCCTGCCGGACCCGGGGACGGCTCGACCGGCGCCGGCTGACCTCCGGATCGACCCGTTGCAGGCCTGCGACACCTGCGAGCGCGCCTACCGCTCCCCCACTCCCGGCCAGTGCCCACCCTGCACTCGGCGGGAAGCGGCAGCGGCAGCGGCGGCCTAGAGGCGTCCCGGACCTGGACGCGCGTTCGTCCGACAAATTCGCTACCCGGCGGCCGGAGCGCCGTGATACACAGCCGACGTGCCAAACATCTTGGAGTTCCCCGAGGTCCTGCGGTTGATCGAAGACCGCTCGGCCGCGTTCCGCGCCGCGATCGCGTCCGCCCCCGACCTTGACGTCCAGGTCCCGACCTGCCCGGACTGGACGCTGCGCGAACTGGCGCAGCACCTCGGCGACGGCCGCCGCCGCCAGGCCGCCATCGTCGCGGCGGGCCCGGGTGCCGGGCCCCCGGCGAGGACGGACCCGAAGGGCGCCCCGACCGCGCCCCGCGACCGCGAAGCCCTGGACGCCTGGCTCGCCGAGTCGACCGAGCTCATGCTCGACGCGATGCGCGAGGCCGGCCCGGACCGCGGCTGCTGGACCTGGTGGGGCCGCTCGCAGGCCCCGGAGACCAGCGGAGCCGTGGCCCGGCACCAGATCCAGGAGCTCGCCGTCCACACCTACGACGTCCAGCTCACCCAGGGGGTCGTACAGCCGCTGCCGACGGACGTCGCGGTCGAGGGCGTCGACGAGTTCCTGACGACCGTCGCGGCGACGACCGTCCCCTGGCCGTTCAAGCCGGCGACCATCGACCTGCACGCGACCGAGGGCCGCTCCTGGCGCCTGACCCTCAACGCCGACGGCGTCCGCTGCGACGACCTCGCCGCCGACGCGGAGCCGGGCGACATGGCGATGCGAGGCGCGGCGAGCGAACTGGTCCTCTACTTCTACGCGCGCGTCCCGCTCGACGGCCTGGAAACCACCGGCGACACCGAGCCGATGGAGCAGCTCGCGGAGTGGGACCCGAACGAGTAAAGCGCTCGCCCCGCCCCCGGCTGGTTGCCGGGAGCGGGGCGAGGGGGCGTACCAGTCGGGGTCAGCCGGTGTGCGCGCGCCGGCGTCGGCGGAGCACGAACGCCCCGCCCGCGAGGGCGAGCGCCGCGCCGAAACCGCCGGCGAGCAGCGGGGTGGAGGCCGGTGTGCCGTCCGCGTCGCGCTGTGTGCCGGAGCCGCTGGAGTAGCCGTTGGTGTCGTACTCCGAGCCGGGCAGTTTGTCGGCGTAGCGGGCCTTGACCAGTTGCTGGTAATCGGCGAGCGACACCGACGCCTGCCCGTTCAGTCCTTGCCGGGCGTGGTCGTTGAGCGGCTCGACGGTGTTGAGTTTGAGCTGGTACCAGCCGCGGATCTGGGGCTCGGTGAAGACCAGCGTTCCCACGGCGGCCATGCCCGCGTATGAGGCGTCGCTGTCGCCGTCGCGCACGGCCGCCAGGTGCCAGCCGCCGCCCTGGGTGGGCGCGAGCATGACGGTGGCCGTGCGGCCGTTGACGGTGGTGCTCAGCGAGGAGACCAGCTGAGTCAGCTTGATCGCTTCAGTGGGCAGGGGTCGGGCCGTGCCGGCGACGAAGCCGGGGGTGATCTCGTTCAGGGCCAGCGGGTCCTTGATGGTGAAGGTCGGCAGGCCCTGGCACGGCTCGGCCATCTCGGGGATCGTCTGCACCGGCCCGTCCGTCCCGGCGGCCCCTGTGGGCAGCGGGGTTCGCAGAAAGCGGCAGACGGCGTCGCGGACGGCCGTGGACTTCACCGCTTCGAGAGCGGCCTGGTAGTCGGGGATGTCCACGGGCAGCGGGTCCCTGGCCGGGGCCGCGTGGGCCGGGCCAAGCACGGACAGCAGGGCGGACGCGCTCAGGGCGAGGACGATGGACAGGCGGGAGGAGCGAGAACTCGCCCTCTTCGCGGCCGTTCTGGTGTTGCTGGTGTTGCTGGTGTCGCGCATGTCGCCTGCCTTAGCGGGAGATGCCGATGCGGGAGTGAGTCCACTTGGACGAGCTGTTGCTCACGTAGTCGCTGTAGTTCCACCACGTGTACGTGGTGGTGTCCGGCCACGGGTCGGCCACGCCGATGGTGTTGTTCGACGTGTCGAAGCCGTAAACCACGTTCATGTGGCCGCCACCGGACGTCCACCCGATGCGGGAGGCGACCGGCCGCGCCGCCTTGACGTCGGTGTACACCTGGTTGAACGTGGCCGCGCTGTCCAGGCCCGAGCCGGGGTGGGCCATGCCGAGGCTGCTCCAGCCCCTGGCCATGTCGCTGAGCGTGGCCGGCTGGTTGTTGCAGCCGTAGGCGGGCTGGGCACGGGTGCAGAAGTCCGTCTGGGTGGACCCGTAGCCCTGGAACTTGGCGATCGTCAGCCCGGAGGCGACCCAGCACCACTGGGTCTTCTCCTGCTTGTACATGCTGATGTTGTCCTGAGCCGCTTCCGCGTGAGCCGTGCCTCCCGCGACCGCGAGTGTCCCCAAAGCGGCCAGCGCGACGGCCGACGCGGCGGTTGCGTACCTGAATCTGGCCATGGTCCTGCCTTCCCCTGAAGGTGAACGAGACGAGCGGGCGATCTCGCAGGGATATGACAGCGCACCATGGCGGGGGCATAAAGGAGAGTTACGAAATTCAGCCCTTAAGAGCGATTTCTTCGATAATCAGAAAGGGGAGCGGATTGTGGCTCGCAGCCGGCCGCGACGGCCGGCGCTGATGCCCCGACCGCGCAGGACCTGGCGGATCGCCCAGGGCCGACGGACACCCCCTAGCTCCCGTAGAAGAGGTCGTCCACGACCGCGCGGGCGCGGCGGGTGGTGCGGCGGTAGTCGTCGAGCATCTCGCCGACGGTGCCTTCCGCGTAGCCGAGGTAGCGGCCCACGGCGGCCAGTTCGCGGGAGTCGGAGGGGAAGCTGTCGCCGGCGCGGCCGCGCACCAGCATGACGGCGTTGCGGACGCGGGTGGCGAGCACCCAGGCCTCGTCGAGGATCTGGGCCTCGTCCGTCGGGATCAGGCCGGCGGCGTGGGCGGCGGCGAGGGCCTCGCGGGTGCGGGTGGTGCGCAGGCCCGGTTCGGCCCAGGCGTGCCGCATCTGCGTGAGCTGGACGGTCCATTCGACGTCGCTGAGCCCGCCCCGGCCGAGTTTGGTGTGCAGGGTCGGGTCGGCTCCCCGGGGAAGGCGTTCCGATTCCATGCGGGCTTTGAGACGGCGGATCTCGCGGACCGCGTCGTCGCCGAGGCCTTCCACCGGGTAGCGCAGCGGGTCGATCAGCTCGATGAAGCGGCGGCCGAGGTCCGCGTCACCGGCGACCGGCTCGGCCCGTAGCAGGGCCTGGCTCTCCCAGGTCAGGGACCAGCGGCGGTAGTAGGCGGCGTAGGAGGCGAGGGTGCGCACCAGGGGGCCTGAGCGGCCTTCGGGGCGCAGGTCGGCGTCGATGAGGAGCGGCGGGTCGGCGGTGGGGAGTTGGAGGAGCCTGCGCATTTCGGCGATGACGGCCTGCGCGGCCTTGGCGGCTTCCTGTTCGTCCACGCCCTCGCGGGGTTCGTGGACGAACAGGACGTCGGCGTCGGAGCCGTAGCCCAGTTCGTGTCCGCCGAAGCGGCCGACGCCGATGACGGCGAAGCGGGTGGGGAGGGTCTCGCCCCAGTTGCCGCCGACGGCGGCGCGCAGGGCGCCGGCGACGGTGGCGGCGGTGAGGTCGGAGACGGCGCGGCCGACGCGGTCGACGAGGGCGCCGGGGTCGGTCTCGGCTGGGCTGTCCTCCGTGCCGTAGGAGCTGATGATGTCGGCGGCGGCCGTGCGGAACAGTTCGCGGCGCCGTACGCCTCGGACGGCGGTGACGGCGGCTTCGGCGGTGTCGGCGCGGCCGACGGCGGCGAGCACCTCCTGGGCGAGGGCCTCGTGCGTACGGGGCTCCAGGCCCTCGGCGTCGCCGAGCAGGGCGACGGCCTCGGGGGCGCGCAACAGCAGGTCGGGGGCGAGGCGTCCGGCCGACAGGACGCGGGCGAGGTTCTCGGCGGCGGCGCCCTCGTCGCGCAGCAGGCGCAGGTACCAGGGGGTCTTGCCGAGGGCGTCGGAGACCTTGCGGAAGTTCAGCAGGCCGGCGTCCGGGTCGGCGGAGTCGGCGAACCAGCCGAGGAGGACGGGCAGCAGGGTGCGCTGGATGGCGGCCTTGCGGCTGACGCCGGAGGCGAGGGCTTCGAGGTGGCGCAGGGCGGCGACGGGGTCGGCGTAACCGAGGGCTTCGAGGCGCTGGCCGGCGGCGCGCGAGGAGAGGCGGACCTCGCCGGGGTTGAGTTGGGCGACGGCGTCGAGGAGGGGCCGGTAGAACAGCTTCTCGTGCAGGCGGCGGACGACGGAGGCGTGCCGGCGCCAGGCCTTGACCAGTTCGGCGACGGGTTCGGTGCGCAGGCCCATGGAGCGGCCGAGGCGCCGCAGGTCGTTCTCGCCCTCGGGGACGAGGTGGGTGCGGCGCAGCCGGTAGAGCTGGATGCGGTGCTCCATGGTGCGCAGGAAGCGGTACGCGTCGTTCAGTTGGGCGGCGTCGGCGCGGCCGACGTAGCCGCCGGCGGCGAGGGCGTGCAGGGCGTCGAGGGTGGTGCCGGAGTGCAGGGTGGCGTCGCCGCGGCCGTGGACGAGCTGGAGGAGTTGGACGGCGAACTCGACGTCGCGCAGGCCGCCGGGGCCGAGCTTGAGTTCGCGGTCGATCCGGTCGGCGGGGATGTTGTCGACGACGCGGCGGCGCATCTTCTGGACGTCGGCGACGAAGTTCTCGCGTTCGGCGGCCTGCCATACGAGGGGGCTTATGGCGTCGATGTACTGGGCGCCCAGTTCGGGGTCGCCGGCGACGGCGCGGGCCTTGAGGAGGGCTTGGAACTCCCAGGTCTTGGCCCAGCGTTGGTAGTAGGCCAAGTGGGAGGACAGGGTGCGGACGAGAGGACCGTTCCTGCCCTCGGGGCGCAGGTTGGCGTCGACGGGCCAGATGGTGCCCTCGACGGTGGTGTCGGAGCAGATGCGCATGAGGTGGGAGGCGAGGCGGGTGGCGGCCTGGAGCGCCTTGGGTTCGTCGGCCGAGCCGTTGGCGGCTTCCCCGACGAAGATCACGTCGACGTCGGAGACGTAGTTCAGCTCGTTGCCGCCGCACTTGCCCATCGCGATGACGGCGAGCCGGCAGCGGGCGGCGTCCTCGGGGGCGGCGGCGGTCGCGATGCGCAGGGCGGCGCGGAGGGTGGCGGTGGCGAGGTCGGCGAGCTCGGCGGCGGTCTGGGCGAGGTCGATGGTGCCGCAGACGTCGCGGGCGGCGATGGACAGCAGGCAGCGGCGGTAGGCGACGCGCAGGTGGACGGGGTCGTGGGCGTCGGCGAGGCCGCGTTCGAAGTCGGCGAGGCCGGGGTGCAGGTCGGAGGCCTCGTAGGTGACGAGGGCCTGCCAGTCGAGGGGGTGGCGGGCGAGGTGGTCCGCGAGGGCTTCAGAGGCGCCGAGTACGCCGAGGAGGCGGTCGCGCAGGGGCTTGGCGCTGACGAGGGTGTCGAGGAGGCGGGGGCGGTCCTCGTCGCTCTGCGCCTCGGCGAGGCGGACGAGTCCCCGCAGGGCGAGGTCCGGATCGGCGGTGGCGCCGAGGGCGTCGAGGAGGACGGGGTCGGTGCGGACGGAGGCGAGCGCGTCGGCGTCGAGGAGCCGGGCCGCGGCGGAGGGGTCGGTGAACCCGCTGCGCAGCAGCCGACTGAAGGTACTGCTCCTACGTCCCGGGACTGTCATCCCGCCGCCTCCCGCGTCCGTCGCCGTTGGCCTGGCCGGCCTTGGTAGTGAGCCTACGGCGGGCGCGCCCGGGATTGGTCGCGACCCCGGCCGGGGGTGGGGTGTCGCCGCGCACGTGTGGGGGGCGTGGTGCGCGGCCCCGGCCGGAGGCGGGCGGTGTGGCGTCGCGCACGTGCGGCGGGCGGGTACGGGGCGCGGTGCGCGGCCCCGGCAGGGGGTGGCGGTGGGCCGACGGGCCGTGGGGGCGGGGCGGTTGTGGAGCAGCGCGCGGGATCGCGGGGGCGGGGTGTCGGGGGCCGGTCGGGGTGTCGTGGCGCACATCATGCGGCGGCTTGTCGGATTATCTGATTACTTATAGCTCGATGTGTCAGGGGCCCGGTCCCCGCCCGACCGGCCGCGAGGAGCCCCATGTCCGACGGACCCCCCGCCCCCGGCCCCACCCTGCCGGAGGCCACGGGCCCCGCCGAGCGGTCGTCAACGCCCAAGCCCGCGCCACACGATGTGACCTCCGCCACGGCGACCGGCGACACCCCCGCCGAGCCCCCGCCCGCAGGGCCCGTCCCCGCCGCGCAGCGGGAGGTTGGCGTGGACACGCCGGCCGGGGCCGCGCGGGCCGTCGCCGCGCCCGCGTCCCCCGTCCGGCGGGCTCGCGGCGTCAAGGGCGTCGCCGTCATCGCAGCCGTCGTCGCGGCGTTCATGTTCGTGCTCCGGGGCAACGAGGCCCTCGCCGCCCTCGGGACGCCCACCGCCGCCGACTCCAAGGCCACCACCGCCACCACCGTCGACGCCCCCGACCCCGGCCGGGTGCTCCAGATCGTCGCCCACCCCGACGACGACCTGTACTTCATGAACCCGGACCTCCGCTATTCCATAGCCACCGGCCACCCCGTGACCTCGGTCTACCTCACCTCCGGCGAAGCCGACGGCATCAACGCGGGCGCCGCCAAAGAGGCGTCCACCCGCCCCGACAAGCCGGCCTACGCCGAGGCCCGCCAGAACGGCATCCGCGCCGCCTACGCCAAGATGGCCACCGGCGACCGCGCCGCCGCGTGGACCCGTACGGCCATCCCCACCGCCGGCGGCGGACACGCCGAGCTCGACGTCCTCGTCGCCAAGCCCCAGGTCAACCTGGTCTGGCTGCAGATGCGCGAGGCGGGCCACGTCTACCAGGACGTCCCCGACAGCCTGCACGGCCTGTGGGACGGCCGCGTTCCGCACCTGGAGTCGATGCTCGCCTCCGGCAGCCCCGTCAAGCAGCCGTTCACGTACACCAAGGACCAGCTCGTCCGCACGCTCGCCGAGATCCTCGCCCGTTACGAGCCGACGACGATCCGGATGCAGGACCCCACCCCCGGCCGCACCCACGACACCCACCGCTACACCGACCACCAGGACCACTTCTACGGCGCCCGCTTCGCCCAGCTCGCCGCCGCCGCGTACGCGCGCGACGTCGACGTCAAGGACCGCCCGCACTTCGCGACGCAGAACTACGTCGGCTACTTCAACGGCTCCCTCCCCAGCGCCCTCGACCCGGGCGAAGCCAAGGAGAAACTGGACATACTGGGCACCTACGCGTGGCTCGACCGGCAGAACCACTGCGGCAGCGAGGCCGGTTGCGGTGACCTCAAGGTGGCCGACCGCCCCTCCGGCAACCGGTGGACCGACACCGTCAACTACGCGCGCGGCACCGGCACCTCCTGGCTCACCTCCGACCGGGACCAGGGCCTGTGGGCCTTCAAGGTCCTCGACGGCCAGGTCGCGCTCTGGCACCGCACCGGCCTCCTCGGCCGCTGGAGCGGCCCCCGCCTGCTCCCCGGCACCGGCATGGACCCGGGCATCTCCACCGTCACCCTGAACGACGGCCGCATCGCCGCCTTCGCCACCCGCACCACCTTCGGCGAGCGCCCCGCCGACTACCGCCGCGAGGTCGTCTACGCCGTCCAGCGCGCCCCCGGCTCCGAGGAGTTCGGCGCGTGGGACTCGCTCGGCACGCCCGAGGCCTCCGACGAGCAGTGGACCTCCGACCTCAGCGCCCCCGCCGTGTCCGTCGACGGCACCGGCCGGGCGGCCGTCTACGTACGCGACGGCGCGAGCACCCTGCGCGGGCGCGTGCAGCGGGAGGACGGCGGCTGGGGGCCGTGGGAGAGCCTGGGCGGCGCCGACATCCACGGCACCCCGACCACCGCGACCGACGGCGCCGGGCGGCGCATGGTGTTCGCGGCGACCACGAAGACGGTCATCGGCTGGGCCCAGCCGACGCCCGGCGCCCCGCTGGGCCCGGCCACGCCCACCGGGCTGCCGGACACCACGCTCCCGCTGACGGCGGAGGGCCGCGAGGGCGGCGTACGGCTGTGGTTCCGCAAGCCGGGCTCGGGCAACGTGCGTACGGCGCTGGCGACGGTCGCGGGCACGGGCACGGACACGGGCTCGGACACGAGCTCGGACGCAGGGTCGGACACGGGCTCGCTCACCACCCACGGCCTCACCGACCTCGGCGGCCTCCAGGGCTTCGGCGCGGTGACGGCGAGCGGGCACCTGCTGGCCGGGCGTTCCTCGGGCGGCCGGCTCGGGTCGGACCTCGGGCGGGGGCGGCCGTGGGAGCGTTCGCCGCTGATGTTCGTGGGGGCGCCGTCCAGCACGATGACCGGGAAGAACATGGTCAGCCTGGCGGTGGTCGGGCTCGACGCCCGGCTGTACGTCACCTCCTCGGCGGACGCCCCGAACGCGCACCTGGCGCCGTGGCAACCGGTGGGCCCGCGCAACGCGACGACGGAGACGACGGCGGCCACGGAGGCTGCGACTCCGTAGGAAATCCCCTATACCACCCACAAGCGGAATATTCGCCCCGCACCCCCCAATACCGCACCATAGAGTGCGTATTGGTTTGCCGGGTCCTCAACCGCGTCCATATTCCGGGCACATGCACACATCCAGCACCGTACGCAGGGCACAATCACATCCGGTCGTTTTCGGAAAAGCGTGCGTCATCGGCGAAATCCGTGAACCAAGTTCCCCGATTTGGCCTCTCAGTGACTGCACAGCGGTTCTTCCTGTCCGTTCCGGAACGACCTGAGGCGTAACCCGATGCCCTCGATGCCCCCGATGTCCCTGACCCGCCGCCGCTTCCTCCTCGCGGCCGTGGTGCCCATGCTGACCGTGGGTGCCTCGGGCGTGCTCGCCGTCGCCTCCGGGCAACAGACACCGGCCGAGGCCGACGCCCCTCGCAAGCCCGCCGCGCCGCCCGCCAGCGTCACGGCCGGCTCCGTCGTCCAGGTCGTCGCGCACCCCGACGACGACCTGTTCTTCATGAACCCCGACCTCAGCCGCTCCCTGACGAGCGCCACCGCGGTCACCACCGCCTACCTCACCTCCGGCGAGGCCGACGGCCGCAACGAGGCCCGCGGCGGCGAGGCCAAGGACCCGCAACAGCCCGCCGACCGCACCCACTACGCGGAGGCCCGGCAGAACGGCATACGTTCCGCCTACGCCCAGATGGCCACGGGCGACCGCACCAGCCCGTGGAGCCGTACGGTCATACCCACCGCCGGCGGCGGCCAGGCCGAGCTGGACGTCCTCCTCGCCCGACCGCAGATCAACCTGGTCTGGCTGCAACTGCGCGAGGCCCGCAGCCCCGCGGGGGACAACCCGGACAGCCTGCGCGGCCTGTGGAACGGCTCCATACCCGCGCTGGGCGCCCAGCTGACCTCGGGCACCCCGGTCAAGCAGCCGTTCTCGTACACCAAGGACCAGGTGACGGAGTCCATAGCCGGGATCCTGGAACGGTACCGGCCGACGACGATACGCATGCAGGACCCCACGCCCGGCCGGTACGCCGACAGCGGCAAGTACACCGACCACCAGGACCACATGTACGGCGCCCGCTTCGTACAGGCCGCCACCGCCCTGTACGCGGAACGCGTCACGGACCGACCGCACTTCACGGTGCAGAGCTACCTCGGCTACCACAACGGCAGCCTGCCCCACGCGTTGGACCCGCAGACCGCCGAGACGAAGACCGGCTTCCTGCGCACCTACGCCTGGCACGACCGCGCCGACTACTGCGGCAGCCCCTCCGGCTGCGGCGACCGCAAGGTCGCGGGCAGCCCCACCGGGCGCAACTGGGCCCAGTCCCTGCGCTACGCCCGCGCCGACACCACCGCCTGGCTGACGGAGGGAACCCCCGGCCGGCTCTGGGCGTTCGCCGCGCTGGACGGGCGGATGGCCGTCTGGAACCGCGACCCCTCCGGCACCTGGACCGGCCCCACCCTGCTGCCGGGCACCGGCGTCGACCCGGGCGCCTGCGCCGTCCGCCTCCCCGACGGGCGGGTCGGCGTCCTCGCCACCCGCACCACGCTCGGACCCCGACCCGCCGACTACCGGCGCGAGGTCGTCTACGCCGTCCAGTCGGCGCCCGGCGGGCCGTTCGGGGCGTGGACCTCGCTCGGCACCCCCGAGCCGGGGGACGAGCCGGGCACCTCCGCGATCAGCGCCCCCGCCGCCGCCGTCGACGCGGAGGGCCGCCTCACGGTGTACGTCCGCGACACGCGGCGCACCCTGCGGGCCCGCGTGCAGCAGCCGTCGGGGGGCTTCACGGACTGGGAGCGGCTGGGCGGCGAGGACCTGCAGAGCGACCCCGTCACGGCGGTGGACGCGGCCGGCCGGCGCCACGTCTACGCCACCACCACCGGCTCCGTCCTGGCCTGGACGCAGCCCACCCCGGGCGCCCCGCTCGCCGGGCCCTTCCCGACGGGGCTGCCCGCCACCACGGTCCCGCTCACCGCGGTCCGGGACGGCGCGGGCGTCCGCCTGTACTTCCGGCGCCCCGACTCCGGGGTGGTGCGCAGCGCGCTGGCCACGGCGGGCGCGGGCGCCCCGCGGCTGTCCGCCGTCACCGAGTCGGGTGGCCGGGCGGGCTACGGCGCGGTCGGCGTCGCGGGCCGCATCCTGACGGGCCGCGCGAACACGGGCACCATCAGCGCAACCACCCTCGGCGGCCCACCCGCCTGGACGGAGTCCCGCATGCTCTACGCCGGCGCCCCCGCCGCCGTGACGGACCACACCGGCACCCCCACCACCACCGTCCTGGGCCTGGACGCCCACCTCCACACCACAACCCCCACCCCCCACCCCACCTGGCACCGAGCCATCCCGACAACGCCGTAACGGGCCGGGGCGGGCGTCACCCTCTCGTGGCCACGTTGAGTGCGGCGTTGAGGTCGCGGCGCGCCGCGTCGCCACCGAGCGCCGTGCGGTAGGCGTAGGAGATCACGGTCAAGTCCTCGTCGGCGATGCTCCAAGGGGAGGTGCAGACGAGGACGCCGCCCGAGGCCACCGGTTCCTTCGACGTGCGGTCGAGCACGATGGAGTGGACGACGACCAAGGCGTTGTCCGGGTAGTACTGCCGCTGCTTCTCGACCTCGGCCCGGGTCAGGATGACGTCGTGGCCGGTCGACGTGGTGCCTTTGACCTCGGCGTGCAGGCGCTCGTCGCCGCGCTGCAGCTGCAGGTCGTAGGACTCCCGGTTCCCGACGTCCTTGACCGACCACCCCTGTGCCTCGAAGAAGGCCGTCGCCGCGGCGACGCTGCGGCGCTCGATCGCGCGCCGCTCCGCCGCGGTGAGGCGAAAGCCCTGCCCGGACGGCGCCGGCCTCGCCTCGCGGCGGTTGCGCCGACCCGCCACCACGGCGGCGCTGCGCTCGGCTTCCAGCACCTCGGGGGTGGGGTCGCCCGGGATGTGCGGGGCCAGGCGCTCGGCCTCGTAGACCGTCCTCAGCAGGCCCAGCATGTAGAGCAGATCGGCGATGAGAACGTCCTGGGAGGGCAGGGCCGTCCTGGAGTACTCGATGGCGATGACGTTGCCCGGCTCGTAGCCGCGACCGAGGGAGGTGCGCGCGTCCAGTCGTATCTCTCGCCGCAGATCCGTCCGGCCCACCGTCTGCTCGGCGAAGTGCGGCCGGGCCCATCCGACGCGGGCCTGGAGGTCCGCCACCTTGCGGGCCTTGAATTCGCCGCCGGTCCAGACCGTCGTCCCCTGGTTCAGGGACAGGTAGACGCGCTCGCCCCCGGCGCTGAACAGATAGACGACGTACCAGCCGGTCGTGGCACTCGGCGACCGCTCCCGCCCGAAGACCCGCACCCAGGGTATCTCCGTCTTGAGGCCGGTCCCGTCACGGCCTTCGACGCCCAACTCGTCGACCGACACCCCGAGCGCGTCGGCCAATCCCGCCGAGCGCTCTTTCAGCAGCGCGGGAAGGTCCTGGCGTATATGGACGCCACGCCTACGCATCTCGTCCGTATTCGAGGCCGTCCACACGCCCTGCAGATCCAGCACCTTGCCCAAAAGATCATCCACACGCCGCAGCGTAGACCGCCGCCCAGCCGCCGAAAACACCCTTCGAAGCCGAGCCACCGCCGAAAACCGCACGGCCCACGCAAAGCACCGGAGCCGCTTGGCCAGGAGACGTCACACACCCCTGACCCGCCGAGGCAGGCACATCCCCGCACACGCGGGAAGCAGCGGATGATCGAATCGACGCCACCCTGATAGTCGGGTCCATCCCCGCAGGCGCGGGGAGCAGATCACGCAAAGCGTCGTAGGGGCGATTCAGGCGGGTTCATCCCCGCGCGGGGAGCAGGTAGGGGCTGGGGGCGTTCGCCGCGTTCGAGGGTTCATCCCCGCAGGCGCGGGGAGCAGTCACAAGTTCCGAACGGCCTGCCGTCAGCCCCGGGTTCATCCCCGCAGGCGCGGGGAGCAGCATGACAGCTTGCTCGTAGTCCGGACCTGCGGGGGTTCATCCCCGCAGGCGCGGGGAGCAGTTCCTTCGCCAGCTCGGCGACCAGTGCCAACAGGGTTCATCCCCGCAGGCGCGGGGAGCAGATGATCTCGTCGGGCTCGGGGAACCGCGGGTCGGGTTCATCCCCGCAGGCGCGGGGAGCAGAACGGGGTCCTTCCCGCCCAGGCGCTTGCAGCGGGTTCATCCCCGCAGGCGCGGGGAGCAGGGACAGGCGACTTCGCCCAGGCGGACGAGAAGGGGTTCATCCCCGCAGGCGCGGGGAGCAGTACCGCTTGGTCCGGTCGTACGGCACGTCGTTGGGTTCATCCCCGCAGGCGCGGGGAGCAGACTTGCTGAGCTGGGACGATATCCGACGTGGCCGCCTTTCTGAACCACTTTCATTGAATCCGGCATACCGGAGTAAAAGCCCTCAGAGGGCGGCCGAGCGGCCACTGCGCAACCCTTGCCTGGTCGCGGCGAGCGGGTGTGAGCCGAGCCGGCTGCGTGCATTGCACGGAGACCCCGGGGTTCACGGACGTCAGGTTCCGTGTCGGGCGGCCCACAGGCGGACCTGGGGGGTGAGACGGGTGCGGGCCGGTGGTTGGGGGCACCGGCCCGGGGGTGGATGTCGTCGGGCGCCTGGGTTAGAGGACCGGGAGGTTTTTGCGGAGTTCGAAAGCCGTGACCTCGCTGCGGTATTCCTCCCACTCCTGCTTCTTGTTGCGGAGGAAGTCATGCCCCCATTCGCCCACCTGGCACTTTCCCCGTTGAACCCGCTGTGACCCGCACGCGAGCGGCCGTCATTGGCCGTTGTTGGTGACCCCGGGCCGCCCTCGGACGGCCCAGAGACGGCCCGGAGACAGCCCTTGCCAGTGGGGCAGGACTGGTCATCCCCGCAGGCGCGGGGAGCAGATCGGCACCGCGTCCACCATCACGGCCGTCTCGGGGTCATCCTCGCAGGCGCGGGGGAGCAGTGGCTCCTAGACGCGTTCCAGTCCCCGAGTTCGGGGTCATCCCCGCAGGCGCGGGGAGCAGCTCGCTGGCAGCGATGTCTGGCCGGTGAGCATGGGGCCATCCCCGCAGGCGCAGGGAGCAGGCGTCCGGCCATGGGTCCTGGCCGTTGCCAAGGGGGTCATCCCCGCAGGCGCGGGGAGCAGTCCCGGTCCAGGAGGGTCAGGTCGTAGCGGGCGGGGTCATCCCCGCAGGCGCGGGGAGCAGATCCACTTCGGGAGGGGGGTTACCGGTGCGTCGGGGTCATGCCCGCAGGCGCGGGGAGCAGCCAGCACTCCAGGCCCGTCACCCGCCCGGCAGCGGGGTCATCCCCGCAGGCGCGGGGAGCAGTGAGCTCTCCCGGTTCTCGAGGGCGCGGAGCTGGGGTCATCCCCGCAGGCGCGGGGAGCAGAAAACCGCAGCAACGTCCGCCGGGGCGGCCTCGGGGTCATCCCCGCAGGCGCGGGGAGCAGGTCTGGTCGGATACCTACGGCTACGCCGGCTCGGGGTCATCCCCGCAGGCGCGGGGAGCAGCCGGGAACAGTCATCGAGCGATGGGCGCGGCGGGGGTCATCCCCGCAGGCGCGGGGAGCAGCCGCAGGCCGCGCACGCGGTACCGGCGCGGAGGGGGTCATCCCCGCAGGCGCGGGGAGCAGAGGTGCATCAGGGCGTACGCCCGGTTCTGCCCGGGGTCATCCCCGCAGGCGCGGGGAGCAGTCTTTCTGAGCTGCGACGATATCTGGCTCAGTCGTGATTCTGAACCACTTCCACAGAATCCGGCATTCCGGAATCTTAAGTCTGAAACGAGGTTAATTCTACTCATTCGATATTTGATCTGATGCTTGGCCGTCCCAGTGCGCGTCGGACGCCGAGCCTGGCCACGGGGTTGGCCGCACCCCCCACCCGGAGGCGCTCTTGGGTCTCCATTCGCTGCCCCGTCCGCAGCCGCCGTCCAGGGCGACCCCGAAAGCGAGAGAGAGATCCCTATGGCTGAGTCATCCGTGCTTCTCCCCCGTTACGCTGGCGAGCAGCAGCCGACAATCCGGGAGTGTGCGCCGAGGATGGGACCCAAGACGCAGAGGGTCTACGAGACGATCCGATCCTGGATCGAGTCGGGCCGCTACGCCCCCGGCGACAAGCTGCCATCCGAGCGCACGTTGAGCGCCGAACTCGAAATCGGCCGTACGGCGCTGCGGCAGGTGCTCGCCCGGCTCGCGAGCGAGCGCCTGATCAGGGCGTACGACCGCAGCTCCTACCGCATCGTGGGCGGCTCGAACGTTCCCGTTCCCGGCGAGATGGAGTCCTGGAAGATCCACGGGTCTCGCCGCATCTACGAAAACCGCTGGGTGAACCTCGACCTCGTGGACGTCGAGCCGCCGGGCGTCGAGCGCTTCGAGCACCACGTCGTCCGGCTCTTCCGCGTGGCGATCACGGCTGTGGTGGACGAGCAGGACCGCGTGCTCATGCTGTGGCGCTACCGGTTCGTTCCGGAGCAGTGGGGTTGGGAGCTGCCCGGCGGCATCGTGGACGCGGGCGAAGACGCTGCGGTCACGGCCGCCCGCGAAACCGAGGAGGAGACCGGGTGGCGGCCGACGTCGGTTGAGCACGTGGTCACGTATCAGCCGATGATCGGCATGGTCGACTCGCCACACGAGATCTTCGTTGCTCGGGGTGCCACGAAGGTGGGGGAGCCGACCGACGCCGAAGAGGCCGGGCACGTCGCATGGATCCCGTTGGATGAGATCTCGGCGCTGATGGCCGACGGCAAGTTGATGGGGTCCGGAACGCTTGTCGCTCTGCTGCATCTGCTCTCGTCGCGGCCTATAGCCGGCCGGTGAGCAGTTCGACGCGCCGGCGGTACCGCACAGAACCTGTGCGGTTCGCCAGCAGTCGCGCCTGCTGAAGGTGCGAACGCGCCTGGTCCAGTTCACCGCGGGCGAGGTGCGCTTGTGTGAGATCGCTGTGGAGGCCGGACCTCGCGCGTACGAAGGACGGGTCGGCCGTGCCCAGCGCGGCGTACAACTCCTCCATCGCCTCGCTGTCACCGAGCATCGCCAGCACATTGCCGCGCCAACGCGCGAGGTGGCCCCCGTTGAGGAAGATGCTTGCCATGTCAGCGTCCCGGGGCTCGTCTCCGCCAGGAAGCATGGCCGCTGCCCTCTCAAGAGCCCGCCGGGCGTCGGCATCCATGCCTACCGTGGCGCACAGTTCTGCCTCAGCCGCGCTTAGCCAAGCCTTGAGCCGTGGCGACTGCCGCTCGGCGTGCGTGCGCTGCGCGTCCTGGATCAGCTCCACCGCCATCGCCGGACGTCCGGCATCGCGCAGCACGTAGGCCTGCTCACCCATCGCGTGCGCCAGGTACAGCGGAGCGTCGGCGTCCTGGGCGGCGCGCTTCGCGAGTTCGTACTGCCGCCATGCCCGCTCGACGGATCCGGCGTCCAGCGCTTGCCATGCCGCGAGCGTCGCAGCGCCGGCCAACGCGGTGGCGATGGGGCGACGCGTGCCCGGGAGCACGGCGAACGTCAGCGCGTCCTCCATGCGGGCCAAATGGCCTGTCACCTGGTCGACAAGGCCGGCGGCGCCCATCTGCCGGTCCATCGTCCGCAGCAGCTCCGTCTGATCGAGGAACGTCTGCACCATCGACTCGCTGATGCTCCGCGCCGAGTCGATCCGGTCGAGTAGGTCTTCGTACCCGTCCGCCTGCTGGAAGCTCAGCCCTTCGGTCTCGCCGCGCAGTTCAGCATCGGTGACGCCGAGCAAGGGTCGCAGGATCGTGGCGTACCGCTCGCTGATGGCGCGCTTGCCGTTCTCCCACTCCGAGACGTAGGTCTTCAGGCTGGCCGTGGACGCGATTTCCATGAGCCGTTGCTGCGCGTACCGCTCCATCTCGAAGATCAGGCGGTCCTGCGACCACCCGCGCGCTTTCCGAGCAGACCGTAAGCCCATCCCCACGTACATCGCCTCCGAATGAGTGCTCCACCCGGGCGGTCAACCAAGTCGCCGCAGGTGGGAGCGGGTTAACACCCTTGAGGTTAACCCCAGTTGGCTACCGGCGACCCCACTTCCGGCGTTTCCTGAAGTCAAGCCGGACAGCACTTCGACACCTCGCCCGAAGCGAAGGGGTTGCATCTGGTGCGCACCAGATGCCATCCTTCTGGTGCGCACCAGTTGAGCCCCTGGGGGGCCAACCAGGTTCGTCTGGCACGCCCGGAGGGTCCTCGGAAGGGACCTCAAGGAAGCGGCAGTTACTTGAGAACTCAAGAGAGTGTCAATCCAGACGTGACGGGGCGTGATCCCCGTCCCCAAGGCGACGGGTAGTCGCCGGCGGCAACACCTTCTTGTGCGTTCCGGCTCTGGAGAACACCCCGCTCCGCTGGGGGTGCCACCCGGTACGCGCCGCCCTGCTGGCGTCAGAGCAGTGACGATGACGCACCGATTCTCAGGCTCGGGACCGGAACGCCGTGGCAACGGCGTCCGGCGAAGCCTCACCCCTCCCCGTTGTGGAGGTTCCCGTGTTCCATCGACATCCGCGGGCGCCCGCCGTACTGGACCGGTACGGCCGGCCGCGCCCTTCGCGTCACCCACACTCACCGCGGCGCTGATCGCGCCGTGGCCAGCTGCCTCCTCCGCCCGTCCGCCGCTCGGCGGTGTACGGGCGGGGTGGCGGGGAGCCGGAGGTTCCGGTCCCGGAAGGGGTTCGCGTTGTCTGCTGTTGAGATCGTCTCGTTCGGTTACCTGCACGCCGAGCCGCCCGCGGCTCATCTGACCTTGGACCTGCGGGAGCACTTCCGTGACCCGCACTTCGCCCCGGACCTGAGGCACTTGTCCGCCGAGGACGAGCCCGTGCGTCGCGCGGTGCTCATCACCCCCGGGATCGACTCGCTCATCGGCGCCACCGTGCTCGCGGTCGAGGCCTTCGAGGCCGGTCCGGCCGGCGGGGGCGTCACCGTGGCCGTTGGGTGTGCCGGGGGCCGGCACCGAGTCGTTGACCGGACTACGGAAGGACACGCCGGGCGGATGCGCATCCCTCGCTTGGTCTAGTCGGTAGACGTTGCGCATCTCGACGACGAAGGAGCGCAACGGAGTTGAACGAGCAATCCCGTGACGTCCGCACCATCCAGCTCCCGCGCTGGGGGCGGGTGGCTACGGACCCAGGTGTGGTGCCCTGGCTGGTCTTCGATGAGGAGGGGAAGGTCGTGCAGCCGGTCCGCAGGTTCCTGATCGACTTCATCGCCCGGGACAACCGGACCGGCAGCGTGCGCAGCTACGCCTACGACCTGCTGCGCTGGTGGCGGTGGCTACGGGTGGTCAATGTCGAGTGGAACCGCGCGACCTCGGCGGAGGTGCGGGATTTCGTCCTGTGGCTCAGGGCCGCGACGAAGCCGCGCAGGTCGGCGCGTACGCACTCCGCGTCGACTGCGGGGACCACGAATCCGATCACGAAGAAGACGTACCTGGATGACCGCTACAAGCCGCGGACGATCCGGCACAGCAACGCGGTACTGCGCAGTTTCTACGACTTCTGGATCGAGTCGGGCGGCGGTCCACTGGTCAACCCCGTACCGCTGGCGCGGTCCGACCGGCGTCGGCCGCATGCTCATCACAACCCGTTGGAGCCCTTCCGACGGGGTGAGGGGCGCCTGCGCTACAACCCGAAGGTTCCCCGGCGCAGGCCCCGGCAGATGCCGGACGAGCGGTGGAACGAGCTGTTCGAGGCTCTTCGCTCGAACCGCGACCGAGCGATCCTGGCCTTGGCGGTCAGCAACGGCGCCCGCGCGTCGGAGCTGCTGGGTGTTCGCGGAGTCGACCTGGACTGGGGCGACCAGCTCATGCGGGTCGTGCGCAAGGGCACCTTGGCAGAGCAGTGGTTGCCGACCAGCCCGGAGGCATTCGTCTGGACCCGCCTCTACCTCGCCGAAGGACCGCCGGCCGATCCCCAGCTCCCACTGTGGTGGACCCTTCGCCGCCGGGACCACGGTGAGGGGCTGGCCTACCAGCCCATGAACTACGAGGCTCTGCGCGCGGTGTTCCGCAGGGTCAACGCGCTGCTGGGCACGAACTGGTCGATGCACGACCTGCGGCACACTGCCGCCCTGCGGATGGCTCGCGACGAGAGCTTGTCGCTGCGGGACGTGCAGACCATCCTCGGTCATGCCCACCTGAATACGACGGCCGATGTCTACCTGGTGGAAGAAGAGTCCCAGGTCATCCGACGTGTTCAAGAGCACCTGGCCGAGCTCAAGGAACGGGCGAATCGGCCCGCCCCACCCGTCGCAGTGGGCTACGACGCGGGCGATCTGGACGTTCTCTTCGGCGGGGGTGCGGCATGACCCGCCAGGCACCACGCCGCGCCAACTCGATTCGACGAGCCGGGACCGGCCCTACGCCGCCGCGGCCGCTGTTCGTCGAGCACGATCTGAAAGCTGACGAGGATCGCATCGGCCCGCACGACCTGCTCAGCCGGGACGAGGTCCTCGCCCTGCTGCCCACCCTGCCGGCCTGGCCGCAGCGAACGTACAGCCGCGGGGTTGCTCCCGGCACCCGGCGTCTCGCCGGAGCGGCGAAGATTCTCGACTGGCTGTTGACCCACCCCGGGGAGGGCTGGCAGGCACGATGGCTGGCCGCCGACGCCGACCGCGGCAAGGAGTGGGTCGGCGCCCTGGCCACGGGCGACTCACGCTGCGAAGGGTCCCGGCGCAGCGAAATCCTCATCGGCCTGAACAGCCTGATGATCAGCAAGATCGTGCTGCCCCGCCACGGCTTCCTCCGCCGCTTCAAGGCTCTGACGCTCCTCAAGGACGTCCAGCGGATGTTCCCCGCTGGCAGACTCGACCGCATGCGCGAGTACGGCGCCGAGCTCGGCATGACGCCACGGCACATCGACCAGGGCCTGCGGGTGATCTCCGCGATCATCCTGCACACCGGACGTGACCTGGAAGAACTCACCGGCGAAGACATCTTCCACCTGCGTGCTGTCGCCCGCCGGGACCGCGGCGAAGCCTATGTGGGCACCCACCCCGCCTGGGACCTGTTGCGCGGCATCGGCGTCATCGACTCCAAGGACACCCTCAAGGACGCGCTGCGACACGGCCAGCGGCCCACCGCGGAACTGGTCGACGCCTACAACCTCCAGTCCACGCCCATCCGCAATATGCTGGTCCGCTACCTCGAAGAGCGCCGTCCAGGCGTCGACTACGGGACCTTCCGCGGGCTGGTGAGCGAGTTGGCGGGCGTCTTCTGGGCGGACATCGAGGCCCACCATCCCGGCATCGACACCCTGCGCCTGCCGCAGGACGTGGTCGACGGATGGAAAGAACGGCTGACGACCTACACCGACAAGAGCGGGCAGGTGCGTGAGCGCCGCTCCCGCATCGACGTGATGATGCGCGTCCGCGGCTTCTATCTGGACATCCAGGAATGGGCCCACGACGACCCGTTCTGGGCTCAGTGGGCAGTCCCCAGCCCGATCACCCGCGGCGACGGCGCGGGCAACCACAAGATCGTCGCCCAGGTCCACTCGCGGATGCACCAGCGCGTCCGTGAACGCCTGCCCCATCTGCCGGTCCTGCTGGAGACCGCAAAGCGCGTCTGCAGCGAGGCAGCCGCGCTGCTGGAAGCCGCCCGAGCCACCCCCTTCGAAGAGGTTTTTGAGCACGAGGGCACCCGCTACCTGCGCATTCTGCCCAAGGTCAACCAGATCCCCAGCCGCCTGGATCACGGCTCCCAGCACGTCTACATCAAGGAGGTCGACAGCACCGGACGCCGGATCAACCAGAGCATCGTCGAAGACGACGCCTTCTGGGCCTGGGCGGCCATCGAGACCCTCCGGCACACCGGCGTCCGTGCTGAAGAACTGACCGAGCTGACCCACCTCGCCCTGGTCTCCTACAAGCTCCCCGACACCGGCGAGATCGTCCCGCTGCTCCAGATCGTGCCGTCCAAGAGCAACGAGGAACGGCTCCTGCTGGTCAGCCCCGAGCTGGCCAGCGTCCTGGCCACCATCGTCAAACGGCTGCGCGATGCGAACGACGGCAAGATCCCGCTGGTCTCCCGCTATGACCACCACGAACGCGTCACCGGCCCGAAACTCCCCCACCTCTTTCAGCGCCGGCCCTACTGGCAGGCACAGGTCATGAACGAGACCGCCATCAAACGCCTCCTCGACCGCACCCTCGTCGCAACCGGCCTGCGCGATGCAGTCGGCGAGCCCCTGCGCTACACCCCGCACGACTTCCGCCGGATGTTCGCCACCGAGGCCGTCACCGGCGGCCTGCCCGTCCACATTGCCGCCCGGATTCTTGGCCACAAGACGCTGACCACCACCCAGGCATACCTCGCCGTCTTCCAAGACGACCTAGTGCGGACCTACCGCGGCTTCCTGGACCGGCGCCGCGCGGATCGGCCTCAGGAGGAATACCGCGAGCCCACCGACCGGGAGTGGCGCGACTTCCAGCAGCACTTTGAGCTGCGCAAGGTCTCCCTCGGCACCTGCGGCCGGCCTTTCGGCACCCCGTGCAAGCACGAACACGCCTGCATCCGCTGCCCGGTCCTCCAGATTGATCCCCGCCAGCGTGGCCGCCTCATCGAGATCATCCAGAACCTCCGCGACCGCATCCGCGAGGCCCGTGGTAACGGCTGGCTCGGTGAAGTGGAAGGGCTCCAGGTGAGCCTCGACGCTGCCACCGCCAAGCTCAACAGCCTCAGCCGGGCTCCGGCCGACGGACGGCCTCAACTGGTCGAACTTGGCATGCCTGTCTTCACTGACCACGCTCCGCTGCCCATCCCGGAAGCGGAACTGCCTGAGCACCGGATCTGACCCCACAAAGCCGACGTGGTGGCCCCGGCTGGGGGCGGGGCCACCACGCGGGGACACGCTGCCTACTTGGGCAACTGCTTCACAATGCTGGTCCGTGCGTGCTCGTCCCGCAGTTCGCGCGGCCAACGCTCGTCGATGACGAGCGCAGCTTTCCAGCAGTCACTACAGGCGCTCTGACGTTCCGGCAGCCAGATGTAGTCGGACGGGGACATGCCTGGGAGTTCGATTCCGCACAGCGTCTTCTCGAACGAGCCGAAGGCGTGAACAGAGTCCGGAGCCAACCCTTCTGCGATCGCAGTCTCCCAGCGCCTGTCCGGAGGCGCATACGGCGGGCGGGACAGCTCGAACCACTCTCCGCCCACATGGGTCGCCGCAAAGCACCAGCTGCAGGACCAGATCTCCTCCGCCCACCGGTTCGGCTCCAACGGCCACCGCAGCATCGAACGCCCGCACACGTCGCACTCCACCGCGCGATTCTCACACGACCTGGCTCCTGCTCCGTGTGTTGCACAGGGCGCCCCTATGACCAGTCACCGGAGTCGCAGAACGCCAGGAGCGCGATCGTTAAGGATCTCGATCAGCCAATCGAAGACAGTGGTCCCGCGCTCTTGTCTCGCTGCGGCAAGGTCGGCGCTGAACGAGGGGCGGTTCGTGGGGTGACAGCGTGACAGCAGGATCTCCAGCTGGCGGGCTGTCTCCGGATAGCCGAGATGCTGGCGAGACACCTGGTGGTCGCGCCACTCGATCACGTAGTCATCGTCGTCCGGAGTTCCGAAGCCACCGCTGAGGCAGTCGGCGAAGGCGTCGAGGTTTCGGCCGAAGTAGCCCCCGGGGCCGTTGATCGCTTCGCCGATGACTCGCCAGAAGTCTTCCAGCGTCCTGATCTGCCTGCCGTCCAGCACGTATGTCGGTGTCACGGCTCGGAGGATACGTGCAGCTCCGGGGCAGCGTCCCCTCAATTTTGGCTGCCTCCGCTTAGTCCGGAAAAGCGCGGCGACCTTCGCCTTCGTCCTCGCCCAGCGCCTGACGGCCGCCGGGCACGGCGTCACGCTCCACCACCGCGACCTGCGCAAGCCGGTCGTGAACCGCTAGCCCCCAAGAAGTGCAGCCCCCGGCGTTCCCGCGCCGAGGGCTGCCGAGCCGTCCACCTGCTAGGGAGAACACGACTCATGAAGCACATCGCTGCACTTCAGGACGTTGTTACGCCGTGGTCCGACGGTTTGGAGCCGTCGGACGCGGAGCTGGAAGCCATCGAGGCCGAGATGCCCGTCGTCCTGGCCGATGTCGAGTTGCTGGACGCGCTGCTCGTCCTGCTGGACCGGCCGGCGTCGGAGTTCGACGGCCGCCGGATCCGCCGGGCCCACCACCGGGTCCTGAGTGCCCGGCGGGACGCGGCCAACCGCGCCGCCGGCACGCAGGTCGCGGGGGACGCGGCATGAACAAGCGAACCGAAGCGGCTCACGTCGAACTGCTGGACGCGATCGTGGAGGCCCTGAGCGTGCCGCTGCCTTCGATCGCGGACGCGGACGAGCGGCTCTACTTCCGGCTGCTGGAGCGCCGGGCCCTGACCGTTCGGATCATCATCGCAGCGAACCGCGCCGTCAGCCGGGACCCCAGTCTGGCCGCCGACGCGATCCGCACCCGGACCGCCGAGGACCCCGTCGACTACCGCCTGTTCAAGGACGAGAAGGACGGGGACCTCCGGTGACCGGCCGTGTCCTGACCGGTCCCCAGAAGTGGGTTCTGGGGGCGGCGTTCGCCCCGATGCTCGTCACCGGCGCGGCCGGCGGCTACGGCACGTACTCCAACATCAAGGGCGCCTACAACTCCGGCACCGCCCTCGGCGCGGTAGCCGCCGGCGAGGGCGCCACCGCCGTCCTCGCGCTGGTCCTGCTAGGCCTGACCATGCTGGGCCAGGCCTCCCCGGTCGTGGTCCGAGCCGGGTTGTGGGCGCTGCCCGTCGCCGCGTCGGTCATGTCGGCCGTCGCGGCTCCCGACGGGGCCCGCACGGTCATCTACGCGATCACTCCGCTGGGCATGTCCGTCTCAGCCGAGGGCATGGCCTTCCTGGCCCGCCGGATCGTCGTCCACCTCGACGGCCGCGATGCCGAAGCCGAAGCCAAAGCCGCCGCCGTGGTCCAGGCGCTCGCCTACCACCGGGCCCGCGCGGCGAATCACCCAGATGCGAAGATCCGGGAGCGATCCGATCGGGCGTCGTGGCGCCTGGCCCGCAAGGTCGGCACCACGGACACGACGCTCGGGGAACGGCTCCTGGACGTCCAGCGGGAGCGGATCACCACCGGCGCGGACGTCGCCCTGGGCGACATGTTCGCGATCACCGTCACACCCCCCGACGAGGCCGTCACGGCCGTCACGGTAGAGCGTGACGCCGTCACGGCACCCGTGACGCCCGCCCTCCCCCCGGCCCCCGAACCGACCCACGACAAGGGGCCCGTCACGGACACCCGTGACGGGGAAGACACGCAGGTCAGCGACCCGACACCCACCCCCCAGGGGGAGGGCGTCACACCCGCCGTCACACCGGCGGTCCCGCCCGTGACGCTGGCCCAACTCGCCGCCATCGCAGGCGTCCCCACCCCCGCCGTGGACGAACCGCTCACGGACGAACAGATCGTGGTCGTCCTACGGCACCTGCGCTACGCCGCCGACCCGCCCCTGTCCTACCGACAGACCGCGACCGCGTTCCGCGACGCGGGCTTCACCGGCGGCGAATCCCGCGTCCGCAGCGCCTGGGCCACCCTCATGGCCCAGGAAGAGTCCCCCCGATGACCGGCCTGCCCGTCTACCGGTGGCGCCTGGCCCCCGACGGTCTCGCCACCCGCCGACAGCTCCGCGCCGCCGGGCTCCGGCCCGGCGGTCAGGACGTCGTCGCCCAGCTCGAACGCCCGCGTCGCCGGCGCGGGCCGCTGGTCGCCTACCTCTACCGGGTCGACCTCGCCCGCCCGGTCCGACCGATGACCCCGGCCCGCCGGGCCGCTTTGGAGCGGGCGAACACGGCCCGCCGCACGTGCCCCGCCTGTGAGCGAGACGCCGGCTACGTGATCCCGACCTCCCTCGGCACGTGCGTGACCTGCGCCGACGCCCCGCCCCTCGCTGCCTGAACACCCTTCTCCTGCAAGGAGTTCCAGTGACCTCCAAGACCTCTTCCACCCCCGCCACCGGCACTTCGGCCGCTTCTCAGGGTTCGCATATGTGGGTGCTGACCCTGGAGATGCCCGGTCGGGCAATGACCACGCAGTACGGGACGTGGACCCCGCCCGCCGGTTCGTCCCGCTTCGACGTCTTCATGGCGATCCGGGGACATGTCGCCGCGCAGCAGCCGGAGATGGCTGGCGCCAACACCATCTTCTTCAGCCTGGAGCCGAACCAGCTCTGACCCTGCCCACAGGCGGGGCCCGGCCGTTGCTGTAGGAGGCTCGCGGCCGGGCCCCTTTCGCTCCCTGGAAGGGGGCCTGTTCAGCATGACGGATACCGTCGTAGAGGTGGTGCCTCAGGTGCCATCCGATTCCAGTTCGCCCGCGTCGTCGGGTGTCGATGCTCGTGCCGCGGTGCCGGGTGTTCCGTTGGCGGTGGCCGGGGCGAATGCCCTGGGCGCGGTCGCGGCCGGTGCGGTGGCCGTGGGCCCGGCGGGGCTGGCCGCGGCCGGCGCCATAGTGGGCGCCGCCGCCGTGACCGGGGTAGCCAGGAAGATCGCGTCCCGCCGCGCGAAAAACCGCACCACCCTCCCCACCCAACGCACCACCAGCCGCAGCGGCCGTACCTCCTCGGCCAGCGTCGGCGCGGCCGGTGGCGGGTCGGCGACGCGGGCGTCGAGGCCGTCCTCGTCGGGTCTGCGGGCCGCGGCCCGTCACCTCGGACGCCGCACAGGCACCGACCGGGCCGCAGGCCCGCACCCGGCCGGACCGGCACAGACTCCCGGCAAGACTCCGGCCGCGGGTGCTCGTACACCGGCCGGCGGTCGACCCGGGTCGGACCGCCGCGCGGGCGGCGGTTCGTCCTCGACCCCCTCTCCCCGCACCGCTGGTGGCACGCTCCGGTCCGCCGGTGGGAAGGGCGGTGTGTCGGGCCGGATGCGGCGGGCCGCCGCGGGTGCGGTGGCCCGTGCGATCGAGGCCGGCCACGCCCACTACACCCAGGGCGCCCCGGCCCGTTCGCAGAAGGCGGCCGGCCGGTCGGCGGCGCGGGTGGCGAAGGGTGAGGCCAAGGCCCGCCGCTCGGCCGGTCTGGACGCGGCCGGTGAGCCGATCCGTCCCGGCTCGTTGTCGGGGGTGCGGGAGAAGGCGTTGCGTCGGTCGGCGCTTCGGCACGCGGCCCGGATGACCGGCGCGGGCGTGATCGCGGCCGGTGTCGGGGTGGCCTCGACCTTGTGGAACTGGAAGCGGCCGTGGGTCGGGATCCGGCGCGGGATCGAGGTGTGGCGGCGTCTGGCCGGGCGGGCCCGTCAGGTGCGGGCCGCCCGGGACGCGGTGATCCGCGGCGAACAGCCCGCCAAGGGCGCGGGCGTCGAGGTGGCCGTGCCCGCGCAGCAGGTGAGTAATCCGAACAGGCCGAAGGAGTCGGTGCTCGCGCCGGTCCTCCCGGCCGTCCAGACCAAGCCCGTCGCCCTGGAAGGGGCCGTCCCCGTACCTGTTGGAGGCATCGTGTCCGAGTCCGGTACCGCGTTCGCCCGTCTGTCGGACGCCGCCGAGGTCATGCTCCAGGCGGCGTCCACGTTCGACCCCGAGCACATGTCCCAGTTCCAGGCCCTCATCGACGACCTTCCCCAGGCGATGGAGATCGTCCAGGAAACGCTGCGGGTGCTGGCGGAACTCTCCTCGGAGAAGCTGCCCGTCCACGGGTCGGTGGTGGAGGAGATCGGCGAGGGCTACCAGGCCATGGGTCGCGTCGTGCGCGCCCTGGAGGAGGTCGGTGTCGTCTACCGGCGTGTCCACGCCGACGACATCGAGCGCAACGAGAACCCCCGCAACGGCATCGAGGGCGAACGCCGCTGGAACGTCGGCTGACCCCACCCCCCGCACCACTGCTTCGGCCCGCCCCCACAACCTGTGGGGGTGGGCCGCTGTCTTCGGAGGAGAAACCCTGTGAGCAGCGAAAAGAAGAAGAGCAAGGACGGCATGCGGGTGGACTGGAAGGCCCCGCACGGGGTCTTGTCCGGGAGCCTGAACGCGACGGCCGGGACGCTGGTGACCACGGCGCTCGCCCACAGCGTGGGGATGCCCGCCGGGTTCGCGCTGGCCGCCGGCGCGGCCGGGGCAATCGGCTCGTCCGTGGCCGGCTGGCGCAACCGGCTCACCGGCGCGACCGTCGCCTTCCGCGCCGCCGCCTGGACGGCCGCCGGCAGCTGGTCGTGCTGGGCGCTGGCCAACGGCGGACCGATGACCCTGACCAACCTGGGCGTCCTCGCGGCCGGGGCGATCGGAACCGGGACCCTGGCGGCGGGGTTCGCGGCGCACGAGGAGACCGAGCAGGCCCGCCGCCGCATGCTCTTGACCATCGGCACCCGCCGCGCGCTGGCCGCCGAATGGATCGACCGCATCAACCGTGTCTGCCGGGTCGAGAACGTGACCATTCCGGGGATCGAGCAGTGGACCTCGGGCATGGGCTACACCGTCGAGGTGGAGCTGCCCGAGGGCGGCACCACCCGGCGTGCCATCGCCGACCGCGCCGACGCACTCGCCTCCGACCTCGACCTTCCCGACGGATGCGGCCTCCAGGTCCTCCCCGGCGTCTCCCGACGGCGTCTGTTGATCGAGGTCGCGACGAAGACCTGGCGTGGTGTGGAACTGCCCTTCCCTCTCTCCGAGATCGGGGAGACGGTCACGGTCAACAACCCTTCCCCCATCGCCCTGTTGTCGGACGGGGGCCGGGCGGAGTTGGACATGCGGCAGGCGTCCACGATCGTGGCCGGCCCGACCGGCAGCGGCAAGACGAACTGGCTCCAGACCCTCATCGCCCGCCTGCTCCAGACCAACGACACGCTGGTGTGGGTCATCGACCTCAACGCCGGCAGCCTCGGCCTGCCCTGGCTCCACGCCTGGCGCGAGAACCCCCAGGACGTCCCCGCACCAGGCGTGGACTGGCTGGCCTCCACCCCGGCCGAGGCGAAGCTGATGTTGAAGGCGGCCGTGGCGATCGCCAAGGCCCGCAAGGTCGCCTACCAGCAGCACATGCGTGACCAGGACGACGACAAGCTTCCCGTCTCCCCGACGATTCCCGAGATCGTCATCGTCGTGGACGAGGGCGCCGAGGTGTCCGCCACCCGCGAAGCCCGCGAAGTCATGGCGGGCATCTCCGAGGTCATCCGTATCGCGCGGGCGATGGCGATCCGTGCCGTTGTCTCTGTCCTGCGCGTCACCCAGGACGTCCTGCCTGACCCCATGGTCCGCAAGATGGCCTCCAACCGGGTGTGCACCGGCGCCACCGAAGACTCCGAACTGGGCCACATGTTCGGCTGGCGTGCCCTGTCCGCCGAAAACTCCTTCTCCGGCCCCGGATCCCTCCTCGTCGGCACCGAGGGCAAGCAGCCCAAGACGGCCCAGGGCTGGCGCATCACCCCCTCCGTCATCGAGGCGATCGCCCGCGCCACCTCCTCCCGCCGACCCGCCCTCGACCCGGCATCCCTCGATGCCGCCGGGGCCGCCTACCAGGAGCGGTGGAGCCTGGAACGCTCCGGCCACCTGTGGGCCCAGCCCCTCGCCACCACCACCGCCGGCAGCACCGGCACCGGTGGTGGGGGTGCGGCGGTGGGCGGGGCGGGTCGGGAGTGGAAGGCGACGGCCGGGTGGGACAAGCCCCGCCCGGTGGTCACCCCCGGGCCGGAGGAACTGGCGGCGATGTTCGACCTGCCCGCCGCCGAACCCGGCACCCACACCACCCCCGCGGTGGACGGCACCGACTGGTCCGACCCGACGTCCTGGACCACGGACCGTCCGGTACGGGATGCGGAAGCGCCCGACGCCCGACAGGCCGCCCTCGACCTGATCATCGCCGCCGGCCCTGCCGGCACCGGAGCGTCCGCGATGGAACGAGACCTGAGGAACGCCCACGGCACCCGGCGGCCGGTCATCCAGAAGTGGCTCAAGGAGTGGGCCGAGGCCGGCGAGATCACCCGCGTCGGCGACGGAAGCAAGGCCCGCTACGTCCACCGCACCCACCTCCCCGACAGCGACACCGGCAACTGACCCGACCGCCTGTCTGTCACCTGTCACCCCCTCCCCGGGAACCCCGGTTCCGGGGGCGGGGAGCCTGTCACCCCCGCTGTGACCTGCGGATGACAGGTGACAGACAGGTGACAGGTGACAGGCCGGATGACAGGCAGATGACAGGCACCAACACGATCCGGCCGGGCCCGTCGGCCCGGCCCGCCCAAGGGAGCCAGTCGTGCATGAACCCATCCACCCGGGCACCACCCGACCCGCCCACCACCCGACCCGAATCCACCACCCGAACCCGACCCACCCGAACCCGGGACCGGTCGTGGAACTCCCGCCGGGGGTCGAGGTCGTGACTCTCCCGAACGGGGTCCGCACCCTGGCCTACACCCACGGCCCGACCCCGCCCACCGTCGAACCGGAACCTGCCCGGAGGGTGGAGCCGATCCCTCGGTGGGCTCGTACGACGGCGCTTCTCGCGCCCACGGTCGGGGGCGGGATCGCCACCGCCGGCTTCGGGATCTCCTACGCCGCCCCCGGGATCCTCGCCATGGCCAACGCTCTCTGGGCCGCCGTCGCCCTCATCGGCGCCGGCGCCGCTACCCCGCTCCTCCTGCGCGCCGCTCGCGGCACCGGCCGGGGGGCGGCGCCGGTCCAGCACGTCACCCAGCACATCACCGCCACCGGCCTCTTCGGCCGCGCGAGCGGCACCCTCAACAACCGCTAGGAGATCCATGGACGACACCTACTGCGACGACTGCAGCCAGTACGACTGCCGGGGCCACCACTGGTGCGAGGACTGCGACGCCGAGGAGTGCCAGGAATGCCAGGGCTGCGACTGCCCCGGCTACGAGTGCCCCGGCGCCGCCGCCCACAACGGCTTCTGACCGCCCCCAGAACCCACACCACCAGTGCTTTAGGCCGCATGAGCGGCACCTTCAACCAGCGCTGAAAGGCACCCGATGAGTCAGCCTCTGCCCGCCCGTATCGCCGACGCCCTCGCCCTGATCGCGGGCAAGCACACGGTCCACTGCCCGTACTCGGGATGCGGGGTCAGCGTGCGCTTCCGTCACGTCACGCCCGACGAGGCCAAGCGCCTCACCGACATCGCCACCGACCACACCCGCCACTGACACCAACAAGGGCGGCCCCCGTCTCGGCAAAGTCCGGGGCCGCCCTCATCCAGTACCGACAAAGTGAACTGGAGGCATCCAGCATGACCCACCACGCCCTCGTTCCGCGAGAGGCTGCCCCGCCCCCGCGTCTGCTGGCGTTGTGCGCCGGCTACGGCGGTCTGGAGATGGCCCTGTCCGCCGGGCTCGGCGGTCAGGTTGTCGCCTACGCCGAGAACGACCCCTACGCCGCCCGCGTGTTCGCCGCCCACCACCCCGGCCGCCCGAACCTGGGCGACATCACCCGCGCCGACTGGCACCGGGGCCGGGATCTGCACCGGCCCGACGCGATCGCGGCGGGCTTCCCGTGTCGCAACATCTCCAACGCCGGTCGAAGGGATGGCATCAATGGCCAGTGGTCGAAGGTCTGGAAAAACGTCGCTCAGGCTGTGGGCGTCCTTCGACCGCGCCACGTCTTCCTGGAAAACGTGGCGGCGCTCCGCTCCCGGGGGCTGGACGTCGTCGCCGCGGACCTGGCCGCGCTCGGGTATGACGTCCGGTGGACATGTCTACGAGCTGGTGACCCCGAAGTCGGCGCCCCGCACCCGCGCGACCGCTGGTTCGCAGTTGCCCATCCCGCTGATGCCGACCCCCACGACCTCGGACGGCACTGGCGGCCCCGGCACCAGCCGCAAACGCCGGGGCAGGCTGAACCTGCGCACCGCCGTCACCCGGCTCCCCGCCCCGCCGCCGCAAAGCTGAGGCCGCTGCCCACCCCGGCCGCACGAGACTGGAAATCCGGCGCCTCCAACCTGCTGAGCCGCAACTCCCGCCCGCTCAACGAGTTCGTCGTCAACCTCCTGCCCGGCCAGGCCGTCACTGTCGACCCGCAGTGGGTCGCCTCCGACGGCACCGACTACTGCCCCGCCATCCACCGCTGGGAACACATCACCGGACGGCCGGCACCCTGCCCGACCGAGGCAGGCACCCGCGGCAACCGGCGCCTGGCACCCGCCTTCGCCGAATGGCTCATGGGCCTGCCCGCCGGCTGGATCACCGACGTCCCCGACATCCCCCGCAAGGAACAACTGCGGATCATCGGCAACGGCGTCGTCCCCCAACAAGCCCACCACGCCTACGCCCAACTCCTCACCCCCGACACCGGCCACCAGGCGGCCCAGGGGAGGGACGCCGCGTGAACGCCGACCTGCTGAACGCCGCACTCACCGCGGCCCAACGGGGCTGGCCCGTCTTCCCGCTCCGACCCGGCTCCAAGGTCCCCGCGCTGCACGGCGAGACGCGGTGCCCCCGTACGGGTGCCTGCGCGGACGGACACGCCAAGCCCGAACAGCGCGCCACCACCGACCCCGACCGGATCCGTACCGCGTGGGCCGCCGGCGCCTACAACGTCGGGGTGGCGACCGGCCCGGCCGGGCTCGTCGTGATCGACCTCGACCCGCCGAAACCGTCCGACCCGCCCGGCACCCTCAGCGGCGCGCAGATCCTCGACGCCCTGTGCCGGGCCACCGGCGAGACCCTGCCGCCCACCTACACGGTGACCACGCCGTCCGGGGGCCGCCACCGGTACTTCACCGCCCCCGCCGGGATCATCATGCGCTCCACCCAGGACATCCTGGGCCGGCACATCGACACCCGGGCCTGGGGCGGGTACGTCGTCGCCCCCGGCAGCACCACCCCCACCGGCGCCTACACCGTCACCGACGACCGGCCCGTGGCCCCGCTCCCCGCGTGGCTGTGCGCCAAGCTCACCGAGCCACCCCGCATCAAGGCCGTACCCCTGTCCCCGACCACGGTCAGGCCCGCCGGGCGCCGTGCCGCGTACGCCGACGCGGCCCTGCGCAACGAGGAACAGGCCGTCGCCAACGCCCCCGAGGGCCACCGGAACCAGGCACTCGTCAGGGCCGCACGCGCGCTCGGGCGGTTGATCGCGTCCGGCGACCTCGACCGCACTCTGGTGGAGCAGGCTCTTAGCCGGGGGGCGGAAGCGGCCGGTCTGAAGCCCTACGAGTACCGCTCCGCCATCACCAGCGCCCTCAACTGGTCCATCGCCAACAACCCAGCCGGCCGGGGGGCGGCATGAGCGCCCGCGAACACCCCCCGGCTAACAGCCCTACCCCCACCCCCACCGGGATCAGGTCCGCCGAACCGGCCCCCGCCCCGGACGGCGGTGGTGCGCCGAAGGTCGTCGCCGAAGGCGTCCTTTCTGCCCTTCGCCCTCACCCGCGCCCGGCCGATGACGGGCGGCGTCCCGTGGCCTGGCTCCACATCACCGCACCCGGACGCGGCGCCACCCCCACCGTCCGGTCCTGGTGCGGCTGCGGACGCGACCTCTTCGCCGCCGGCCAGGCCCGCGCGCTCGCACTGATCGCCGACCACGACCACCACCGCACCACGTGCCCCCAGCGGGCCGACGACAGGAGCGCCGCCGCATGACCCTGACCACCATCCACCCCGCCGACCTCGCCGACCTCGCCGCCGACGTCCCGGAGCAGGCGCCGCAGGGCGTGGCCGTCCTCGACGCGGTCGAGGCCTTCCACCGCCGCTTCAACGTCTTCCCCAGCGAGGCCGCCTACATCGCGGTCGTGCTGTGGGACGCCCACGCCCACCTCCTCGACGCGTTCGACGCCACCCCCCGCCTCGCGTTCCTCTCCCCGGAACCCGGATCGGGCAAGTCCCGCGCGCTGGAGATCGTGGAGACCCTGGTCCCCGCGCCCATGGTGGCGGTCAACGCCTCCCCGGCCGCGCTCTTCCGGGCCGTCTCGGGTGGTGAGGGCCGGCCCACGATCCTCTTCGACGAGATCGACACCGTCTTCGGCCCCAAGGCCGGGGAGAACGAGGAACTGCGCGGGTTCATCAACGCCGGCCACCGACGCTCGGGCGTCACCTACCGGTGCGTGAGCGACGGCGCCGGCAACCAGTCCGTCGTCGCGTTCCCCTCGTATTGCGCGCTGGCCGTGGCCGGGCTGGGGAACCTGCCCGACACGATCCTGACCCGCTCCGTCGTCATCCGCATGCGCCGCCGGGCCCGCGCCGAGAAGGTCGAGCCGTTCCGCGCCCGCCTGCACACCGCCGAGGGCCACGCCCTTCGCGAGAGGCTCGCCACCTGGGCCGACCACGTCCGCGACCGCATCACCGGCGCCTTCCCCGTCATGCCCGACGGGGTCACCGACCGACCCGCCGACGTCTGGGAGCCCCTTCTCGCGGTGGCCGACGCCGCTGGCGGGGACTGGCCCGAACGGGCCCGCGCCGCCTGCATCGAGCTGGTCACCGCCGCCGAGACCGACGACAAGGCCAGTCTCGGCGTCCGCCTCCTCACCGACCTGCGCGACCACGTCTTCGGAGACATCCCCCGCCTGCCCACCGCCGCCGTCCTCGAACAGCTCCGCTCCCTGGACGAAGCCCCCTGGGGCGACCTCAACGGCCGCCCCCTCGACGCCCGCGGGCTCGGCCAGACGCTCCGCGAGTACATGACCACCGACAACAAGCCCATCGTCGCCCGCAACATCAAATCCGGCGGAGCCGTGCTCAAGGGGTACTACGCCGCCGACCTCGCCGACGCGTGGAGCAGGTACTGCCCGCCCCCCGGTTCCTAGAAGTGCGCTACCGCCGCTACCTCCGCTACCGCCCAGGTCAGAGCACCTGCCGAGGGTAGCGGCAAGACCCGAGGTAGCGGCAAAGCCCCGCTACCCCCACCCCGCCACCGGTCCGCGCCCGCCCCCGGCCGGTGGCGGCATTCATCCGCTACCGCTATCCCATCCGCTACCAAAACACCGCCCCTGACCTGCGCGGTAGCGGAGTAGCGGCGGTAGCGGACATCTCGGAGGGGTCCCCGACCCCAATCTGAATGGAGGGGATCGACCTGACCGCCATACCGCCCCGCTTCTTCAAGCCCGAGACGCTCGCGGAACTCTTCGACGTGCCCGTCGAAACCGTCTACCAGTGGCGCAAGAAGCGCACCGGGCCGCCCGGATTCCGCGTCGGCAAGCACGTCCGCTACCACCCCGAAGCCGTACGGGCCTGGATCGATCAGCAGATGACCGCTGACCTCAGCCAGGCCGCATAGAAGTCCCCGTCGCAGGGCGGGCCCGCGCGGGCCCGCCCTCTCGCATTCCACGAAAGGCCGCAGATGGCAGGACACGTCCAGGACCGCTGGTACAAGACGGAGAAAGGACCCGATGGAAAGCCCCGCCGAATCAAGACCGACCGATACGGGCTTGGTTCGCGCTACCGGGCCCGCTTCATCGGCCCCGACGGGACCGAGAAGTCCAAGAGCTTCCCCGACAAACAGAAGCGCATTGCTGAGCAGTGGCTGGTCCACGTCGAGGCCGACATGTCGCGGCGGCAGTACGTCGATCCCGTCGCCAGTCGGATCACCTTCCGGGAGTACGGCGAGAAGTGGATCGCCAGTCAAACCACGGACCCGACCACTCGCACCGCGGTTGAAGTACAGCTCCGAAAGCACGCCTTCCCATACCTGGGTTCTCGACCGCTCGACTCGTTCCGCCCCGAGCACATTCGGGACTGGCTCAGCAAGTTGGAGCCCGTGCTCCCCGTTTCCTCATACCGCCGTGTCATCTTCGCCAGCGTCTCGTCCGTGCTTGCCGCAGCGGTGGACGACGAGTTGCTGACTCGGAACCCGTGCCGAGCCCGTAGCGTACGGCCGCCGGCGTCGGTACCGCCGCGCGTCGTCCCTTGGACGCCGGATCGGCTCTTCGCAGTACGGACCGCCCTGCCGAAGCGATACCGGGCGATGGCCGACGCCGGCGGCGGATGCGGACTGCGACAGGGAGAGATTTTCGGACTGCCCGACGACCCCGACGACTTCCGCAGTGAATGGCTGCGGGTGACGAACCAGGTCAAGGTCGTCAACGGCCATCTCGTCTTCGCCCCGCCGAAGCGGGGCAAGGAGCGTGATGTGCCGCTCCCCCGGCGCGTCGCGCAGGCGTTCCGGGAGCATCGGAAGGAGTTCCCGCCCGTGGACGTGACCCTGCCATGGCTACGGCCGGGCGGGCCACTCGTGACGAAGCGGCTGCTCTTCTCCTTGCCGGGCGGCGGCGCCGTACGTCGGACCGACTTCAACACTCGGGTGTGGAAGGTGGCTTTGGTTCAGGCAGGCGTCATTCCCCAGCCGCAAGAGGGTGAGCGGCACCAGGCCGCCCGCGAGCACGGGATGCACGCGCTCAGGCACTTCTACGCGTCCGTCCTGCTCCACCACGGCGAGAACATCAAGGCTCTGAGTACCTACCTCGGGCACTCCGACCCCGGCTTCACGCTCCGCGTGTACACGCACCTCCTGGGGAACGCCGATGGGCGGACCCGTAGGGCGGTGGACGGCATGTACGAGGCGGGCGGTTTCACCTCAGACGGCCCACAGACGGCCCAGGAGGGATGAGACGGGTCCGGGCCGGCGGCTGAGTGCCGTCGGCCCGGAGGGGCGTGGTGCCGGTGTACTGCCTCTGAACTGCGGTTAGAGGACCGGGAGGTTTTTGCGGAGTTCGAAAGCCGTGACCTCGCTGCGGTATTCCTCCCACTCCTGCTTCTTGTTGCGGAGGAAGAAGTCGAAGACGTGTTCGCCCAGGGTTTCGGCGACGAGTTCGCTGCGTTCCATCAGGGAGATGGCTTCGCCGAGGTTTTGGGGGAGGGGTTCGATGCCCATCGCGCGGCGTTCGGCGTCGGAGAGGGCCCAGACGTCGTCGTCGGCGCCGGCGGGGAGTTCGTAGCCCTCCTCGATGCCCTTCAGGCCCGCCGCCAGGAGCACCGCGTAGGTCAGGTACGGGTTGGCGCCCGAGTCGATCGAGCGGACCTCGATGCGCGAGGAGCCCATCTTGCCCGGCTTGTACATCGGGACGCGGATCAGGGCCGAGCGGTTGTTGTGGCCCCAGCAGATGTACGAGGGGGCCTCGCCGCCCGAGCCGGCGGTGCGCGAGGAGCCGCCCCAGATGCGCTTGTAGGAGTTGACCCACTGGTTCGTCACCGCCGCCGTCTCCGCGGCGTGGCGCAGCAGGCCCGCGATGAAGGAGCGGCCGACCTTCGAGAGCTGGTACTCGGCGCCCGACTCGTAGAAGGCGTTGCGGTCGCCCTCGAAGAGGGAGAGGTGGGTGTGCATGCCGGAGCCGGGGTACTCGGAGAACGGCTTCGGCATGAAGGTGGCCTGGACGCCCTGTTCCAGGGCGACCTGCTTCATGACCAGGCGGAACGTCATGATGTTGTCGGCCGTCGAGAGGGCGTCGGCGTAGCGCAGGTCGATCTCCTGCTGGCCGGGCGCGCCCTCGTGGTGACTGAACTCGACCGAGATGCCCATCGATTCGAGCATGGTGATCGCCTGCCGGCGGAAGTCCATGCCCACGTTCTGTGGAGTGTGGTCGAAATAGCCGGAATTGTCGGCGGGGACGGGGCGGGTCCCGTCCAGCGGCTTGTCCTTCAGCAGGAAGAACTCGATCTCCGGGTGGGTGTAGAAGGTGAAGCCCAGGTCGGAGGTCTTGGCCAGGATGCGCTTGAGGACGTAGCGCGGGTCCGCGAAGGACGGGGAGCCGTCCGGCATCAGGATGTCGCAGAACATCCGGGCGGTCCCGGGGGCCTCGGCGCGCCACGGCAGTATCTGGAACGTGCTCGGGTCCGGCTTGGCGATCATGTCGGACTCGTAGACCCGGGCGAAGCCCTCGATCGCGGAGCCGTCGAAACCGATGCCCTCGTCGAAGGCCTGCTCCAGCTCCGCCGGTGCGACCGCGACGGACTTCAGGAAGCCCAGTACGTCGGTGAACCACAGGCGCACGAAGCGGATGTCGCGCTCCTCGAGCGTCCGGAGGACGAATTCCTGCTGCTTGTCCATGCCTTCATCCTCGCAGTTCAGACGGCCTGTGCACCACCGCGCCGGCGGGTCGGGGACACAGTCGGGCCGGCTCAGTATCGCCAGTGGTGGTTTCCGCCACATTACGCACCCCTGAAAGGTGCCGGCACCCCCGCACTGACCTCCGGCCGGTCATGAGCATTACCATCTGCGCCCATGGGGGGTCGGGAGCACACGCGCGACGGCAGGCGGCGGCCTTCCGCGCGCCCCGTCGCGCCCGCGACGACCGTCCTGCTGCTCCTCGCGTTCACCGTGGTGGCCTGCGCGTCCTTCCTGTGCGCGCG
This sequence comes from Streptomyces sp. RerS4, assembly GCF_023515955.1. GTDB lineage: Bacteria > Actinomycetota > Actinomycetes > Streptomycetales > Streptomycetaceae > Streptomyces. The sequence continues at coordinate 2,300,457 of NZ_CP097322.1, forward strand.
GCCGGCGGGACCGGCCGTCCGGGCCGGCGACCACCCCCTGGCGCACGCCGCCCCGCACACGGCGCACGCCGGCTGCGTGTCCCCGTACGACCACCCGGGCTGCCGCGGTGTGGCCCACGTGACCCCGGCGGTGTTGCCCGCCCCGCCGCCCGCCGTCACCGTGGCGGACCGTACGGGGCCGGCCCCGGTGGCCCGTACCGCCGGCGCGGGCGCGGTCCGGCCGCCCGGCACCTTGGCGCGCGCCCCCGACCTGCACACCCTGCAAGTGCTGCGGACCTGATGGTTCCGGCGCCCCGGCACACCGGCAGGCGCTCCACCGGCTCCACTCCCCCCCCCTCAGCAGAAGGAACCAGGGCACATGGCCAGCAGGACGTCCGACCAGAACTCCCCCCAGGCGCGCATAGCCGAGATGCGCCGCGCCGAGAAGGCACGCGAACGGCGCAACAAGGTCCTCGCGATCGGCATCTCGACGGCGATCGTCGTGGGACTCGTCGGCTTCGGCACGTGGGTGCTGATCGACCAGAAGCAGGAAGAGAAGCAGCAGGCGAAGGACGCGGCCGCCGCCCGCAAGGCGCCCGTGAACGGGGAGCAGACCTGGGACCCGACCAAGCTCGGCCGCAACCACGTCCAGACGCCCGTGAAGTACGAGATGAACCCGCCGGTCGGCGGCGACCACCACCCCCGCTGGACGAACTGCGACGGCGACGTCTACCAGAACCCGCTGCCGGAGGTGAACGCCGTCCACTCGCTGGAGCACGGCGCGGTGTGGGTGACGTACAACGAGAAGGCCGCCAAGGCGGACGTCGACAAGCTCGCGGAGAAGGTCGGCAAGACCCCGTACACGCTGATGAGCCCGGTCAAGGAGCAGGCCGGGGCGATCATGCTCAGCGCGTGGGGCAAGCAGCTGACGGTGGACAGCGCGAGCGACCCGCGCGTGGCGCAGTTCTTCACCAAGTACGTGCAGGGCCCGCAGACCCCCGAGCCGGGCGCGGCCTGCACCAACGGCCTGGGCGACAAGTGACGGGCGCAGAGGGCGGCGGAGAGGGCGGCGCAGAGGGCGGCGACCGACCTGCCGGTGGTCGACGCGTGGCGCGTACGTACTGGGGCGCCGGCGCGGCCGTGGTCCTCGCGGCGCTGTTCGCGGTCGGGGCCACGGTCGCCACCGCGAGCGGGTCGGGGGGCGGGGACGGGGCAGCCCACACCCCCTCCCTTTACTCCCCCGACGCGGGCTTCGCCCGGGACATGTCGGTCCACCACCAGCAGGCGGTGGAGATGTCCTTCGTGGTCCGCGACCGCACCCAGGACGAGGCCGTCCGCAGCCTCGCCTACGACATCGCCAACACGCAGGCCAACCAGCGCGGCATGATGCTCGGCTGGCTGGACCTGTGGGGGCTGCCGAAGGTGGTGGCCGACGAGCCGCCCATGGCCTGGATGTCGGAGGAATCCGGCGGGCACGCCGCGTCCGGCGCGCCCGCGGCGCACGGCGGGCATGCCGCCAAGCCGGGCGCGCTCATGCCCGGCATGGCCACCAAGGAGGAGCTCGCGCACCTCGGCGCCGCCGGCGGCCGGGACGCCGAGGTGCTCTACCTCCAGCTGATGACCGACCACCACAAGGGCGGTGTGGCCATGGCCGAGGGGTGCGCCCGCCAGTGCCGGACCCCCGTCGAACGCGACCTCGCCCAGGGCATGGTCGATGCGCAGCAGTCGGAGCTGAGGCTGATGGCGGACATGCTGCGGGAGCGCGGGGCGGCCCCGCGCGGCTGAGGCCGCCTGTCAGTCGGCCTCCAGGACCGCCCGCGCCACCTGGTGCGGGCGGTCCAGCATGACCAGGTGGCCAGCCGGGGCGGCGACCTCGAAGCGCGCTCCGAGCCGTTCGGACAGGGCGGCCTGCCGGTCGAGCCAACGGCGGGCGGCGCGTGCGGAGCCGCCGTCGTGGGCCGCGAGGACGGTGACGGGGGCGCTCAGCGGGTACCGCGCGGCCAGGGCGAGTACCTCGGCGGCCATGTCGGGGTAGCGGGCGTTCTCCAGCAGGGCGCCGCGCCAGACCCGGCCCGTGCGGTAGCAGCGGCGTACGAGGTCCCGCGCGGCCGGGTCGGCGGCCCGGCCCGCCCGCCCGGCCCGTACGGCGGCCTCCCGGGCGGCGGGTCCGAGCGCGGCGGGCAGCCCGACGGCGCTCACGGCGCGGCCGAGCGCGCGGGCGGCGCCGGTACGCAGCGCGGCGGGCAGCAGCGTACGGGGACTCTCCTCCACGCTGGAGTCGAGCAGCAGCAGGGCGGCGGTGCGCCCGGGGTGCAGGCGGGCGAAGGCCTCGGCGTGGAACCCGGCGAGGGAGTGCCCGACGACGGTGACGGGCCCGGGTACCGCGAGCGCGTCCAGCAGGGCGGCGATCCGGTGCGCCTCGGCGGCGGCGCCCGGAGGCTCGGCGGCGGGGGCGCTCAACCCGTGCCCCGGACGGTCGAAGCGGATCACCGTACGACCCCGGGCGACGAGTTCCGCCGCGACGGGGTCCCAGTCGAACCAGGCCATGGCCAGCCCGGCGCTGAGCACCACGGGCGGCCCGCCCGGCCCGCCGGGCCCACCCGACCCGCCCGGGGCGGCGGCCCGCGGCCCCTCGACGAGGACGTGCAGCGGGACCCCGTCCACCCGGACGAAGCGCGGTCGGGGGGTCACGTACGCCGCTCCGTGTGCACGGACCAGGCGAGCAGCCCCAGCCACACGGCCACGCACAGCACCTGGAGCCGCTGACCGGCGCCCAGCGCCCACGTCCCGCGACCGGCGGTGAACAGGGCGATGGCGGTCAGCGTCCAGACGGTGACGAGGAGTTCCAGGGCCACCAGGGCGGGGCCGTAGCGGGCGAGCGGCGCGAGCCGGCCGTAGCGGCGGGCGGCGACGGTCAGGGCCACTATCCCGGTGAGGGCGCCGGTCATGGCGAGGCCGCTGCTGATGGCGTGGGCCTGATGGGTGGCCGGGACGAGCCCGGCGGTCTCCCGGGCGGCGCACTCGGGGTCGACGGTGGGTGCGCAGCTGAGCGGCAGCCAGGCGTCGGCGGCGGTGGCGGCGCCGAAGAGGGTGATGCCGGCCCAGCCGACGACGGCCCAGGGGCGACGGGATTCGGCGTGTCGGGTCAGGCGCAGCAGGGCGAGGAGCCCGCCGAGGAAGGCGAGCATCCCGGCGGTGAAGTCGGTGGCGCGGAAGAGGCCGCCCATCGGCTGGTCCTGCGCGGCGAGCTCGCTGACGTAGGTCTCGATGGGATTGAGGCCGGTGGAGAGCACGACTTCGAGCACCCAGGCGGTGTAGGCGGCGGCACCGAAACCGATCACGGCGGCGACGACCCACGCGTTCCCTTTTGTGCGCATAGTACGGATCATCCCAAGCAGCTCGGAGAGACGCGGTCGGGTGGAAAGACGCGCCCGCGAGCGGCGACGTTGACCGCGCCGAGGCGACGATTGCGACAGAGCACCCCATAGAGGACGTGCGGCGTCGCACGCGGACGCCAATCGGCTTGGACGGCCCCGGCCGCCGTGGCAGGCTGACGCACGCCCGCGTACGCCGCACCGCACCCACCAAGGACGCCGCCAGGTATGAGCACCCCCACCGACCCGCCCGGCAGCCCGACCACGCCCCCGACCGAGCCGACGGAGCCCAAGGACCCCGCCGGAACGGCGATACCGGAGGCGGACGCGATACCCGGGCCCGCGGCGAAGCTGTCGCTGGAGAAGACCCCGGACGGCCCCACCCCGACGCCCGAGCCGACCCCGGCCCCCGAGCCCGAGCCCGAGCCCGAGCCCGCCGCGTACAACCCCTTCGCCGCGCCCGCCCCGGCCCCCGCGTCCACGGCCTTCGCGCCCGTCGACCCCGCCGCGGGGGCGCCCGCGGCTCCCCCCGCCGCTCCCCCGGCCGGGTCCTGGGCCGGGCCCGCCGCCCCGCCCCCGTACGGCCCTCCCGGCTACCCGGGCCACTCGGGTTACCCGGGTTACCCCGGCCACCCCGCCCCCAACACGCCCGGGAACGGCATGGCCGTCGCCGGTCTGGTCCTCGGCATCATCGGCGTGCTCGTCGCCATCGTCCCGTTCGTCTTCTGGGTCGGCACCCTCGCCGGCCTCACCGGCCTCGGCCTCGGCATCGCCGGCCTGGTGCGCGCCCGGCGCGGCGCCCCGCGCAAGGGCCTCGCCCTCACGGGCGCGGTCCTCGGCCTGCTCAGCCTCGCGGTCTCGGTCGGCGGCTTCTTCCTCACCGTCAAGATCGTCGACGAGGTGGACCGGTACGACGACTCCATCAGCGACGAATACGAGTGGCCCGAACCCGACCAGTACGACGACCAGTACGGCGACGAGTACGAGGACGAGGGCAGCGGCGGGTACGACGGGGACCCGGACGCCCCCGCCGGGCCCGGAGTGACGACCCCGCTCGCGTTCGGGGCGACGTACAGCTACCCGACGGACATCTCGGTGAGCGTCGCGCAGCCGCGCCCGTACACGACGGCCAACGAGTACATCGAGGTGAAGAACGCCGTCCAGGTGAGCTTCACCCTCACCAACGGCACCGACCGGGTGCAGTCCTTCTCCTCCGTGCTGCCGACCGTCACCGACGACCAGGGTCGTCCGTGCCGACCGGTCTTCGACGGCCGCATGCCGAAGCGGATCTCCGGCACCGTCCAGCCGGGCCGCTCCGTCACCGGGACGGCCGCCTTCGAGCTCCCGCCGGGCACCGAGCGGATCCGCGTCCGGATCTCCCCGAAGCCCCTGCAGTACCAGGTGAGGTTCGCGGGCCCCGTCGGCTGATCGGCCCGGACCCAGGACATCGCGTCAGAAAGACGATTACACTGACGGCGTGCCTCAACTACGTCTGGCTCTGAATCAGATCGACTCGCACGTCGGCGACATCGCCGCCAACGCCGACTCGATCGTCCACTGGACCCGGCACTCCGCCGAGCAGGGCGCCCATCTGGTGGCGTTCCCGGAGATGGCGCTGACCGGGTACCCCGTCGAGGACCTCGCCCTGCGCGCGTCCTTCGTCGAGGCCTCCCGCACCGCCCTGCGCGCCCTCGCGGCGCGGCTCGCGGCGGAGGGCCTCGGCGAGCTGCCGGTCGTCGTCGGCTACCTGGACCGCAGCGAGAAGGCGGCGCCCCGCCTCGGCCGCCCGGCCGGTTCCCCCGAGAACGCGGCCGCCGTACTGCACCGCGGCGAGGTCGTCCTGCGCTTCGCCAAGCACCACCTGCCCAACTACGGGGTCTTCGACGAGTTCCGGTACTTCGTGCCGGGCGACACCCAGCCGGTGATCCGGGTGGGGGGCGTCGACGTCGCGCTCGCCATCTGCGAGGACCTCTGGCAGGAAGGCGGCCGCGTCCCCGCCACCCGCTCCGCCGGGGCCGGCCTGCTGCTGTCCATCAACGCCTCCCCCTACGAGCGCGACAAGGACGACCTGCGCCTGGAACTGGTCCGCAAGCGCGCCCAGGAGGCCGGCTGCACCCTCGCCTACCTGGCGATGATGGGCGGCCAGGACGAGCTGGTCTTCGACGGCGACTCGATCGTCGTGGACGCCTCCGGGGAGGTCGTCGCCCGCGCCCCGCAGTTCTCCGAGGGCTGCGTGCTGCTCGACCTGGACCTGCCCGCCGCCCGGCCGGACGCCCCCGAGGGCGTCGTGGACGACGGCCTGCGCATCGACCGCGTGATCCTCTCCGAGGAGCCGGTGGCCCCGTACGAGCCCGTCGTCACCGGCGGCTACGCCGAGCGCCTCGACGCCGCCGAGGAGGTCTACGACGCGCTGGTCGTGGGCCTGCGCGCGTACGTCAAGAAGAACGGGTTCCGCTCCGTCCTGATCGGGCTCTCCGGCGGCATCGACTCGGCGCTCGTCGCCGCCCTCGCCTGCGACGCGATCGGCGCGCAGAACGTGTACGGCGTCTCGATGCCCTCGAAGTACTCCTCGGAGCACTCGAAGGGCGACGCGGCGGACCTCGCGCGCCGCACCGGCCTCAACTTCCGGACCGTCCCGATCGAGCCGATGTTCGACGCCTACATGGGCGCGCTCGGCCTCACCGGTCTGGCCGAGGAGAACCTCCAGTCCCGCCTGCGCGGCACGATGCTGATGGCGATCTCCAACCAGGAGGGCCACATCGTCCTGGCCCCCGGCAACAAGTCCGAGCTGGCCGTCGGCTACTCCACGCTCTACGGCGACTCGGTCGGCGCCTACGGACCGATCAAGGACGTCTACAAGACCGACATCTTCCGGCTCGCGCGCTACCGCAACCGGGCCGCCGTGGACCGGGGCGAGACCCCGCCGATCCCGGAGAACTCGATCGTGAAGCCGCCGAGCGCCGAACTGCGCCCGGACCAGGTGGACACGGACTCGCTGCCGGACTATCCGGTGCTCGACGCGATCCTGGAGCTGTACGTGGACCGCGACCAGGGGCTGGAGGCGATCGTCGCGGCCGGCTACGACCGCGAGCTCGTCGCGCGGACCGTGCGGATGGTGGACACGGCGGAGTACAAGCGCCGCCAGTACCCGCCGGGCACCAAGATCTCCGCGAAGGGATTCGGCAAGGACCGCCGCCTGCCCATCACGAACGGCTGGCGCGAGCAGGCGTAGGGGGTGTCCCAGGGGGTGTCCGCGCCGGACGCGCCCTACGGGCGGATCGTGACGCGGGCGGCGACCGGGAGGTGGTCGCTGCCCGTGCGCGGCAGGGTCCAGGAGGCCTCCGGCTTCACCCCGCGCACCAGGATCTGGTCGATCCGGGCCATCGGGAACGGGGCCGGCCAGCTGAACCCGAAGCCGTCGCCCGCCGCGCCCTGCGTGGAGCGCATCTGCGAGGTGACCTCCGACAGGGCGCGGTCGTTCATCGTGCCGTTGAGGTCGCCGAGCAGGATGACGTTCTTCAGCGGTTCGGACGCCAGCGCCGCGCCCAGCGCGTCGGCGCTGTTGTCGCGCTGGTTGGCGGTGAAGCCGGCGTTCAGCTTGACCCGGACCGAGGGCAGGTGCGCCACGTAGATGCCGAGGTCGCCGAAGGGGCCGGCCACGGTGGTGCGCATCGCCCGGGTCCAGCCGAGCCGGATGTCGACGGGCTTGCTGGAGGTCAGCGGGTACTTGCTCCACACGCCGACGGTGCCCTCGACGGCGTGGTACTTGTACGTGCGCTCCAGGGCCTTCTCGTAGATCGGGACGGCGCTCGCCTTCAGCTCGGTCAGGGCCAGGACGTCCGCGCCGGACTTCGCCACGGACTCGGCGGTGCCGCGCGGGTCGGGGTTGTCGGCGTCGACGTTGTGGGTGGCGACCATCAGGTTGCCGCCGCGCCCGGACTTGTCGGTGACCAGGCCGCCGAAGAGGTTCGCCCAGACGATCGCCGTCAGCAGTATCGCGATGAGCGCGGTGGCGGACTTGCGGATCACCGCGATCACGAGCAGCACCGGGACCGCCAGGCCCAGCCAGGGCAGGAAGGTCTCGATGAGGCTGCCCAGGTTGCCCACGTCGTTGGGCAGTTCGGCGTGGAAGATCATGATCAGCGCGATCACCGCCGCGATCGCGGCGGTCACGATCCCGCGCCGCCAGATGCCCGGGTCGCGGCGCAGCTCGGCCAGCCGGCGCCGTAGACCGGATCCGGAGGGCTCGGGCTCGGAGCCGCCGTTCCCCGTCTCCGTCACATACGCCTGTGCCATGCCATGTCCTCGCTGCCGTGCTCGCGCTCCGTCCCCGCCCCTTGACCCTAGGCGATGTACGGAGCCTTCCGCGCCGTCCTGTTGCGGCCGTACCTTCCCGAGGACGAACGGCCGTGCGGCCAAGGTTCCGCTTGTCACGAAACGCGCACATTGGCCGCCGCGCTCCCGGGGAGGGCCGGGAGTGTGACGCACAGGTCATCCCGTCGGCGTCGCGCCCCTACCGTCGACGGCCGGACGGGTGCCACCATGGGGGGTGAGTCCGGGGACACCGTAAGGGTGCCTCGAGATGACACAAGGAGCAGTTGCAATGACGCATGCCGTTTCGCCTGCCCGCGAAGCCGCCTCCCCCACCCTGTACGGGGGCTCGGGCACCCGGCGGATCACCGTCCGCGACCTCACCCTCGCCAAGGAGCGCGGCGAGAAGTGGCCCATGCTCACCGCCTACGACGCGATGACCGCGTCCGTGTTCGACGAGGCCGGCATCCCGGTCATGCTCGTCGGCGACTCGATGGGCAACTGTCACCTCGGCTACGAGACCACCGTCCCCGTGACGATGGACGAGATGACGCTGCTGTCGGCGGCCGTCGTACGGGGCACCAGCCGGGCCCTGATCATCGGCGACCTGCCGTTCGGCTCGTACCAGGAAGGCCCCGTACAGGCGCTGCGCAGCGCGACGCGCCTGGTCAAGGAGGCCGGCGTCGGGGCGGTCAAGCTGGAGGGCGGGGAGCGTTCGCTCGCCCAGACCGAGCTGATCGTCCAGTCCGGCATCCCGGTCATGTCCCACCTGGGCCTGACCCCGCAGTCCGTGAACGCCATGGGCTACCGGGTGCAGGGCCGCGGTGACGAGGCCGCGCACCAGCTGCTGCGCGACGCGAAGGCGGCCCAGGACGCGGGCGCGTTCGCGGTGGTGCTGGAGCTGGTCCCGGCGGAGCTGGCCGCCGAGGTCACCCGTTCCCTGCACATCCCGACGGTCGGCATCGGCGCGGGCGCGGAGTGCGACGCCCAGGTGCTGGTGTGGACCGACATGATGGGCCTGACCGGCGGGAAGATGCCGCGGTTCGTGAAGCAGTACGCGAACCTGCGCGCGACCATGGGCGACGCGGCGAAGGCCTTCGCCGAGGACGTGGTCGGCGGAACGTTCCCCCGGGAAGAGCACTCCTTCCACTGATCCGATCCTCCCGACAGCCCGCCGACACGAGCGTGTCGGCGGGCTGTCGGTCGTCCGTCGGTCGTCTGTCGGCGGATTGTCAGTGGCGGCTGGTCCCATGGTGGGCATGACGCGAATCGACAAGAACCCCCACGCCGTGGAAGTACGGGGGCTGGTCAAGCACTATGGCGAGACCAAGGCCCTGGACGGGGTCGACCTGGACGTCCGTGAGGGAACGGTGCTCGGGGTCCTCGGCCCCAACGGCGCCGGCAAGACCACGCTGGTGCGCTGCCTGTCCACCCTGATCGTTCCCGATGCCGGCACGGCCACGGTCGCCGGCTTCGACGTGGTCCGACAGCCCCGGCAGCTGCGCCGCACCATCGGCCTGACCGGCCAGTACGCCTCGGTCGACGAGAAGCTCTCCGGCTGGGAGAACCTCTACATGATCGGCCGCCTGCTGGACCTGTCCCGCAAGGACGCCCGCTCCCGCGCGGACGAGATGCTGGAGCGGTTCTCCCTGACGGAGGCCGCGAAGAAGGCCGCGATGCACTACTCCGGCGGTATGCGCCGCCGGCTCGACCTCGCCGCGTCGCTGATCGGCAACCCGGCCGTGCTGTACCTGGACGAGCCGACCACCGGTCTGGACCCCCGCACCCGCAACGAGGTGTGGGACGAGGTGCAGCGGCTCGTCGCCGAGGGCGCGACCGTCCTGCTCACCACCCAGTACATGGAGGAGGCCGAGCAGCTGGCGAGCGAGCTGACGGTCATCGACCGGGGCAAGGTCATCGCCAACGGCAAGGTCGACGAGCTGAAGGCCCGCGTCGGCGGCCGGACGCTGAAGATCCGTCCCGTCGAGTCGGCCGACCTGCCCGGCATGGCCCGCGCGCTCGCCGAGGCCGGACTGGACGGCGTGGCCGGCTCCCAGGCCGTGCCGGACGAGGGTGTGCTCCTCGTCCCGATCCTCAGCGACGAGCAGCTGACCGCGGTGGTCGGGCTGCTGGCCGCCCGCGGCTACGCGATCGCCGACCTCGGCACGTACCTGCCCAGCCTGGACGAGGTGTTCCTGTCGATCACCGGCCAGAAGCCCGCCATCACCGAGGAGGTCGCGGCATGAGCTCCGCCACCACGACGAAGCCCGCCGAGACCGCGACGGTCCCCGCCGCCCGTCCGGCGGTCCCGGACGAGGGCCGGATCGGCCTGCGGGGCAACCTGCGCCACATCGGCGCACTGGCCCGGCGCAACCTGCTCCAGATCAAGCAGGACCCCGAGTCGATGTTCGACGTCCTGTTCATGCCGATCATCTTCACGCTGCTGTTCGTGTTCGTCTTCGGCGGTGCGATCTCCGGCAAGGACAACCAGGCGCAGTACGTCAACTACGTGGTGCCCGGCCTGATGGCCATGATGGGCATGAACATCGCCATGGCGGTGGGCACCGGCGTCAACGACGACTTCAAGAAGGGCGTGATGGACCGGTTCCGGTCCATGCCGATCGCCCGGTCCTCGGTGCTCATCGCCAAGATCCTGGTCGAGGTCGGCCGCATGATGGTCGCCATCACGATCCTGCTCGGCGTGGGCTTCATCCTCGGCCTGTCGATCAAGTCCTCGGTGCTGGACCTGTTCTTCGCGATCGGTCTGTCGGCCGTCTTCGGCGCCTCGCTCATGTGGATCTTCGTGCTGCTGGGTCTGACGATGCAGACCGCCCAGGCCGTCCAGGGCATGGCGATGCTGGTCCTGATGCCGCTCCAGTTCGGCAGCTCGATCTTCGCGCCGCCGTCGACCATGCCGGGGTGGCTGCAGGCCTTCACCGACTACAACCCGCTGTCCAACCTGGCCGACGCGGCCCGCGCCTTGATCAACGGCACCCCGCTCGGCAACTCCGTCTGGCTGACGCTCGCCTGGTCGCTGGCGATCACGCTCGTCACGATGCCGCTGGCCGTCCGCAAGTTCCGTCAGAAGACCTGACGCGAACGGTGGCCGCGCGACGCGGGCCGGATCACACGAGGGCGGTGGCCTCCTCCAGGGAGAGGCCGCCGCCTTCGGCGTACGCGCGCTCGTACGCGGCGTCGCCCAGTGCCGCACGGGCGTGTTCCTCGGCGCGGGCGGCGTCCTCGCGTTCGGTGGAGACCGGGACGTGCCCGGGGGGCAGGTGGGCGCGGTAGGCGCCCAGCAGCCGCGCGGCGTCGGCCTCCCGGCGGGGGCCTTCGGGTACGGAGAGGGCGACGGCGGCCGTCAGCAGGAACCCGGCGGGCAGTTGGGGGGCGACCATCAGGGCCAAGGGGTCCAGGGCGATGCCCGAGCCCAGGGCGTCCCGGACGAGCGCGAGCGCGTCCTCGTGCCGGGCCTCCTGGTTGTCCAACCAGCCGACGATGGCGAGCAGGAACACGTCGAAGATCGCGTACGCCCCGAAGGCGAACTCCTCGCGCAGCGCCTTGATCTGGGCGCGGGCCTCGGCGAAACGGCCGCCGCGGCCGAGGATGCTCGCGAGGAACATGCGGCAGGCGGGCATGGCCTCGTTGCCGTACCGCTCGGCGGTGGCGAGGACCTCGGTGAGGATCTCCTCCGCCAGGGCCGCCTCGCCGGTCTCGATCAGGGTGCCGGCCATCCGTACGCGCATCACCGCCACCTGGGCCTTGGCGCCCAGGCGTTCGGCGTACTCGATCGCCTCGCGGTAGTCGAGCGCGGCGAGGGCGTATTCGCCGCGCTTCTCGCGGGATTCGGCGCGGGCCGCGAGGGCTTCGGCGCAGCCCCAGTCGTCGCCGAGTTCGCGGAAGAGGCTCAGGCTCTCGTCGGCGTCGCGGGCGGCGTCGCCCGACCAGTCGGCGCGGTTGGCGAGGATGTTGGCGCGCAGCTGGAGGGCGGAGGCCAGCTCCCAGCGGTAGCCGAGCTCGCGGGCGACGTCGACGGTCTCGTCCACGACGGTCCTGAGCAGCTCGGGATCACCGGCGATCATGACGGCGTAGATCCACAGGCCCGAGGGGGCCCGGCAGGTCTGCGGCAGGCCGGGCCGGTAGGCGGAGATCATGCCGTCGACCTGGGCGCGGACGTCCGGGGAGTTCCAGCCGGTGCTGTTCTGGTCGCGGGCGGCGAGGCGGATCATCTGGATGCCGCGCCAGCCCTCGGTGAGCAGTTCGCCGCTGTAGGGCGGGGGCGTGTCCACGATCCGGGTGTGGACGGGTTCGGCGGGGACCACCGGGGGTGCGAAGGGGTCGGGGCCGAGTTCGGCGGCGGCGTTGGACCAGTGGCGGGACTCGGTGCGCAGGTCGTGCATGTGCCAGTACCAGACCAGGGAGTGGACGAGGCACAGCACCTCCTGCGCATCGCGGGCGGCGACGGCGCGACGCAGGGCCGTACGGAGGTTCTCGTACTCGGTGGCGAGGCGGTCGGCGGTCGCCCGTTGGGCGTGGGAGCGCAGCAGGGGCTCGCTGGTCCGGGCGAGTTCGCGGTAGTGGACGAGGTGGCGGCGCTCGGTGGCGGCGCGGTCGCCGTCGACTTCTGCGAGGCGCTCTGCGGCGTACTCGCCGACGGTCTCCAGCAGGCGGTACCTCATGCCGTCGGGGGCGGGTTCGGCGACGACGAGGGACTTGTCGACGAGGGAGCCGAGGATGTCGGCGACCTCATAGGAGGGGTCGGCGCAGACGGCCTCGGCGGCGGGCAGATCGCAGCCGCCGGCGAAGACGGACAGGCGGCGCAGCACGGTGCGTTCGGGTGTGTCGAGGAGGTCCCAGGACCAGTCCACGACCGCGCGCAGGGTCTGCTGGCGGGGCAGGAGGGTGCGCGCGCCGCCGGTCAGGAGCCGGAAGCGGTCGTCCAGGCGGTCGGCGATCTGGCGCGGGGTGAGGAGGCGCAGCCGGGCGGCGGCCAACTCGATGGCCAGCGGCAGCCCGTCGAGGCGGCGGCAGATCTCGGCGACGGCGGCCGGGTCCTCGGCGGGGTCGAAGCCGGGGTGGGCGGCGGCGGCCCGGTCGGCGAAGAGGCGGTGCGCGGGGGCCGGCGGGAGGGGTTCGACGGGGCGCAGGAACTCCCCCGGAACGCCGAGGGGTTCGCGACTGGTGGCCAGGATCCGCACGCCGGGGCAGTGGGTGAGGAGGCGTTCGGCGAGCTCGGCGGCGGCGCCGATGACGTGCTCGCAGTTGTCCAGGAGCAGCAGGAGGCGGCGGCGGGCGCAGTGGTCGACGAGCCGGTCGAGGGGGTCGTCGCCGGCGCGGTCGGTGAACGCGCGCAGTTCCTCGGCGCCGGCGCCGCGCAGCGTGGTCCGGCGGGCGCCGAGCGCGGCGAGCGCGGCCTCGGCGACGTCCTCCGGGTCGTCCACGGGGGCCAGCTCGACGAACCACACGCCGTCGGGCCAGGCGAGGGGGCCGTCGGCCCGCGCGGCGTGGGCCTCGGCGGCCTCCTGCGAAAGCCGCGTCTTCCCGGCGCCCCCGGCCCCGAGCAGGGTGACGAGCCGCGCCCGCGCCAGATCGTCCCCGATGACCCGGATGTCCCCTTCCCGCCCCACGAAGCTGGTGAGCCGAGCCCGCAGATTCCCCTGCCCGACCCCGGCTGCCACCTGCGCTTGGGCTTGGGGGTGGGGGTGGGGGTGGGGCGCGGTCGGGGGTCGGTGGGCGGGCTCGGCCGGGGTGAGGAGTTCGGTGTGGAGGGTGCGGAGGGAGGGGGAGGGGTCGGTGCCGAGGTGGCCGGAGAGGGTCTGGCGGACCTGTTCGTAGGCGGCCAGGGCTTCCGCCGGGCGGCCGGCCGCACGCAGGGCCCGCAGGCGCAGCACCTGAAGGGACTCGTCCAGGGGGTACCGGGCGCACAGCTCGGTCAGCTCCGGGAGCGCCGACTCCGCTTCGCCCAGGGCCAGGGCCGCGCCGAGGCGGCCCCGCCGCGCGTCCCGACGTACGGCTTCCCACCGCGTGGCCTCGGCCGTCGCGTCGGGGAGGGAGGCCAGCGCGGGGCCCTGCCACAGGGCGAGGGCCTCGTCGTACAGCGCGGCCGCCCCGGCCGGGTCCGGGGTGGCGGCGGCGGCCCGTACGAGGCCCTCGAAGCGGTACAGGTCGACGTCCTCGCGCCGCGCGTCCAGCAGGTAGCCGCCCTCGACGGACCGTACCGCCGTACGCCCCAACGCCCGCCGCAGCCGCGCGACCAGGGCCTGGAGCGCGGCGACGGCCTCGGCCGGCGGGTCGGCGTCCCACACCTCGGCGACCAGCAGCGCGACCGGCACCGCCCGGCCGGGGCGCAGCGCGAGCGCGGTCAGCAGGGCGCGCAGACGCGCGCCACCGACGGCGACGGCGCTGCCGTCGTCGCGGAAGACACGGGCGGTGCCGAGGATCGCGTAACGCACCGACCCATTGTCGCCGGACGGGGACCCCGCCCCGCCCTCCCGGTCGGCCGGGGGCGCGGGATAGGTTTCGCCGCATGGGTCACCAGGGCAGCCGCGGCGAGCGGCGCATCAGTTCCGTGTTCCTCGGGATCGTCGCCGTCATGGCGGTCACCGGCTGGGCGGTGTGGACCGGCTACGCGTCGAGTCCGGGCCTCGCGGTGTTCCTCTTCGTCACGGCCGCGTGGATCGTCTCGCTGTGCCTGCACGAGTACGCGCACGCCCGGACCGCCCTGCACAGCGGTGACCTCTCGGTCGGCGCGAAGGGCTACCTGACGCTGAACCCGCTCAAGTACACGCACGTGCTGCTCAGCGTCGTGCTCCCGGTGGTCTTCGTGATCCTGGGCGGGCTGGGCCTGCCGGGCGGGGCCGTGTACATCGAGCGCGACCGGATCCGGGGGCGTTGGAAGCACAGCCTGATCTCGGCGGCGGGCCCGCTGACGAACGTGGCCTTCGCGATCGTGTGCACGGCGCCGTTCTGGCTGGACGCCCTGGACGGGGTGCCGTTCGCGTTCCGCTTCGCGCTGGCGTTCCTCGCGCTGCTCCAGGTCTCGGCGGCGATCCTGAACTTCCTGCCGGTGCCGGGCCTGGACGGCTACGGGATCATCGAGCCCTGGCTGTCGCACCGGGTGCGGCGCGAGCTGGCGCCGCTGGCCCCGTTCGCGCTGATCGGGGTGTTCGTGCTGCTGTGGATCCCGGAGGTCAACGCGTTCTTCTTCGACGCGGTGCGGGGCGTGCTGCGCGGCCTCGGCGTGTCGGACCTGGAGACGTACTGCGGCCGCGCCCTGTACCGCTTCTGGCAGGACGACGACGGCTTCTGCGCCGTCCCGGTGGACTGACGCGCGGCGCCGCTCTGCGCGTCTGCGCGTCAGGCGGTCGTGCGGCCCTTGCGGGCCTTCTCCTTGCGGATGTAGTACCAGGCCATGTTGGACGTCAGCCCGGCCAGCAGCACCCACACGATCCCGAGGAAGCTTCCCTCCACGAAGGCGATCACGGCCGCGGCCACGGCGAGAGCGCAGACGACAAGGGCGAACACGGCAAGGCGGGGCATCCCGAACAGCTCCTCGGCAACACAAGACGGGGTCGAGCCCCTCCAGTGTCCCCCATGCCCCGCGTCGTCCCGGCCCGGGGCGCACCGGGACGCGCGGGTCGGGACGCGCGGGCCGACCGCGGCCCGGTCAGACGTCCGTGAGGCGGACGCCCGCGTGGGCCTTGTAGCGGCGGTTCGTGGAGATCAGGTTGGCGACCATCGCCTCGACCTGATGGGCGTTGCGCAGGCGGCCCGCGAAGACGCCCCGCATGCCGGGGATGCGGGCGGCGAGGGCCTGGACGAGGTCGGTGTCGGCGCGGGATTCGCCGAGGACCATGACGTCGGTGTCGATCTCCTCGACGGACTCGTCCTGGAGGAGGACGGCCGAGAGGTGGTGGAAGGCGGCGGTGACGCGCGAGTCCGGGAGCAGTGCGGCGGCCTGCTGGGCGGCGCTGCCCTCCTCGACCCGGAGGGCGTAGGCGCCCTGCTTGTCGAAGCCGAGCGGGTTGACGCAGTCCACGACGAGCTTGCCCGCGAGGTCCTCGCGCAGCGCTTCGAGGGTCTTGGCGTGGCCCTCCCACGGCACGGCGATGATCACGATGTCGCTGCGCCGGGCGCACTCGGCGTTGTCGGCTCCCTCCACACCGAGACCCAGTTCCCGGGCGGCGGCCTCGGCCCGGTCGGCGGCGCGGGAGCCGATGATCACCTTCTGGCCGGCGCGAGCGAGGCGGTAGGCGAGGCCGCGGCCCTGGTCGCCGGTGCCGCCGAGGACGCCGACGACCAGGCCCGAGACGTCGGGGAGGTCCCAGGGGTCCTTGGCCGGGGGCTTCTGGGTCTTGCTGTCCGAAGAAGTCATGGGGGCGAGGGTACTGCCGGGTAGCTCAGGGTCGAAGGGCGGCGTCGAAGAGCCGGCGGGGCGGGCGACCGCGCGCGGGACGCCCACCGGTCGCCCGGTATGCGGCAGGATGCCGCCATGGACGCCGTGAGAGTCGCGCTGTTGCGGGAGGTGCTGGCCGGTACGCGGTGGCCGGGTGAGGCGCGGCGCTTCGCCGGGGTGCTGCGGCGGTCGGTGGCGCCGGCCGGGGGCAACCTGCTGCTGGTGGGCACCGAGGCCTACGAGCCCTGGCACCTGGCGGCGCACCTGGTGGACGAGGCGGCCTGGTCGGGACTGCCGGAGCTGGCGCCGACGCTGGTACGCCACCACGTGCGGCCCGGCGCGCCCGCGCACCTGGCGGTGGGGCTGAGCCGGCTGGCGGCGGCCCGGCGCGGGCACACGCTGCTGGTGGTGGCCCCCGAAGAGCCCGGCCCGGGGCTGCTGGAGCGGGTGCACGACGCCCGCCGGGCGGGGGCGACCGTACTGTCCCTGGACGGCGGGGACCCGGAACTGGGGGCGCTCGCGCACGACGCGCTGTCGGCGCCGCAGGCCACCGCCGAACTGGACCTCGACACGGTGCAGCACCTGGTCAGCGCGGCCGCCGGGGAGAACACGCCGCCGGTGCGGCGGGGTCGGGGGCGGTTCCGGGACCGGCTGGCACGGCTGGCGGACCAGCTGACCGCCCCGCCGGCCGACCGCTGGTAGCCGCGCCGGCGGCCGACCCCGCACCTCGGCCGGACACCCCCTACGCCGCGCCCGTGCCCTCGTCTTCCTCGCGGGACTTGTCGTTCCACTTGGGGTCGTTCTGCCATTCGAGGTTGCGTTCCTCGGCCGTCTCCATGGCGTGGGCGGCCTCCTCGGGCGTCGCGTAGGGGCCGAAACGGTCCTTCGCCGGACACTCGGGGCCCTCTTCGACCTTCCTGTGCACCAGGCAGTAGTACCACTCGCCGGGTTTGCCCACCTGGCGCTTCTTGAACAGGGCCATCGTCCTCGGGCTCCTCTCGATACCACTCTCTGCCGCCATGCTGCCCCATCCCCGGTCGATACACTCGCTTGCATGTCTGGCCAGTCGCTGCTCGTACCAGGCGAGCTTTCTCCCGCCCGTTCCGTTCCCGGAAACATCCGCCGTCCCGAGTACGTGGGCAAGCCCGCGCCCACCCCGTACACCGGACCGGAGGTGCAGTCGGCCGAGACCATCGAGGCGATGCGCATCGCCGGCCGGATCGCCGCCCAGGCGATGGAAGAGGCCGCCAAGCTCATCGCTCCGGGGGTGACCACCGACGAGCTGGACCGGGTCGCGCACGAGTACATGTGCGACCACGGCGCCTACCCGTCGACGCTGGGCTACCGGGGCTTCCCGAAGTCCCTGTGTTCCTCGCTCAACGAGGTCATCTGCCACGGGATCCCCGACTCGACCGTCCTGAAGGACGGCGACATCGTGAACCTCGACGTGACCGCGTACATCGGCGGCGTGCACGGCGACAACAACGCCACCTACCTGTGCGGTGACGTGGACGAGGAGTCGCGCCTGCTGGTCGAGCGCACCCGCGAGGCGCTGAACCGGGCCATCAAGGCGGTCAAGCCGGGCCGACAGATCAACGTGATCGGCCGCGTCATCGAGTCGTACGCGAAGCGGTTCGGTTACGGCGTCGTCCGGGACTTCACCGGGCACGGGATCAACTCGTCCTTCCACTCCGGCCTGATCATCCCGCACTACGACAGCCCGCACGCGACCACCGTGATCGAGCCCGGGATGACGTTCACGATCGAGCCGATGCTCACGCTGGGCACCCACGAGTACGACATGTGGGACGACGGCTGGACGGTCGTCACGAAGGACCGCAAGCGGACCGCGCAGTTCGAGCACACCCTCGTGGTGACCGACAGCGGAGCGGAGATCCTCACCCTGCCGTGAACCCGTACCGCCGGTGGGGCGGGACCGTTTTTTACCGACAAGACGTCGGGAACACATTGACTTAGGTATGCCTAAGTAGGAAGATCGGTCGTGGCGGCAGTGTCGCCACGCCGACTCCCCTTCCTCCGGAGGTCCGCCTTGGACGCGTTCTCCACGGTCATCCGTGTCGCCTCGCACGAGCAGCACACCGAAGCCGAGACCTCTACGTTCATGAGCGACCTGCTCGGCGGGCGCCTGGGGGTCGAGGCCTACGCCCGCTACACCGAGCAGCTCTGGTTCGTCTACCGGGCCCTGGAGGACGGGGCCGACGCCCTGCGCGAGGACCCCGTGGCGGGCCCCTTCATCCGGCCCGAGCTGATGCGCGTCGCCGCGATCGAGCGGGACCTCGAACACCTGCGCGGGCCCGACTGGCGCACCTCCCTCACCGCCCTGCCCGCGACGCGGGCGTACGCGGAGCGCGTCGCCGAGTGCGCGGCGTCCTGGCCGGGCGGATACGTCGCCCACCACTACACCCGCTACCTGGGCGACCTCTCCGGCGGCCAGATCATCCGCGACAAGGCGGAGCGGACCTGGGGCTTCGCCCGCAAGGGCGACGGCGTGCGGTTCTACGTCTTCGAGGACATCGTCAATCCGGCCGCCTTCAAGCGGACCTACCGCGAGCTGCTCGACGCGATCGCCGCCGACGACCTGGAGAAGCAGCGCATCATCGACGAGTGCAAGCGCGCCTTCGACTTCAACGGCGCGGTCTTCCGCGAGTTGGGCGAGGAGTTCCCGCTCAGCGCATGAAGCGGACGCGGCCGCCGATCTCGACGGTGCCGTCCGGGTTCGGGGCGGTGAGGATCTGGGAGCCCGCGCCCTGGGTGATGTTGAGGGCGCGGTTCAGCTGCGCCGTCAGCAGGATCGCCGCCGAACCGGTCGCCTCGTCCTCGGCGACGATCCCGTCGGGGCGGCGGGGGAAGCCCCGGGCGCGGACGCGTCCGGCGGCCTCGTCCTCCCAGGCCCAGGCGTACAGCCAGCCCTCGCCGGGCGGCGGGGCGGGCAGCGCGTCGACCTCGGCGACGGACGCGTACCGGTGGGTGCGCTTCTCGGTGACCCATTCCGGGCGGGCCGTGATCCAGGTGAACTCCCCGTCGTCGCGGGCCCAGACGGAACCGGCCGGGGGCTGGAGTTCCTCGATGTCGAGCAGCCAGGCGACACCGACGAGCGGGTGCCCGGCGAAGGACATGCGCGTGCCGGGCGTACGGATGTCGACGACCCCGCGCTCGGGGTCGTCGACGAAGACCGTCTCGCTGTAGCCGAGTTCGGCGGCCAGCGCCTGCCGGGACGCGTCGTCCGGGCAGGTGCGGCCGTCGCGGACGACTCCGAGCAGGTTGCCGTACCGGCCGTCACCCGCGCAGAAGACCTTGAGCACATCGAGATCGTTCACGCGGGCATTCAAACACGGTCACCGCGGGCACGGTCAGACCCGGCGTCGGCGGGCGGCGTACACCGCGCCCGCGCCGGCGGCCACGATCACGCCGGAGGCGCCGAGCAGGGCGCCGGCCGGGAGCTCGGCGCCCGTGGCGGCCAGGTTGCCGCCCGCCGCCGCGCCGCCCCGGCCGTGCCGGCGCCGCCGGCGGAGCCGCCGCCCGCGCTGCCGCCCGTACCGCCGCCGCCGGTCGTCCCGGTGCCGCCGGTCGTCCCGGTGCCGCCGGTGGCGCCGCCCGTGGTGGGCAGGGTGACGTCCTTGTCCACGGCGACCGACAAGTCGAGCGGGTCCATCGGCTTGCCCGGCTTGTACTGGTCGAGGACGGCGTTGTCGTTGGCGAACACGGTGGAACCCTGCTCGGTGAAGTACGCGGGGACGCCGGTCAGGGCCAGCAGGCCGCCCTTGGTCTTGTAGTCGGTCTTCGACAGGTCGAGCGTGGCGAAGGGGACGTCCTTGCGGGTGCCCGCCGGCGTCTTCACGTCCAGGGTCAGCGTGCCGGTCTTGCCGGCGCCGGCGACGCGGATGTTCTCGAAGGTCAGGTCGAGGCCGTGGAGGGTGAACCGGAAGCGCAGGGAGCCCTGGAACGAGGCGTTCAACTTCTGGTTCCTGACGTCCAGCTCGCCCGCGCCGAAGGCGAAGGCGTAGGTGGCGCCGTCCTTGACGGCGCCACCGCTCGCGGTGATGCCCTTCTCCCCGACGTACGCGCGGAAGGACTCCTTGACGCCCCAGGTGAGCTTGCCGTTGAGGATCTTCTGCGGGCCGTCGGCGGGGGCGCCGCTCCCGCCGGGCGAGGGGGCCGCGGAGGTCGACGCCGACGCGGAGGGTGAAGAGGAAGTGGAAGAGGAAGGGGAAGGAGAGGGGGACGTGGACGTCGACGCGGAGGTGGACGGGGACGGGGAGGTGGACGGGGAGGGCCGCTCCGGGAACTTCAGGTCCACCGTCAGCTTGTCGCCCGGCTGACCCGCGTACGCGTCGCGGTCGAACAGCGCGGCGAACTCGGGGGTGAGGGTGGTCGTCAGGTCCTTCATGTTCATCCCGGCGAAGGCCACGTCCGCCAGCGGCACGTTGGGCTTCAGCGTGCCGTTCCTGGTGACGTCGGCCGTCAGCTTCTTCGTGGCCGTGCTGATGCGGAAGTTCTCCATCTTGACGACGAACCCGTGCCTGGTGCCGTCGAAGACGACCGCGCCCTTGAAGGCCGCCGTCACGACGTGCCCGCCGGCCGCGTCGTACTGGCCCGTCGCCTCGCCGAAGCGGAAACCGCCGGGGACCTCGGTGGCGCCGTCCTGCGCGGTGATCGTGCCGATGCCCTTGACGTACGCGCGCAGGCTCGCCAGGACGCCCCAGTCGAGGGTGCCGCTCAGGACCGGGACGGGGGCCGCGGCCGGCGCCCCGGCGGCCGGCCAGGCACCCACGGCCGTGGCGGGCAGGACGAACGCGGCGGTGCCGAGGGTGGCGGCGGTGAGGACGGCGGCCGCGAGGACGGCCGGACGACGGACGGGCGAGGACATGGGAGAACTCCTGGAAGACCGGGGAGGGAGGAGAGGAGGAGGGAGGGGGGAGGGGGGAGGGGAGGGACGGGGCCTACGAGCCCGAGGCGCCGGAGTCCGAACCCGCGGCCGTCGCCGTACGGCGCTTGCGCAGGGCCACGAAGCCGACCCCGCCGGCCGCCAGCAGCACGGCCGCGCCGAGGGCGACGTAGAGCCCGACGTTCGAGGACTCCCCCGCCGAGGCGGCGGGCGCGGCCACGGCGGCGCCGGACGGCGACGCGGCCGGGGAGGCGGGGGCGGGGGCCGGGGACGCGGTGGAGCCGAGGTTCGGCAGGGCCGGGAGCCGCGCCGCGCCGTCCAGGGCGACGGCGAGCGAGACGGGGTCCATCTCGGTGCCGGCCTTGTACATGGAGTTGAAGGCCTGCGCGCCGCCCTCGGTGAGGGTGGCCGGGGCTTCGGTCAGCGTGACGAGCGTGCCCTCGGTCTTCAGCGCCTTGGCGTCGAACGCGACGAGCGGCACGGCGCTCTTCGTCCCCTCGGAGCCGTTGGTGACGTCGGCGGTGAGCACACCCCTGCCGTTCTCGACCTTGACGGTGACCTTGGCGAGCGTCAGGTCCAGATGGGCGCCGGTGAAGCGGACGGTCCCGGCGAACGCGGCGTCGAGCGTGCCTTTCCGGCCGTCGTAGGTGCCCTTGCCCTGCGGGAAGCGGAACAGCGCGCCGCCGTCCTGGGCGCCTTCGGCGAGGGTCCACTTGCCCTGGCCGACGGAGCCGGTGACGTACTCGCGGAAGGTGCGGCGCACCCCCCAGTCGACGGCGGCGTCGGCGAAGGCGCCCTCGGCCTGCGGGGTCTGGCCCCCGGGGGCGGGCGTCGTGGCGGGGGCCGTCGAAGGCGGCGCGGCCACCGGGTCCTTGACGTCGGCCGACAGGGAGACGGGGTCGAGTTGCGCGCCGGCGGCGTAGTAGCCGGCGAAGGCCTTGGCGCCCTGTTCGGTGAGGGTGGCCGGGACGTTGGTGAGGACGAACGGGCTGCCCGCACCCCTCATCTCGATGCCGCCCAGGCCGAGCGTGGCGAAGGGCACCTGGGACTCGCTGCTGACCGCTCCGGTGTCCTTGGCCTTGCTGGACACGTCCACGTAGAGGGTGCCGCGTCCGCCGGAGATCTTGACGGTGGGTCGACTGACGGTCATGTCCAGTTCGTTGACCCCGTCGGGCTTCCGGTGGCCCTGGAAGCTGACGCCGCCGCTGAAGGAGGCGGAGAACTCGCCGGTGTCGGGGGCGTAGGAGCCGTTCGCCGAGTGGAAGCGGAACAGGCTGCCGCCGACGGTGGCGGCGCCGGCCTTCAGCTGGAAAGAGCCTTTCGCGACAGGACCCGTGACATAACTCTGGAAGGACGATTTGATTCCCCAGTCCAGTCGACCACCCTGCACGGTACGGCCCGCCGCGTGAGCGGTGGAGGCCGGCAGCAGCGCCCCGAGCAGGGCCGCCAACAGGGCGACGGCGAACGCACGGGCGGGTCTTGCGGACATGAAGTCCCCTCCACGGTCGGGCCCTCCCACGGTCTGGTCCCTTCCCAGGCCTGGTGAGCAAGGTTAGGCTAACCTAAGCTATCGAAAGTCGAACGGGAACCCCCGCGTCGGCACAACCTCACCCCACCCCCGCCGGCCCCGGCCGGTCGACCAGGACGGTGCCTTCGTTGCCCACGCCCGCCACGTCAACCCGCTTCCCCCGCCTGGTCGTTGCCGTGGCGGCACTGGCACTCGCACTCGGCGCGACCGGCTGCGGGAACGCGAACGCTCCCGCGGGCTCCCCCACCCGACCCGCCGGCAGCGCCGCGGACCGGATCGAGCCCCTCGCCGGCACGCCGCTGCCCGCGCTCCCCGTGACCGTGCCCTCGGCCGACGGCGCGCAGGTCACCGTCGCCTCGGCGGAACGGATCGTGCCGCTGACGGGCAGCCTGAACGAGATCGTCCAGACCCTCGGCCTCGGTGCGCGGGTCGTCGCCCGCGACATCACCGCCACCTTCGAACAGGCCGCGTCCCTGCCGGTGGTGACACGTGGACACGACGTCTCCGCCGAGAGCGTGCTCTCGCTGCGGCCGACCCTCGTCCTGGCCGAGACCACCACCGGACCGGCCGAGGCGATCCGGCAGATCCGCGACGCCGGGATCCCGGTCCTGGTCGTCGCCCCCGCCAAGGCACTGGACGACGTCCCGAAGCGGATCGACGCGGTGGCCGCCGCGCTGGGCGTCAAGGAGGCCGGTACGCAGCTCAACCAGCGCACCGCCGACCGGATCGCCGCCGCCCGCCGGGGCGCCCCCGCCGACTCCGCGAAGAAGCCCCGGGTGGCCTTCCTCTACCTGCGCGGCACGGCCTCCGTCTACCTGCTGGGCGGCTCCGACTCGGGCGCGGCCTCGCTGCTGGAGGCGGCGGGCGCGATCGACACGGGCAAGGAGTCCGGGCTCGGCAAGGACTTCACGCCGATCACGAGCGAGGCGCTGGCCGCCGCCGCTCCGGACGCGATCCTCGTCATGACCAAGGGGCTCGAATCGGTGGGCGGCGTCGACGGATTGGTCAAGATCCCGGGCGTGGCCCAGACCCCGGCCGGGATGGACCGTCGGGTGGTGACCGTGGACGACGGGGTCCTGCTCAACTACGGGCCCCGCACCGACCAGGTGCTCGCCTCGCTCGTGGCGCAGCTCCACGGCAAGGGCGCCTGACGTGACCCTGCCCCACGAATCCGTGGCGGACGGTGGCACCGCCGAAGCCCCGGCGGCCCCGCCGGTGCGGCCGGCCGCCGGCGGGGCCGGTCTTCGCCCGGCGCCCGGGAAGCCGCGCGGCCGCCGGGCGCTGCTGATCGGTGCGGCGCTGGTGGCCGCCCTGTGCCTGCTCGCCCTGCTCTCCGCCGGCGTCGGCGCCTACCACATCCCGACCGGCGACGTCCTCGCCTCCGCCCTGCACCGGCTGGGCCTCGGCGGCGCTCCGCTCGACCGGGTCGGGGAGAGCGTGCTGTGGAACGTACGCCTCCCCCGGGTCGTGCTCGCCCTGTTGGTCGGCGCCTCCCTCGGTTGCGCGGGCGCGCTGATGCAGGGGGTCTTCGGCAACCCGCTCGCCGAGCCGGGCGTCATCGGCATCTCGGCGGGTGCCGCCGTCGGCGCGGTCGCCGCCATCGGGCTGGGCCTGAGCTTCCTCGGCAACTGGACGATCACCGCCTGCGCCTTCGTCGCGGGTCTGATCACCGTCACCTGCGTCTACCTGCTCTCGCGCAACGGCGGGAAGACCGAGGTCGTCACCCTCATCCTCACGGGCATCGCCGTCAACGCCTTCGCGGGCGCCCTGATCGGCCTGTTCGTCTTCTTCGCCGACAGTGGGCAGGTCAACCAGATCACCTTCTGGCAGCTCGGCTCCCTCGCCCAGGCCACCTGGCCGAAGGTGCTGGCCGTCCTCCCGTGCGCGCTGGTCGGGTTGTGCGTCGCCCCCTTCTACGGGCGCCGGCTGGACCTCCTCGCGCTCGGCGAGCGCCCGGCCCGCCACCTCGGCATCGACGTGGAGCGGCTGCGGCTGGCCCTGATCCTGGTCGTGGCGCTGCTGACGGCGGCGGCCGTCGCCGTAGCCGGGGTCATCACCTTCGTCGGCCTGCTGGTGCCGCACCTGCTGCGGATGGCGAACGGGCCGGGGCACCGCTTCCTGGTGCCGGCCAGCGCCCTCGCCGGGGCGGTGGTGCTGATGGCGGGCGACCTCGCCGCCCGGACGATCGCCCAGCCCGCCGAGCTGCCGCTCGGTGTGCTGACCGCCCTGATCGGCAGCCCGTTCTTCTTCTGGCTGCTGCGCCGCACCCGCCGCAGACAAGGAGGTTGGGCGTGAGCACCCCCCTGTGGTCCGCGTGGTCCGCGCTGCGCCGTCGGGGCGGCCGGACCGTGCCCGCCCGTCCCGCCCCCGGGGCCGCCGTCGCCGAGGCCGACGGCCTGCACGTGCGGCTCGGGGAGCGCGCGGTGCTCGCCGGCATCGACCTGAGCGCCCGCGCGGGCGAGGTCCTGGCCCTGGTCGGCCCGAACGGCGCCGGGAAGTCCACCCTGCTCGCCGCGCTCGCCGCCGACCTGCCGGCCGCCGCCGGCGCCGTACGGATCGACGGGCGGCCCGTCGGCGCCTGGTCGGCCCCCGAACTGGCCCTGCGCCGCGCCGTGCTCCCGCAGTCGGCCGCCCTGTCCTTCCCGTTCCGCGTCGCCGACGTCGTCGGGATGGGCCGCGCGCCCTGGGCCGGCACCCCGCTCGCGGAGCAGGACGAGGAGGCGGTGGCCGACGCGATGGCCGCCACCGAGGTCACCCCTTTCGCCGAGCGGCCGTTCTCGGCCCTCTCCGGGGGCGAGCGCGCCCGCGTCGCGCTGGCCCGCGTACTGGCCCAGCGGGCGCCGCTGTTGCTGCTCGACGAGCCGACGGCGGCGCTGGACCTGCGGCACCAGGAGTTGGTGTTGCGGATCTGCCGGGAGCGGGCGGCGGCGGGCGACGCGGTGGTGGTCGTCCTGCACGACCTGGGGCTGGCGGCGGCGTACGCCGACCGGGCCGCCGTCCTGCACGACGGCCGGATCGCGGTGGCCGGGCCGCCGTCGGAGGTCTTCGAGGACGGGCTGCTCAGCCGCGTCTACCGGCAGCCCGTGGAGGTGCTCCCCCATCCCCGCACCGGGGCCCCGCTGGTCATCCCGCTGCGGGGGACGGCGCTCGCGGAGGGTCCGTGACGGGCCCGTGTGGGTCGGCGCCGGTGACGGCAGCGGCTGGCTGACCGGTGGCTCGTACCTGGTGGCCCGGGGCATCCGGATGCACATCGAGACCTGGGACCGCACCTCACTGCCCAGGGCGGCGACCTGCGCGGCCGCCGCTTCGGGCACGGCGGCCTCGGGGTACGTCAGCAGGCGGACGGGGCTCCGTTCAGCCGCGTCCGATGTAGGGCATGGCGGTCGCCATGACGGTGGCGAACTGAACGTTCGCCTCCAGCGGCAGTTCCGCCATGTGCAGCACGGTCCGGGCCACGTCGGCGGCGTCCATGACCGGCTCGACGGCCAGCTGCCCGTTGGCCTGGAGGATGCCGGTCCGCATGCGCTCGGTCATCTCGGTGGCCGCGTTGCCGATGTCGATCTGCCCGCAGGCGATCCGGTACGGGCGCCCGTCGAGCGACAGCGACTTGGTCAGGCCGGTCATGGCGTGCTTGGTCGCGGTGTAGGCGATGGAGTTCGGGCGGGGCACGTGCGCCGAGATGGAGCCGTTGTTGATGATGCGGCCGCCCTGTGGTTCCTGGGCCTTCATCACCCGGAAGGCCGCCTGCGCGCAGAGGAAGGCGCCGGTCAGGTTGACGTCGACGACCTGACGCCACGCCTCGGGGGTGATGTCCTCCAGCGCGACACCGGCGGGGCCGAAGGTGCCGGCGTTGTTGAAGAGCAGGTCGAGGCGCCCGTGGCGCTCCCGTACGGCCTCGAACAGCGCGGCCACGTCCTCCGGATCGCTCACGTCGGCCCGTACGGGCAGCACGTCCGCGCCTTCGGGGGCCGCCGCGGCCGTCTCCTCCAGGGGTCCGGTCCGGCGTCCGGCGAGGGCCACCGACCAGCCGGCTCCGGCCAGGGCGAGGGCCACGGACCGGCCGATCCCGGAGCCGGCGCCGGTCACTACAGCGATCTTCTTCCGCGGTGCGTCCATGGGGCCGCAGAGTACGTCACACCGGACATCCGGCCCCGGAGCGTCCGACAGCTGAGAGCATGGTCGGGTCAGGGGTCGTATGACCGTAGGAAAAGAGGAGTCCCGGATGTCGGAGAGAGGCCCCTGGGCGGCCCGCGAGCACGGACCGTCGCCCGAACCGCCCCACTCCGCCCCAGCCGAGGCCACCGCCGAGGCCCCCGCCACCCCCCTGAAGGCCGCACGCCGTACCGGACTGCTCGTCACCTTCGTCCTGGGCGGCCTGACGGCCCTCCCACCCCTCTCCATGGACATGTACCTGCCGGCCCTGCCGCAGGTCACCTCCGCCCTGCGCAGCCCGGCCGCCACGATCCAGCTCACCCTGACGGCCTGCCTCGCCGGCATGGCGCTCGGCCAGCTGGTCATCGGCCCGATGAGCGACAAGTGGGGCCGCCGCCGGCCCCTGCTCGCGGGCATGGTGGTCTACGTCCTCGCCACCGCCCTCTGCGCCCTCGCCCCGACCGCCGAGCTGCTGATCGCCTTCCGGCTGCTCCAGGGCCTGGCGGGCGCGGCCGCGATAGTGATCGCGCGCGCCGTCGTCCGCGACCTGTACGACGGCGTCGAGATGGCCCGCTTCTTCTCCACGCTGATGTTGATCTCCGGGAGCGCGCCGATCATCGCCCCGCTCATCGGCGGCCAGGTGCTGCGCTTCTCCGACTGGCGCGGCGTGTTCCTGGTCCTCACCGCCGTCGGCCTCGCGCTGACCCTGGTGGCCTGGCGCAGCCTCGGCGAGACCCTGCCGCCCGAGCGGCGCCACACCGGCGGCGTCGGCGCGGCCCTGCGGACCATGCGCGGCCTGCTCGGCGACCGGGTGTTCGCCGGCTACACCCTGGCGGGCGGCTTCGCCTTCGCCGTCCTCTTCTCCTACATCTCCGCCTCCCCCTTCGTCGTGCAGGAGATCTACGGGGCCTCCCCGCAGGCCTTCAGCCTGCTGTTCGGCCTCAACTCCGTCGGGCTCATCGCCGTCGGCCAGATCAACGGCAAGCTGCTCGTCGGCCGCGTCAGCCTGGACAAGGCCCTGGCCACCGGTCTCGCGGTGATCACCGTCGCCTCGGTGGCCCTGCTGCTGATGTCCACCGGGGTCTTCGGCGAGGTCGGGCTGGTCCCGATCGCCGCCGCGCTGTTCGTCCTGATGTCGGCGATGGGTCTGGTCCTGCCGAACACCAACGCGCAGGCGCTCATGCGCACCCCGCACGCCGCCGGATCGGCGTCCGCGCTGCTGGGCACGTCCTCCTTCCTGGTCGGGGCGATCGCCTCCCCGCTGGTCGGCATCGCGGGCGAGGACACGGCGGTGCCGATGGCGCTGGTCCAGCTGACCTGCTCACTGCTGTCGGTGGCCTGCTTCGTGCTGATGTGCCGCCCTTGGCAGACCCGCGAGCCCGCCGCCTAGGGGGTGTCTTTCGGATCAGGCCGGGCTCGCCGTGGTCGGCACCGCGCCCTGATCCGGCCTGATCCGAAAGACACCCCCTGGACCGCACGCGCGCCGCCGCTGCCGGGGCTGATTTCGCCGGCGTCAGCCGATTGCGGCCCCGCCGGCGTTTGCGGCGCGGGGTCCGGGGCGGAGCCCCGGGAAGCCCGGGGAAGCCCCGGCGGAGCCCGGGGCCGTAAACTCGGCAGGTGAACGCCTCCGCCCCCACCACCGCCGAGACCCTCCGCAGCGCCCTCGCCCGCCTGCTCGACGGGCTCCCGCAACGGCAGGCGACGGCCGCCGTCGAGCGGCTCATCGCCAACTACCGGGGGCAGACCCCGACCGACGCGCCCGTGCTGCGCGACCGCTCCGACGTGGCGGCGTACGCGGCGTACCGGATGCCCGCCACCTTCGAGGCCGTCCGGTCCGCCCTGGACGGGCTCGCGGAGGCGGCCCCGCAGTGGGCGCCCGCCTCGCACGTGGACGTCGGCGGCGGGACCGGCTCCGCGACCTGGGCGGTGGACGCCACCTGGGACGGCCCCCGCGAGACCACCGTCCTCGACTGGGCCGAGCCGGCGCTCCAGCTCGGCAAGGAGCTCGCGCAGGCCTCCCCCTCCCCCGTGCTCCGCGCGGCGGAATGGCGGCGGGCCGTCATCGGCTCCGGGCTGACGCTGCCCGACGCCGACCTGGTGACGGTCTCGTACGTACTGGGCGAGCTGACGCCCGAGGCCCGCCGGGCCGTCGTCGCCGAGGCGGCCCGCGCGGGTCGGGCGGTGGTGCTGATCGAGCCGGGCACGCCCGAGGGGTACCTGCGCATCCGCGAGGCGCGCGAGCAGCTGATCGAAGCCGGGCTGAAGGTCGCCGCGCCGTGCCCGCACGACGGGACCTGCCCCATCGAGGTCGGTCAGGACTGGTGCCACTTCTCGGCGCGGGTCAGCCGCTCCTCCCTGCACCGGCAGGTCAAGGGCGGTTCGCTGCCGTACGAGGACGAGAAGTTCAGCTACGTCGCCGCGAGCCGCTTCCCGGTCACGCCGGTCCCCTCCCGGATCACGCGCAGGCCGCAGATCCGCAAGGGGCTCGTCCTGCTCGACCTGTGCGGTCCCGAGGAGGGCCCCGGCGCGGGCCTGTCCCGGGCCACCGTGACGAAGCGCCACGGCGACCTCTACAAGGCGGCCCGGGACGCCGACTGGGGCCAGGAGTGGCCCCCGGCCTCACGCGGTTAAGACGCGGCCCGGTCAGGCGGCGCCGGGCGCAGTTCCTGCGTGCAGCACTTCACGCTGCCGCCGCCCTTGAGCAGCTCGCCCAGGTCCATCGGCACCGGCTCGAACCCCCGCTCGCGCAGCGGGGCGAGCAGTCCGGTCGCGGCCTGGGGCATCACCACGTGCCGGCCGTCGCAGACGGAGTTGAGCCCGAAGGCGGCCGCGTCCGCCGCGTCCACGAGCAGGGCGTCCGGGAAGAGCCGGCGCAGGACGGCCCGGCTGCCCGCCGAGAAGGCCTCGGGGTGGTACATGATCTCGTCGCCGTCGAGCACGCACAGCGCCGTGTCCAGGTGGTAGAAGCGCGGGTCCACCAGGTCCAGGCCGATGACGGGGCGTCCGAAGAACTCCTGGGCCTCGTCGTGGGAGAGCGGGCTGGAGCGGAAACCGCGCCCCGCCAGGATGTAGGTGGCCGTGACGGCGAAGTCCCCCTCGCCCTCGTTGATGTGCGAGGGCTCGTGGATCTCCGTGAAGCCGTGCGCCCGGAACCAGTCGAGGTGGATCTCCGCCTCGGCGGACCGTTCCGGGTAGGCGAAGCGGGCGCCGAGGACCTTGCCGTCGACGACGAGGGCGCCGTTCGCGGCGAAGACCATGTCGGGCAGCCCGGGATCGGGGACGAGGGTCTCGACGGTGTGACCGAGGGCGCGGTAGCGGTCCCGCAGGTCTTCCCACTGGGCGTGTGCGAGGGGCAGGTCCACCGGTTTCGTGGGGTCCATCCACGGGTTGATGGAGTACGTGACCTTGAAGTGTGCGGGTGGGCACATCAGGTAGCGCCGGGGTGTGGCGTCTCTGCGCAAAGAAAGCTCCTCACGACTCTCGTGACTCCTACGACATCACGACGATGTGAAGAGAATCGTCCCTCCTGGGACCTGACCGCGCAGTGAACTGATCGGGTGGTTTGGGGAATGGCTGGAAGACGATACGTCTCGCACCGATACTGACCGTATGAACAAGTCTCCCGACGCCACCCGCCGCAGCGACCGCTCCCGCCGCGCCATCCTCGACGCCGCCCTCGCCCTGGTCGGCGAGGTCGGCTACAACAAGCTCACCATCGAGGCGATCGCCGCCCGCGCGGGCGTCGGCAAGCAGACCATCTACCGCTGGTGGCCCTCGAAGGCGGCCGTGCTGCTCGACGCCTCCCTGGCGCTGGCCGGCGACGCCGCATCCGCAGGCGACTGGACGGGCTTCCCCGACACCGGCGACCTCGCGGCCGACCTGAAGACCGTTCTGCGGGCCACAGTGGACGAGTTCCGCGACGAGAAGTACGAGGCCCCCGCACGCGCCCTGACCGCCGCCGGGGCGACCGACCCGGAGCTGGGCGCCCGCTTCAACGAGCAGCTGCTGGAGCCGCAGCTCGCGCTCTACGAGGCCCGCCTGCGCACGGCGCGCGACGCCGGCCGGCTCCCGGCGGACACCGATCTGCGTCTGGTGGTGGAGATGCTGCTGGGCCCGTTGACGTACCGGTGGCTGCTGCGGACCGGGCCGCTGACGCACGCGTTCGCGGACGCGGTGGTGGACGGCGTCCTGGCCGGGCTCCCGGCCGGGCCGAACGGCGTGGGAAACGTCACCGACGCCCGCCGATAGCCCGTGTCGGGTCCCCCGATCGGGGGGCGCGGTCATCCGGGGCTCAGGATGGTGGGACCATGGAACGGTCTGCCGGGGCAACGGTGAGGTGAGGGGATAGATGGGGTCTGAGTCCGGCCGCGTCAAACGCGGCGAGCAGAGCAGGATTTCGCAGTGGCTGCGCCGCCGCTCGAAACCCGCCGCCGAAGACCCCGCCCGGCAGCGCGAGGCGCTCCTTCTGGCCGTCGCCGCCGCGGGCCTGCCGATCGCCCCCGCCGCCCATCCCGCCGGCTACCGCTGTTCGTGCGACCGCATCGGCTGTCCCACACCCGCGCGCCACCCCGTCTCGTTCGCCTGGCAGACCCAGTCGACCACCGACCGCGCGCAGATCGAACGCTGGGCGCGCAGCCAGCCCCAGGCCAACTTCATCACCGCGACCGGCATGGTCCACGACGTCCTCGACGTCCCGCTGGAGGCCGGGCGCAGCGCGCTGGAACGGCTGCTGGCCGCCGGGATCGACGTCGGCCCGGTCGCCGAATCCGGTGGTACGGGGGACCAGGCCCGGATGCTCTTCTTCACCGCGACCCGGGGCACCCCCGAGGACGAGGACGAGTGGTGGCCCTGCGAACTGGACTGCCACCCCGAGACGATGGACGAGCACCCCGGCCTGCGCTGGCACTGCCGCGGCAGCTACGTCCTCCTCCCCCCGGCGACCCTCCCGGGCGACTTCACGGTGACCTGGCTCCGCGACCCCCACCACCCCCTCCCGGACCCCCTCACCCTCCTGGAAACCCTCACCGACGCCTGCGCCACCCACGCGGGCACGACCCCCTCCGCAGCAGCCTGGCCCCTGACCCGCTGACCCCAGCCCCGCCGGCACCCTCCAGCCCCGCCGGCGCTTGAGGCGCGGGGGCGCGGGGGCAGAGCCCCCGCAAGCGGGTCCGGGGGATGGAGGAAGGGCGGGGCGGGGAGCAAAGCACCGCGCAGCGGCCCCCCGCAGGGGCCCGGCGTCAGTGGATCCGGCTTACGACCACGTCGAGGGACCAGGCCCGCCCGGCCTTCGCGGGCGCCTCCGCCTCGACCACATACCCCAGATCCCGCAGCGCGACCACCAGCTCCGCCGGCCCCGCCGGCACGGCCCCCGCGAGCAACAGATCCCGCACCAACCGCCCCTTCGTCGCCTTGTTGAAGTGGCTCACCACCGACCGCTTCTCCACCCCGTCCACGACCCGCGCATGCAGCACCCGCACCGTCGCCGTCCGCCCGGCGACCTCCCCCTTCGGCTTCCACGCCGCCCCGTACGCCGCCGACCGCAGGTCCAGCACCAGCCCGTCGCCCGCGACCTCCGGCATGACCTCCGCCATCGGCCCTCGCCAGTACGCCCCCAGCGCGCCCAGCCCCGGCAGCTTGACCCCCATCGACAGCCGGTACGACGGGATCCGGTCGGTCGGCCGCACCGCGCCCCACAGCCCCGAGAAGACCATCAACGACCGGTCCGCCGCCGCCCGCGCCGCCCCCGGCAGGCCCGCCAGGTCCAAGGCGTCGTACAGCACACCGGTGTAGATCTCCGCCGCCGGGCGGGCGGGCGCGGTCCGCAGTTCGGCGTTCTTCAAGACCTCGCCGCGCAACCCCTCGCCGATGCCGAGCACCTCGCGCGCCTTCAGCTCGTCGGCCCCGCACAGCTCGACGAGTTCCGCGAGGACGCTCGTACGCGCGTCCGCCAGGCCCGGCAGGGACAGGGAATCGAGCTCCAGCGGTGCGCCGGAGCCGCCGGCGGCCTTTCCCTCGGAGGGCGGCAGCAGCACGAGCACGGTGGTTCTCCTTCAGTACGGCGGTACACAGAGCGAGGGGTGCGGCCCCCCAGTCAGGGTAGTCGCCGCGCCACGCCCCACCCGCTGCCCGGCACCCGGCGGGACTTTCCCGGCACATCGCCCGCGCAAGCCCTACGCTCGACCCATGCCACGCCGCCACATGCACATGACCGGCGCAGAAGGGGCTGCCCTGCGGGCCGCGCTGCGTGAACTGCGGACGCGACTGGGACTGCCCGAGGCGTTCCCACCGGAAGTCCTCGCCGAGGCCGAGCGAGCGGCGACGAGAACGGCCACGCCAACACCCACACCCACACCCACCCCCGCCACGGCCGACGCCACCGACCTCCCCCTCTTCACCATCGACCCGCCGACCTCCGTCGACCTCGACCAGGCCATGCACCTGGCCCGGCGCCCCGGCGGCGGCTACCGCGTCCACTACGCGATCGCCGACGTCGCCGCGTTCGTCACCCCGGGCGGCCCCCTCGACGCCGAGGCCCACCGACGCGTCACCACGCTCTACCTCCCCGACGGGAAGATCCCCCTGCACCCGACGGTGCTCTCGGAGAGCGCGGCAAGCCTGTTGCCGGACCGGACCCGTCCGGCGCTCCTGTGGCGGCTCGACCTGGACGCCGACGGCCGCGTCGAGCACACCGATGTCCGCCGGGCCCTGGTGCGCAGCCGGGCCAAGCTCGACTACGACGGCGTCCAGAAGGCCATCGACACCGGCACCGCCGAGGAGCCCGTGGCCCTGCTCAAGGCCATCGGCACCCTGCGCGAGGCCCTGGAGGCCGAACGCGGCGGGGTTTCCCTGAGCGTCCCCGAACAGGAGGTCGTCGAGCGCGCCGGCCGCTACGCCCTGGCCTACCGGTTGCCGCTGCCCGCCAACGGCTGGAACGCGCAGATCTCCCTGATGACCGGGATGGCCGCCGCCGACCTCATGCTGGCCTCCGGCACCGGAATCCTGCGCACCCTGCCCGTCGCCCCCGACGGCGCGGTCGGGCGGCTGCGGCGCGCGGCGAAGGCCCTGCGGATCGACTGGCCGCACCACGTCCCGTACGCGGCGCTCGTCCGCTCCCTGGATCCGCGCCTACCCGCGCACGCCGCGTTCCTCCAGGAGTGCACCACCCTGCTGCGGGGCGCCGGCTACACGGTCTTCACCGACGGCCACACCCCCGACCCGGCCCTGCACGCGGCGGTCGCGGCGCCGTACGCCCACTGCACGGCGCCGCTGCGGCGCCTCGTCGACCGCTACACCGGCGAGCTGTGCGTGGCGGCGGTGGCGGGGGCACGGCCGCCGGAGTGGGTGACGGCGGCCCTGGAAGCGCTGCCGGGCGAGATGGCGGCGGGCACGCGGCTCGCGAACGCGGTCGAGCGTGAGTGCGTGGACCTGGTGGAGGCGGCCCTGCTGAAGGACCGCGTCGGCGAGACCTTCGAGGCGACGGTGATCGACGTCAAGGAGCACGAGCCCCGGGTCGGCACCGTCCACCTGGAGGAGCCCGCCGTGGTCGGCCGCGTCGAGTCCGGCTCGGCCGACCTCCCCCTCGGGGACCGGATCCGAGTCCGCCTGACCCGCGCCGACCCGGGCACGTCGAAGATCCTCTTCGCCACCGCCTAGACACCGCCTAGGGTGCTGCCGGCTGCCGTAGGGCGGTGACCAGGGTGCGGGGGTCGTCGGCGTGGAAGCGGATCGTACGGGCCGTGGCGCGGGCGCCGAGCGGCCGGCGGAACTCCAGCGGGCGGGTGAGCTCCAGCGTCACCGTGGTCTGGCTGCCCACGATCAGGTCGAGCACCCCGTCCTGCGACAGCGTCACCAGCCGCCCCTGCGGGTAGCGGCGGTCCACCCGGGCCGAGGCCACCGCGTCCGGCGGGACGGTGAGGTCGAACAGGGCCCCGTAGCGGATCCGCAGCGTCCCGTCGGGGCGCAGCACGTGCGGGCGCGTGACGCAGGCGGCGTGCAGGGCGAGGAACAGCAGCACGCCGTAGACGTCGAGGACGAGCACCACCCGCTCCACGGCGGGCCAGGGGATCAGCACGGCCAGGGCGACCGTCTCGATCACCGACACGAAGACGAGCCCGTACATCATGGCCGTCTGGGGTCCGGTGTACGCGGCGGCGAGGTCGCCGGGCCGCGCCCCGTGCGGGCGGCGCACCACCCAGCGTCCGAGGGAGGCCATGGCCCGCAGCTCGTGCAGCATGATCCGCTCGACCGCCGTCGGGACCACGGCCCGTACGGCCTCCAGGCCGGCGGCGCGCGGTGCGGCGCCCCGGGCGCGGGCGGCGGCGTAGAGGGACCGCAGGGTCCACGCCTGGAGCAGCAGGACGCCGAGCACCACCACCTCGGCGGCGGCCGGCGCCCACCCCGGCAGCCGTACCCCGGAGACCAGGAAGAGTACGAGGACCAGCTCGCCCGGTATCACGGCGGCGATCGTCCAGCGGGCGATCCGAACGGCGCTCACCGTCGGCCCCCGTCCACGAACGCCTCCATGACGAGGGCGACGACGCGCGCCTGCGCGGGGGCGTAGTCGGCGAGCAGCGCCTCCTTGAAGCCCTCGGCCACGACGGTCTCGCGGGCGTCGGTCCGGATCGCCGCGAGGACCTCGGCGGGGACGGCGGCGATCAGCTCGGCGGCGAGCGGGCCGATGCGGGGGTCGTCGACGGGGGCGTCGGCCAGCGCGTCGAGGCGTTCGTAGAGGGCGAGCACGGCGGGGTCGGCGGCGAGCGGGCCGAGCAGGGCGTACAGCTCCTCGCCGCCGGCGCCGGTGGCGTCGAGCAGGGTGAGGTGCTCGCGGTCCTTCGCGGCGGACGGCGACGCGGTGGGCGGCGCCTTGGCCAGCAGCGCGGCGAGCGCCGGGGAGACGGGTTCGCCGTCCCCCGGCTCGGCGGCGAGCAGCACGGCGAGCCGGCGCCGGCGTTCGGCCAGTTCGGCCTGCTGCCGGGAGAGGTCGGCGTCGAGTTCCTCCAGTACGTCGGCCAGGTCGCGCCCCGCGTCGTCCGCGAGGACGTCGCGCACCTCGTCGAGGCTCAGCCCGAGCTCGGTCAGCCGCCGCACCCGGGCCAGGAGTACGGCGTCGCGCACGCTGTAGGCGCGGTAGCCGTTGGGCCGCCGCGGCGGTTCGGGGAGCAGCCCGACATGGTGGTAGTGCCGGACGGCCCGGGTGGTGAGCCCGACCAGCGCGGCGATCTCTCCGATACGCATGACCTCAGTAGAAACCCTGCCGCTGCGTCAAGGTCAAGCGGCGCTGCCGCCCCCGGGTAACATGGCCACCACGACAGACGAGTCGGCCGGGCGGCCGCGTCGGGATCCCCGGATCCCGCCGAGGAACGTCCGGGCTCCACAGGGCAGGGTGGTGGGTAACGCCCACCCGGGGTGACCCGCGGGACAGTGCCACAGAAAACAGACCGCCGGGGGCTTCGGCCCTCGGTAAGGGTGAAACGGTGGTGTAAGAGACCACCAGCGCCTGAGGTGACTCAGGCGGCTAGGTAAACCCCACCCGGAGCAAGGTCAAGAGGATCCGTCCCCGGACGGGTCTGCGCGAACGCTTGAGGGCTGCCCGCCCGATGTTCGCGGGTAGACCGCACGAGGCCGGCGGCAACGCCGGTCCTAGATGGATGGCCGTCTCCCCGGCGACCGCGAGGTCCCCGGGCGACAGAACCCGGCGTACAGGCCGACTCGTCTGCCCTGCGGGCTCCTGACCTGGTCAGGAGCCCGCTTTTTCATGATCAGCCCAGGGCCTGGGGAGGCTTCGGGGGGTTCCCCGCACACCCGCACACGTCGCGCCCCTCGCAGACCGAGGACTGGTACGGTAAACCCGTACGACTCATGCCGTACCGATGATGCCTACCCGGGAGGTCAGCCATGCCGATCTCGGCGAACGAGGCCCGCACCCGCTTCTACCCGTTGATCCGGCAGGTCAACGAGGATCACGAACCGATAGAGGTCACCTCCCGCGAGCACGGCGATGTCGTCATCATGTCCGCCGAGGACTTCCGGTCCTGGCAGGAGACGGTCTACCTCCTGCGTTCGCCCCGCAACGCGCAGATCCTCATGGAGTCCATCGCCGAGCTCGACGCCGGCCACGGGCAGGCGCGTGAACTCGTCGAAACGACGGATGACGCGGAGTCCGCCGCGTGAAGGTGGTGTTCTCCAGCCGTGCGTGGGACCAGTACACCTACTGGACGACGGCCGATCCGAAGATCCTCAAGAGGATCAATCGGCTGATCAAGGAGATTCAGCGAACACCGTTCGAAGGCGCCGGGAAGCCCGAACCGCTCAAGGAGAGCCTCTCCGGATGGTGGTCCCGGCGCATCACGGACGAGCACCGTCTCGTCTACCGGATCAGGGACGAGGCCGTCGAAATCGCGCAGGCGCGGTACCACTACTGAGCCAGGGGGTGTCGTTCGGAGCAGGCCGGGCTCGCCGGCCTGCTCCGAAAGACACCCCCTAGCGCAGGTGGGAGGTGTCGTTCAGGAGGCGCAGGGACGTGTTGCCGTCGGCGTAGTAGGCGACCGCCGAGAGGGAGGCGGCGGAGAGTTCCATCTTGAACAGGGACTCCGGCGGCGCGCCGAGGGCGAGGCGGACCAGGGTCTTGACCGGGGTCACGTGCGTGACCAGCAGGACCGTGCGGCCCGCGTGGGCGGCCAGGAGGCGGTCGCGGGTGGCGGAGACCCGGCGGGTCACGGCGGCGAAGCTCTCGCCGCCGCCGGTGGGGGCGGCCTTCGGGGAGTCCAGCCACGCCTGGAGGTCGTCCGGGAAGCGTTCCCGTACCTCGGCGAAGGTCAGGCCCTCCCAGGCACCGAAGTCCGTTTCGCGCAGGCCCTCTTCGACCGTGACCGGCAGTCCGAGGCGGTCCGCGACGGCCTGGGCGGTCTCCCGGCAGCGGCGCAGCGGTGAGGTGACGACGGCCTGTACGGTGCCCCGCGCGGCCAGCGCCTCGGCGACGGCCGCGGCCTGGCGGCGGCCGGCCGGGGACAGCTCGGGGTCGGTGCCGCCGCTGCCGGAGAAACGCTTCTGCGGAGTCAGGGCGGTCTCGCCGTGGCGCAGCAGCACGAAGGTGGCGGGCGCACCCATGTCCGGGCCCCACCCCTGCCCCTGGGCGGGGGTCGTGGAGGCGTGCCGGTCGGCCCGGTCGCGCGGCGGCGCCGGCTGCGCGGCGCGCTCCGCCGCGGCGGGGCCGGGCTCCGCGAACAGGGTGTCGGCCACCGCCTCCGCCGGCGCGGCACCACCGGCGCGGGCGGGCGCCGCCCCGGCCACGGGGCCGCAGCGGTCGTGGCGATCGCGGCCGCCGCCTCGGCGCCACCGGTGCGGGCGGGCGCCGCCCCGGCCACCGGGGCCGCGGCGGTCGCCGCCGGCGCGGAGCCGCCGGGCGGTCTGGCGGCGGCCAGGGCCGCGCGGGCCGCCGCGGCGCCCTTCGCCGCGTCCCCCGGAGGGCCCGCCGGCGGGTGGGCCAGGGCGCGGGCCGCCGAGGTGTCCAGGGCGGCCGTGGAGGCGGACGGTTCCCACTCGCGGCCGAGCCGGCCCGCGTCCATCGCCTCGTTGGCGAGCCGGTCCGCGTGCTTGTTGCGCTCGCGCGGGATCCACTCGTAGGTGACCTGCGCGCGCGGGAAGATCGTCGCGGCCTCGGCGGCGAGCGGCTTCATGTCGGGGTGCTTGATCTTCCAGCGGCCCGACATCTGCTCGACGACGAGCTTGGAGTCCATGCGGACCCGGACCTCGGCGTCCGCCGCCAGTTCGCGCGCCGCCTTGAGGCCGGCGATCAGGCCCTTGTACTCGGCGACGTTGTTCGTCGCGACGCCGATGTACTCGGCGCGTTCGGCGAGCGTCTCACCCGTCGCCGGGTCGCTGACGACCGCGCCGTAGCCGGCGGGCCCCGGGTTGCCCCGGGACCCGCCGTCCGCCTCCACGACGAAACGCGGCATCAGATGCCCGAGTCCGCCGCACGGACCAGGATGCGGCCGCAGTTCTCGTGTCGGACGACCTGGTTGGCCGCGGCGGCCTTGATCTCGTTGACCTCGGCCATGTCCAGCTCCAGCCGGCAGCCCTCGCAGCGGCGCTGGTAGAGGCGCGCGGCGCCGACACCGCCCTGCTTGGCGCGGATCTTCTCGTACAGGCCCATCAGGTCGGCCGGCATGGACGCGACGATGACCTCGCGGTCCTTGGTGATCTTCGCGGCCTCTGCATCGATCTCGCCGGTGGCGGCGTCGCGGCGCGCGGTGGCGTCGGCGAGCTTGGCCTCCAGCGCGGAGACGCGCTCGGTCAGCTCGGTGACGCGCTCCTGCGCGGACTCCAGCCGCTCCATGACCTCCAGGACCACGTCCTCCAGGTCACCCTGCCGCTTGGCGAGGGAGACGACCTCGCTCTGGAGGTTGGCCAGGTCCCGGGCCGAGATGCCGACGCCGGAGTCCAGCCGCTGCTGGTCGCGGGCCGCGCGCTGCCGCACCTGGTCGACGTCCTGCTCCGCCTTGGTCTGCTCGCGGGCCGCGTCGCTGGCCTGGGTCTGGGCGGCGACGAGCAGGTCACGCTGCTGGGCGAGGTCCTTGGTCAGGGAGTCGACCTCGGCGTGCTCCGGCAGCGACTTGCGCTTGTGGGCGAGCTGAGACAGCCGGACGTCCAAGGCCTGGACGTCGAGAAGTCGGATCTGGTCGGCGGGCTCGGCGTTCAGTTGGGGGCTCCTGAGTGAGAAGGGGGTGTGACGGACGGCGCGTGCGCCGTCCAGGGGTCGGTGACCGTGCGCGAGACGTGGGTCCGCAGACCCCAGCCGTGGCGCTCGGAGATCGCGTCGAGCTCGGCGGCGGCCTGCTCGCACCAGGGCCATTCGGTGGCCCAGTGGGCGGCGTCGACGAGGGCGAGCGGGGACTGCTCGCGCGCCTCGGACACCGGGTGGTGGCGCAGGTCGGCGGTGAGGAAGGCGTCCACGCCGGCGGCGCGGACCTCGGCGAACAGGCTGTCGCCGGAGCCGCCGCTGACGGCGACGGTACGGATCAACGCGTCGGGGTCGCCGGCGGCGCGGATGCCCTGCGCGGTCCGGGGCAGCCGGGCGGCGGCGCGGGCGGCGAACTCGCGCAGGGTCTCGGGGTGGTCCAGTTCGCAGATCCGGCCGAGGCCCCGGCGGCCCGTCGGGTCGGTGGGGTCGGGCACGAGCGGGCCGGTGACCCGCAGGTCGAGGGCGCCGGCGAGGGCGTCGGAGACGCCGGGATCGGCGGTGTCGGCGTTGGTGTGGGCGACGTGCAGCGCGATGTCGTTCTTGATCAGCGTGTGCACGACGCGGCCCTTGAAGGTGCCCGCCTCGACGGTCGTGGTGCCGCGCAGATAGAGGGGGTGGTGGGTGACGAGCAGGTCGGCGCCCAGCTTCACGGCTTCGTCGACGACGTCCTGCACGGGGTCCACGGCGAACAGGACGCGGGAGACCTCGGCGTCGGGATCGCCGCAGACGGTCCCGACGGCGTCCCACTGCTCGGCCCGCGAGGGGGGCCAGAGGGCGTCCAGCGCGGCGATGACTTCATGGAGACGGGGCACAGGCCAAGGCTACCGTCCGTGGCGACCGACCGGCCTGCCCCTACCGACCCCTGGCGCGCAGCGCGCGGACCTACCCCAAAACCCCCGATATGCAACAGCACAATCGCGCCCTTCGGAACAGCCGAATCGCGGCGCGGCCACCCGTACGTGTGAAGCCTGTGAGGTCGTGTGGTTCGGCAGGAAGTGCGAAAACTAGCTTCCTCCCCGGAGGTGACGGCCCGGATGACTGTCTGTGCCACCGAGATCGAGACGACGACCACCGCCCCGTTCACGATCGCCGCCGACGGGGCCTACGCCGCGCGGCTGGCCGGGGAGGGCGAGGCGCGCTACCCCGAGCGCTGGACGCTGGGCGGGCCGGAACCGTACGCGGTACCGCTGCCGCTGGCGCAGCCGGAGGAGGCCGACAGCGAGGTGCTCCCGCTGGCCGACGGGCGGGTGCTGATCCACCGCCGGGTGGCCGAAAGCCACGCCTTCGCGCTGCTGTACCCCTCGGGCGGCGCCGCCGGCGGGCCGTGCACCGGGCAGCTCCAGATCGGCTCGATCGAAGCGGAGGAGGGGCTACGGGTCCACCTGCTGCCCCCGGCTCCGGACGGGCGCGGGGCCTACGCCCTGGCCGTGGGGCCCGCCGGCAGCACCGTCTGGCGGATCACCGGCGGACCGTCCTCCGCCGGACCCGAACGGGCCGCCGTACTGCCGGGCCGCTGCTCCGGCGGGGTCTGGCTGGACCGTACGGGCCGGCTGCTGGCGCTGGACCAGGAACGCGACGGCCGCACCAAGGCCGTCGTCGTGGACCTGGACCGCGCCGGCGAGGTCACCCCGCTGCTCCAGATCGCCGACGACAGCGACGACCGGCTCCTGCTGGCCGCCCCCGACAGCGGACTC
This sequence comes from Streptomyces sp. RerS4, assembly GCF_023515955.1. Lineage (GTDB taxonomy): Bacteria > Actinomycetota > Actinomycetes > Streptomycetales > Streptomycetaceae > Streptomyces. Next base: position 2,341,535 of record NZ_CP097322.1, read on the forward strand.
CTGGTGATCCGCTCGAACGCCGCCGGCGAGGACCGCCTCGGCTGGGGCGTCCTGGGCAGCGCCCGCCCGGTCCGCTTCCCGGAGTGCCTGCGCATCGAGGACGCGCACCCCTTCGCGGTCCAGCCCGGCCAGGTCCTGATGCCGGAGACGTGCGGGGTCGCGCTGCGCGTCGGCGCGGACGGCATCGCCCTGTGGCGCCCCGCCGACCGCCACGTGTTCCGGCTCGGCGCGCCGACCGGCTGGCTGGGCACCGGCCTGTGGAGCGCGGAAGGCCGCCTGCACCTCCCGTACGCCACCCCGGACGCGCCCTGCGGCCTGGTGGGCCTGACCCAACCGGTCGCCCCGCCGCCGCCCCTCCACCTGGACCGACCTCCCACGCCGGTCCGCCCGGTCCCGCTCCAGCAGGCCCCCCTGGGCTGAGGGGGCCTGCCGCGAAACGCAAAGACCTAGCCGTGCCTGAGGCCGAGGACCTCGGGCGCCGCGAAGGTTTCGTTCGGGGGGCGGCCGGCGTAGTGGGCGGTGAGGACCTCGTCCAGTTCCTCGTAGGAGAAGGCCTCCTTGGTGGTGTCGAACTTTGCGGCCACCCTGGGGCGTTCCATCACGACCACGATCCCGCCGTGGACGACGAACAGCTGCCCGTTCGCCCGCGCCGAGGCCGGCGAGGCCAGGTAGCCGACCAGCGGGGCGACGTGCTCGGGGGCGAGGGCGTCGAGCCTGCCGTCCTCGGGCACCTCGAAGCCCGCGAAGACGTCCTCGGTCATCCGGGTGCGGGCGCGCGGGCAGATGGCGTTGGCCGTGACCCCGTACTTGGCCAGGGCCAGGGCGGTCGAGGTGGTCAGGCCCACGATGCCGCCCTTGGCGGCCGCGTAGTTGGGCTGGCCCGCCGAACCGCCGAGGAAGGCCTCGGATGAGGTGTTGACGATCCGCCCGTACACCGGCCCGCCGGCCGCCTTGGACCGCTCCCGCCAGTGCGCGGAGGCGAAGTGCGTGGTGTTGAAGTGGCCCTTGAGGTGGACCCGGATGACCGAGTCCCATTCCTCCTCCGACATGGAGAAGATCATCCGGTCGCGCAGGATCCCCGCGTTGTTGACGAGGACGTCCAGCTTCCCGAAGCGCTCGACGGCCAGCTCGACCAGTTCCCTGGCCTGCTCGAAGTCCGCCACGTCGCCCAGGTGGGCCACCGCCTGCCCGCCGGCCGCGCGGATCTCCTCCGCGACCGCTTCGGCCGGGGCCGCCGAGGCCTCCCCGGAGCCGTCGCGACCGCTCTGGCCGAAGTCGTTGACGACGACGCTCGCGCCGAGCCGGGCGAGTTCGAGCGCCTCCGCCCGGCCGAGCCCCCGGCCGGCGCCGGTGACGATGGCGCTGAGCCCCTCAAGTGGCAGTGACATCGTGCCGATTCCTCTCAGAGTTCGATGCAGGTGCGCAGGGCCACACCCGTACGCATCTGGTCGAGGGCGTCGTTGATCTCGGCGAGGTGCACCCGGTGGGTGATCAGGCTCGCCAGGTCCACCCGGCCGGCCCGCCACAGCGCGATGGTGCGCTCGTAGGAGCGGAGCACGTCACCGCCCCCGTACATCGACGGCAGGATCTTCTTCTCGTCGAAGAACAGCGAGAACATGTTGATCGAGTAGTTGTCGTCGAGGGCGCCCGCGCCGACCACGACGACCGAGCCGCCGCGCCGCGTCATCTCGTACGCGGTCTGCGTGGTCGCGGACTTGCCGACGACCTCGAAGACGTAGTCGAAGCCCTCGCCGGCGGTGATCCGGTTCTTGGCGTCGGCGAAGGCGTCCGGCGCGACCGCCTCGGTGGCGCCGAACCGGAGCGCGGCCTCGCGCCGGGAGGCGACCGGGTCGACGGCGATGATCTGCGCCGCGCCCTGCACCTTGGCGCCCTGGATGACGGAGATCCCGACGCCTCCGCAGCCGATGACGGCGACCGAGGAGCCGGCCTCCACCTTGGCGGTGTTGATGGCGGCGCCGAGTCCGGTGGTGACCCCGCAGCCGATCAGCGCGGCGATGTCGTACGGGAGGTCGTCGGGGATCGGGACGGCGCAGGCCGCCGGGACGACCATCTCCTCGGCGAAGGTGCCCGTGCCGGCGAAGCCGAAGATGTCGGTGCCCGTGCGGCGGAAGTTGGGGGTGGCGACGTTGCCGAAGGCCTCCAGGCACAGGTGGCCCTGGCCGCGCCTACAGGCGGGGCAGTGGCCGCACGGCGGCAGCCAGCAGACGAGGACCCGGTCGCCGATCCGGTGCGTGTCGACCCCGTCCCCGACGTCCACGATCTCGCCGGAGCCCTCGTGGCCGGGGATGAAGGGGGCGGGCTGCGGCAGTACGCCGCTCATCGCGGAGAGGTCCGAGTGGCACAGGCCCGTGGCCTTGACGCGGATCCTCACCTTGCCGGGGCCGAAGCCCACGGCCTCCATGTCGTCGACGACTTCCAGCTTGTCCTGGCCTATCTCGCTCTGCAGTGCTGCGCGCACGGTGCGGCTCCTTCGGGTGTCGGTCTTACGCGTGTTCGACGACGGTGTCGGCGAGGACCGGCGCGTCGTCCCGTTCGACGGCGGTCACCGAGACCAGGACCCGGCCGACCTCCTGCCACATCCGCACGCGGAGCGTCTCGCCGGGAAAGACGATCCCGGCGAAGCGCGTGCGGTAGGCGCGGACCCGCGAGACGTCCCCGCCCAAGACCGTGTCGACGACGGCCTTCAGGGTCATGCCGTACGAGCACAGGCCGTGCAGGATCGGCCGGTCGAAGCCGGCGAGCTTGGCGAACTCCGGGTCCGCGTGCAGGGGGTTCCAGTCGCCGGAGAGCCGGTAGAGCAGGGCCTGCTCGTCGCGGATGCGCCGTTCCTCGACCCGGTCGGGGGCGCGCTCGGGCAGTTCCTCCTTGGCCGAGGGCCCGCGCTCGCCGCCGAAGCCGCCTTCCCCGCGTACGAAGATCTGCGCGTCGCTGGTCCACAGCGGCCCGTCGGCGTCCGCGACCTCGGAGCGCAGCACGATGACGGCCGCCTTGCCCTTGTCGTAGACGGCGGCGACCTTGGCGGTGGTGGTGGCCCGCCCCTTGACGGGGATGGGCCGGTGGAGCTCGATGGACTGGCCGCCGTGCAGGACGGAGGCGAGGTTGACGTCGATGCCGGGGGCGGCGAGCCCGCCCAGCATGGCCATGCCGGCGCCGGCGACGGTCGCGAAGCTGGGGAGCACGTGGAGCTTGGACTCCAGGGTGTAGCGCAGCTCGTCGGGGTCGGTGGCGGGCAGGCCCGCGCCGAGGCCGAGGTGGTAGAGCTGGATGTCCTTGTGGTCCCAGCCGATCTCTCCCTGACGGGGTTCGGCGGCGAGGGCCTTGGCGGCATCGATGGGCATGAAAACGCTGCTCCCTGTTCGAGGAAAACCGGGGCTTCGGGAAGACCTCGACGCGGCCGTCCGCACCGTCGGCCGCGCCGAGGTCGCTTGCGGAGCCGGTTCTAGAACGCGTTCCAGTGCCGACTGAAGGCATGTATAACGCACGCCCCAGCAGTTGGGAAGAGTGCTGACTTCACGTCAGATCGCGTTGCGGCGAGGCGAGTTGCCCCGGGAGTGCAGGCAGGCCCTAGCCTGCCGGGATGGACGAAATGCCAGTGACGCACCGACCTGCCCGATCTCTACGGGTGCTCCTGGAGCCGCCGAACCCGGCGCTCGCCCTGCGCCTCGGGCTCCAACCGGACATCGAGGTGGTCACGTCGACCCTGGCACGGCCGGCGGTGGCGTTGGTGGAGGAGCCGGCGGCGGTGGCGGCGCTGCTGGCCGACGAACCGGAGTGCCGGGTGCTGGTCATGGCGGGCTCCGCCCGCCCCGGCCTACGGGAAGCCGTACTGGCGACGGGCGCGGCGGGGCTGGTGCTGCGCGACGGGCCGGTGGAGGAGCTGGCCGACTGCCTGCGGCGGGCGTCCAGGGGCGAGACTGTGGTGGACCCCGCGCTGGGGGGTCCGACGTAGGGCGAGCGCAGGACGAGGGCCCTCCGGCGGAGGACCCTCGCGGCGGCGTCGGGGGTCGGCGTCAGGCGGTCCAGTCGTCCACCGTGCGCGCGGGGTCCAGGACCACCGGGAGCTTCTCCAGGCCCCGGAAGGCCGGGAAGGGGCCCTTCAGCCAGTCCCCCTCCTGCGAGGAGGGCAGGGCCAGGACCATGTCGGGGAACCGGTCGAGCAGCGCCGTCAGGCAGACCTCCAGCTCCAGCCGGGCCAGCGGGGCGCCGAGGCAGTAGTGGGCCCCGTAACCGAAGCCGAGGTGGGTGCTCTGGAGGTGCTCGCGCGTCACGTCCAGGGTGTCGGGGTCGGGGAACTTCTCCGGGTCACGGTTCACGGCGGCGATCGCGATCTGCACGAGCGAGCCCTTCGGAATGGTGGTCCCGCCGATTTCCACGTCCTCGATCGCGTACCGGAACGTGGAGGTCTCCACGGAGCCCTCGAAGCGCAGCAGTTCCTCGATGGCCTGCGGCAGGAGGGTGCGGTCGTTCTGGATCGCCCGCAATTGTTCGGGGTGGGTGAGCAGGTCGTAGACGCAATTCCCGATCTGGAGGGTGGTCGTCTTGTGACCGGCGAAGAGCAGCACCCACATCATCGACACGAGTTCCTCGTCGGTGAGCGGGCCGTCCTCGTGTTCCGATTCCACGAGCATGCTCAGGAAATCGTCCGTGGGGTGCGCGCGGGTGTGCCCGATGTGGCTCTTGAAGTAATCCCACAGCCAGTGCTCGGCCTCCGCCAGGTCGTCCTTGAGGTCGCGGCTGAAACGGGACCGCGTCACGACGGAGAACCACTTCAGGACCTCGACGCGCTCCTGGCCGACGATGCCGAGCAGCTCGCAGATGACCATGACGGGCAGCGGCAGGGCGAAGGCGCTCATCAGGTCGACGGGCTCGTCGGTGGGGCACCGGTCGAGGAACTCGTTGGCGAGCTCCTCGATGTGCGGGCGCAGCTCCCTGACGTGACGCGGGGTGAAGGCGTTCTTGGCGATCTGACGGAGGCGGGTGTGGCGGGGCGGGTCGGCGAAGAGGAGGTTGTCGTCGAGGGCCTCGCAGGCGTCGCCGAAGAGGGCGTGGTAGAGGTCGATGGCCTCGTGCATGTCCTTGCCGATCCGCGGATCGGCGAAGGCGGCGTGGGCGTCCTCGTACCGGGTGATGAGATACGTGGCCACGCCGTGGCCGGGGGTCAGGCGGGCCACGGGGGCCTGCTCGCGCAGGGTCCGGTAGAACGGATAGGGGCACGTACGGAATTCCGGTGGGCTCTTCGTCGCCGCCGCCACCGCCTCGTGGAGCGGGGGATCGTCGCTCACCGCCACTACCCGTTCAGTCGTCACGTGCGCTGCCTCTCAGGTCATTCGGAATGCGACCTTCGCGAACTTTCCCGGGGCGGGAGAGACGCGAAACCGCATTGACCCGTTCGGAGGCGAAAGCTCCCTCGGGGGAGGACTTCGTCCTAGGCTCATGTGGATTCATTCCGTTTTCCGATGGCCGACGAAAGGGAATGCGCGCATGCCGGAATATGGTGCGAGCACGAGCGGTGTCACCACCGGTGGAGCGGCCCGGACGGCCGTACCGGGTCGCGCGGGCGCGGAGGGCGAGGTGGGCGGGGACGACGGCAGTCGGGCGGTGATCGACGTACACCACCACTTCTGTGCCCCGGCCTGGCGGACGTGGGCCGAGCGGGAGGGGCTCGTCCGCCCGAAGGCGCTGCCGCCGTGGGCGGGCTGGGACGCGGCGAGCGCGCTGGAGGTGATGGACCGGGCGGGGATCGCCACCGCCGTCCTCAAGCCGATGCTGCCGGCGCGGTACACGAGCTCCGCGCAGCTGCGGGAGGCGATCAGGGTCACCCTGGAGGCGGCGGTGGAGGCCGTCGAAGCGCATCCGGGGCGGTTCGCCTTCCACACGCCGCTGTTCCTGGAGGACCGGGAGGCGTCCCTCTGGGCGCTGCGGTACGGGCTGGACGAGCTGGGCGCGGTCGGCGTGAACGTGACGGCGAACCACGGCGGCGTCTACCTCGGGGACCCCTCCTACGACGCCGTCTTCACCGAACTCGACGCCCGCGCGGCGGTGGTGGACACCCACCCCCACAACCTGCCGCTGCCGACACCGGCGGCGCAGGCCCCGGCTGGGGGGCCAGGCGAAGCCCCCGACCGACCGGCGGGGCCGGGCGGGCCCGGGGGGCCCGGTGGACCCGGCGGGCCCGGGGTGAGTGTGCCGGGGGTGCCCAACTTCCTCTGCGACTTCCTGCTCGACACGACGCGCGCCGCCGCGAACATGATCCGGACGCGGACCCTGGACCGGTTCCCGAACATCTCCGTGATCCTGCCGCACGGCGGCGGCTTCCTCCCGCACATCGCGGCCCGGATGGAGGCCTTCGCGTACGCCTTCGACCCACCCGTCGAGCCGGCGGTCGTACGGGACCACCTGCGCCGCTTCTACTACGACACCGCCGGGCCGCTCTCCCCGGCGGGCACGCTGCTCGCGGTGGTCTCCCCCGACCGGATCCTGTTCGGCAGCGACTGGCCCGCCTGCCCCGCCGGGATCGTCACGGACGTGGCGGTGCCGACCCTGGCCGCCGACCCCGCCTTCACGGTGGAGCAGCGCCGGGCTGTCAACCGGGACAACGCCCTGCGCCTGATGCCGAGCCTCCTCCCGGTTTAGGGGGTGTCAGCCCCGGCGCAGCATCGTCACCACCGCCGCGCCGCCCAGGCCGATGTTGTGCGCGAGGCCGACCCCGGCGCCCGGTACCTGCCGGGGGCCTGCCTCGCCGCGCAGCTGCCACACCAGTTCCGCCGTCTGCGCGAGGCCCGTCGCCCCGAGCGGGTGGCCCTTGGAGATCAGCCCGCCGGAGGGGTTGACGACCCAGCGGCCGCCGTAGGTGGTGGCGCCGCTCTCGACGAGCTTGCCGGAGGCCCCGTCGGCGCACATGCCGAGCGCCTCGTAGGTCAGCAGTTCGTTGACGGAGAAGCAGTCGTGCAGCTCGATGACGTCGACGTCCTCGATGCCGAGCCCGGAGCGTTCGTACACCCGGCGGGCCGCGGCGGCCGTCATCGGCTTGCCGACGACGTCGATGCAGGAGCCGCCGAAGCTTTCCCCCGTGTCGGTGGTCATGGCCTGGGCGAGGATCTCGACGGCCTTGTCGTGCAGCCCGTGCCGGACGAGGAACCGCTCCGAGACGACGAGCGCGGCCGCCGCCCCGTCGGAGGTGGGCGAGCACTGGAGCTTGGTCAGCGGGTCGTGGATCGGCTTCGCCGCGAGGATCTCCTCGACCGTGTACACGTCCTGGAACTGCGCGTTCGGGTTGTTCGCGGAGTGCCGGTGGTTCTTGGCGCCGACCGCCGCGAGCTGGGCGGGGGTGGTCCCGTAGCGCTCCATGTGCTCGCGGGCGGCGTTGCCGAAGATCTGCGCGGTGGGCGGGGACATCTCGAAGCCGTGGGCGGCGGCCATGATCCCGTAGTGGCGCGCGACCGGCGACGTCGCGAAGTCTCCGTCTCCGCCCTCCGCGCCGCCCCCGAGCGCACCCCGCTTCATCTTCTCGAAGCCGAGCGCGAGCACGCAGTCGCTGATGCCGCCCTCGACGAACTGCCGGGCCATCATCAGGGCCGTGGAGCCGGTCGCGCAGTTGTTGTTGACGTTGTAGACGGGGACCCCGGTCAGTCCCAGTTCGTACGCCGCCCGCTGGCCGGCCGTGGAGGCCTGGAAGCAGTAGCCGACGGGGACCTGCTCGACCAGCCCGTAGTCCACGCCCGCGTCGGCGAGGGCCGCCGTGCCCGCCTCCTTGACCATGTCCCAGTACTGCCAGTCCCGGGATTCCGGCTTCTCGAACCTCGTCATGCCGACGCCCACGATGTACGACTTCATGGTGACCCTCTCCTAGTCCCTGGGAAGGCCGAGCAGCCGCTCGGCGACGACGTTGAGCTGGACCTGCGTGGTGCCCCCGGCGATGGTCAGGCAGCGCGACATGAGCACCCCGTGCACCGCCCGCTCCCCCGCCCCTTCGCGCACCGCGCCCGCCGGGCCGAGCAGTTCGAGCGCGAGCTCGGCGATCCGCTGCTGGTGGGCGGTCTGCACGAGCTTGCGTACGGAGGCCCCCGCGCCGGGCTCCAGTCCGGACACCTGCCGGCGCGTGGTGCGCAGGCCGATGCAGGCCAGGGCGTGCGCCTCGGCGGCCAGCGCGCCGATCCGGGCCCGGTAGGAGCCGTCGAGGTCGGCCGCGCGGGCGAGGAGGGCCTCCAGTCCGGTGTCGAAGGTCATCTGGTCGGCCATGTGGACCCGCTCGTTGCCGAGGGTGTTGCGGGCGACGCGCCAGCCGTCGTCGGGGGCGCCGACGAGGGCGTCCGCCGGGAGGATCACGTCGTCGAAGAACACCTCGTTGAAGAGGGCCTCCCCGGTGATCTCCTTGAGGGGGCGGACGTCGATGCCGGGCGTGTGGCGCATGTCCACGATGAAGTAGCCGAGGCCCTTGTGCTTGGGGGCGTTCGGGTCGGTGCGCGCGAGGAGGATCCCGAAGTCGGCGGTGTGGGCGGAACTCGTCCAGACCTTCTGTCCGTTGACCCTCCAGGAGCCGTCCTCGGTCCGTTCGGCCCGGGTGCGCAGGGAGGCCAGGTCGGAGCCGGCGCCCGGCTCGGAGAAGAGCTGGCACCAGGTGGTGTCCCCGCGCAGCGTGGGCAGGACGTGGGCCTCGCGCTGGGCGTCCGTCCCGTAGGCGATGAGGGACGGCAGGACCCAGGTGGCGATGCCGAGGTCGGCGATCCTGACGCCCGCTTCGGCCAGTTCCCGTTGGATGACGAGCTGTTCGAGGGGGCCGGCGCCGCGCCCGTACGGGGGCGGGAGGTGGGGGGCGGCGTAGCCGGTGGGCGCCAGCACCCGGCGGGCGGCGGCCGGGTCGAGGCCCCGTGCGTCGTCGGCGGCGGCGCGGGCGGCCGCCCGGTGGGCTTCGGCGGCCTCGGGCAGCTCCAGGCGCAGTTCGCGGCGGGCTCCGGCGGCGGCGAGGCGTACGGCGCGGATGCGGTGGCCGTCGCCGGGGCCGAGCAGCTGGCGGGCGACGAGGGCGCGGCGCAGGTGGATGTGGGCGTCGTGCTCCCAGGTGAAGCCGATGCCGCCGAGGATCTGGATGCAGTCCTTGGCGCAGGACCAGGCGGCGTCGAGGGCGGTGCCGGCGGCGAGGGCGGCGACGAGGGAGCGCGTTTCGGGGGGTTCGGACGTCTCGGCGGCGCTGTTGGCCGCGTCCCAGGCGAGGGCGCGGGCCTGTTCCAGGCGGACCAGCATGTCGGCGCACAGGTGCTTGACGCCCTGGAACCGCCCGATCGGTCGACCGAACTGTTCGCGTGTTTTCGCGTACTCGGCGGCCGTCCGCACCGCCCGGGCGGCGGTGCCGCAGGCGTCGGCGGCGAAGAGGACGCAGGCCAGGTCCCGTACGAGGGCGACGTCCAGTTCCAGCAGCCGGCCGGGCGCGACGGTGACGCCGCGCGCCCGCACCTCGGCGGTGGGGCGGGTCGGGTCGGCGCTGTCGTGCGTACGGATGTCCAGCGCGGCGGCGTCCACGGCGAACCAGCGGGTGCCGTGCGCCGCCTCGGCGGCGAGCAGGACGAGGTCGGCCTCGCCGGCGCCGAGGACGGGGGGCGCGAGCCCGTCGAGGAGGTGGCCGCCGCCCTCGACGGCGACGGCGGTGAGGCTGCCGGGGCCCAGCGCGACGGCCCCGACCCGGCCTTCGAGGGGCTCGGCCCCCGCCCGGTCCAGGAGTACGGAGGCCAGCGCGCTCGGCAGGAACGGTCCGGGCAGCGCCCCCCGGGCGGCCTCCTCCACCACGACGGCCAGGTCCAGCAGGGTCCCGCCCTCCAGGTGGGGTTCCAGCAGCCCGGCCGCCGCCAACCCGTCCCAATAGGCGGGTCGGACCCCGGTGCGGGGCGGGCCGTCGAGCAGCTTGCGCACCTCCTCGGGCGGCACCGTCCGCGCCACCCAGCCCCGCACGGCCTCGGCCAACTCCCGCTGTTCTTGCGTGATTCCGATGCCCATGCGCGGCAGACTAGAACACGTTTCAATCTGACGGAAGGTCAGATCGAGCGCTTTCTCGACCCGGCTCGGGGCCGAAAGGGCCGACGCCCCCGAACCGCACCTCCCCGTTCGCCCCGTCTGGATCTCCGAGATGGTCCGCCGCCGGGAGGGGACGTGGCGAAGCCCCGACGGGGCCCCGGCCGTGGACGGCTACCGGGCGGTAAGGCAGCATGGGGCGCCGCATCGCATACGACACCACCCGGAGGCACCATGGCCGCCACGCCCAAGCCGGAGACCCTCGCCGCCTTCGAAGCGGCCAAGGGGTTCATGCCCGTACGGGAAGGCCTCGCCCTGTACGCGGCCGCCGCCGAGGCCGCCGCGCTCGGGCTGCCGCTGCTGGAGGTCGGCACGTACTGCGGGCGTTCCACGATCCTGCTGGCCGACGCCGCCCGCGAGGCCGGGGTGAGCGCCCTGACCGTCGACCACCACCGGGGCAGCGAGGAACAGCAGCCCGGCTGGGAGTACCACGACCCGAGCGTGGTGGACCCGGAGGTCGGGCTGATGGACACCCTGCCGACGTTCCGCCGCACGCTGCACCGGGCCGGGCTGGAGGACCACGTCATCGCCCTGGTGGGCCGGTCCCCGCAGGTGGCGGCCGTCTGGGGCGGTCCGCTCGGCTTCGTGTTCATCGACGGCGGCCACACCGACGAGCACGCGAACGGCGACTACGAGGGCTGGGCACCGCACCTCGCGGTGGGCGGGACCCTGGTCATCCACGACGTGTTCCCGGACCCCGCGGACGGCGGGCAGGCCCCGTACCGGATCTACCTGCGCGCGCTGGCCTCCGGGGCGTTCGAGGAGGTCTCGGTGACGGACTCGCTGCGCGTCCTGCGGCGTACGGGCTCCGGCATCTGACCGCCGCCCCTCACCCACGCATATAAGCGGACAGTCGCACCACGCCCTCGAATGGCGCAGGGTCCGTACGCGCCCCCGTCGGCCGTTCTAGCATCGCGGGGTGCGCTACGACGACAGCCCCCCGCCGCCCGAGTCCCGCTCCTCGATCAGCCCGGACCGGCCCTGGTACGTGCGCCGCTCCACCCTCGTGGTGACGGTGGCGGCCCTCGCCCCGGCCTGTCTGGCGGGCTGGGTGGTGAGCCAGACGTTCGCCGCCGGGTCGGGGCCGGGCGACGGGCGGCCCCGCACGCTGTCGGCGACGGGCGCGCACTCGCACGCCGCGTCCCCGGGCGGCGCCGACGCCAAGGCGCGGACGAGCGCATCGCCGAGCGCCTCCGCCGGCGCCCCGGCGAGCCCCGCGAGCTCGGCGAGTCCCACGACCCCGCCCGCATCCGCATCCGCCCCCACCTCCGCCCCCGCCAAGGGCCCGCTCGCCGGCCGTACCGTCGTCATCGACCCCGGGCACAACACCAACAACTTCCGCCACACCACCGAGATCAACCAGAAGGTGGACATCGGCACCACCCGCAAGGAATGCGACACCACGGGCACCACCACCGCCTCCGGTTACAGGGAGGCGGAGTTCTCGCTCGACGTCTCGCGCCGGATGAAGGCGATCCTGGAGGCGCGGGGCGTGAAGGTGGTCCTCACGCACGAGGGCGAGCGCCCCTTCGGCCCCTGCATCGACGAGCGGGCCCGGATCGGCAACGCGGCGACCGCCGACGCCGTGGTCTCCGTACACGCCGACGGCGTTTCCGCCGGCAACCGCGGCTACCACGTCATCCTGCCCGCCCGGGTCAAGGGCGGCGCGGCGGACACCGCGCACATCGTCGGACCCTCCCGGGACCTGGGCGAGAAGATCGGCTCGAACTTCGCACGCGTCACCGGCTCGGCACCCGCCAACTACCTCGGTGGTGGTACGGGTTTGGTCGTCCGTGACGATCTGGGAGGTCTCAATCTTTCGACTCGGCCCAAGGTGTTCATCGAATGCGGCAACATGCGTGACGCCAAGGACGCGGAACGGCTGACGAGTCCGGAGTGGCGACAGAAGGCCGCGCAGGGCATCGCCGACGGCATCGTCGGGTTCCTGGGCGGGTAGGCGCCCGCGGGTATCGTCCTCGGGGCGGCTCGTCGCCCCGGTCCTCTCGGTCGTGGGAAACCTCCGTACCATGGTGGCCCGCCCCGCGCCGGCCCCTGGTCCGCGTCAGCGGCACCACGAGACGACCGAGACCGAGAAGGACACCTGAGACGTGAACATCCGCTCCCTCACTCGAGGCGACGGCGTGGTGATCGGAGCAGCGGTGCTGCTGTTCATCGCTTCGTTCCTCGATTACTACTCAGCCACCGGCCTGGACCTGCCCAGCGTGTGGGACACGGACGTCTACGGTCTGGCCCTGCCCACGATCTTCCTGCTCGGCTTCATCGCGGCCGGCCTGCTGGTCGCCGACCGCTTCCTGCCCGCGGGGCGCCGGCTCGCCGGTCTGCCTCTGTCGGCGTGGGGCACCGTCCTGGCCGTCTCGGCGGCCTGGTCCGCGCTGTGGTCGCTGATCACCAGCCCGACCAAGGCCGACCTGGGCGCCGGTTCGATCATCGCGTTCCTCTCCACGCTGGCCCTCGCCGGCGTGGCCGTCGCCGGCGCGAAGATCCCCGCGCTCGCCGGACCGCTCGTCCCGGAGGCGCGGCCCGCCGCCTCGCCGCCGTACGGGGGCCAGCAGCCCGGCAGCGGCTACGGGTACCCGGGCGGCCAGCAGCCGCAGGGCTACGGGTCCACCCCGCAGCCGGTCCCGCCGTACGGCGGCACGCCCACGCCCGGCCCGCAGGACGCCCCGGCGCCGGCGCCGGCGGACTTCGCGCCGTTCTGGTTCGCGGTGCCGGTGGCCCGCCCCCTCTTCCCCGAGGACGGCTCCCCCACGCCGATCGCCGAACTGGCGCCCGGCACCTGGTACCTGGCCGTCGACCAGCGCGGCCCGGCCACGCTGATCGCGCAGACCCAGGACGGTCGGCGCGGCGTCCTGAACGACACCTCCGGCATCCAGCGCGGCTGACCGCGCGCCCGCCGACGTCACGACGGCCCCTCGCCCTTCCGGGCGGGGGGCCGTTGCCCTACAGTCACCTGACGCACCGTCAGACAGGTACGGGCGGCCACGTCGGACACTGCTGAGGGGACCTTCCATGCGGCTCGGACTCGCACTCGGCTACTGGGGACGCGGCCCCACCGCCGCCCACCTCGACCTCGCCACCGAGGCCGAACGGCTCGGCTACGACTCGGTGTGGACCGCCGAGGCCTGGGGCTCCGACGCCTTCACCCCGCTCACCTGGATCGCCGCCCACACCTCCCGGATCCGGCTCGGCACCGCCATCGCCCAGATGGCCGCCCGCACCCCCACCGCCACCGCCATGCACGCCCTCACCCTGGACCACCTCTCCGGCGGCCGGATGATGCTGGGCCTCGGCCTGTCCGGGCCGCAGGTGGTCGAGGGCTGGTACGGGCGCCCCTTCCCCGCGAGCCCGCTCACCGCCACCCGCGAGTACGTCGACGTCATCCGCCAGGTCCTGCGCCGCGAGGCCCCCGTCGCCCTGGACGGCCGCTTCCACCGCCACCCGTACCGCGGCGCCGACGCCACCGGCATCGGCAAGGCCCTCAAGCCCATCACCCACCCGCTGCGCGCCGACCTGCCGATCCTGCTCGGCGCGGAGGGGCCGAAGAACATCGCGCAGACCACCCGCGTCGCGGACGGCTGGCTGCCGCTGTACTGGTCGCCCACCCGCACCGACGTCTACCGGGCCTCGCTGACCGACCTCCCCAAAGGGTTCATGATCGCCCCGATGGCCCGCGCCAAGGTCTGCGACGACGTCGCCGAGGGACTGCTCCCGGTCAAGGCGATGCTCGGCTTCTACATCGGTGGCATGGGGCACGCGGCCCGCAATTTCCACGCCGACCTGATGGGCCGGATGGGCTACGAGGAGGAGGCCCGGCGGATCCAGGAGCTGTTCCTCGCCGGGCGCAAGGAGGAGGCGGTCCTCGCCGTCCCGGACGCCTTCGCGGACGAGATCTCCCTGGTCGGCCCGCGCGAGCGGATCGCGGAACGGCTGGAGCTGTGGCGCCGGGGCCCGGTCACCGACCTGCTCGTCACCGCCCCGGACCCGCACACCCTGCGGGTCCTGGCGGAGCTGAACTCCTAGGCCGTGTCTTGTGGATCATGCCGGTCCCGCGGCACGATCTCCAGCAGCTCGGACACGTCCAGCGGCATCACGGCGATCTCCATCGTGTCGCCGCCTTCGAGGGCGCAGGTCACGATCCGCGAGCCCGGGTTGATGCTGATGCCCTCCCGGACGGTGGGCACCCGTAGACCGGTGGCACGGGCCGCGGTCAGGGGGACGGCGGGGCCCCGGCCGGGCTGCCAGCGGGCGCCCGCGCCCTGGTCGGCGTAGAGCGTGCCGGCGCGCCAACGGCCCGTGCCGGCGGGCCGCCGGGCCATGCCGGGGATCCCGGCGGGCGGCCCGGCGGCCTGCCTCTGGCGGTGCCTGCGCCGTACGAGCCAACCGACGCCGGTGGCCGCGGCGGCGAGGCAGAGGAACTCGATCACGCCGGCCATTCAAACAGCCGGGCGGCTATCCGCCCAGCTGGGAGAGGCTCGGGACCTTGTCCGTGACCGTGGCGCCCGCGTTCTTGCCGGCTTCCTTCACACCGTTGACGACGTTGTTGAAGGCGTCGATGTCCGCGTCGCCCGCCTCGCCCTTGCGGAGCTTGCCGCCCAGCCCCTTGAGGGACTCGATACCCGCCGTCAGCGGCACCATGGCCTTCGACAGCAGCGGGTCGCCCTTGGCGTTGTCCGCCGCGGCCTTCAGCCGGTTGTAGGCGAAGGCGCCCGCGAGACCGGCCTTGACGAGCGCGAACGTCCGCCCGCTCGCGCCCTTCTTGAACTTGCCCTCGCGGTACGGCTTGATGATCCACTGGTACGTCGCCCCGGCCGCGAGGCCCGCGTTGGCGACGAAGCGGGTCTTGGCGAACTTCTGCCGCTCGGCGCTCGTACTGGGCGTCGGGGCCGCGGCGGCCAACTCGTCCTGCTCGGCGGCCGCGGGTTCGGCCACCGCGAGGGCGGCCAGTTCCGCGGCCGAGGCCGAGGAGATGTCCTCGGCGCCCGCCGGAGCGGCCCGGCCGCCCCCGCCGTCGCCGCCGCAGGCGGTGGCGCCGGCGAGCAGCGCCGTGGACAGGAGCAGGGCCGTCAGGGCGCGACGCAGTCGGGAGCGGGAGGTTCTGGGTGTGGACACGGCTTCCTCCGGGGACGGGGGTGTCCCCCGCAGCCTCACCCCGCCGGATCGGCGCCGCCACCGGGACGGACCCGTTCGGGCGGCCGTACGTCGTGCCCTACGCCGTGTCCGCCGATCAGGGCCGGCAGCAGCCGGGCTCCAGGCCCGTCGGCAGGTCGAGGCCGCCGAAGACCTGGCCCGTGGCCTCGTCGCCGCCGAGCGCGGCCACCGCCAGCAGCAGGGAGCCCGCCGTCCAGGTGGTCTGCTCCACGGGCCACACGGCCCGGTCGTCGAAGACGTAGCCCGTCCAGTACATGCCGTTCTCGGCGCGCAGGTGGCCGATCGAGCGGAGGATCTCCAGCGCCCGGTCCGACTCCCCGGTCGCCCACAGCGCGAGCGCCAGCTCGCAGGACTCGCCACCCGTCACCCACGGGTTCGGCAGCACGCACCGCACGCCCAGCCCGTCGACGACGAACTCCTCCCACCGGCCGGCGATGCGCGCCCGCGCCTCGGCGCCGGTCAGCGCGCCGCCCAGGACCGGGTAGTACCAGTCCATCGAGTAGCGCGACTTGTCGAGGAACCGCTCCGGGTGCCGGCGGATGGCGTGCGCGAGGGCGCCCGTGGCCAGTTCCCAGTCGGGCTGCGGCTCGCCGCGGTGCTCGGCGATGGCCAGGGCGCAGCGCAGCGCCTGGTGGATGGAGGAGGAGCCGGTCAGCAGGGCGTCGGTGACGGGGGCGCCGTCGGCCTCCCGCTTCCAGCCGATCTCGCCGCCGGGCTGCTGGAGTCCGAGGACGAACTCGACGGCGGCCACGACGGCCGGCCACATCCGGTCCAGGAAGGGGTCGTCGCCGGTGGCGAGGTAGTGGTGCCAGACGCCGACCGCTATGTACGCGACGAAGTTCGACTCCCGGCTCGCGTCCTGCGGGGTGTCGGTGTCGACGCCGTCGGGCCGGTCGGCGTAGGCGGCGTACCAGGAGCCGTCCTTGTTCTGGTGGCGGGCGAGCCAGTCGTAGGCGCGCTCGGCGGCCTCGTGTTCGCCGGCCGCGTCGAGGGCCATGGCGGCCTCGGTGTGGTCCCACGGGTCGAGGTGGTGGCCGCGGAACCAGGGGATGGCCCCGTCGGCCCGCTGGACGTCGAGGATCCCGGCGACGGTGAGGGCCGCCTGCTCGGCGGTCAGGACGCCGTCCAGGACGAGGTGTTCGGGCGCGGTGCGTCCCGGCGAGCTCACTGGGCCGCGCCGACGGGGAGGTGCGGCTTGGTCGCGTACGCCACGAAGCTCTTGCCGATGAGCGGGTTGAGGGCCTGCTCGGCGAGGCGGGTGGCGAGGGGCTTCTTCATGATGTCCCAGACCAGGAGCTTGTGGTACGCCTTCACGGGCAGCGCCTGGTCGTTGTCGACGCCGAAGGCGCACTTGAGCCACCAGTACGGGGAGTGCAGGCCGTGCGCGTGGTGGGTGCCGTAGGGCTTGAGGCCGGCGGCCTCCATCTTGCCGAGCAGTTCGTCCGCCTTGTAGATGCGGATGTGGCCGCCCTCCACCTCGTGGTAGGCGTCGGACAGGGTCCAGCAGATCTTCTCCGGGCCGTAGCGCGGGACGGTGATGGCGATGCGGCCGCCGGGCTTGAGGACGCGGACCATCTCGGCGAGCACGCCCTTGTCGTCGGGGATGTGCTCCATCACCTCGGAGATGATGACGACGTCGAAGGACTCGTCGGGGAAGGGCAGCGCGAGGGCGTCGCCCTCCATGGCGGTGGCGGTGGCGCCGGCGGGGGCCTCACCGGCCTCCTTCATCGCGGCGAACCACTTCGCGACCTCGCGGATCTCCTCGCCGTTGCGGTCGACGGCGACCACCTGGGCGCCGCGCCGGTAGCACTCGAAGGCGTGCCGGCCTGCGCCGCAGCCCAGATCGAGCACGCGGTCGCCTGCGGCGAGCGGGAACCTGGAGAAATCGACGGTCAGCACGGGGGCCTGCCTTCGCTGTCGCGGGGGTGAAGGGTGATGCGGATGGTGCGGGCGGGAAGGACTGACGTCACCGGGAGGACCGGCGACCGGGCCCGGCGGCGGCCGACGCCCGCTGCCGCTCGATGGCGGCGCGGTAGTGCCGGACGGTGCCCTCGGCGGCCTTGGCCCAGGTGAAGCGGGTCAGGACGCGTTCCCGTCCGGCGGCTCCGAGGCGGGCGCGCAGCCCGTCGTCCCCGAGCAGCCGGCCCAGGGCCCCGGCCAGCGCCCCCGCGTCGCCGGGCGGGACGGCCAGGCAGGTCTCCCCGTCGGGGCCGGCGACCTCGGGGATGGCTCCGCCGGTGGTCGCGACCAGGGGGGTGCCGGTGGCCATGGCCTCGGCCGCCGGGAGGGAGAAGCCCTCGTAGAGGGAGGGCACGCAGGCGACCTGCGCGCTGCGCACGAGGTCGACGAGCTCGGTGTCGGTGATGCCCTTGACGAAGCGGACCGCGTCCTGGAGTGCGTACTTCTCGATCGCGCGGGCGACCGGTCCGCTCTCGGCGCGCTTGCCGACGACGACGAGGTGGGCGTCGGGGCGTTCGGTCCGCAGTTTCGCGAGGGCTTCGACGAGGTGCACCAGGCCCTTGAGCGGGACGTCGGCGCTGGAGGTCGTCACGATCCGCCCGGGGACCTCGGCGACGGACGGGTCCGGCGACCACAGGTCGGTGTCGGCGCCGATGTGCACGACGTGGATGCGCTCGTCGCGCACGCCGAGGTGCTCGGCGATCTCCTGCCGGGAGGACCCGGAGACCGTGACCACGGACCCGAGCCGGCGGGCGACGCGGCCCTGCATGCGCGTGAAGGCGTACCAACGGCGCACGGAGAGGCGCTTGAGGCGGCCCTTGGCGGCGGCGAGGTCGAGGCGGCGGTCGACGGTGATCGGGTGGTGGATGGTCGTCACGAGCGGGGCGCCGAGGTCGGCCAACAGGCCGTAGCCGAGGGTCTGGTTGTCGTGGATGACGTCGAACTCACCGACCCGCTCGCGCAGGTGACGCCGGGCGCGGAGCGAGAAGGTCAGCGGCTCGGGGAAGCCGCCGGTCCACATCGTCGCGACTTCCAGGGCGTCGATCCAGTCCCGGTACTCGTCGCGCTTGGGGGTGCGGAACGGGTCGGGGCTGCGGTACAGGTCCAGGCTCGGCAGCTCGGTGAGCGTGGCGCCGGTGTCGAGCACGGGGTAGGGCTGCGCGCCGATCACCTCGACGGAGTGGCCCAGCTTCACGAGCTCGCGCGAGAGGTGGCGGACGTAGACGCCCTGACCGCCGCAGAACGGGTTCCCCTTATAGGTGAGGAGTGCGATGCGCAACGGGCGGTCGCCGTCGGTGGCGGTTCCCTCGAAAGGGCTCGTCACCATGGCCTCTGCGGTCACTCTCGGCCCCCTTCTCCCTGCAACTTTCGCCGGAGCGTAACCGCTCGCATAATGTAGAACAAGTTTCAGACTTGATCCGTCGAAGACCATTGAATCTACCGGCCGGAAACCACACCGTAAGAGGCGGAGCGGGTGATTCGCGCCACGGCTCGCACACCTGACATGCTGACTTTCGGACCATCCCGGAATCAGCCGCCGCCACGACACGGAACGCCAGGAACGGGACACATGACAGCGGAAGCGAAGGCCGTCACGACACCGGCGACCACCCCGGCGTCCCCTCCCCTGACGGAGCGCCAGGAGGCACGCCGCCGCCGGATCCTGCACGCCAGCGCGCAGCTGGCCAGCCGGGGCGGCTTCGACGCCGTCCAGATGCGGGAGGTCGCGGAGGCCGCAGGCGTGGCGCTGGGCACGCTGTACCGGTACTTCCCCTCCAAGGTGCACCTGCTGGTGGCCACCATGCAGGACCAGCTCCAGCACATGCACACGACGCTGCGCAAGCGCCCCCCGGCGGCGCAGGACCCGGCGGAGCGGGTGGCGGAGACCCTGATGCGGGCCTTCCGCGCACTGCAACGCGAACCGCACCTGGCGGACGCCATGGTCCGCGCCCTGACGTTCGCGGACCGCAGCGTGAGCCCGGAGGTGGACACGGTCTCGCGGCTGACCACGGCGATCATCCTGGACGCGATGGGTCTGGACGCCCCGCCGACGGCGGAACAGCTCTCGGCGGTCCGCGTCATCGAACACACCTGGCACTCGGCCCTGATCACCTGGCTCTCGGGCCGCGCCTCCATCGCCCAGGTCAAGATCGACATCGAAACGGTCTGCCGCCTCATCGACCTGACGTCCCCGGAAAAGGCCTGAAACGGCGCTGCTCCGGGGCTCAGCCGTGGTGGGGTTCGCGGGTGGCGGCGTCGCGGCGGAAGGCTTCGTCGCAGGGGCGGTCGTGGCGTTCGGCCAGCAGGGAGAGGGTGTTCAGGAGGCCGCCGTTGCCGACCGTGAGGGTCCAGGGGCCGCTGCCGAACCGGGTCTCGGGCACGGGGTCGCCGCGTCGGCCCGTGACTCGCCAGCCCCGCCGCGTCAACTCCGCTTCGACGGCGGCCAGTCGGGCTCCGTCGGCGGGCCCCGTGCCCATCCAGTCCGCGACGCAGTCGGTCGTCGCGCCCTGCGGGGCGGGCAGCGGCGCGCCGTCGGTGACGCCGGAGGCGGCGGTCGCGGCGGTCAGCTCCGCGAGCACCGCGCCGCGCGCGGCGTCCCGCCCGGTGCGGGCCGGGACGCCGCCCACCGGCTCGACCGGGACCCAGCCCATCGGGTCCGGCGGGGCCGGAGGGGAGGACAGCGCGGCGCCCCCGAGTGCCACACCACCGGCCAGGGCCAGGACCACACCCCCGGCCACGACGGCCCACCTGCTCGCGTTCACGCTGCTCTCCTGTCCCCGCCGGTGCGGACACAGGCTAGTCCTCCGGGGGGAAGACCGGTTCGCCGGTGGGGGCGAGGGTGATGAGGATGGCTTCCACCGGGCAGCCCTCGGCGGCCGTCAGGGTCGGTTCGTTCGCGTCCGTCTCCGGGGAGCGGGGGTGGGACTGGCGGGCCGAGTCGAGGGTGAAGCCGTCCGGGGCGTGGTTCACGCAGAAGCCGGAGCCGATGCAGACCCCCCGGTCCACCTCGACCTGCCAGCGGTCTCCCATCACGCACCCGCCGGCAGGTGGATCATCTTGTGCTCCAGGTACTCGCTCAGCCCCTCGGGCCCGAACTCCCTTCCCACGCCGCTGTTCTTGTAGCCGCCGAAGGGCCCGAGCATGTCCAGGCTGAACGTGTTCACGTTGAACGTGCCGGTACGCACCCCCCGCGCGAAGTCGATGCCGTGCTCGACGTCCGCCGTCCAGACGCTGCCGCTGAGGCCGAACTCCGAGTCGTTGGCCACCCGCAGCGCCTCCGCCTCGTCCCCGTAGGGGATCAGGCAGACGACGGGGCCGAAGATCTCCTCGCGGGCGATCCGCATCCCGTTGTGGACGTCGCCGAAGAGGGTCGGCTCGACGTACCAGCCGCGCTCCAGGCCCTTCGGGCGACCGCCGCCGCTGAGGATCTTGGCGCCCTCCTCCTGGCCGATGCGGATGTAGTCCAGCGACCGCTGCTGCTGGCGCCGGGCGACGAGCGGCCCGAGCTGGGTCGCCGGGTCCAGCGGGTCGCCGACGACGAGGGCCCCGGCCGCCGCCGCGAGCGCGTCGGCGATCTCCTCGTAGCGGCCGCGCGGGGCGAGGATCCGGGTCTGGGCCACGCACGCCTGGCCGTTGTTCATCCAGGCGGCGGGGACGATGCCGGCGACGGTGGCGTCCAGGTCGGCGTCGGGCAGGATCACGGCGGCGGACTTGCCTCCGAGTTCCAGGGTGACCCGGGTCAGGTTGCGGGCGGCGACCTCCATGACGCGCCGGCCGGCCGGCACCGAGCCGGTGAAGGCCACCTTGTCGACGCCCGGGTGGCCGACCAGGTACTCGCTGACCTCCCGGTCGGCGGGCAGGATCGACAGCACCCCCTCGGGCAGCCCCGCCTCCCGCGCGATGTCGGCCAGGATGTAGGAGTCGAGCGGGGCCTCGGGCGAGGGCTTGAGGATCACCGTCGAGCCGGTGAGCAGCGCGGGCGCGAGCTTCGCGGCGGCCACGAACTGCGGCACGTTCCACGGGATGACGGCGGCGACGACCCCGACGGGCTCGCGGCGCACCAGGATCGACCCGAGCACGCCCTGCCGGCGCTCCTCGTAGGGGTAGTCGGCGGCGACCTTGATGGCGGAGTCGTAGACCATCATCGCGCCGAGGGCCTGGGCGAGGACGCTCCAGGAGTACGGGGAGCCGTTCTGGGAGCTGATCGAGCGGGCTATCTCCTCGTGGCGGACGGCGATGGCGTCCTTGATGCGGGAGACGACGGCGACGCGCTCTTCCAGGGTGGTGCGCGGCCAGGGGCCCTCGTCGAAGGCCTTGCGGGCGGCGGCGACGGCGCGATCGACGTCGGCGCGGGAGGCGTGGGGGACGCTGCCGATGACCTGCTCGGTGTGGGGGGAGACGATCCGGATGGTGTCGGTGCCCAGCGGATCGGTCCATTCGCCGCCGATGAACAGTTGTCCGTGTTCCACGAGCTCGGTCATCGCTGCTGCCTCCTGGGGCCGGTCGCCGGTCGCGTCTCGAAAACTGATACCAGTTCTAGTTGGAGGAGTCCACGGCCATGACGGAACGGGCGGGAAGATCTGGCGACTAGTCAGGAGGGAGGGAAGATGGTCGACTTGGGCTACCAGTGGAACACGTTCTCGTCGCGCGCGCAGGGGGTCTCATGCCGAAGGACTCGTCACCCTCGTCACACTCGTCGCAGGTGACCGACCACGGGGGCGGGGTGTGGGGCATCAAGGTCCCGATCCCCGACAACCCGCTCGGGCACACCCTCGTCCACGTCCTCGACACCGATCGCGGGCCGGTCCTCATCGACACCGGCTGGGACGACCCCACCTCCTGGGACGCCCTCACCGCCGGGCTCGGCGCGCTCGGCATCGTCGTCGCCGACGTGCACGGCGTGGTCATCACCCACCACCACCCCGACCACCACGGCCTGTCCGGGCAGGTACGGGAGGCCTCGGGCGCGTGGATCGCCATGCACGCCGCCGACACCGAGGTCGTCGTACGCACCCGATCCGCCGAGCCCGGCGTCTGGTTCGACTACATGGGCGAGAAGCTCGCCGCCGCCGGAGCCCCCGAGGAACACCTCGCCCCGCTCCGGGCGGCCCGCGCGAGCGGCCGGCTGCGCACCCTGCCCGGACTGCGCGCGGCCGTCCCCGACCGGGAGATCGTCCCCGGCGAACCGCTGCCGCTCGCCGGCCGCCGGCTGCGCGCGATCTGGACCCCCGGCCACACCCCCGGCCACGTCTGCCTGCACCTGGAGGAGGCCCACCCGGCGAACCTCCCCGGCAACGGCCGGCTCTTCTCCGGCGACCACCTGCTGCCGGGGATCTCCCCGCACATCGGCCTCTACGAGGACCCGTCCGACGACCGGATCACCGACCCCCTCGGCGACTACCTCGACTCCCTCGAACGCGTCGGCCGCCTGGAGCCCGCCGAGGTGCTGCCCGCGCACCAGCACGCCTTCACCGACGCGCCCGCCCGCGTACGGGAGCTGCTGGAGCACCACGAGGAACGGCTGACCGGGCTGTGGCGGCTGCTGGCCGCCGCCCCGCTGAGCCCGTGGGGGCTCGCGGAACGGATGGAGTGGAACCGGCCCTGGGAGCGGATCCCGTACGGCTCGCGCAACATCGCCGTCTCGGAGGCGGAGGCCCACCTGCGGCGGCTGGTCAAGCAGGGCCGGGCCGAGGCGGTACCGGGCACGGACCCGGTCGTGTACCGGGCGCTGTAAGGGGCGCCCCCGCCCGGCGCCACCCGGGCCGTGCGCTACGGGCCGGTACAGTGAGGGGCGTCGTCCACCCTTCCGGACGGGGGGAAGCCGGTGCGAATCCGGCGCTGACCCGCAGCCGTGACCCGGCCCGCCGCGTGCGGGACGGCAAGCCGGAATGCCCCGCCGGAGGTGCGCGGCTCGTGCCGCCGGGCCCCCCGGCGGCCGGCACCGTCGAGGTAAACGGAGCCGGAGCCCGGTGCCTGCGCGTGCCTGCCTCCCGTTCCCCAGCACGAGAGGCACCCGCCCCGCCATGAACGTTCGCCGCAGCGCCGCCGCGCTCGCCGCCTCCGCCGTGCTCTGCGTGGGCGCCGCCCCCGCAGCCCTCGCCGACACCCCGCCGCCGTCCCCGTCGGCGCCGCCGGTCGTCCCGTCCGGCCTGTTCGGCAAGGCCGACCCGACGTACGACGGCGTGTGGCGCCAGTCCCTGGCGCTGCTGGCCCAGCGGACGGTCGGCCTCAAGCCGGCCCCGCAGGCCGTCGACTGGCTCACCGGCCAGCAGTGCGCGAACGGCGGCTTCGCCTCGTTCCGCGCGGACGCCGCGAAGGCCTGCGAGGCGACGACCATGCTCGACACCAACGCCACCGCCATGGCCGTGCAGGCCCTGAAGGCCCTCGGCGGCAAGGACGAGGCCGTCAAGAAGGGCGTGGACTGGCTGAAGTCCGTCCAGAACGAGGACGGCGGCTGGGCCTACGTCCCCGGCTCCCCCAGCGAGGGCAGCTCCACCGCGATCGTCACCAGCGCCCTCGCCGTGGCGGGCGAGAAGCCGGCCGACGTGAAGTCCAAGGCCGGCAAGTCCGCCCACGACGGCCTGCTGGCCTTCCAGCTCGGCTGCTCCACCGAGCCGGCCGCCGACCGGGGCGCCTTCGGGTACCAGCCGGCCGACGGCAAGCTCGCCGCGAACGCCGACGCCACGGCCGCCGCCGCACTGGCCGCCGTCGGCAAGGGCGCGCTCGTCGCACCCGCCGGCGCCGACACCCCGGCCACCGCCCTGACCTGCCCGGCGACCGCCGGCGACGTGGCGGGCGCGGCCCAGGGCGCGGCCGGCTACCTGGCCGAGGCCCTCAAGAAGGACGGGCACCTCACGGCCGTCACCCCCGGCGCGGACCAGCCCACCGCCGACACCGGCAACACCGCCGACGCGGTGCTCGCGCTGGCGGCGACCGGTCACCGCCAGTCGGCGGCGCCCGCGCTGGAGTGGCTCAAGGGCAACACGGCGCAGTGGTCGCAGGGCAACCCGGCGGCGCTCGGCACCCTGATCCTCGTCGCCCACGCGACCGGCACCGACCCGAAGGCCTTCGGCGGCGCCGACCTGGTCTCCGCCCTGAACGCCACGGGCCCCGCCCCGCAGCAGGCCGAGGCGAAGCCCAACGAGGCCAAGGGCGACAAGGGCGACAAGGCCAAGGACCAGGGCTCCGGCAACCAGAACGTGTGGTGGATCGTCGGCGCGGGCGCCGCCGCCGGCATGGGCATCGGCATCCTGCTGAGCGGCCGCCGGAAGAAGAACCAGCTGTGAGCAGCCGCCGCGGCCACACCCCGGCGGGCCCCGTCCTGGCCCTCCTGTCCACCCTGGGTCTGCTCCTGACCCTGTTCGCGGCGACCCCGGCGCTGGCGGCGAGCTACCGCTACTGGTCGTTCTGGGACGCGAAGGACGGCCAGTGGGCGTACGCCACCCAGGGCCCGTCGACCGCCCGCCCGGCCGACGGCACGGTCCTCGGCTTCCGCTTCGCCGTGAGCAAGGACGCCGGGGCCGAGGCGGCCCGGCCGCGCGCCGCCGCCGACTTCGCGGCCGCCTGCGCGGACACCGCCCCGGTCGCGGGCCGCAAGCGGGTCGGCGTGGTCATCGACTTCGGTCTCCCGACGGACGCCCCCGGCGGTGAGAACCCGCCGCAGGACGCGCCGCGCACCGCCTGCGCGCAGGTGGCCCCGGAGGCCACGGCCGCCGAGGCGCTGGCCGAGGTGGCGAAGCCGCTGCGCTACAACGGCGCGGCACTGCTGTGCGGGATCTCGGGCTATCCGAAGTCGGGCTGTGGCGAACCGATCGCCGACACCGGGAACGAGGCGTCCGGCGCGGCCTCGCCCGCGACGTCCGCCTCCCCGCAGGCGGCGCCCGCCACCGAGGGGTCCTCGGGCCCGTCGGCGGGCCTGGTCGCGGGCATCGCAGCCGTCGCCGCCCTGGCGGCGGCCGGCATCTGGCAGTCCCGCCGCCGCAGGCGGTGACGGCCCACGGCGCGGCAGCCGACGGACAGCCCCCGGCCGGGGGCGGTGCGGGCGGGGCCGGTCGGGGGGCGCACGGGCCGACGTACTCCTACAAGTCCTGGCGGGCTCCCGAGGCCCGGCGCGGCAATGCCCTGCACGCGGGTGCCTGGTGGCTGTGGGCGCTCGGGCTGGCCACCGCCGCCTCCCGGACCACCAATCCGCTGCTGCTCGGGCTGATCGTCGGCGTCGCCGGGTACGTGGTCGCCGCCCGCCGCACGGACGCGCCGTGGGCGCGCTCGTACGGGGCGTTCGTCAAGCTCGGCCTGTTCGTGATCGGGCTGCGGCTGGTCTTCTCGATGCTGCTCGGCTCCCCGATCCCCGGCACGCACACCCTGTTCACCCTGCCGGAAATCCCCCTGCCCGCTTGGGCGCAGGGCATCCGCTTCGGTGGCCGGGTCACCGCCGAACAGCTGGTCTTCGCCTTCTACGACGGCGCGAAGCTGGCCACCCTGCTCATCTGCGTCGGCGCCGCCAACGCGCTCGCCAACCCGGCGCGGCTGCTGAAGTCCCTGCCGGCCGCCCTGTACGAGGCGGGGGTCGCGGTGGTCGTCGCCATGACGTTCGCGCCGAACATGGTCGCCGACGTGGTGCGCCTGCGCACCGCCCGCCGGCTGCGCGGGCGCCCCACCGGCGGGGTCAAGGCCGTCCTCCAGATCGGCCTGCCGGTGCTGGAAGGGGCCCTGGAACGGTCGGTGGCCGTCGCCGCCTCCATGGACGCGCGCGGCTACGGGCGCACCGCGCACGTCCCGCCGGCCGTCCGGCACACCACCAACGCGCTCACCCTCGGCGGACTCCTCGGCATGTGCGCCGGCACCTACGGGCTGCTCGCCGCCGAAGGCGCCGGCTACGGGCTGCCCGTGCTCGGCATCGGCCTCGTCCTCGCCCTCGCCGGACTGCGCCTCGGGGGGCGGCGCAGCGTGCGCACCCGCTACCGGCCGGACCGGTGGGGGGTGCGGGCCTGGCTCGTCGCCGGTTCGGGAGCGGCGGTCGCGGCCCTGCTGATCCGGGCCGCGTCGGTGGACCCGGAGGGGCTGCGGCCGGGTGTGGTGCCGCTGGTCGCGCCGGCGCTGCCGCTGTGGCCGGCGGCGGCGATCCTGATCGGCCTGCTTCCGGCCCTCGTGGCCCCCGTACCGCCCACTTCGTCCAAGGAGCTTGACCGGTGATCCGCTTCGAGCAGGTGTCGGTGACCTACGACGGCGCCGCGCGCCCTTCGCTGCGCGATGCCGACTTCACCCTCGCGGAGGGCGAGCTGACGCTGCTCGTCGGCCCGTCCGGGGTCGGCAAGTCGACCCTGCTCGGCGCGGTGTCGGGGCTGGTCCCGCACTTCACAGGCGGGCGGCTGACCGGGCGGGTGACGGTCGCGGGCCGCGACACCCGTACGCACCGGCCGCGCGAGCTGGCGGACGTGGTCGGCACGGTCGGCCAGGACCCGCCGGCGCACTTCGTGACGGACGTGGTGGAGGACGAGCTCGCCTACGGGATGGAATCCCTGGGCCTGCCGCCCGCGGTGATGCGCCGCCGGGTGGAGGAAACCCTGGACCTCCTCGGCCTGAACGAACTCCGCGACCGCCCCATCTCCACCCTGTCGGGAGGCCAGCAGCAGCGGGTGGCGATCGGCTCGGTCCTGACCCCGCACCCGAAGGTCCTCGTCCTGGACGAACCGACGTCCGCCCTCGACCCGGCGGCGGCGGAGGACGTCCTGGCGGTGCTCCAGCGCCTGGTCCACGACCTCGGCACCACGATCCTGATGGCGGAGCACCGGCTGGAGCGCGTGGTCCAGTACGCGGACCGGGTCCTCCTCCTCCCGTCCCCGGGCGCCGCCCCGGTGCTGGGCACCCCGGCGGAGATCATGGCCGTCTCCCCGGTCCACCCCCCGGTCGTCTCCCTGGGCCGCCTCGCCGGCTGGTCCCCCCTCCCCCTCACCATCCGAGACGCCCGCCGCCTGACCCCGGACCTCCGCACCCGCCTCCCAACCACCCCGCCGACCCCACCGGCGTTTGAGGCGCGCCCTCCAGCGGAGCCCGCCCTGCCGGCCCCGCCGGCCTCTCCAGCCTCGCCGGCCCCTCCAGCCTCGCCGGCGTTTGAGGCGCGGGTCCGGGCAGAGCCCGGTTTCGGGAAGGGGCGGGGTGGGGGAGAAGCCCCGCGCAGCGGCAACCGCCCCACCCTGCTGACCCGGCTCCGCCGCCGCCCCGCGAACACCGCCCCCGCCGGCGCCGCCGAGGGCACCGTCGCCACCGCCACCGACGTCCACGTCCGCCGCGCCCGCGCAGAGGTGCTGCGCGACATCACCCTCACCGTCGCCCCCGGCGAAACCATCGCCCTCATGGGCCGCAACGGCGCCGGAAAGTCCACCCTCCTCGCCACCCTGATCGGCACCGTCGCCCCCGCCTCCGGCCACGTCACCGTCGGCGGCCTCGCCCCCCACCGCACCGCCCCGGCGGCCATGGTGCGTCGCGTCGGCCTGGTCCCCCAGGAACCCCGCGACCTCCTCTACGCCGACACCGTCGCCGCCGAGTGCACCGCCGCCGACCACGACGCCGGCGCCGCCCCCGGCACCTGCCGCGCCCTGGTCAGCGCCCTGCTGCCGGACGTACCCGACGACACCCACCCCCGCGACCTCTCCGAGGGCCAGCGGCTGACCCTCGCCCTGGCCCTCGTCCTCACCGGCCGACCCGCCCTCCTGCTCCTCGACGAGCCGACCCGCGGCCTGGACTACGCCGCCAAGGCCCGCCTCATCGAGCTGCTGCGCGCCCTCGCCGCCGAGGGCCACGCCATCGTCCTCGCGACCCACGACGTGGAACTCGCGGCCGAACTCGCCCACCGGGTGATCATCCTCGCGGGCGGCGAGATCGTCGCGGACGGCCCCACGGCCGAGGTCGTCGTCTCCTCACCCGCCTTCGCCCCGCAGGTGGCCAAGATCCTGGCCCCGGGCCACTGGCTCACGGTCTCCCAGGTGGCAGCGGCCCTGGAAGCGACGGACGCCCGGTGAGCCGCGTGAGCCGCGTGAGCCGCATGAGCCGCCCCCTCCGCATCGGCCCCCGCGCCGCCGCGGCCCTGCTCCTCGTCACCCTCATCGGCATCGCCGCCTTCGGCTGGCCCCTCCTCGCCGACCGCCAGTCCGGCCTGGCCCACTCCGAGGACGCCCCCTGGCTCTTCGCCGCCCTGCTCCCCCTCCTGGTGGCCGTGGTCGTGGCGACCATCGCCGACCAGGGCATGGACGCCAAGGCCGTCGCCATGCTGGGCGTACTCGCCGCCGTGGGCGCGGCGCTCAGACCGCTGGGGGCCGGCACGGCCGGGCTGGAGCCCATGTTCTTCCTGATGGTGCTGAGTGGTCGCGTCCTCGGTCCGGGCTTCGGCTTCGTGCTCGGCTCCGTCACGATGTTCGCGTCCGCCCTGCTCACGGGCGGCGTGGGGCCGTGGATGCCGTTCCAGATGCTGGCCCTGGGCTGGTTCTCGCTGGGCGCCGGGCTGCTGCCCGGAGCGACGGGGATCCGGGGGCGCGCCGAGCTGGCGATGCTCGCGGCGTACGGATTCCTCGGCTCGTTCGCGTACGGCACGATCATGAACCTCCAGGGCTGGGTGATCCTGCAGGGCATGGGCCAGGGGGTCTCCTTCCACCCCGGGGCCCCGGTCGGCGAGAACCTCGCGCGCTTCGTGGCGTACTGCCTGGCGACCTCGCTCGGCTGGGACCTGGGGCGGGCCGCGCTGACCGTCGTCCTGACGCTGACCCTCGGCGGGACCCTGCTGAAGGCGCTGCGCCGGGCCACACGGAAAGCGGCGTTCGACGCGCCCGTCTCCTTCGAATCGGGCGTGGAACCGCCGCTCGACCACGCCCCCAAAAGGGGTACGAACCGTAGCTTTCGGTGAGAAAAGGGGGCGCCGGCGGTGAGGCGCCCCACAGGACCCACGTCACATACGAAGCGGAATAGTGGGCCCTCAAGCCGGGTGTTTGCTCGGACCGGGCCGGGCCGCGCGCCCCCCACTGCGAGGCTCCGTAGTAACAGGGCTCGTTGCCAGGCCCCCGGGGGTCTGTCTAACTGGATGAGTCGCAAGGCGGTCGGGTGCTTCACCCGCCACCGACGAACCCCTCTCCTCCGCGTGAGTGGCTCACGCATGTCTTCGGCATGCCGCGACGGTCCTTGTCCCCTTCGGAAGGTTCATCCGTGTCCAACGCCGTCATCCGCCGCATCGCCGCTTCGAAGAAGACCCTCGCGGGTACCGTCGTCGCCCTCGGTGTCGCCGGTTCCATGCTCGCCGCCGTTCCCGCCCAGGCGGCCCCGACGAGTGCCAAGGCGATCGCCCAGCAGATGATCAAGGACCCGGCCCAGTTCGCCGCCTTCGACAAGATCATCTCGCACGAGAGCGGCTGGAACCACACGGCGACGAACCCGTCCTCCGGTGCGTACGGCCTGGTCCAGGCCCTGCCGGCCTCGAAGATGTCCTCCGCCGGCTCGGACTGGAAGACCAACCCGGCCACCCAGATCAAGTGGGGCCTGGACTACATGAACGAGCGCTACGGCAGCCCGGTCGGCGCCTGGAACTTCTGGCAGGCCAACCACTGGTACTAGGCCGCCCCGGCTCAACACCGGAAAAGCTCACGCGAAGGCCCCGGCGGCCGACCTCCCCAGGTCCGGCCCCCGGGGCCTTCGGCATCCCATCCCACAGGGTTCGTGCGCGCCCGCGCCGCGCAACGTCCGACGCGACGCCGTACGTCAGAGGCGCTGGATGATCGTGCCGGTCGCCAGCGCGCCCCCCGCGCACATGGTGATCAGCGCGAACTCCTTGTCCCGCCGCTCCAGCTCGTGCAGCGCGGTGGTGATCAGTCGGGCTCCGGTGGCGCCGACGGGGTGGCCGAGCGCGATGCCGCCGCCGTTGACGTTGACCTTCTCCAGGTCCTGGTCGAAGACCTTGGCCCAGCTGAGGACGACGGAGGCGAAGGCCTCGTTGATCTCCACGAGGTCGATGTCCTTGAGCGACATGCCCGCCTTGCCCAGCACGGCCCGGGTCGCGTCGATCGGCCCGTCCAGGTGGAAGTGCGGGTCGGAGCCGACCAGCGCCTGGGCGACGATCCGGGCGCGCGGGCGCAGCTTGAGCGCGCGGGCCATCTTGCGCGAGGCCCACATCACGGCGGCGGCCCCGTCGGATATCTGGGAGGAGTTCCCGGCGGTGTGCACGGCGGTCGGCATGACCGGCTTGAGCCGGGCCAAACCCTCCATGCTGGTGTCGCGCAGGCCCTCGTCGCGGTCGACCAGTCGCCACATGCCCTGGCCGGCGGCCTGCTCGGCCTCGGTGGTCGGCACCTGGACGGCGAAGGTCTCGCGCTTGAAGCGTTCCTCGGCCCAGGCGGCGGCGGCCCGCTCCTGGGAGAGGACGCCGAGCCGGTCGACGTCCTCGCGGGTCAGGCCCCGGTGGCGGGCGATCCGCTCGGCGGCCTCGAACTGGTTCGGGAGGTCGACGTTCCACTCGTCCGGGAAGGGCTTGCCGGGTCCGTGCTTGGAGCCGGAGCCCAGCGGGACCCGGCTCATGGCCTCGACGCCGCAGGCGATGCCGATGTCGATGACCCCGCCGGAGATCATGTTGGCGACCATGTGGTTGGCCTGCTGGGAGCTGCCGCACTGGCAGTCCACGGTGGTCGCGGCGGTCTCGTAGGGCAGCCCCATGGCGAGCCAGGCGTTACGGGCCGGGTTCATGGACTGCTCGCCGGCGTGGGTGACGGTGCCGCCGACGATCTGCTCGACGCAGTCGGGCTGGATGGCGGTGCGCGCGAGGACTTCGCGGTAGGTCTCGCCGAGGAGGTAGGCGGGATGGAGGTTGGCCAGGGCGCCCCCGCGTTTCCCGATGGGGGTGCGTACGGCTTCGACGATGACGGGTTCCGCGGCCATGAGCTCGTCCTCTCCTGCGCGTCTGTACGGCACACGCGTCTGTACGGCACAGCTGTACGGCACAGCGCCGTCGGGGCGGACCGTCCCGGCGCCCCGCCCGAACTAGTACGCGTTCTAGTTCCTCCTCCGCAGTCTTATGACCCGGAGCCTCGGCACGCAAGGGTCTTGCACGCGGCTTACACGGATTCCACACGCAACAGTTGACGCGGGAACCCTTGTCTCTTCTGGAACTCGTTACTACCTTCAAGCCAAATTCTGATGGGCCGTCAGACCTTGGAGTCGCCCGATGTCGTGTCCCGCGCTGCCCGAAGGCTTCGACGCCACCGACCCCGACCTCCTCCAAGAGCGGGTCCCCCTCCCCGAGTTCGCACAGCTGCGGCGGACGGCGCCCGTCTGGTGGTGCCCGCAACCCCGGGGCATCACCGGCTTCGACGACGACGGCTACTGGGCCGTCACCCGGCACGCGGACGTCAAGTACGTCTCCACGCACCCGGAGCTCTTCTCCTCCACCACCAACACCGCGATCATCCGCTTCAACGCGCACGTCCAACGCGAACAGATAGACGCCCAGCGGCTGATCATGCTGAACATGGACCCGCCGGAGCACACCCGCGTACGCCAGATCGTCCAGCGGGGCTTCACCCCCCGCGCCATCCGCGGCCTGGAACGGGCCCTGCGCGAGCGGGCCCGCAAGATCGCCGAGGGGGCCCGCGAGGCCTCGGCGGACGGCAGCTTCGACTTCGTCACGCAGGTGGCCTGCGAGCTCCCGCTCCAGGCGATCGCCGAGCTGATCGGCGTACCGCAGGAGGACCGGACGCGGATCTTCGACTGGTCGAACAAGATGATCGCCTACGACGACCCGGAGTACGCGATCACCGAGGAGGTCGGCTCCAACGCGGCCGTCGAACTCATCGGCTACGCCATGAACCTCGCCGCAGAGCGCAAGGAGTGCCCGGCCAAGGACATCGTCACGCAGCTGGTCGCGGCCGAGGGCCAGGGCAACCTGGGCTCCGACGAGTTCGGGTTCTTCGTGCTGCTCCTGGCGGTCGCGGGCAACGAGACCACGCGCAACGCCATCAGCCACGGCATGCACGCCTTCCTCACCCACCCCGAGCAGTGGGAGCTGTACAAGGCGACCCGGCCGGCCACGGCGGCCGAGGAGATCGTCCGCTGGGCCACCCCGGTGGTGTCCTTCCAGCGCACCGCCACCCGGGACACCGAACTGGGCGGGCAGAAGATCAAGGCCGGCGACCGGGTGGGCATGTTCTACTCCTCCGCCAACCACGACCCCGAGGTCTTCGAGAACCCGGACGTCTTCGACATCACCCGCGACCCGAACCCGCACCTCGGCTTCGGCGGCGGTGGCCCGCACTTCTGCCTGGGCAAGTCCCTGGCCGTCATGGAGATCGACCTGATCTTCAACGCCCTCGCCGACACCCTGCCCGACCTGCGCCTCAGCGGCGAGGCCCCGAGGCGCCTGCGGGCGGCCTGGCTCAACGGCATCAAGGAACTCCGGGTCAGCCACGGCCAGGCCGTTTAGACGCGGCCCGGCCCCGAGTGGCGGGATCGGGCCGGGGGCCCGATCCTGACAGGACGCGGCGATCCACCGCGGGGGCGCCGGGGCGACGATGCCCCGGCGCCCCGGCGCCGCGATGCGGAAGCCCGTACCCCCGTGCCACCTGTGCCGGGGGCGCGTGCGCGCGTGGGTCGGTGCTCTACCGGCTGCGGGCGGGCTCCGGCACCCGTGCGGCGTCCTCGCCCTGGGCGGCCGGCTCGGCCCCCGCGCGCTGACCGGGCAGGGCGACCCGCAGCCCGCGCGGTCCGGAGAGCACGTAGACCAGGCCGAAGCCGGCGCCGACGACCGCCGCGCCGCCGACCGCGTCCAGGACCCAGTGGTTGGCGGTGGCCACGATCGCGCACACCGTGATCGTGGGGTGGAGTGCGCCGAGGAGCTTCTGCCAGCCCTTCGGCGCGAGCGTGATGATCACGATCCCGCACCACAGGGACCAGCCGAAGTGCAGCGAGGGCATCGCCGCGTACTGGTTGGAGATCGCGGTCATCGCCCCGTAGGAGGGGTTCGCGAGGTCCTGCACCCCGTGCACGGTGTCGACGAAGCCGAGGCCGGGCATGAGGCGCGGCGGCGCGAGCGGGTACAGCCAGAAACCGGCCAGCGCGATGACCGTCGCCAGCCCCAGCGAGGCGCGCGCCCAGCGGTAGTCGCCGGGGCGGCGCCAGTAGAGGACCGCGAGGATCGCGAGCGGGACCACGAAGTGGAAGGAGGTGTAGTAGAAGTTGAAGAACGCCTCCAGCCAGGGCGTGTTCACGACCGCCTGGTTCACCGCGTGCTCGATGTCGATGCCGAGCGCCCGCTCGATGCCCAGGATCTGGCTGCCGTTGCCCTCGGCGAGGGAACGGCTGGTGGGGGCGGCGGCGCGGATGTGCGAGTAGAGCGAGTAGCCGACCCGTATCAGCAGCAGCTCCAGCAGCAGGTTCGGGCGGGACAGCACCCGTCGCCAGAACGGCAGCAGCGGCACGCGCGCCCAGCGCGCGGGCGCGGGGTGCCCGTAGCGCGTGGGCACGGGCTCGTGCCAGTAGGGCGAGGAGCGCGGCAGGAACGGCACGGCGCAGGCGGCGGCGAGGGCGGCGAGGAGCAGCACGTTGTCGCGTACGGGGGCCAGCGCGGCCAGGTTCGGCAGCAGGACGTCGCTCGGCAGGGTCATGGCGAGCACGACGGCGACGGGCCACACGGGCCGGTCGGCGGCGCGCCGACCCACCTTGCCGGCGACGGCGAGCAGCACCCACAGCAGCTGGTGGCGCCATCCGGTCGGGGACACGGCGACGGCCACGCAGCCGGTGACGGCGACGGCGAGCAGCAGCTGACCGTCGCGGGCGTAGCCGGCGGCGCGGCGCAGGCCGAACCAGAGGATCGCGGCGGCGAGGGTCAGGTAGAGCGCGATCTCCAGCGGGCCGCCGAGGCCGAAGCGCAGCAGGGCGCCGTGGACGGACTGGTTGGCGAGGCTGTCGGGGGCGCCGCCGAGGCCGGTGCCCGCGAGGTGTTCGACCCAGTACGTCCACGAGTCGCGCGGCAGCGACGCCCAGGACAGCGCGGTGGCGCCGGCGAAGGTCACGGCGGCGGCCTTGGCGGTGGGGCGGCGGCCGGAGAGCCACAGCAGCGGCGCGAAGAGCAGCAGCGCCGGCTGGAGGGCGGCGGCAAGGCCGACGAGGAAGCCGGCGGGGCGTTCGCCGGGGACCCGGAAGAAGGCGAGCAGCACCAGCAGGACGGGCAGGACGGCCGTCTGCCCCGGGGAGGCGGCCTCGCGGACGGGCAGCGAGACCATCATCAGCGCGACCAGCACGGGCGCGGCCAACCAGGCGGTGCGGCGGGGCACCGGATCGGGCAGCGCGCGGGCGGCGACGAGCCCGATCCCGGCGACGAACAGCAGCGTCACACAGGTCCAGGCCACCTCCAGGGAGGGGGCGGCGAGGCCGACGAGCGGCTTGAGGACGAGCCCCGCGAAGGGGGTCCCGGTGAACTGCGCGGCGTCGTAGAGGGAGCCGGGCAGGCTGCCGGGGAGGTGGAAGCCGCTCAGCCACTCGCCCGGTGGCACGCTCAGCACGGCGGCGGCCTGCCGGATGGTGAGCACGGCCGCCAGTGCCCACAGCAGGAGGCGCACCGCCCCGAGTCTGCCGCTGCCGCCACCGCCTATGACTCCGGCATGTCCGTTCGCACCGCTGCGCTCCGCCGCGTTAGCCACGCCTCGCCGTCCTCCCGCCCTGTCGACCGCAACCCTGACTTCGCCTGGCTGCCGCGTTTCGTCTCCCGGTTCATTACCTGGGGTGCCGACGATATCCCGCGCGACGTATCCGGGATGGCGAGCGTGGCGGTTGGCGCGTAGCCGTCGCCTCGTAGTGCCGCTGCCGTACGGCAGGATGGGCGGCATGAGCATCGTGAAGATCAACGCGTTGACCGTCCCGGCTGAGCAGCGGGAAGTACTGGAGCGGCGGTTCGCCTCGCGGGCGGGCGCGGTGGAGGGTTCGGACGGGTTCGAGTGGTTCGAGCTGCTGCGGCCCGTCGAGGGCACCGACCAGTACCTGGTCTACACGCGGTGGCGGTCCGAGGAGGACTTCCAGGCGTGGATGGAGGGGCCGATGAAGGCGGCGCACCAGGGTGGCGGCGAGGGGGGCGCGGAGCGTCCGAAGCCGGCGGCCTCCGCGTCGACGGTGTGGTCGTTCGAGGTCGTGCAGCAGGCGGCGCCGAAGAAGGCGTGACGCGCGGGACGTGTGACGCGTGAAAGGGTGACGCGTGAAGCGTGACGTGCGGGTCCGGGTGGCGATCAGCCCGGCCCCGCACACCCCACGGGGGGTCCGGAGGCCGGATCAGCTCCAGAAGGCGTCGTGCTCGTCGATGTCCTCGGTGCACTCGTCTATGTCGGTGATCTTGCCTCCGACGATGGTGAAGAAGAGGCCCTCGCGGATCTCGATGCCCCGGTCACCCCGGTCCGCGCGGACGGTGTGGAAGGACATGGCGTGTCCGCGGCCGTCCGCCATGACGGAATGGAGGGTGACCTGGTAGGTGCCGCCCGTCTCCTCCCCGAGCCGGCGGTAGAGGTCGAGGACGGCGTCCCGTCCCTTGTGGTGTCCCGAGAGCGGGTTGTTGCCGGGTACGTGGTGGATGACGTCGGCCGTCATCAGCGCGCCCAGTTTCTCCATGTCCCCCGCACCGAAGGCCTCGTAGCCACGGTGGATCAGGGCACAGTCAGGATGCTGCGACATGACGTTTCACACCCTCCATCCATAGGCCTGATTTTCACCTTTTCCCATCATCGGTCCGTGCCTGTGGATATTCCACGCGGGGGGCGGGAAGGGCGCCCCACAATGGCGTCATGGACAGGAACGTGATCATCAGCGAGACGGGCGACGGAGCCACCCCCCGGTGGAGCGTCGTCGCCGAAGCCTTCAACACCCCGGACGCGACCGCGCTGCGGCGCGCGTACTACGCGGAGGTGGCGGGCCGGTACTGGAAGAGGTCCGTCACGGAGGCCGAGATCGACGAGGGGCTCCTCGACTTCCCGGCGGACGACCTGACCCCGCCGACCGGCTCGTTCCTCGTGGGTCGGTGGGGTGGCGTGCCCCTGGCCTGCGCCGGCATACGCCTGCTCGACCCGCGCACCGCCGAGCTGACGAGGATCTACGTCGATCCGCGCGCCCGGGGCACCGGCGGCGGGGCGGCGCTGCTCGCCGCGCTGGAGGAGGCGGGCCGCGCCCTGGGCGCCGAGCGGGTGCGGTTGGACACCCGGAGCGACCTCGTGGAGGCCCGCGCGCTGTACGCGCGTCACGGGTACCGGGAGATACCGGCGTACAACTCCGGCCCGTATGCGGAGCACTGGTTCGAGAAGCCGCTCGTGCCGGGCTCCGTGCCCGCGTAGGGCTGCGCTCTCGCCTGGGGCTGCTCCCGCTTGGGGCTGGGCGTGCGTCAGTGGGCGGCGTGGTCCCGGCGCGGCAGGGTGTCGTAGGGCTCCTCGGCCTCGGAACCGCACAGCTCCCGGTTCAGCTCCTCGACCAGGGCGACCAGGTCGGTGGGTCGGTCGGGGCCCCACCAATCACCGAGCAGTTCGGCGAGGGACTCCCGGCGGGCGGCGGCCAGTCTGGCGGCCGCCTCCCGTCCCCGGTCGGTGAGGATCAACGGCAGCCCGTCGCGGACGGCGAGCCGCCGCTCCTCGACCTGGCGGGCGGCGTCCGTGATGACCTTGAGCGGGACGGAGGTGCGTTCCGCGAGGAGCGCCGGCTCGACCGAGCCGTACCTGGCCATCCGCAGCAGCATCCAGCTCGCGGCGGGGAGCAGGTCGTAGCCGGCCCGTTCGGTGATCTTCTCGTAGACGTGCCGGCGGCCCTCGCGCGTGCCGAGGACCGACAGCGCGCGGGCGACCTCGTCCCGGGAGGAGCGCTGGACGGGGTTGGAGGCCAGGGTCTCCGTCACGTCGGGGGCGGTGACGGAGCCGCGCAGCTTGTCCTCCTTGAGGAACCAGGCGATGACGAAGGCCACCAGGACCACGGGCGCGGCGTAGAGGAAGACATCGGTGATGGCGGAGGAGTAGGCGTCCAGGACCCGGGGGCGGATCTCGGGCGGCAGGAGGACGACGGCCCGGGGGTCCGCCTCCAGCCGCTGTGGGGTGGCCCCGGGCGGCAGTGGCAGGCCGGCGAGGGCGGCGTTCAGCTTGTCGTCGAGCCGGTTCGTGAAGATCGTGCCGAAAATGGCGACGCCGAAGGAGGCGCCGATGGAGCGGAAGAAGGTGGCACCGGAGGTGGCGACACCGAGGTCGGCATAGCTGACGGCGTTCTGCACGGCCAGGACGAGTACCTGCATGACCAGGCCGAGGCCGGCGCCGAAGACGAAGAAGTAGGTGCTCAACTCCAGGTCGGAGCTGGTGCGGTGCAACTGGTGCAGGAGCAGCAGCCCGAGGGCCGTCATGCCGGTGCCGAGGATCGGGAAGACCTTCCAGCGTCCGGTGCGACTGACGATCTGCCCGGAGACGGTGGAGGCGATCAGCAGGCCGAACACCATCGGGAGCATGTGGACGCCGGACATGGTGGGTGAGACGCCCCGCACGACCTGGAGGAAGGTCGGCAGGTAGACCATCGCGCCGAACATCGCGAAGCCGACGACGAAGCTGATCACCGAGCAGAGGGTGAAGGTGCGGATGCGGAACAGGCCCAGGGGCAGGACGGGTTCGGCGGCCCGCCGTTCGACCAGGACGAAGGCGACGAGCAGGACGGCGCCGAGGACGGCGAGGGAGACGACCTGGACCGAGCCCCAGGCCCAGGTGGTGCCGCCGAGGGAGGCGACGAGGACGAGGCAGGTGGCGACGGAGGCGATGAGGAAGGTGCCGAGGTAGTCGATGGTGTGCCGCTCGGAGCGGACCGGTATGTGCAGGGCGGCGGCGATGACGGCGAGCGCGACCAGACCGATGGGGAGGTTGATGTAGAAGACCCAGCGCCAGGAGAGGTGGTCCACGAACAGGCCGCCGAGCAGCGGGCCGAGCACGCTCGTCGCACCGAACACGGCGCCGAACAGGCCCTGGTACTTGCCGCGCTCGCGGGGCGGGACGATGTCGCCGACGATCGCCATCGACAGCACCATCAGCCCGCCGCCGCCCAGGCCCTGGAGGGCGCGGAAGCCGATCAGTTGCGGCATGTTCTGGGCTATGCCGCACAGGGCGGAGCCGATCAGGAAGAGCACGATGGCGTACTGGAAGAGCTTCTTGCGGCCGTACTGGTCGCCGAGCTTGCCCCACAGCGGGGTCGCGGCGGTGGACGCCAGCATGTAGGCGGTGACCACCCAGGACAGGTGCTCCATGCCGCCGAGCTCGCTGACGATCGTGGGCAGGGCGGTGGAGACGATCGTCTGGTCGAGGGAGGAGATCAGCAGGCCCAGCAACAGGGCGCCGATCGAGACGAGCACCTCACGGGAGGCGTGCTCGGAGCGGGGGCCGGGGTCCACGGACGACGTGGTCACGTCCTGAGCCATCGGACTCCTCCTCGGGCCTTTGGCGGGATCAACCGGGACAACATCTCCATCCTGAGCGGTGTGTCCCGTTATGGCCTCTCGGAGGGGGTTGGGTGGGACGGGAGGGGTCTGCATAATCGCAGGCATTGCCCAGGGAGGGATTCCAGTGAGCGCTGAGCGCTGTCCAGATTGCGGCGTCGAGAGCGCCGGCTGCGCGTGCCCGCCGGGGGTGGGCTTCAACCCGCTCCGCATACGCCCGTACCTCGCC
The DNA here is from genome assembly GCF_023515955.1 of Streptomyces sp. RerS4. Taxonomy (GTDB): domain Bacteria; phylum Actinomycetota; class Actinomycetes; order Streptomycetales; family Streptomycetaceae; genus Streptomyces. The sequence continues at coordinate 2,380,429 of NZ_CP097322.1, forward strand.
CAACCCCTCCCACCCCCCGCCGCCCCCCACCCCACCCCCTCGTCACCCCCACCGCCCTACCCCCCACCGACCCCGACCGCACCCCCGGCGGGCTCCCCGTACCTGCCACCGGCCGACCCCCCGGCCCGGATCTTCACCGACGCGCCGGCCGCCATCCCGGGCGAACCACAAGCGGGCTCCCCGGCGGACCCGACCGCGCCCCCGACGGGCTCCCACCCCGGGGAATCCACGGCTGCGCACCCGGCCGAGCCCCACGCCGGCATCCCAACGCCCTGGCCGGCAGGGCCCCCGGAGACCTCCCCGGCCCAGTTCCCGGCGGACACCCCCGCCGCATCCTCAACCGAGCCCCCGGCCGGCTCCCCGGCCACCCACCCCGGGGACTCCACAGCTACGCACCCGGCCGAGCCCCACGCCGGCATCCCAACGCCCTGGCCGGCAGGGCCCCCGGAGACCTCCCCGGCCCAGTTCCCGGCGGACACCCCCGCCGCATCCTCAACCGAGCCCCCGGCCGGCTCCCCGGCCACCCACCCCGGGGACTCCACAGCTACGCACCCGGCCGAGCCCCACGCCGGCATCCCAACGCCCTGGCCGGCAGGGCTCCCGGAGACCTCCCCGGCCCAGTTCCCGGCGGACTTCCCCGACGCGTTCCCGGCCGGCTCCTCGGCCGGGGTCTTTCCGGGCGAGCCGCCGGCTGGTGCAGGGGTGGCCGGCGGGGCGTACGGATCGGCGGCGTTCCCGGCCGAGGAGCCTACGAGCGTTCTGCCGGCGGTGCCGGGCGGGGCGGACACGCCCGCGTACGGGATACCCGTACCGCCGCCGGCGGATCGGACCGTGCGGCTGCGGGCCGTGCCCGCCGCGCAGGCGTACACGCCCGCCGCGGGTGTCGGCGCCAAGCAGCGGTCCCGGCTGCTGCCGGGCATCGCCGCCGCGGTGGTGGCGGCGGCAGCGGTGGGCCTCGGCGTGGTGCTCTTCTCCGGCTCGGGGTCCGACGACACGGCCATGGCCGACGCGAATCCCTCCGCCCCCGCCGCCGCGGCGGAGGCCTCCGCCTCCCCCTCCGCCTCGACGGACGGCGCCCCGCAGAGCCCGTCCGCCTCCGTGACGGCGTCCCCCTCGGCGAGCGCCGCCTCCCGCTCGCCGTCCCCGTCCGCGAGCGCGTCCCGTTCCTCGGCCCCGCCGACCCCCACCCCCTCGGCGAGCGCCGGCCGCTCCGCGAGCCCCAAGCCGCCCCCGCCGCCGCCCGCCCAGGCGCCGACGCTGCGCTACGGGGACTCCGGCGCCGAGGTGCAGGAGCTCCAGCGGCTGCTGGCGGACCGCGGCCTCTACCGGGGCCGGCAGGACGGCCGCTTCGGCCGCTCCACGCGCAGCGCCGTCGAGGACTTCCAGCTCGAAAGCGAGGTCTACGAGGACCCGTGGGGCGTCTACGGCCCGGCGACCCGGCGCGCCCTGGAGGGATAGGTCACTCCGTCTTCGGTGGCGCGAACCACCCCGGGTTTTGTATCGTGAAGGAACAAAGTGGTTCCGTCCGCACTCCCTGACCGGTGGACGGAACCACTTGTTCTCTTTTCCCGCCCGTCTGGAGCCCCGCCGATGCCGGCCAGCACGACCGCCACCGCGACCACCACGACCCCCGTCGTCCTCACCGCCAAGGCCCTCCTCCTGGACATGGACGGCACCATCGTCAACTCCGACGCGGTGGTCGAGCGCTGCTGGCGCGAGTGGGCCGTCTCCCACGGGCTGGACCCGCAGGAGGCGCTCAAGGTGGTCCACGGCCGCCAGGGCTACGCCACGATGGCGATCCTGCTGCCCGAGCGCCCGATGGAGCTCAACCACGCCGAGAACGCCGTGATGCTCGCCCGCGAGACCGCCGACACCGACGGCGTCGTCCCGATCGGCGGCGCCGCCGCGTTCATGGCCGCCATCGCCGACCTCCCGCACGCCCTGGTCACCTCGGCCGACGCCGCCCTGGCCACGGCCCGGATGACGGCCGCCGCCCTGCCCATGCCGGCCGTACGCGTCACCGCCGAGTCCGTCGGCGCCAGCAAGCCGGACCCCGAGGGCTTCCTGAAGGGCGCCGCCGAACTGGGCGTGGACCCGGCCGACTGCCTGGTGTTCGAGGACTCCGCCGCCGGCATCGCCGCGGGCCTGGCCGCCGGGATGCGCGTGATCGGGATCGGCCCCCGCGCCGCCGCCCACGGCCCGACGGCCCACGTCCCCGACCTGACGTCGGTCCACGTGGCCACCACCCCCGACGGCGCCATCCACCTGACCCTCACCACCCCGGCCGCCTGAGCGCTCCGCCCGTAGGGCGGATTGGAAATCCGATCGCGCGGGCCGGTCGCGCACCGCCACGCTGCTCCCATGGACGACATGGACGGCATGGACCGCATCGACGGCATGGACACCCCGGCAGTGCTGCTCATCGGCGGGCGGGCCGGCGTCGGCAAGACGACCGTGGGGTGGGAGGTTTCCGTACTGCTGCGCGCCGCGGCCGTTCCTCACGCGATCGTCGAGGGCGATTTCATGGGGCAGGTGCATCCGGCACCCGAAGGCGATCCGCACCGCTCGGAGATCACCGAGAGCAACCTGACCGCCGTCTGGGCGAACTTCTCCCGGCACGGCTACCGACGGCTGATCTACACCAACACGGCGAGCGTGTTGCCCGAGGCGACGGGCATGTTCGAACGCGCCATGGGGGCCGGTGTACGGATCACCCGCGTCCTGCTCACCGCCTCCGACGCCACGGCCCGCGAGCGGCTGACGGGCCGGGAACTCGGCTCGGAGCTGGAACAGGAACTGGCGGGCAGTGTCCGCAAGGCACGCCTCCTGGACCGGCGGGCCCCGGCGAACACCGTGCGGGTGGCAACGGACGGCCGGCTGGTCGTGGACATCGCCCAGGAGGTGGCTGCCGCCACGGGGTGGATCAGGCCCCATTCCGCCCACGGATCGTGATCGCGCGGGGCGGGCCGACGGGCCGGGGCGTGCCGCCGGGCCGGGGCGTGCCGCCGGGCCGGGGCGTGCCGCCGGGCCGGGGCGTGCCGCCGGGCCGGGGTGTCGCATTGCGGTTCCCCAGGCCCGGCCCGCATCGCATGCGCTCAGCCGACGATCGCCTCGTAGAGGGAGAAGGCGGCCAGGGCCGCCATGACGGCCGCCGCGATCTTCGTGATGAGCTTCAGCGGCACGTACTTCATCAGCGTGCGGCCCCCCAGGATGCCGATGCCCGCGACCGCCCACAGGGCCAGGACGGCGCCGAGGCCGACGGAGATCGGGTTGTCGTAGCGCGCCGCGAGGTTCGCGGTCATGATCTGGGTCAGATCGCCGAACTCGGCCACCAGGATCAGCATGAAGCCCGCCCCCGAGACCTTCCAGAAGGACTGGTCGGCGGGCGGCTTGACCTCTTCGTCATCGTCGTTCTTCTTCAGGAGCAGCATGGCCGCGCCCGCGAGGAAGAGGACGCCGACGACGGCCTGGACCAGCCGGTGCGGCAGGAGCGTCAGCACGCTGCCGGCGGCGATGGCGAGCGCCACGTGCACGGCGAAGGCGGCGGCCACACCCGCGAAGACGTAGGAGGCGCGGTAGCGGGTGCCGAGCATCAGACCGGCGAGGGCCGTCTTGTCGGGGAGTTCGGCGAGGAAGACGACGCCGAAGGCGATGGCCATGACGGTGAAGCTGAACACGGAGTGGAACCTCGATCGGTCGGGCAGGGCGCCATCGAACCGAGAGACCTGGGGTGTTTCAGGGGTCGCTTCGGCACGGCGGCGCCCTGGGTTGCGTACACGCGTGACGCGATCACGCGCGCCACACGAACAGGACACTGCGGCCGAAGGTCTCGCTGGCAGCCCGCTGACGCGGTCTGCCTCCGGGCGCCGGCTGGTGTGACCCAGCAGTATGTCGACGGTCCGGCGAAGAGCTACTCCCCTTCTGCTCCGTCCAGGGTACGTGACGACCTCCGCGCCCCGAAGCGGCCCGGAATGTGAGCTTGGCCCCACCTTGATCCCCACGTTGATACCCACCCGGTACACACCCTGATACGCCCGCGCCCGTCCCCCACGCCCGGAACCTCAACTTCCGTTTGAATCCCGGGCTTTGGACGCCTTGATGTGACGTGCCCATGTCGGCAACCTGTCACCTGGTGCCCGTCCCCGCGACACCTGGCGCCGCCACCATGGCCGCGCCCCGCCGGGGTCGAACGGCCACCACCCCCCGCATCAGGGAGCCCCTCATGGCCCTCATATCCACCCGCAGGTCCGCCGTCTCCGCCGTCTACGCGCGTCGAGTCGGTCGGCTGGGCGTCCTCGCCTCCGCCGTCGCGCTCGCCTCCCTCACCTCGCTCGTGAACGCCCCCGCCGCCCTCGCCTCCCCGCCCACCCCCATCAGCGCGGCCGCCGCCCGCTCCTACCTGGCCGGCGTCACGCCGACGGCCGAGGGCTCCCTCAGCGGCTACAGCCGCACCCTCTTCCCGCACTGGAGCACGGTCTCGGGCACCTGCAACACCCGCGAGACCGTCCTCAAGCGGGACGGCGTGAACGTCGTCACCGACTCCTCCTGCGCCGCCACCAGCGGCAGCTGGTACTCCGAGTACGACGGCGCCACCTGGACCGCCGCCTCCGACGTCGACATCGACCACCTCGTCCCGCTCGCCGAGGCCTGGCGCTCGGGAGCCTCCTCCTGGACCACCGCGCGGCGTCAGCAGCTCGCGAACGACCTCACGCGCCCGCAGCTCATCGCCGTCACCGACAACGTCAACCAGGCCAAGGGCGACCTCGACCCCGGCAAGTGGCTGCCGTCGCGCACCTCGTACCGCTGCACGTACGCCCGCATGTGGGTGCAGGTCAAGCAGTACTACGGCCTCACCATGGACTCCGGCGAGAAGACGGCCCTGGTCAACATCCTCAACGGCTGCTGACGCGCCGGCGGCCCCCGCCGCCGACCGGCCCCGGAGTTTCACCCTCCCTCTCCCCCGCCAGGGGGAGGCAGGCTCCCCTCCCACCCCGTACCGTGATCGAAAGGGCTGTTGAGGAGGGGGAGTTGGATGGCCGGACTGCGTCTTGGGCCACTGCTGCGCTACGTCGACTGGGACACGGGCGGTCGCGCCACCGTATGGGTGGAGGCCGACCGCCCGTGCACGGCCGAAGTGCGCTGCGCCGACGAGGCGGGCGGCACCGCCCACACCTTCCAGATCGCCGGTCACCACTACGCGCTGATACCGGTCACGGGCCTGACGCCGGGCACCACCACCGCCTACGAGGTACTGCTCGACGGGACCCTGGTGTGGCCCGCCTCCGACTGCCGCTTCCCGCCGAGCACCATCACCACCCCGGCGGTGGGCGGCGGCCCCGGCCGGCCGACCCCCGGGCCGCGCATCACGTTCGGCTCCTGCCGCCAGGCCGCGCCCCCGGCCGACCGGCGCGGACCGCACGGCGTCGACGCCCTCGACACCCTCGCGGCCCGGCTCGCCGCCGAGCCGGGCGCCCCGCGACCGGACGTCCTGCTGCTGCTCGGCGACCAGGTCTACGCCGACCACCTGTCCCGCGAGACCAGACGGTGGCTGGCGGCCCGCCGCGACCTGCGGGAGGCGCCGGGCGCGCAGGTCGCGGACTACGAGGAGTACACCCGCCTCTACGACGAGTCCTGGCTCGATCCCGAGATCCGCTGGCTGCTGTCGACGGTGCCGAGCCTGCACATGTTCGACGACCACGACGTCATCGACGACTGGAACACGAGCGCCGCCTGGCTGGCCGAGATGCGGGCGACGCCGTGGTGGTCGGAGCGGATCCTCAGCGGGCTGATGTCGTACTGGGTGTACCAACACCTCGGCAACCTCTCCCCCGACGAACTCGACTCCGACCCCTTGTACGCGGCGGTCCGCTCCACCCCGGACGGCACGGACGCGCTGCGCGCCTTCGCCGCCGCGGCGGACGCCGATCCGAGCTGCGTGCGCTGGAGTTACCGGCGCGACTTCGGGCGCACGCGGCTGCTGATGGTCGACACCCGGGCCGCCCGGGTGCTGGCCGAAGGCGACCGGGCCATGCTCGACCCGGCCGAGTGGCTCTGGCTCCGGGAGAACGCGCTCGCGGGCCACGGCGGATACGACCACCTGCTGATCGGCTCCTCCCTGCCGTGGCTGATGCCGCCGCTGATCCATGACGCCGAGGTGTGGAACGCCGCGCTGTGCCGGGGCGATCGGGGGCCGCGGTGGGCGCGGATCGGGGAGGACCTGCGGCGGCGCAGCGATCTGGAGCACTGGGCGGCGTTCCCGACGTCGTTCGCGGCGTTGAGCGACCTGATCGAGGAGGTGGGGACGGGCCCGAGAGCCCCGGCGACGGTTTGCGTCCTGTCCGGGGACGTACACCACGCGTATGTGGCCGAGCCCCGAATACCCAGTACCGCCCGGGTGTTCCAGCTGACCTGTTCCCCGGTGCACAACTCCATCCACACGGCGGTCAAGTGGGGCTTCCGGCTGGGCTGGTCACGGCTGGGCCGCTGGCTGGGGCGCGGCTTCTCCCGCCACGGGCGGACGGGCCGGCCGCCGCTGAGCTGGCGGCGTACGGACGGCCCGTGGTTCGGCAACCAGCTGATGACGCTGGCCCTGACGGGCCGTGAAGCCCGGCTGCGCCTGGACCAGGCACGACGGCGCGGATCGAGGGCGCGGCTGGTCACGGTCCTGGACCGGGAGCTGACCGAAGCGGAGTAGGGCGGGGTGGGGGGTGGGGGTCGACTCCGCCGGGCGTACGCTGTATGGCTGTCAAGCCGCCCCTGCCGCTCCCCGCGACGACGCGGCGCTTCGGACTGGGGAGTCCCGCCTTGCTTGAGACTCTGGGGTCGCTGACCGCGAGCCCCTGGATCTACGCCGTGGTGGCGCTGTCCATCCTGCTCGACGTGTTCCTGCCGGTGCTGCCGAGCGGGGTCCTGGTCATCACCGCGGCGGCCACGGCGGCCGCCACCGCCGGGACGACCGCGCCGGTTCCGAACACCATGGCGCTGCTGGTCATCGCCGCGTCCTCGTCGGTCCTGGGCGACATGGCGGCGTACCGGCTGGCCCGGCACGGCGGCGCGCGACTGGACCGCGTCATCGCCCGCTCGCGCCGGCTGACCCGGGCCCACGAACGCCTCGGTACGGCGCTGGCGCGCGGCGGCGGCGCCCTCGTCGTCCTGGCCCGCTTCGCCCCGGCCGGCCGCTCGGTGGTGTCGCTGGGCGCGGGCAAGACCCGGCGCACGGTGCGCGAGTTCCTGCCCTGGTCGGTCCTGGCCGGGATCACGTGGGCGAGCTACAGCGTGGCCCTGGGCTACTTCGGCACCCAGTGGCTGGGGGCGACCTGGCTGGGCCCGGCCGTCTCCCTGATCGCCCTCTTCGCAGCGGGCTCCCTGGCCGCCTACCTCATCCGCCGCCCCCCACCCACCCCCACACCGGCCACCTGACCCACCCGCTGCCCCGACCGCACGCCTACCCCGCCCACCAACCGGCGCGAGCGCCCAACGGCCGCCACGTCACTCGCCGACCGACGCGGATCCCCGACCGGCACCTCCCGTCCTGGCGACCGACAACCGGCGGCTGAGCCGGGTCGATCCCCCGCCGCCGGCCCGAGTCGCCCGCCGACCGGCGCGGATCCCCGGCACTGCCACGCCCCGGCCCCCGGCAGCCACCCGGATCGCCCGGGTGGGTCAGTGTGGTCACCCGTTCACCCGGCAGCGATCGCCGTCCGCCGGCAGGGCTTCTAGCGTCCAGAGCACGGCACGCAACCGAATCCGCGTCACATCCGTGCCCTGGCCGCGTCGTTTCGAGGAGCCCGAGGAGTCATCTCCATGTCCCCCACGCGCTACCGGCACCGCCTGACAGGGATCGCCGCCGCGACACTCGTCGTCGCGGCCGTCACCCCCGCCACCCTGGCCTCCGCCGCCCCGTCCGCCTCCGTCTCGCCCGGCACCGTCGCCCCCGGAGGCCGCGTCAGCCTCAACGTCACGGGCTGCGGCACCAAGACCGGCCGGGCCTCCTCCGCCCTCTTCGGCGACGTCTGGCTGACCCCGGGCAACCTGGAGGCCACCAACCTCTTCGGCTCCGCCACCGTCTCCCGCAACGCCGCCACCGGCACGTACCCCGTCACCTTCGAGTGCGGCGGCACCGGCGGCCAGCGCGTCACCGTCTCGCTCCAGGTCTCCCCCGGCGCCGCCCGCGGCGGCCTCGGCGGCAGCGTCGACTCGATGAGCCCGACCCAGATCGCCCTGGGCGGCTTCCTCACGGCCGGCGCCCTCGGCACCGGCGCCTGGCTCCTACGCCGCCGCACCGCATCCGCCCGCTGACGGCCCCCGCCCGCCGGACGGCCGGCCGCTCAGGCGGCGGGCACCCGCTGCCCCCGTACCTGAACCCCGTCGAGCAGCAGCCGGGTCGCCTCGGCGACGGCGTCCACCGCCGCCTCGAACACCTCCTGGTTGTGCGCGGCGGGCACCCGGAACCCGGACACCTTCCGTACGTACTGGAGCGCGGCCGCGCGGATCTCCTCCTCCGTGGCCTTCTCGGGGATGGCGGGCGGACGCAGCGTCTTAATGGAACGGCACATACCTCCACTATGGCGCGGCGGGCGGCAGCTCGGCCCCGGAAAGCTTCAGAATCAGTCCGGCTTGCAGCCGTCCCCGCAACAGCGGGTCGGTGATCTCCTCCAGCAGGCCGATCGCCTGCTGCGTGTTCTCGGCGGCCCGACGGTCCTCGCGCAGGGCGGCCGTCTGCGCCGCCATGTGCCGCAGGGCGACATCGGCCCGGCGGTGGAACAGCTGCCCGACGAGGGTGACGACCAGCCCGACGGAGCTGGTCACGACCCCGACGTACATGTCCCCCGCGCTCTCCGCCTTCCATACCGCGAGGGCGACCCCGAAGAGCAGGATGGCCGCGCCGGCCCCGGCGAAGCGCTGGCTGGTCGCGAAGCTGCTGCGCGCCTGGGCCAGCCCGTAGGCGTAGTACTCGACGAGGATCGGCGTGAAGTCGTCCCGCCGGTCCACCGGTTCGGCGTCGGCCCCGTGCCTGCCGGCGTCCAGGAACCGCGGATCCGCCGGCGCCGCCCCGGGGGCGGCGACCCCCACCCCCTCCAGCAGCCGCGCCCGCTCCTCGTCCCGACGCCGCTCGAACCGGACGCCGCGCAACCACTCCGCACCCACGAGCCCGGCGGCCGCCACCCCCGCCCCGACCCCGACCACCCACTCCCCGATCGCGACCATCCCGACCACCCCCCAAGAGGGCATCCCCACCCCACCACCCGAACAACCGCGCCTCTGATGCGGCCCCGTGCCCCGGAACCTAGACTGACGAAGACCCGAATTGCCCGGGATGAGGGAGTACGCACCATGGCCAAACGAGGAAACAAGCGCCGCGCCCGCAAGAAGAAGAAGGCCAACCACGGCAAGCGCCCCAACGCCTGACCGCCCGCGCTTCCGCCCACAGACACACAAAGGGCCCCCGACCGGATTCCCGGTCGGGGGCCTTTCACTGGTGGGCGCGGACGGTTTCGAACCGCCGACATCTGCTTTGTAAGCTCGCCCAGGCTCCTGACTCGGCAGGCGGGCACCTGGCCTCGACTGGCTTTCGGGACCGCTCGCGGCCGCTCACGTCCACCCTCGTTGATGTCACTCGCGGATGTCAGACACAAGGTCCGTGCGCGGCCTGTGCTCCCGTGCCCTCTTGCGCGGTCATCGCGCTGCCCGCACCGTGGGGAAAGTGCAGCTCGGCGTTTGACCACGCAGGGGGAGGGCGACGCATAGTGAGTTCTGCGACCCAATGGGCCACCACGACTTTCGGTGACGTAGCTAGCCGACTGGCCGAGACCATTCCGGCCTGCCTGGTCGAAGCTCATGCACGGGCGCGTCACGCCCACGAAGGCGTTCACACTCAGACCTTGGAGGCGTACGGCCACGGGCTCCACGCAGCGCAGTACGAGGCGCTCGCTGCTGGCCTGGCACCGTTCGACGGGGCGAGCTTCCGTCGGTTACAAGGCCGCACGGTGGCGATCATCGGCGGCAATGCGATCTACCCGATCCGCTACGCCAAGAAAGATGTCCCGGTCACGGAGGCGCGACTCCGGAAGGCCGTCGGCTTCCGCGCCGACCTCATTCGTCGCCACGGCCCGGAGCCGATGCAGCAAACACTCGACCTCGGCCTGGACGAGTTGGACGAGGAGCACGTCCATCCGGACTTGGCCCTCCTGTCGCCCGACATACGCCTGATCATCGTGGCCTACGCCTGTTCCATGGAGCGCGGCGTCATGCGAATCGAGTGGGGTTCGGCTGAGCTACGCCGGGATGACGGTTACCTCATCTGGCACCACCACGAGCCGCTCCACCCGCCGGCCGCTCCCCGCGCTGCCTAACCCGCTCCCCCTTGGGACCCCGACTCACGCCGGGGCCCCAAGGAGGCGTCAGCCCGCGTAGTCGTGGTAGTCACGGGGTCGTAGCCGTGGTTGCAGGCGGGGCAGAGGGTGAGGTCATCCGGGTCGTCGGAGTACGGGTTGAACCGTGCTGCCCTCGGGATCAGGACAGCGGTGCCGACCGGCAGCCACCACACCGGCTCTGCCATCCACGGTGGAAACTGGTCGCTATGCCACGCACGGCTCCCCAACTCGGCGGACGCCATGAGCTTGGGAATCACCGATCTTGTAGACGCCGCTTCTCGGGTGACCAGCGGAAATGGGTGCCCAGGGAGAACCTTGGGGCTCGCCCTGGCACCCGCCGTTGACCGCTGCTCCCTGCCCTGTCTGGCACGCGAGTCCTTCTGATCCGTAGCTCTAGCGAGATCGGTCACGTGAGGTCATACAGGCCGCCCGGAAGTCCCTGAGGGCCTGTACTGGGCGCTGCCGGTTGCTGGGGTTGCTGTACTTCGCTGCGGTACGGCAGCTGCCCGAGGGCTCCGGAGATGTAGTGGCATCGGGCCGTTCATCCCGGCTCCGCTGAGAGGCCGTTCAGCTCTCGGACCAGCCTGAGGCCCTTACGCGTCAGAGCCTCCGGCCGTATGTTCCCTCCTGACAGATACATGATAGGCGGGGGCATGTCAGGACAACTATTCACCTTGATCGGTGTGCTCGTCGGCGCGGTTGCGTCGTACATCGGTGGAGCCCTGACGGAGAGATCTCGGTGGCGGCGTCAACTTTCCACACGGTGGGACGAACGTCGCCTGGAGTGCTATCTCCGGTATGCCGACGCGGTCAAGAGGTTCACCTCGCTGGCAGGTCGTATGGCTGCAGGCAAGGGACTCTTCGACCTGCCCCAGCCACTCGCCAGGGAGGCCGGCCTGGAGCTGCTGGCCGAAGCTGAGCTTGAGCGTGGCTATGCGTTCGAAGCCGTGCTCCTTATGGGAGACGCGGAATCCATCTCGGCAGCCAGATCGCTACAGCGGCGCGCCTGGGTACTGGAACAGTTCGTTCGAGACATGCGCCCAGGTACGTCAGACGACTGGATGAGGGCGTTCCGGGAGTTTCAGGAGAAGCGTGATGAGTTCTACATTGCCGCACGCAACAGCCTCGGCGTCCATGCAGAGTTCCGGCTGCGATCCGAAGATCCAGCCATCCTCAGCCCGGACACCCGCCACTTGTAGCCACGTCTGGCCGGCGAACAGCACTCTTTCCAAGTCTGTTGGTGCAGGTCAGGGGCAGGCGCGGAAGCGTTCATCTGCGTTCATGGACGTGCCGGTGGCTCAGGCTGCTCGTGGCATGCACCGTGCTGAACGCCGCCGTACGAAGCTGAATGGGACGGAAACTGAGACGGGCGCTTCATGGGATGGCGGCGTCGATGTACGTGATCTGTGAAAGCTCGTCGCAACGCCTTCACTCTAAGTAGGCTGCCTGGCGTGTCGACTGCTGACGAGATGCCTGAGATCCCGGAACCAGACGCCGTCCCGCTGACTCGCTGGGAACGCGTGGGGGCGTCGATGGCGGGGGTTCTCTTGGCTGGAGCTGGAACGGTTGCGGTCTTCGTATCGAGCAACCAGGCAGGCTCTGTCGCGCTGCTTCTCGCCGGAGCCGTCCTCTTGATCATGGCTATCAACGGGTCACCTCTCACGCGTGCTCGGTACCAGGATTACGAGGTGCTGATGGCCCGTCGCAGACATGCGGTAGCGGAGACCATCGAGCAGGAGGCACCCCAGGATGCGCGCCAAGCCCTTCAAGTCTTGAGTGCTATCGATCCGAGGTCATCTAATGACCCGTTTGTTGCCCGAGTGTCGGGAGCCGTCTATGAGCGGGAGGTAGCAGAACGCCTTTCGGCGTTGCATCCCGGCTCAGTCCTCAGGGGCGGCTTGGGTGACAGCGGCATCGACATCGTCCTGCAGACCGCTTCTGCCCGGATCGGCGTAAACGTCAAGGAGGGTCGATCCGTTTTGACGACCGCTGTGCTCCGCGCCGCAGTGCAGGCCGCCGTTCAAGTTCGTGACCACCGGGTTGCTCCTATCGACGCGTTGCTGCTCGTCACCAATCGGCCGCTGCCGCAAGACGTCGCACGGCGGCTCAGGGAGGTGGCGAGCGCCGGCATACCTGTCGCTGTCGTGCGGTGGGTGGATGACCAGGACGATGACGCCCTTGAAGCCAAGGTGCAAGAGCTCACGTCGCGTATCAACCCGGCAAGCTGAAATCGCCTTCTCGAGCCCTGAGTGGCTCCCAGCCAGACGGCGCCAGCCACAGCGCGCCCCAGCTGTCATCCCGTCTGCCGTCGACCCACACGAAGTGATAGCGGGGCAGGCTTCTGGCGCCCAGGTGGAGCGCCCTACTGGACGAACGACCTGGGCCCCAGAATCCTGGTCTGCTATGGCTTGCCTGGGTCGACGGCAGACGGGATGACAGCTCCCCACCCCCACCACAAACCAACCTGCACCCGCTCGACCGGCCCCCGAAGCGCCGCGAGCTGCTCGCCAAGGTGGACCAGGGCGTGCCCGTGCCCACCCAGTCGGCCAAGCTCGCCGAGTGGCTGCCCTACTGGCTGGAGAACATCGTCCGGCCCCATCGCAAGCGCACGACCTTCGCCAAGTACGAGACCCATGTCCGGCTCTACCTGGTGCCGTTGCTCGGGAAGAAGCGGCTGGAGTCCCTGAGCGTCGCCGACGTGCGTCGGGCCCTGGTGCAGCTGCAGAAGCGGACCAGCGCGGCTCCAAGGAGTCGCACCGGGTGCTGCGGACCGCTGTCGCCGCTGCCTGCCGCGAGGAGCTCGTCAGCCGGAACGTCGTCTCCCTGGTCGAGCTCGGGGCGAGGCGTACGACGATGACCCCAAGGGGCGCCGCCGCCGACCCTCCCCCTGCCCGGGATCTGTGTCGCTCCCCTGCGCTGGCAGCGGATGAAGCAGGCCGCCATGAGGGAGGCCGCCGGGGAGAAGTGGGAGGAGACCGGCTACGTGTTCACCACCCGGACCGGACGGCCGATCGAGCCGCGGAACGTATACCGCTCCTTCACTCGAGTGGCCAAGGACGCCGGGATCCGAGTCGTCAGGTTGCACGACGCACGGCACGGGACCGCGACGCTGCTGACCGCCGCCGGCGTCCCGCCCAGGGTCGTGATGGAGATCCTCGGGCACTCGCAGATCGCCGTCACCATGAACGTCTACGCCCACGTCGTCCAGGACACCCAGCGCGAGGCGGTCGGGCACATGGACAGGCTACTCAGGACCCGGCACGGCCGTTCCTGACCGTCCCCGTTGATGTCAGATGTAGATGTCAAAGGCCCCCCGCCATGATCGGCGGGGGGCCTTCGCACTGGTGGGCGCGGACGGTTTCGAACCGCCGACATCTGCTTTGTAAGCTCGTCCGACAGGTTTTGAGCACTGGCGCCCAGCGTCTCGACTCCGGCGGGCACAGGTCCCCGAGGTACGCCAGGAACCTCGACCGTCCGACGGCGTTGCCGTCAAACGTTGCCGTCAGCCGTAGCCGACTCTCCCGTCTCGCCTCGACGGTCACGGCTCCGGAGGCCCCGTGCATCAAGCATGTTTCTGCAGTTCAGAGCCTATCGGGGTCATGCAGAGTCCCAGCGGTCCACGAATAGGCCGCGCGGGCTCACTTCTTATTCCGTAGCTTCCGCATCTTCGCTTCAGCTTCCTTCTTCTTTCGCTGCGCCACCCCGTAAGCGGTCCAAGCCCCCTGGTGCTTCGAGCACTGCCCGCTTCCGGTGATCGCCTTGTTCCGGCAGCGGCGACCATCCTGAGTTGCCGCCCCGCACAGCGGTTGCGTCACCTCGCCCCCCTTCATCGGCCCTCGTCGGCACCACGACGATGGCGCAGACAGTGGAACATGGAGAGGGCGCACAGGGGGTCGACCGAGGCTCAGGGGCGCACGCCCGCCCGCCAGACGGGTCGCCATGAGCTTGGGAATCCTGCGTGCGATCTCGCTCGTAGGTCCCTGACCTGATGGTTTCCGGGTTTCGGGAGTCGTGTCAGCCGTTGTGGCTTACCGCCGTTTACCGGGGTTGTCCGCCGCATGTGGCGCAGACGTGGTGCACGCTGATGCCGTGATCGCTGTGAGTCCTTCGGCGATCACGCGCATGTCCAGCACGACCACGTCGGCCCCGGCCAACGTGGTCTCTTTCTGAGGCTTGTTGGCGTAACCGATGATCCGTGTGCCGGCGGCTCGTGCCGCCTCGACGTCCGTCGTTGAGTCGCCGATCAGGACCGCGCTTTCGGGCGCCGCTCCCAGGGCCGCTGCGGCAACAAGGAGAGGGTGGGCGGAAGGCTTCATCAGGTCCGGCCGAAGCGCCGGGCGGCCGACGATGTCATCCACAAGGCTTAGGACATCGTGGATCGCCAGGAACTTCCTCACGCAATCGGCCGAGTTGTTGCTCACGACGGCAACGCGACGCTTCGAATCGCGTGCCGCGTGAAGAGCCTGGACAGCTCCGTCCACGGGCGCGCCTGCCGTGGCAACAGCCCGTACCTCCGCAGATGTGAGCGCTGCCTCGACGACGCGCAGAAGGGATTCGCCCCCTTCTTGTGAGAGGCGGTGTACCTCCATCGGGTCGTCGGTGGAACGCGCCCGACTCGCGAGGGCGGGCGCGTAAAGGGCGATGATGTCGGCCAGCTCACTCGCGACCTGGGGTGCGGGCAGTCCGCGGAACACGTCGCAGATCGGCCCGTCGAAGTCGAAGAAGACCGCGTCGACCGGACTCAGGAGATCACGCAAAGAATCAGTGGGTGTCTGCATCGAAGTCCCTCCCGATCGTCTCCCAGACGCTGTCGAACCACATTCGAGCTTGCTCGACCTGCTGAGCGCCGCCGGTCGAGTCGCCGTCATTGAGTGAGTGGTGGAACAAGATCGTGTCCTTGCCGACGAGGTCGAAGATCTCGATCGTCTCGCCCTGGGCAACCACCTTGTTCGGGCGGATCGGGTAGTAGCCGAAGAACGCATCCTCATTGTTGATCACGTAGAGCTTGAAGAACTGAGTGCCGCTGTGCACTCGCACGCTGACGCTGCTCTCTTGGACGAGCCCAAGGTGACTCAGCTCGCTTATGGCGTCGGAGATGCTGCGGGTGTAGCCGAGCATGATGTCGTGCATGCGGGCACGAAGCCGCGGGTCGTCGGCACAGTCCTCGCGCCGTACGGGCGCGGCCTGCGGTACGCCCATGTCCGGCACGAGGATGCGGATGCGGATGCTCGTGGGCGTGAGGCGCCCTACGCGGATCTTGTCTAGCGGCTCTTGCAGCGCGCCGTGAAGGGTCTCGCTGGAAAACCCAGCGAAATCGATCGTGACGTTCTTGCTGGCGAAGGCCTGCTCGACGTACGGCCGTAGCCCCGCCGGCCGCTCGGTGCGGTTCCGTACGTAGACCCCGCTGCCCTTCCGGGACACGACGAGCCCTTCGTCTTCGAGGTCCCGAAGTGCGCGCTGAATGGTCGCGCGGGCGAAGCCGTAGTGGTCGGTCAGCATCTTGTGGGACGGGAGCTTCTCTCCGGGGGCCAGCTTCCGCGTCCTGATGGCGGCGCCCAGATTGCGCGCCACCTGCTCGTAGGGCGGTCGGTCGTCGTCCGGGTCCAGGGCCTCAAGCGCATACGTCATGGCTCGATGCTACGTCCAACCTGACTATTTGGGCAGCTTGGCTATCCATGCATTGACGTGGCTATCCAGGATGGCTACGTTGTTCTCGTGCCCACCGGGCTAGCCAAGTTGGTCAGGCTGAACGGGAGAGCTGTGCCTTAAACGGTGCTGTTCAGGGGCTCACGCACGACCAGGAGCCCCGCGTTGGACGGGGGGAGGGCCCCGGATCCCTTGTCAACCGGAGGGCGAGACCGAAAGGTCGCCGTCTCGCACGCCTACAACGGGAGCTCGTGTTCCCGAAGGCGAGACACCTTTTCGCACGTCCGACCCCCTGCTGGAGGTTGATGTGTACCGACGAAGAATCTGGGCGCTGCCTGTGCTGGACCGGCACGGACGGCTGCCCTTCGCGTCACCCACCGCCACCCAACTCGCCGGGACTCCCGGTCGGCGGTTCCTCCGCAGCCCACTCCAGGCTGCGGCCGGCTGCCTCCTCCGCCCGTCCAGCGCCCTTTGGCGTCGTACGGGCGGGGTCGAGGGGAGCCGGAGTGTTCTTCCTGCTTCACCCCTGACGAAGTGCAGCCCCCGGCGCTCGAACGCCGGGGGCTGCTGTTCGGTCCCGTTCCTCTGTGGAAGGAGCAAGACCTTGATGTTCATCGATCTTGTGCAGGACCCCGTTACCGGTGACTGGTACGGCGACGGGCCGACCGACGCCGACCTGGCCGCCATCGAGGCGGAGCCCCCGGTGCTCATCTCCGGTGAGTTGCTGTTCATCGACGTTCAGATCGCGCTCATGGAGCCCGCCCCGGCCGCCTTGGACGTGCGCCGCCGGCGCCGCGCCGAGGCCCGCCTGATGGCCGCCCGCCGCGACGCCGCCAACCGGGGGGCCCGCCGCGCAAGGGCAGGGGACGCGGCGTGAAGGCGATCACCAGCCGCGCTCAAGCCGACGCCGCAGAACGTGCGCTGAGCGTGGGCATGTGGTCCATCGTCAGCGGAGCGATGCTCTTCTCCGTCCTGACCGTCACCCCCCTCATGACCGCACACACGCCCGACGACTGGGCGTGGACGGCACCGATCCTGCCGCTCGTGGTCGACTCCGCCGTGGTGATCGTGGTCCGTCTCGACTCCGTCCTGGCCCGCCTGGGCGGTCGGGGTGGGCCGTGGCCGGTGGCGCTGCGGTGGATGACCGGCGCCATGACCCTCCTGCTGAACGTGGGAGCGTCCGCGCTGGTGGGGGACCTGGTCGGCGTCGCCGTCCACTCTGTCGCGCCGCTGCTGCTGATTGTGACCGCTGAGGCGGGTCTCGCCTACCGGCGGGCCCTGGCCGCCGCTGTCAAGGGGCTGGAGGAGCGGGAGGAAGCCACCCGGCAGGCTCGCGAGACGGCCGCGGAGAAGCTGGAGGAGGCCCGCCTGCAGCGGGTGCGTGAACGCCGCGAGCACGAGGCGGCCGAGGCCCGTGAACAGCGTGAACACGAGGCCCGCCTGATCCGCGAGGAGGCCGAACGCGCGGAGCGGGTCCGGCGTGAGGAGCGCGAGGCCCGTGAGCGTCACGAGCGGGAGGAACGCGAGGCCGGTGAACGCCGTGAACGCGAGCGTGAACAGCAACGGCTGGAGCGTGAACGCGCTGAACGCCAGGCCCAACAGCAGAGGGAACTGGAGGCCCGCCAGCAGCAGGAGCGGGAGCGTCAGGCCCGTGCCGACGAGGTCGAGCGTGAACGCCGTGAACGCGAGCGTGAACAGCAACGGCTGGAGCGTGAACGCGCTGAACTCCTGGCCCTCGGACCGGCCGCGGAGAAGCTCCCCGAGCCCGAGGCCCGCACGCTCGTCAAGCGCCTGCACGCCGTCGGTCTCGGGATCCGGGTGGCCGCCGAGCTGACCGGCTGGTCCGTCGGCTGGGTCTCCGGCCGCTACCAGGAACTCCGCACCCCGCCCGCCGGCCTCGAAGGAGCCGCATCGTGAAGCTCTCCCCGATCACCGCCCCCGCCGAGCCGGACGACCTGCTGATCCGGATGCACAACCAGGTCGGTGCCGCCGTGGACGTCACCGGCACCCCCGGCAGCTCCTACTGGGCCTGCCACGGGTGCGGCCACGGCTACAGCAGCATCGACCACCACGTGGACACCAGCCGGGCCAGGGCCAACGACCACGCCGCCGGCTGCCGGGCCGCCTACCACCGCCTCGACCGATGAGCGGCCTGCCCGTCTACCGGTGGCGTCTGGCCCCCGAGGGCCTGGCCACCCGTCGACAGCTCCGCGCCGCCGGCCTGCGGCCCGGCGGGCAGGACGTCGTCGCCCAGCTCGAACGCCCCCGCCGTCGGCACGGGCCGCTGGTCGCCTACCTGTACCGGGTCGACCTGGCCCGACCGGTGAGGCCGATGACCCCGGGCCGCCGGGCCGCTTTGGAGCGGGCGAACACGGCCCGCCGCACCTGCCCCGCCTGTGCGCGGGACGCCGGCTACGTGATCCCGGCCTCCCTCGGCATGTGCGTGACCTGCGCCGACGCGCCGTCCCTCGCCGCCTGAACACCCCGAATCTTCAAGGAGTTCCAGTGACCTCCAAGACCTCTTCCACCCCCGCCACCGGCACTTCGGCCGCCGCTCAGGGCTCGCACATGTGGGTGCTGACCCTGGAGCTGCCCGGTCGGACGATGACGACGCAGTACGGGACGTGGACCCCGCCCGCCGACTCCACCCGCTACGACGTGTTCGTCGCACTCCGGGGCCACATCGTGGCCCAGCACCCCGAGATGGCCAACGCCAACTGCGTCTTCTTCAGTCTGGAGCCCAACGGGCTCTGACCGTGGCCCGTGTGCTCAGAGGTTGTCGAGGACCCGGAGCACGGTGGCCGTCCAGTACATGCGCATGCGGTGCCCGAATCCGCAGTAGCGGCGGTACCAGCGGCTTTCGTGCGGCATGAACTTCCCACACCAGCGGCACAACCCCGCCTCGTCGTGCTTGTCCCGCTTGATCCAGCCCATGCGCTCGCCCCCCGTCCGGAACGTCAGCAGGGCCCGGCCGCCAACCTCTCACAGCGCCGGCCGGGCCCCCTTCTCCCGTGAAGGAGCACGTTCAGCATGACCGAGACGATCGTGGAGCCGCAGGCTCCTCCCGAAGAATCCACCCCCGCCCCGGCAATGCCGCCCGCCGCGACCGCCCCCAAGGCGAAGCGGGTGGAGCACACGCCGGGTGGTTTCCCGGTCGTGCCGTTGGCCCTGTCCGGGGCGAACGGCACGGCCGGGCTGGTGGCCACCGCCGCCCTGGCCGGCGGTCCGGCCGTCGCCGTCGCGACGGTGACCGGCGCCGCCGTCCTGGGCGCCCTCGCCGCCCACCGCCGCACCAAGACCAAGCCCGCCACCAAGCCCACCCGCACCAACGCCCCTGCGGCCGGTGCGGGCAAGGCGGGCCGGGGTGGGGGTGGCCTCTTGGGTGGGGTTCCCTCCCAGACCCGCAGTTCTGCCCGTACGCCCGGCAAGGGGACTCCTGCCGGTGGCTTACGTGCCGGGAAGGGGGCCGGATCCGCCGGCCGTCCGTCGGCGGGGGCCGCCGGGCGACCGGCCGCCTCCCACCGGGGCACTCCGATCTCGGCGTCGAAGCCCG